>NZ_NEFD01000003.1 GCF_002252155.1 Wohlfahrtiimonas sp. G9077
CCATTCCGAACTCAGAAGTGAAACGTAGCTGCGCCGATGATAGTGTGGGGCCTCCCCATGTGAAAGTAGGTCATCTCCAGGGCCTAACATGAATAGCCCTCTTCAAGCGAAGAGGGCTTTTTCATTTGTCTAAAAAAAATAACCATCATCCGATGGTCTAGTTTGAAGAGTGTGGGTTAAAGCATGCTGAATCTAAGATAAAAATTATTAATTTTCCAGCCTTAAAATTATCGTTATGATCATATCCATCAGAATGCTGGAGCACTATTGATGAATCGATCAATCTCTTTAAGTTTTTTATTGGGCATCTATATTTTACTGAGCAACATGACATTGGCAGGGCAGCCTTTGCAGCATGGGCAATATTATCAGTCAGACATGGACATTGATCTGAGCCATTATTATCTTAGCGAAAAACTCGATGGTTTTCGTGGATATTGGGATGGTAAAACCCTGAAAAGTAAAACTGGCTATGCCTATCAAGCGCCTGATTGGTTCACTGAAGCATTGGGCACAGAACCCTTAGATGGCGAATTATGGATGGGGCGTGGCCGTTTTGATGAACTGGCCAGTGTTTTAAATGGCACATCTAATCCTGAAGGCTGGCGTGACATTCAATATATGATTTTTGATCTGCCTGCAATGCAGGCGCCATTTCATGAGCGCGTGGCTAAAATGCGTGAATACATTCCTTCGCTCAATGCGCCACATGTCAAAATGATTCCTCAAGAGATCATTCCCACAAAAGATGCATTAATGCAGCGCTTAAACGAAGTGGTGGCTCATGGTGGGGAGGGTTTGATGCTGCATCATCAAGATGCTTTTTATGGTGCCGGGCGCGTTAATCATCTGTTGAAGGTCAAACCCTACGATGAAGGAAAAGGTGTGGTGGTGGGTTATAAGCCAGGCAAAGGTAAATATGCCGGGCTGGTTGGATCACTGCGCGTTCAATTGAGTGATGGATCAGAAATTTATGTGGGTTCAGGATTGACGGATGAACTTAGAGCGCATCCGCCAGCGATTGGCACAACGATCGCATTTGTTCACAATGGTTGGACAAAGCATGGCAAACCAAGATTTGCCCGTTTTAAGCGAGTTCGTAACAGTGCGATGGAGTAACTATTTTAAGAAAATGCCATCGATGTACACCAAACGTTCATGTTCATGGACAAAGCGGCTGAGTTCATGAATTTTATCGGCACGCCCATGATTCGCAGGGTCTTTATAACGTGCCACAAACTCCACAAACGCTTCATTCAAAGCATCATCGTGATAACTCTTGATCACTTTAAGTCCTAGCCATTGAATCACTTCAGAACCTTCAAAATCCGTTGGGCAAGTACTAGAATGCCAAGTCAATGTTAAATAATCCCATAAATTGAAGACATAAGCGCTATAGCGGCTGCGCATTAGGGTTTCGGCATCCGTAGGGTAATCACTGCCATCATGGAAAGGGAGGCAGCATTTGGCATAGGTCAGTTTAGATTGACAGGGGCAAGGTGTTGCATGCATGGTGTGTCCTAGAGTTATGAAAGGATTAGCCAATCGATGAGATGTGCATACACCTCTTTGGCGATGGGATTATTCTCATCACGGTCAAAATCATGATATTGATTTTCAACCGGATGAAAGGTGGCATCAAGAATGTGCGCCGCTAAATGTTCTGAGGCACTAAAGGGCACATCTTTATCTATGGTGCTTGCAGTGATGAAGGTGCGGGGCAAATGGGCGAGATCATCGGTTGATAGAGAATATTGCGCCCTTAATTGCGGTTGTTTTAAGAAGGCATTGAGCCATGTGCCAGTTTGACGATAATGAATATAGAGCGGATAACGGGATTGAACACAAGCGCTGACCAACACTGTTTCTGATAATTCTGGCAAAGAACGTTTTGGTACAGGAAAAGATTGATAATAGGCATTGGGCTCAGATAATTCGGGCAAGCGTAAATCGCTGAAACCATAAAAACTGATGATGCCTTTTTGGTGCATCGATGGGCATTTATGGGACAATAACAGCGCTAAATATGCACCGGCTGAGCGCCCAAAGAGATAATAATCGGGCGATGAAAGCTTCAAATCATCTTGATAATGCTCCAAAAACCAGTCAAGCGCTTGGGCAAGCGTTGCATGAATGAGGGTTAAATCTGCCTCTGGCGCTAAGGGATAATCCAGTAATAATAGATGATGGCCAGCATTATTCAGTTGCTCACGATAGGTTTGTGGCAAATCTTCTTTATCCCCTAAAATCAATCCGCCGCCATGAAGATAGATGATTGTACTGCCGCGCGTTAAATCTTTAGCCGGTAAAAATTGCGCGGTCAATGGCACACCATACAAGGTATCATAAACAAATCTCATGCAAGCGTCCTATACTCAAAGATTCACATTGTAGTAATGCTGCTGCAAGATGACAAATTATTTACCAGAAGTCAGTCAATGAATAAAAAAAGCACCGGAATTTTTGCCACTTCATGTTATAAGTATCGTTTATGATGTTGATAAATATATCTTATAAGGAGTGCATATGCCGAGTTATATTGCAGAATTTATTGGAACCGCGATTATGATTCTTTTTGGCGGTGGCGTTGTGGCCAATGTGGTGCTCAATCGTTCAAAAGCTGCCGGTGGCGGTTGGATTGTCATCACGATGGGCTGGGGCTTTGCGGTGATGCTTGCCATTTATGCTGTTGGACAATACAGCGGTGGGCATTTTAACCCTGCGGTGACCCTTGGACTTGCGATTGCCAATAAATTTCCATGGGTGCATGTGATCGGTTATGTCATTGCGCAAATTTTGGGTGCGATGCTGGGTGCATTCCTTGTGTGGTTACATTTTAAACCACATTTTGCTGTGACGGATAATGCCGCTGCTAAGCGAGACATTTTTTGTACGTCACCTGCGATTGAAAGCTATCGTGATAACGTCATGAGCGAGGTGATCGGTACTGCGATTTTGATGTTTGCGATTTTATTCATTGGCATCAATGAGTTTACCGGTGGCTTATTACCAGTAGTGGTGGGCTTTTTAATCATGGCCATTGGTTTAAGTTTAGGTGGAACAACAGGTTATGCCATCAATCCTGCCCGTGATTTTGGCCCACGTTTAATGCATGCAATTTTACCGATTGCCGGCAAAACAGATTCAAACTGGCGGTATGCCTTTATCCCCGTGCTCGGTCCTTTGGTGGGCACGGTGATTGGCGCTGCTTTATATGGTGTGTTGTACCGCGAAGGGGCGGACAATACCATGAGCTTTTTAGGCAGCCTTGTGTGGTTGGCATTAGGCGGCATTGCGCTTGTCTATTTATTGCGTTTTGCTCAGCGCAAGCAAGCCGAAAAAACTCAAAAATTTTAGGAACAACAGGAGTTAGTATGCAAAAATTTGTGATGGCAATTGATCAAGGCACCACCAGTACGCGTGCCATTGTCTTTGATAAATCGGGAAACATTAAGGGTGTGGCACAAAAAGAGTTCCACCAAATTTTCCCTCAGCCAGGTTGGGTTGAGCATGACCCGACAGAAATTTGGGCCTCTGTGTTGTCCGTTGTCACAGAAGTGATGGCAGAAAACAGCATCACCCCTGAACAGATCGCCACCATCGGGATCACCAATCAGCGTGAAACCACTGTGGTTTGGGACAAAGCCACAGGATTACCCATTTACAATGCATTGGTTTGGCAATCACGCCAAACGGATAAAATCTGTCAATCTTTAAAAGCAGCAGGGCATGAACCACTGTTTAAAGAGAAAACAGGCTTATTGTTAGATCCTTATTTCTCTGGCACAAAAGTGTCTTGGATTTTAGATCGAGTGGAAGGGGCAAGAAGCCGCGCTGAAAAAGGCGAATTATTATTTGGTACCATCGACACGTGGCTCATTTGGAAGTTAACGGGCGGTCAAGCCCATGTGACGGATTATTCTAATGCCAGTCGCACGCTCATGTACAACATTTATGATTTACAGTGGGATGATGAGTTATTAGAAATTTTAAACATCCCGCGCAACATGTTGCCAAAAGTGTGTTCATCCTCAGAGGTGTATGGCACAACTGCACCGCAACATTTCTTTGGGCATCAAGTGACGATTTCAGGTGCAGCAGGCGATCAACAAGCGGCACTGTTTGGTCAAGCGTGTTTTTCTGAAGGCATGGCAAAAAGCACTTATGGCACCGGTTGCTTTATGTTGATGAATACCGGTGAAAAACAGGTAAAATCCGACAGCGGCTTATTGACGACGTTGGCTTGGGGCATCGATGGTAAAGTGCAATATGCACTGGAAGGCTCCATCTTTGTGGCAGGTTCAGCCATTCAATGGCTGCGTGATGGATTGCGCATGTTTCAGCATGCTCATTTGTCAGAAGATTATGCCAGCCGCATTGCCTCCGCTGAAGGCGTTTATGTGGTGCCAGCATTTGTGGGGCTTGGCACGCCGTATTGGGATTCAGAGGCGCGCGGCGCGGTCTTTGGCTTAACGCGTGGCACACAAAAAGAGCATTTCATTCGCGCAACATTAGAAGCAATTGCTTATCAAGCGTGTGATGTTTTACATGCGATGGAAAAAGATTCAGGCTTATCATTGGCCAAATTGCGTGTCGATGGCGGTGCATCCATGAATAATTTCCTCATGCAATTTCAAAGTGACATTTTAGGCGTGGAAGTCGATCGCCCACAAATCAGCGAAACCACAGCATTGGGTGCCGCGTATTTGGCAGGATTGGCTGTGGGTTATTGGGAATCACAGGCAGAAATTGAGCAAAACTGGTCCCTTGATCAAAAATACACCCCAACAATGTCCGACAATGACCGCAAGAAGTTGTATCATGGTTGGCAGTGCGCAATTCATGCAACACAAGCATTTAAACCAGATTTATAAGGAGCAATTCATGTCATTTTCAGGTAAAAATCGCCCAGAAACCATTCAAAAACTGCGCAGCGATTCATTTGACGTTTTAGTCATCGGCGGCGGAATCACTGGTGCGGGAATTGCTTTAGATGCTACAAAACGCGGTATGAAAGTTGCGTTGGTGGAGATGCAAGATTTTGCCGCCGGCACAAGCAGCCGTTCAACTAAATTGATTCATGGCGGTTTGCGTTATTTAAAACAGCTCCAAATTGGTGTTGTGATGCATTCAGGCCGTGAACGTGCGGTGGTCTATGAAAATGGACCGCATGTGACAACGCCAGAATGGATGCTCTTGCCCATGCATAAAGGCGGCACTTTTGGTCCGTTGTCCACGTCAATTGGTTTACGTGTGTATGACTTATTGGCTGGCGTTAAAAAGGATGAGCAAAAGTCCATGTTAAATCGCGCACAAACCATCCAAAAAGCCCCGCTTGTGAAGCAAGAGGGTTTAGTGGGCGCAGGTTACTATGTGGAATATCGTACAGATGATGCGCGTTTGACCATCGAAGTGATGAAAAAAGCGGTGGAATTGGGGGCAACAGTCATTAACTATGCCAAAGGTGTGGAATTTACCTACAATCAAAAAGATCAAGTCAACGGCATGATGATCGAAGATTTGATGAGCGGTGAAACATTTCCCATCCGCGCAAAAAAAGTGGTCAATGCGACGGGTCCTTGGGTGGATGAAAACCGTAAAAAGGATAAATCAAAGCCCAACAATAAGCATTTACGCTTAACCAAAGGGATTCACTTGGTGGTGGATCAAGCCCATTTTCCATTAAAACAAGCGGTTTACTTTGACACAGAAAAAGATAAACGCATGATTTTTGCAGTGCCAAGAAATGGTAAAACCTACATTGGCACCACAGATACAGTCTATGAAGCCGATAAAGTGCATCCTGTGGCCACGGCAGAGGATCGTGATTACATCATCAATGCCGTCAATTATATGTTCCCGACGGTGCAACTGACGAAGGATAAAGTGGAATCGTCTTGGGCGGGCATTCGTCCGTTGATTTGGGAAGAGGGCAAGAATCCGTCTGAAATTTCACGTAAAGATGAAATTTGGGAATCAGACACAGGTTTGCTCACCATTGCTGGGGGTAAATTAACCGGTTATCGCCACATGGCTGAAGAGATTGTGGATAAAGTGGCTGAGTTATTGCAAAAAGATTATGGTTTAAACTTCAAGCCTTGCATGACCAAAAACCAACCCATTTCTGGGGGTGATGTGGGCGGCTCAAGCCATTTCCAAGCCTTTATTCAATCTCAGGCGAAAAAAGCAGAAGAGGCTGGCTTAACACAATCAGAAGGCGCGTTTTTAGCCCAATTTTATGGCACAAACTCCGATGTGATGCTCGATGAGTTCAAAGCTCATCCACTTGAAGATACAGATGCATTGAGCCGTTTGACGCAATTGCGTTTGTGGTATGCATTGAACCATGAAGGCGTGATGACGCCGTGCGATTTCATCATTCGTCGCACCGGTCATCTCTTCTTTAACATCAATGAAGCGATTAAAGAGCAAGAAGGGGTCATTGCGTACATGAAAGATTTCTTTGCCTGGGATGCCCAAACAGAGGCGCGCATGCGTGATGAACTTGCCATTGCCATGAACAATGCCACAGAGTTTCCCGCGCAAAAGGTGTAATAGGGCTTGAAAAATCCCTCAATTACAGTAAAATGTTGCGATCGTTTACCAGCGACCCCTAACGGTGGTTGTCTTTCAGAAAGGCTTTGGGGTGAACGGGATGAGAACTTCGGTTCTTTCATCCTAAAGATATTAGAAGATAACTTTTAGTTAGAGATTAATTTTTATTTGGAGTTTTCAATGAAAACATTTAGTGCAAAACCTGCTGACGTTGTTCGTGAATGGTATGTGATCGATGCAGAAGGTAAAACACTTGGTCGTTTAGCAGCTGAAATTGCTAAGCGTTTACGTGGCAAACATAAAGCAGAATATACACCTCACGTTGATACTGGTGATTATATTGTTGTTGTGAATGCTGAAAAAGTACGTGTGACTGGTAATAAAATGAAACAAAAAATTTATTACAAGCACACAGGTTATGTCGGACATTTAAAACAAACTTCTTTGGAAAAAATGTTAGAAAATAACCCTGAGCGCGTTTTAGAATTCGCTGTTAAAGGGATGTTGCCGAAAAACGTTTTAGGTAGAGATATGTTCCGTAAACTCAAGATCTTTGTTGGTCCTGAACATACTCATGCTGCACAGCAACCTAAAGTTTTAGACATTTAATTTAAGGAAGATAAATCATGGCAGTGAACCAAAATTATGGTACAGGTCGTAGAAAGACCTCAGCAGCTCGCGTTTTCTTACGTAAAGGCACAGGCAATATCGTTGTCAATGGCAAGCCATTAGACGAATATTTCGGCCGTAAAACAGCTTGCATGGTTGTACGTCAGCCACTTGAATTGTTAGATGCAACTGAACAGTTTGACGTTTACGTTACTGTTGTCGGTGGCGGTCAAACAGGTCAATCAGGCGCAATCCGTCACGGTTTAACTCGTGCATTGATTGAGTATGATGAAGTGAACCGTTCTCCATTGCGTAAAGCAGGTTATGTAACTCGTGACGCGCGTGAAGTTGAACGTAAAAAAGTTGGCTTACGCAAAGCACGTCGCGCAACTCAGTTCTCAAAACGTTAATCGTTTTATTACCAAAGTTGTACAATTTACAAGCCTTTCTATTGCAGAAAGGCTTTCTTATTATTAGTCTTCAGTGTGAATAAAAAAATATATACAGCGCAAGAACATGGATTGACGAAGCGTTTTATTTCAAAGCAAGCTTTGTCCGTGGTCCAAACATTAGTGGATGCAGGCTACGAAGCCTACATCGTTGGCGGTGCTGTGCGCGATATTTTGTTGAAAAAATCCCCCAAAGATTTTGATATTGCCACCAATGCACACCCAGAACAAATCAAAAGATTATTTAGAAATTGTCGCCTTGTGGGCAGACGATTTCGTTTAGCGCACATTTTATTTGGGCGCGAGATCATTGAAGTGGCCACTTTTCGTGCCAATTCAGATGATGACGAAGAACACAAAGATCGCAAAGTGGGCGATGATGGTTTTTTAATTCGAGACAATGTGTATGGCACTATCGAGGATGATGCTGTGCGCCGCGATTTCACCATCAATGCGCTCTATTATGATCCCATTCGTAATGAAGTGATTGATTTCACTAATGGTTATGAGGATCTATTAAAGGGGCAGTTAAATTTAATTGGTGATCCTGCCAAGCGTTTTCGCGAAGATCCTGTGCGAATGTTGCGTGCGGTGCGCTTTGAGGTCAAGCTTGGCTTTCTGATGCCAGAAACCCTTATTGATGCCATCAATGACATGGGCTATTTATTACAAACGGTGTCCGCCGCGCGCATGTTTGATGAAGTGGTCAAACTCATGCTCAACGGTTATGGCCATCGTGTGTATTTACGTTTGCGTCATTATCATTTATTCAGCCAGATTTTCCCGCAAACTGAGCGTGCATTGATCGAGCTTGGCAACCCTGAGGATCATTTATTGATCGCGGCGTTACACAACTCGGACAATCGCATCAATGATGGCTTTGGCGCTTCCACATATTTTCTCTATTCTGCATTATTGTGGGAACCATTTTTAGATGAATATCATGTGTTGCTCGCCGATGACATTGCGCCGAATGAAGCGAGTACGATTGCTGCTGATAAGATCATTCGTAAGCAGCAAGAGTTCACAATGATTCCTAAGCGTATCAGCGCGCAGATGACAGATTTATGGAAATTCCAATTTCGCTTAACTCATGTCAAAGCCCGTAAAAATCGTGGCGGTGTCAATAAAATTTTGCACCATCCGCGCTTTAAAGCGGCCTTTGATTTTCTATTGCTGCGTAAAGATGCCTTTGAATCTGCAGACATTGTAGAACATGCCAACTTTTGGCAAAAAGCTTGGGACAGCCATCAACCAGAATGACCGCGCTGTAAAATATGCAATTGATGATGGGTTGGGGCAAAGGCATGCAGCAGTGCCTCAATGGCATCATTGAGCTGAATGCGCCCGCACATAAAAATATCAATGGCGCAATAGCCGGCTTCTGGCCATGTGTGAATGCTCATGTGGGATTCAGCGAGGAGTAAAACGCCTGTAACGCCCATCCCTTCACCAAACGTATGCATGTGGCACTGTAAAACGGTGGCATTGAGGATTTGCGCTGCATTAAGGAGCGCGGCCTCAATCATCACCGCATCCATCAAATCATCGGCCATCACGCCGTATAGATCTAAAATGGCATGTTGTCCATGGGGAGAATGTGTTGTCATTATTTGTGCCAACTGCCGGTGGAATAGGTACTAAATCCGCCCGATGAATAGCTGCGGCTACTGCTGACGGTGCCATAGTTAATCAAGGTGGCCACAATGATGATGATCACGCCATACCAAAAATATAAAGTTTTCATAATGAATTAATCCTCATCTCGGTCAATGGCATTGAGTAAAATCATCACAATGAAGATCGAGATGAAAAATTGAAAAGGGCTGCTGAAAAATATGGGGATGTTGAGCACCCCAAAGATGGCCAATAACGTGTTGCGAATATTCTCTCGATTGCTGTGAGTGCCCGTGTTTTTCGGTAATTTTAGCTTTTGTACACCGCCGGAGGCTTTAAACCAACTCTCTAATGTGGCATTCGATAGTTTGCGTGCGCTGCTAAAACTCATTTCATCGGGCGTCATCTCTAGTGAAATTTTATTGTGCTCTGTGCCATAATCGGCATAAAAAGTGGTGTCTTGTGGGCTCACTTGATAATAAAACGCGCCCACCGCATATTGTACCGCGCCGCCATAAGTGTAGAGTTTATCTAGCGTGCGACCTGATGGTGTTAAGGGTTGCAGGCGTGTATTGAGTTTTGGCCATGTATTTTCTGTTTTGGCCATCGCCCAATCATCATCCGAGCTTTGCACCAACCACATGAATTGATCCGGGAAGGAGAAGAGTAGGTATTCATGCCATTCATCATGTGTAAAGGGAATGAACTCCTTTTTCATTTTATTTTGCACATAGAGCTCTGTGGCATCGCCATCGAGTTCTGTTTGGCTCATCATGCCGATCACGGTCCATGTTTGCCCATTGATGTTCGCGGTTTGCCCAATTTGTAGTGCCATCCGTTTGGCTTGTAGATTGCGGATGTTGTGGGCTTTGATGATTTTGGCGATGTTGTCATCAATCGTCAGCTCAGAGCCACAATAACGACAGTTGATGTGTTCGGCCACGCCATTGAGCCATTGTACAGTGCCACCACAATTTGGGCATTTACTCTCTTCTGTGGAACCTTTGATTTTGCCGCTGCTCTCTTGCATCTCTCGCTCAGTGCGAAGATTTTGCCAATTGAGTTTGGTGAAATCCACCGCATGCCCCATAAAAAGCTCAATGTGATCAGCTTTGTAATCAAGGGTTAAAAATTGATGTGTGGTGCGGGCATCAACCACGCGAATCACTTCATTTTGCTTCGGTATGAAAGGCAATTCGCCTTGCACAGCACTTTTGAGGATGTGAGCGGTGCGAATGTCACAGGCATAAAAAATGTCAGAAGCTTGCGTGACGCGGATCACGGAGCCCACAGAGACATCCTCAAAATCTGGCAAACGATGATTGCTCGGAATCTCAACAGATTCTAAGTAAACATAATGGCCATTGCTGTCCGAGAGCCAGCCGGTTCTGCCATCGCTTAATTGAATGTACCATTCATTCCATGTGCCGCCTTGATATTGCACTTGTAAGCGCCCAATGACGGCAAAGGATTGATTTTTGATGGTGCCGCGCGCGCCAATCTGAATGGCGCTGAAGTCTTCTAAAATCGCCGAATGCACGCCCGATAACGTTAAGCCTTGATCGCCTAGGATCAAATTTGATTGGCAATAAGGGCAGGCTGCCATCACTGCGGTTTTTGAGTGAATGGAAACTTGCCCGCCACAACTTGGGCATGCAGCAGAGAAGACAATGGCCATGAATGATTATCCGATCAGTTGTTTTAACACTTCCGCTTTGGCTTTTTCATAATCTTCAGCAGTGATTAAGCCTTGCTGCAACAATTCATTGAGCTGGCTGAGCTTAGCGGTATGAGGATTGCTAGGTGCGGCGTTTGTTTGTGGTGCACTTTTCGGTGCGCTCATGGCTTCTGCCATCATTTGCCCCATGGAAAGCCCTGCACCCATGCTCATACCAACGCCAGCGGCGCCGCCTTCATTTTGCGCGGCCAATGGAATACTTGAAGCCATTTGATATTGCATATATTTAGAAAGATCGCCAATGATGCCCATGGAAATGCGTTCATCCAATGTTTTTTGTAGAGCAGGTGGCAATGTGATGCTTTCAATCAAAAAGCCCTCCAATTGTAGGCCAAGGGCGGTAAAGTTTGCTTGTAGCGCCTCTTCAATGAGTTTTGAAAGAGCAGAGAGATTCGCCGCCATGTCAATGAAGGGGATATTTTTATTGCCGAGGATTGAGGAGAGCGTAGTGACACACACATTGCGCAATTGATCATCGAGTTGATGGGCATAAAAAGCATCGGTGATGCCTGTAATCTCTGTGAAGAATTTTTTCACATCCACAATGCGATAACTATAAGTGCCAAAGCTTCGGATGGAGACTAAACCAAATTCATTGTCACGAATGGTGATCGGCTGTGCTGTACCCCAACCGCGCGCCATTTGTTGCTTGGTGTTGAAAAAGTAAACATCTGACTTAAAGGGCGATTCAAAAAAGCGACTCCAATTTTGTAGATTCGTCAAAATTGGCAAGTTATTGGTGGTGAGCTGATAAGAGCCTGCAGGAAATGCATCGGCTAATCTGCCTTTATTGACAAAGAGCGCCACTTGTGACTCACGCACAATGAGGGAAGCACCATTTTGAATCTCTTGATCATCCACTGGAAATTGCCACATCAATAGGGCAGGATCTGGTTCTGGCCACTGGATGACATCGATGAATTGCTTTCTAATAAAACGTCCTAAGCCCATGTAAACTCCTTAAATGATCGGTGAATTAACTCAATGCCGCCGCATTGATTAAGCCAATTGAGATGGAAAATGCGCCAAATAAAATCCCCACAGCAATGTTATTGTTCGCCAATTTGATGCTGGCATTTTTCACGATGCGCGTGGCCACAAAATAGACCAATAACTGAATGATGGTGGCGAGCAATGACCAAATCAAAAAGCCCACTAAGGTTAAAGTGGTGCTCATGCTTGAGGTGATGGTTAAACAAAAGCCAATGAGCGCACCACCAAAGGAGATGGCACACGCAATGTTGCCCTCTTTGATGAGCTTGATCTCTTTTAAGGGCGTGAGTTTGAGATAAATGAAGCCAAAAACGACGGTCATGACGATGGCAATGCCAATGTATTGTAAATATAAAACGTATTGAGTAACCAGTTCATTCATGCAAGAACCCTTCATAAGATTTGGTATAGTAATGGCAGAATGTTACACCATTTCATGCTAAGATCACAGGCTCTTTCACGATCATCTTAAAAATCATAATGTTTAATCGTACCTTGATCATTTCTGTCTTTGTGGTGGCCAGTTGTGGACTTGCCTATGAGCTGATTATTGCAGCACTGGCCAGTTACTTGCTCGGTGATTCTATTTTGCAGTTTTCCACCATCATCGGCGGCTATCTCTTTGCGATGGGCATCGGCGCCCATTTAACCCGCTACATTAAAGATGAGGATGCCTTGCATCGCTTCATTGAAATTGAATTGTTGGTGGGGCTCATTGGCGGCGTGTGTGCTTTATTGCTCTTTATTTTGTTTGGCTTGTCCTCATCGCCCTTTCGGGTGATCGTGTACTCATTTGTGTTGGTCATTGGCATCATTGTGGGGATGGAAATTCCATTGGTGATGCGTGTGATGAATCAATACAAAACAGATTTTAAAGAGCTTGTCAGTAAAGTGTTGACCTTTGATTATCTTGGGGCGCTTGCGGTGTCGCTCCTGTTTCCTTTGGTGCTCGCGCCAAAGCTTGGCATGGCAAGAAGTGCTTTGCTCTTTGGCATTTTAAATGTGTTGGTGGCCATTTTAACCAGCCGCGTGTTTAGGGCAGAACTGCCCAATTATCAAAGCCTCAAATGGCGCGGTCATGCGGTATTGCTGATTTTGCTCACTGCATTTTTCTTTGCCAATGATTGGACAGAAAAGGCAGAGCAGCACTATTTTGGGGATCCGATTGTGTATCAATACAATTCGCCATATCAGCGCCTTGTGCTCACTAAATATAAAGATGATGTGCGCCTTTTTATCAATGGCAATCTGCAATTTTCTTCACTTGATGAAGCCCGTTACCATGAAGCGCTGGTATTGCCGGTGATGGAAAATGTGCCCAATGCTCAAAACATTCTCATTTTAGGGGGCGGCGATGGGTTGGCCACGCGCGATGTTTTAAAATACCCAAAAGTTGAGCGCATCACCTTGGTGGATTTAGATCCGAAAATGACAGAGCTTTTTCGCACCTCAGCGGAATTAACGCGCTTAAATGACAATGCGCTCAATGATCCAAAAGTCACCATCATCAATCAAGATGCTGCAAAGTGGCTTGAGCAATCCACACAATTGTTCGATGTGATCATCATTGATCTGCCGGATCCTTCGAACTTTTCCCTCGGTAAGCTCTATTCAGTGCCCATGTATCGTTTAGTGGCGCAGCATTTGGCCCCAAAAGGCATGATGGTGGTGCAATCGACCTCGCCCTATTTTGCACCGAATGCTTATGGCAGCATCAATGCCACGTTGAAAGCGGCGAATTTATATACTTTGCCATATCATGCATATGTGCCATCGTTTGGGGAATGGGGTTATATTTTAGCGAGCCGTGAGGATGCATTTCATGTGCCCACGTCATTTCAAATCCCTACGCGCTATTTAGATGAGATCACCACCGCGCAAATGTTCAATTTCCCAAAGGACATGCCGCTACGCACGAATGTTGAGCCCAATCACCTCAATACACAAATCCTCGTGAAGTATTTTGAGGAAGATTGGCGTAAGGCGATCAGCCAATGAAGTGGAGTCGGCGAGAGTTGATGGTCAATGGTTTGGGTTTGGCAGCCACCATTGGCATTGGCGGTTATACCTATTTTAAAGTGATGCCAAAAACACCTACGATAAATGTGCGATATGCTGGCATGGCAGAAGGCCACGCCATTCGCGATGCCATCGATGGTGCCGTCATTGAGTTGCCACTCATGTTAGAGACATTGATTGTGGGCAGCGGCGTTGCGGCGATCTCTGCGGCATGGCAATTAAAAAAAGGGCAGCGTAATTTTGTGATCCTCAATGGTCCTGAAATGAGTGGCAACAGTGCAAGCGGACAATATGACGGGATGAGTTTTCCAACCGGCGCCCATTATTTGGCTGAGCCCACCACAGAATCCGTCCATGTCAAGGCCTTATTGAAGGATTTAGGCTTACTCAAAGATGGGCAATACGATGAAATGGCAACGGTGCATGCACCAGCTGAGCGCTTATGGCGAGATCATCAATGGCAGCCTGAATTATTGCCAACGTTAGATGAAGATGGCCGCCGATTCTTTCAGCACATTCAAATTCTTAAACAGAGCATTGGCAGCGATGGCAAGCGCGCATTTGTGATTCCTGTGGCGCAATCATCACAAGATGAAGCTTTTACAGTGTTGGATCAAATCACGTTTGCCACGTGGCTTGAGATGCAAAATTATCGTTCAGAAAGTTTATTGTGGTATCTCAATTATTGCTGCTTAGATGATTATGGACAAGGGATTGAGGCGGTCTCTGCATGGGCAGGTTTGCAATATTTTGCAGCGCGTACGCACCGTGATGATCACAATCAGCTGCTCACATGGGATGGTGGATTGGGCACATTGGTGGATAAAATGCGCGCGTGGATTGATATTGAGACTGTAACGCAATTGCCACAAAAATTGCCGGATGTGTATCGTTATGCCATGGCGGGCAGTGCCATTGCCATTGAAGAGCGGGATGATGATGTCATGGTCGATTATGTGCAAAATGGGCAGCGATATCGCATCAAAGCGCGCCATGTGATTTGTGCCGCGCCTTTGTATATGGCCTCTCGTATGGTTAAAAATATGGCAGCATATGGCTTTGATGCTGCAAAACATTTGCCCATTTATGCACCATGGATCATTGGCAATTTTGTGTTAAAGGGCTTTCCTAAAGAGCATACTTCTGAGCGCTTAGCGTGGGACAATGTGGTTTATCAAGGTCCAACACTCGGTTATGTGAACAGCACGCATCAGCACATTTATGTGGCGATGCCAGAAAAAACCGTGTTCACCAGTTATCGCGTTTTATCGGAAGCAACGCCGGATGTGATGCGTCAATGGCTGCTCAATGCGCCTGAAGATGAGTTGATTGCATTGGCAGCAGAGGATTTATCAGAATTGTATGGCAAAGAGTTCAGCCATCGCATTGAACACATTGATCTCACTGTGCACGGGCATGCCATGGCAAGCCCACGACCAGGATTTTTGCACAATCAAGGCTTATTAAATTTACGTGCCCATGATTCGCGTTTACTCTTTGCCCACAGTGATTTATCGAGTTACTCTATTTTTGAAGAAGCTTGCTGGTGGGGCGTTGTGGCGGCACAGAAAATTATGGCGCATCCTTCTTAAGAAGCGGCAGAAGCACCTTGTACATGGCTTTCATCAATAACGGCTGTGCTTTGGCATTCGGATGGATGCCATCATTTTGCATCAGTTCAGGATTGCCGCCAGCCTCTGCCACAATCGAAGGGAGCAGGGCAATATTTTCCGCCGCGGCAATGTCAGGATAAATGGCTAAAAAGCGCTTGAGATACGCTTGCCCATAATTGGGTGGCAACTGAATGCCCACAAGCACCACATCGCTGCCGGCGGTTTTGGCTATGCGCACCATTTGCGTGAGATTGTCTGCAATTTGCTTAGGCGGCGTTGCGCGTAAACCATCATTGCCGCCAAGTTCAATCACGGTGATGTCCGGTTGATGCGTGCTGAGTAAATGAGGCAGGCGCGAGAGACCATTGCTGGTGGTATCCCCTGAAATCGAAGCATTGATGACGGTGTAATCGTAACCTTTTTCGGTCAAACGATTGTGTAACTGCGCCACATAACCTTCTTCTGGCTGCATGCCAAACGCCGCACTGATGCTGTCGCCAACAATCAATAGGGTACGCGCCTGAACAGGGATGAACAATAAAAGAATGAAACAGAGTCTTAGGATAGATTGCATGATAATCTCCGTCTAAATGTTATGATGGGGCAATATAACATGATCATGGATACCATATGACGCATATCATTTTAGATGCAGTAAACGTGGGTAAAACCGTACAAACCACAGAGCCCCTCACCATTTTACAAGACATTACGTTTCATGTGCAGCAAGGCGAGAGCTTGGCGATTGTCGGGAGTTCAGGCTCTGGTAAATCCACATTGCTTGGATTATTGGCAGGTTTAGACACCGTCAGCACAGGATCAATTACGCTCGCCGGTTTTGAGCTGCAAACCCTTAATGAAGATGAGCGCGCCGCCCTTCGTGCACAGCATGTGGGCTTTGTGTTTCAATCTTTTCAGTTATTAGATTCGCTGACGGCGCTTGAAAATGTAATGTTGCCTTTAGAATTAAAGGGACAAAAAGATGCGCGTGCAAAGGCAACAGCGTTATTAGAGCGTGTGGGGCTTAAAGCGCGACTGAATCATTATCCTAAGCAGTTATCCGGCGGTGAGCAGCAGCGCGTAGCGATTGCCAGAGCCTTTGCCGCTGAGCCTGCCATATTATTTGCCGATGAGCCCACTGGCAATTTAGATTCTAACACCGGTGAATCCATCATAGAGCTCTTGTTTGAGCTCAATGATTCCCTTGGCACCACCTTGATTTTAGTGACCCATGAAGCGCGCTTAGCTGAGCGGTGCGGACACCGGATACAGATCGAAGCCGGGCGCTTAGTCCACGAGGAATTTGATCATGCATAAAATGGGTTTGAGCGAATTGAGCCGTTTGGCTTGGCGTCAATTATGGCGTGAATTCAAAGCAGGCGAACTTCGCATATTGTGGATTGCGTTAATGTTAACAGTCACCATCAGCACGGCGATTGGTTACTTTGGATCACGCTTACAAGGATCAATGAATGCGCGCGCCGGTGAGTTTTTAGCCGCTGATCTTGTGGTGCGCGGCTCAATGCCGTTAACGGATGTGCAACTTGCCTTAAACACAGAAGGGCTGAGCCATGCGCACACTGTGAATTTTTCAACCGTTGTGTTCAATGATGATCAGATGCAGCTTGTGAGCATTAAAGCGGCTGATCCCCATTATCCACTTCGGGGCGCGCTGACCATTGAATCTACAGCGTCGTTAGAACCCATTGCTGTTGCCAAAGGACCAGCGCGCGGTGAAATTTGGGTGGAAAATCGTTTACTCTATGCGCTCAATTTGACGCTTGGGCAAACGATCGAGATTGGTCAGTTGCCCCTACGGATCAGCAACATCTTAGTGGATGTGCCCGATCGTGCCGGCGGCTTTTATAGTTTAAATCCATTTGGTTTGATGAACATCGATGATTTGGCTGCAACCGGCGCAGTGCAGCCTGGTAGCCGCGTGACGCATCGCGATCTGTGGGCAGGTGATGCCGATGCCATCGATCGCCTTCATCAAGCGCTGTCACCTACGCTTGCACCGCATCAAAGCTTATTGACGCCTAAAGATGGCAATGAGCAGATCAATGGTGCATTGTCTCGCGCACAAACGTATCTGAATTTGGCAAGTTTGGTGGGCATTTTGTTGTCGAGCGTTGCCATTGCCTTAGCGGCCAATCAGTTTGCAGCCCGTCGCTATGATGACAGCGCCTTATTGCGCGCCCTTGGCATGCCAAAAAATGCCGTTCTTGCCCTATATGGCATGATGCTCATATATTTGGGCATCATGGGCGCAATCATCGGCGCTGTGTTCGGTTATGGCGTGCAATGGGGATTGTTGGCGCTATTGTCGAATGTGATTAAAGGGGATTTGCCTGCAGGCGGTCTTTTACCGGCAATTTCTGGCATGAGCACAGGATTGATTGTGCTGCTGGGCTTTGCATTACCGCCGCTGGCGGCACTTGGGCGCACGCCGCCCATTCGCGTATTGCGTGAAGATGCCGTCCCCGTCCCGTTTAAAAATTTTGTGGTCTATGGTTTGGCGATTGCTGTGCTGTTTCTCATCATGTGGCAATTAAGCTTGAACCTGATGTTGACATTGGCGCTATTGGGCGGCGCGTTGCTCATGGTGCTTGTATTGGGCTTTGTGTTGTATGGCGTGGTGCGTTTACTGAGAAAAAGCTTACAGTCGGCATCATTTATTTGGCGAATGGCGCTTGGCGAAATGTTGCGCCATCCCATGCGCTCAATGGGGCAAATGGTGGCCTTTGGCATCATTTTGATGACGATGGCTTTGGTGTTAATGCTCAGAAGTGAGTTGCTGCAAGATTGGCGCGAACAATTGCCAAAAGATGCGGCAAACCATTTTGCCTTGAACATTACGCCGCTGCAAAAAGATGATTTTGCCAAGGCATTGGGTGAACAAGCCAGTAATGTTTCGCCATTTTATCCTGTAGTGATGGGGCGTTTGACGGCTGTCAATGGGCACAATGTCAAAGCGACAGAGTTTGTCAGTGATCGCGCAAAAAATGCCATTGACCGCGA
This sequence comes from Wohlfahrtiimonas sp. G9077, assembly GCF_002252155.1. Classification (GTDB taxonomy): domain Bacteria; phylum Pseudomonadota; class Gammaproteobacteria; order Cardiobacteriales; family Wohlfahrtiimonadaceae; genus Wohlfahrtiimonas. The sequence continues at coordinate 18,615 of NZ_NEFD01000003.1, forward strand.
TTTAAACCTCACATGGGGTGAAGATTTGCCAAAAGGCAATGAAGTGGTGGCCGGGCAATGGTGGCCATCGATAGACGTGGTCAATGGCGTCTCTTTAGATGCGGATTTAGCCCAAGGATTGGGGGTGATGCTCAATGATACGTTAACCTTTGTGATTGCAGGGCAAGCTCGAGATTATACGGTGACAAGTTTACGCTCGATTGATTGGCAAACCATTGAGCCCAACTTTTTTGTGATCTTCGCGCCAGATTCGATGAAGGATGCGCCGGTGACCTATTTAACGAGTTTTTATTGGCCAGAAGGGCAAACGCGTGCCTTAATTGAGGTGATGAAAGGCTTTCCCACCGTGACGCTATTGGATTTACAAGCATTGATCACGCAGCTCAATGACATTTTGCAACAAGTGACTTTGGCCATTGAATATATTTTGGTGCTTGTGCTTGCTGCCGGCATTGTGGTCCTCCTTGCGGGATTACAAACCACATTGGCCGAGCGCTTAAAACAAGGGGCGATTTTACGAGTGCTTGGCGCCAATCGGCGCGTCTTGTTAAAAAGCCAAGGGATTGAGTTTGCGTTAATGGGCGGCTTATCGGGTTTATTGGCTGTATTGGGCAGCGAGCTCATCAGTTATTTGCTCTATCATTATTTACTCGATTTATCCTGGCAGCCCCACATTCGATTGTGGCTATTGCCTTTGATGGGTGCTATGCTGATCACTGCAATGGGGATGCTGAGTGCCCGATCGGTGACACAAGTCTCCCCCTTAACCATTTTACGGGGTTAAATGCCTAAAACTTGACGAATATAGATAATGATTAAATGGATCAATTTTTTGACCATCATCAATGGCAAAATAAGTGATCCAAAGCGATGGATTGCGATCTTTTGCCATTCGTTGATGTTTTTGCCAAAGTTTGCTTAAGATCATTTTATGTGTACATTTACCGCACAAAAACATACCGATGAGGTATGAAGTCGGCTGCGGCTCTGTTTTCTTTGCCATATAGACTTGATATCCTTAACCACTTGAGTTTTATACAGTGGTAGTGAGGAGGGCATATGAGACATATTAAGAAGTTCGGGGCTTTGTCTCTTTTAGGGCTATTGCCTTTCATCGGTCATGCGGATGAAGGTGAAGCAGTTTACACAAAAGGCGGGGAAAAACCTCAAGCTTTGGCATGTACAACGTGTCATGGCGCGCAAGGTTTAGGCTTACCAGCAGCAGGTTATCCAAATGTGACCGGCATGTCTGCCGACTATTTGGCAAAACAACTGCACGATTTTAGAGATGGCACACGCAGCCATCCGATCATGGATCCCATTGCACGCGCATTGAGTGATGATGAAATCGATTCAGTGACAGAATACATGGAATCTTTTGACGTGAAAGAAGTGCCGATGATTACGCGCGCAGCAACGCCAACGGATGAAGGCAGCTGGTTGGCACTTCGTGGGGATTGGAGCCGCAATGTTCCTGAATGTGTGGCTTGTCATGGTCCAAGCGGCGTGGGCGTTGGTGAATCTTTCCCACGTTTGGCCGATCAAAGTTCTGTGTACATCGTCAACCAATTAAAAGCTTGGCAAAATGGCACGCGCCACAATGACCAAGATGATTTAATGGGACACATTGCACGTGCATTGACAGAAGATGAAATGAAGGCAGTGGCAGAATATTTCGCCACCATTTCCGATCAACAAGAGGAGAAATAATCATGAAAAAGCTATTAGTGGCATCTTTAGCGGCAGCGTTCATCTCTCCTGTGGCACTTGCGGATCATCCCATTAAAATGGAAGATCAATCCCAGTTAAAACAAGCGCCTGCGATTGCAGATGGTCAAGAGTATCACAAGCCGCCTTCAGAAAAAGATCTCCCAGACAATGCCTTTGGCGATATGGTGAGAAAAGGGCATGCAATTTTCGTGGATACGAAAAACCAATTGCCTGAATATGTGGGCAATGGCATGAACTGTGTGAACTGTCACATGGATCAAGGCCGCTTAGCCAATGCTGCACCAATGTGGGGCGCATATCCTATGTATCCTGCGTACCGCAGCAAAAATAACAAAGTGAATACATTTGCAGAACGCATTCAAGGTTGCTTCCAATTCAGTATGGATGGCACGCCACCTGCGGCAGACAGCGATGCCATGACAGCGCTCATCACGTATTCTTACTGGTTAGCGCAAGGTGCACCGACAGGTAAATCATTGCCAGGTCGTGCGTATCCGGATGTGCCAAAACCAGAAGGTGGTTACAGCATCGAAAATGGTGCCAAAGTGTATGCAGAAAATTGTTCCTTCTGTCATGGTGCCGATGGCATGGGCCAAAAAGTTGGCGATAACTATGTGTTTCCACCACTTTGGGGCAAAGATTCCTTCAACTGGGGCGCAGGGATGCACCGCATCAATACTGCCGCGACCTTCATTAAAGCGAACATGCCATTGGGTAAAGGCAATACATTGACAGACCAAGAAGCTTGGGATGTTGCTGCCTTCATGAATAGCCATGAGCGCCCACAAGATCCGCGTCTGGTGGATGGTTCTGTTGAGAAAACCAAAGAGAAATATCATGCCAATGATGGTGTGAACCTCTATGGTGTGGAAGTGAATGGTAAAATTTTAGGTCAAGGCATTGAATAAGTCATAGGCCAATGGATCAATGCCCTGATGATGCAAATCATCGGGGTATTTTTTTATCTTTGCGATGAGCACTGTATAATCATTGCTCATGATAGAGCGCGTTAAAAAGGTTGATGAGTGATTAAACAAATTTTGCAAAGTGTTGGAATGATCTTGTGTTTGTTCGCTGTGGCGTACGGTGATCACATTGAAAATTATCATGTGGCCGTGCATTTAACGAATAAGGGCAACATTGATGTCAAAGAGACCATCACGATTGAGACAGATCATGAAGAGGTGCGCCGCGGCATCGTGCGGGACATCCCTACAGGCTTTCAGCTGTTGCAAAAACCCGTTGAAACGCCGGTCAAAGTGCGCCATGTATTGCGTGATGGGCGCTCTGAACCTTATACCCTTGAGCCGTATGAAGGTGGCGTGCGGATTTTAACGGGTGCCGCCATTGATGATCCGAGCCACTATTTACCAAAAGGCAAACATACGTTTGTGATTGAGTGGCGCAGTGATCACCATGTGCGTAGCCTCAAAGATTATGATGAGCTTTACCTAAATGTTATCGGGCAACAGTGGACGCTGCCCATCACGCATGCGAGCGCAACCTTGTATTTGCCGCGTTCTGTGTCGGAGATTCAATCGGCCGGTTATTATGGCAGTCTTGGCAGCAAAAAAGCGGCGGATGTTAAGGTGATTTCACCGCATGAAATCAATTTTTCTGTGCCTGTGCCATTAAAGCCGCACGAAGGTTTGACGATTGCCACAGGCTTTACCGCAGGCATCATTCATGGTGTGGAGCCAGATTGGACAGATTTAATCATGGCGCGCGCATTGCATTATCTACCAAGCTTTATGCAACCTGTGAATGTGGTGTTTTTGATTTTACTGGTGCTTATGAGCGTTTGGTTTGTGGGTGGTCGTTTACTGTTAAAAATGTGGCGAGGACAGCAAGATGACAACATGCGCTACGCACCGCCCGATGGATTGACGTTAGAAGAGATGTTTTATTTGGGCAATGATCCTATTGATCCGCCGTTGGATCGTGCGGCATTGGCATTGCTTGTGGATCTTCATCAAAAAGGCGCCGTGACGTTGGATGAATATGGCAACATTGAACGTCAACCGGCAGCAAATATTCATGGGCATTTAGAGGCAGCAGAGCAACAATTGCTTCGCGATTGGCAGGATCAAGACATCAAGGGATTGCGCGGCGCGATTCAAAGTTTGCGCGGCCATTTGATTCATGGCTTTGACTATTTTTATGCGCCGAAAATGAAGCTCTATGTGGGTTTTGGCCTTGCCATCATTGCCGGTGTGATGGCATTGGCAACACTGTATTTGCAGCTAGAGATTTTCATGAGCTTGATCTTTATGGCAATTGCAGCGGTGAAATTGATTCGCCCTGTGATCATGGATTTTTTAATGCGTGACCAAAAGGATGACGATGAGCAAGCCTCATGGATTTTATGTGGCTTTGGGGCGATTTTTGGCGGCTTACCACTTTATGCAACGCAAGAAGATTGGCTGCCAAAGCCTTTAACGGATGCTGAGTTTATTTTGATGTATCTATGTGTGTTGATCCCGGTTGTGCTCATCATGATGATGCTGTTATCCATTTATGAGCGCCGTTATGTGCTGCGCCCACAATATGCGGAGGCAGCAAACGCTGTGAAAGGGTTTCAACGTTTTTTGATGGATCGTCATCCATCCAGTTTTAATTTAACGCCAGATCTATTTGAGCACTATTTGCCGCATGCCATTTTGCTCAGCGCCGATGAATATTGGTTGACGCGTTATCAAATGCTCTATCCGCACAATGATGCGGATGGTAACATGAGCAGTGCCACATTTTTTGCCGCTGCAAATCAAGCCAATTTATCCCATGCGCCGCTGCATCATCATGATAATGATCATGGCTTAGGTGGTTCAAACAACAGTGGCGGCGGTTCATCCGGTTCGGGCGGCGGTGGATCAGCTGGCGGCGGCTCTGGTGGCGGTGGCGGCAGTGGCCGTTAGTGATCGATGACAATGATAAGATAAGGGTCCTATGAAAAAGAAGAAAGATCAAAAGCATCAAGGGGCGATTGAAAATCGTTTAAACATTTTACGGGCAGGCGTACTCGGCGCGAATGATGGCATCATCTCAACGGCGGGGCTCGTGATTGGAGTGGCGAGTGCAACGAATAACATCATGACCATTTTGGTGGCAGGCATTGCAGGATTATTGGCAGGGGCTTTATCCATGGCGGGCGGTGAATATGCCTCTGTGAGTACGCAAAAAGATGTGGAGCAAGCAGAAGAGGTGAAAGAGCGTCAACGTTTGGCCGATGACTTTCAAGGAGAATCAGCGGAGCTTGTGCAATATTATGAAGACAAAGGTTTGAGTCATGCGTTGGCTACTGAGGTGGCTCATGAGTTGATGAAGGTCAATCCATTGGGTGTCAAATTAAAAACCAGCGCAAACATTACGCTCGGTGATTATGTAAGCCCATGGAATGCCGCGATCTCATCGATGTTTTCTTTTACGCTTGGTGCGGTGATTCCGTTAATCTTTATTTTTTTATTGCCGTCACACATTAAAATTGTGGGCACATTTGCGGTGGTTTCTGTGGCGCTTGCATTAACCGGTTATGTCAGTGCCGCATTAGGTGGCGCACCGCGTTTAAAAGCCTTGGTGCGTAATGTGATTGTGGGTATGCTGACGATGTTGGTCACATATGGATTGGGGCAGTTTGCACACATTTAAATGATCGGTGCAAAAAAAATCCCTCAGATGAGGGATTTTTGATGTCTGGATTAATTGACGCCATGCTCACGCGTAGCTGTAAATTTAATGTCCGGATGGCGCTCTTGCGCGAGTGTTAAATTCACGCGTGTGGGCGCAATGTAAACATATTCACCAGAATGGTCAATGGCTAAGTTGTCATAGCATTTATTGATGAAGTTTTCGAATGTTTTGCCATCTTTACAAGAGACCCAGCGCGCAGTCGATACATTCACTGCTTCAAAGATACAGTCTACATTGTAGTCAGTTTTAAGGCGATGCATGACAACGTCAAATTGCAAAATGCCCACAGCACCAATGATGAGATCATTGCTGTTGAGTGGTTTAAAGAGCTGGGTTGCCCCTTCTTCACAGAGCTCTTCTAAACCTTTTTGAAGCTGCTTCATTTTCAGTGGATCACGAAGACGCGCACGGCGGAACAATTCAGGTGCAAAGTCAGGAATGCCGGTGAATACCAAATCCTCGCCTTCTGTAAAGGTATCACCGATGCGGATGGTGCCATGGTTGTGAATGCCGATGATGTCGCCTGCATAAGCTTCTGTTAAGTGCTCACGCTCTGAGGCCATAAACGTCAAAGCATCTGGAATTTTGATGTTTTTATTGATGCGTGCATGGCGTGCAGACATGCCCGGTGAATATTTACCAGAGCAAATACGCATAAAGGCGATGCGGTCACGGTGTTTTGGATCCATGTTTGCTTGGATTTTGAACACAAAGCCTGTGAATTTCTCTTCTGAGGGATCCACAACACGCGTTGTGGTGGCGTGGCCTTTGGGTGGCGGGGCGATTTTTACAAAGCCATCGAGCATCTCTTGCACACCAAAGTTCGTCACGGCAGAACCAAAGTACACGGGTGTTAATTGACCGGCCAAATAATCCTCTAAATTAAACTCATTACTTGCACCGCGCACCAATTCTAACTCCTCACGGAATTCATCGGCTTTAGCGCCGAGCACTTCATCTAACTCAGGATTGTCTAATCCTTGAATGATGCGGCTGTCATGTTTTTTACCATCTTTATGCACTTCATAAAGCGCCACGTAATCATCAATTAAGTGGTACACGCCTTTGAGTTCTTTACCCATGCCAATTGGCCACGTGATGGGCGCGCATTGGATTTTTAAAACATTTTCCACTTCATCCAATAGATCAATCGGATCTTTACCTTCGCGATCTAATTTGTTGATGAAAGTCATGATGGGCGTATCGCGCAGACGGCAAACTTCCATGAGTTTAATGGTTCGCTCTTCAACACCTTTTGCACAGTCGATCACCATTAAGGCAGAATCCACCGCTGTGAGTGTGCGATACGTATCTTCAGAGAAGTCTTCATGCCCCGGTGTATCGAGCAAGTTGATCATTTTGTCTTTATACGGAAACTGCATCACAGATGATGTGATGGAAATCCCGCGTTGTTTTTCAAGCTCCATCCAGTCAGATGTTGCATGACGCGCTGCCTTACGACCTTTAACCGTGCCTGCTAAGCTGATTGCACCCCCAAATAGAAGGAGCTTTTCGGTCATTGTCGTTTTACCTGCGTCAGGGTGAGCAATAATCGCAAACGTGCGTCTGCGCTGCATCTCTTGAATCATTCCTGCCATAAATGTCTGTTGCCTAATTAAAAATTCGATAAACTAACCATTTTACATGATTTGTCGCCATTGATGGCAAATAAAAATATGGATTTATAGTAAACTGAGCGCACCGATCCATTAAACTAAAAAGGATGTGCCATGTCAGACTTTGATCGTAACTGGGCGATTTATTTAAATCATTATCGCCCGGATGTCCTCTTTCCCGAAATGCCTCAGCCTGTGAAAGCTGCGCGTCCGATTGCCTCACTTTTAGAGATTGCAGATGAATTTGATGTCATGCTGCTTGATGGCTTTGGCGTATTGAATGTGGGGCCTAATCCCATCGATGGCATGCCAGAGGTGATCAATGCCTTAATGGCAAGCGGCAAACAGGCGTTTGTGTTAACGAATGGCGCAACATTTCCTGTGGCCATTAATGCGGCGCGTTATCCTAAATGGGGTTATCCGATTCCATTGGCGCAAGTGATTTCATCACGCATGGCGGCAGAGCATGCGATTGCTGCGCACCCATTAACAGCCCTTGATCAATTGTGGGGCGTGGTGGGTTCGCCTCATTATGATGCTTCGACCATTGACGCAAGAACGGTGTATTTAACAGAAGAGAACATTGATAAAGTCGATGGCATTCTCTTTTTAGGTACGATGGAATGGAGCCCTGAGAAACAAGCGTGGCTTGTTGAGCATTTAAAGAAACATCCGCGCCCCATTTTGATTGGTAATCCCGATGTGTGCGCGCCTTTAGCCACAGGCTTTACAGTGGAACCCGGACAATATGCTTTAGACTTTAAAGCAATTGATGGTGTGGATGTGCAATTTTTTGGCAAGCCCTTTCAATTGTGTTATTCATTGAGCTATGAGCGCATTTGCTCAATTGTGGGTGATGTTCCTCTTGATCGTGTTTTGATGGTGGGCGATACATTGCATACGGATATTTTAGGCGGCAACACTTGCGGCATGAAAACGGCATTGATGGCCGATTATGGCTTTTTAAGGGGGCAGGATCCTTATCCATATATTGAAGCTTCCGGTATTACACCAGACTTTGTGGTGAGTCGCGCGCATCACAGATAAATGACCCACAAAAAAAGCTGGTTTTCACCAGCTTTTGTTTTATTCATCATCGTCTAACGTTGAGATTTCACAGTTGTTATTGGTATTGCCATGCAATACGCATTGCTCTAAACGCTCAGCTTCGCTATAAGGAGAAGTGCACGCGGTCAAGCAAGCAAGGGCAGCGATGAGAATCATGAATTTTTTATACATTGATGGATTCCAAATAGATCGATTAAACACAGTGAGAGTGTAGCAATCTTCAGATGGTAAATACAATGGGATTTGGAAATTTAGATATTGACTGAGTGAGCCAAAAAATGGCGGAGCGGACGGGACTCGAACCCGCGACCCCCTGCGTGACAGGCAGGTATTCTAACCAGCTGAACTACCGCTCCGTGAGATCGGAAGTGTGAAGATAATGGCGGAGCGGACGGGACTCGAACCCGCGACCCCCTGCGTGACAGGCAGGTATTCTAACCAGCTGAACTACCGCTCCGGAATCTCTTCAACTTCAGAGGAGTTGCATTATACACAAGAAAAACGCTTTGTCACATCTTTTTTATGATTAGATCAATAATCAGTCAATTTAATGTTTCAGTATTGCCAATAAATCTCTGAATTAGGATAAAAAATAGTTTAAAAACAATATTTTCTATAAAAAAGGCGTAAACTATATTTTTTGTATGAAAAAGGTGAAATGGATGAATGAAACCATTTTATTGACGGGGGCTTCTGGTTTTTTAGGGCGTCGCATTGCACGCTTTTTACAAAGAACCGATGCTTATTTGATCACCACGAGCCGACAACAAGAGAGTTATCCGAATCATTTGGTGCGTGATCTTGCCAATGTCACCGCGGAAATTGCCCAGAATGTGGATACGGTGATTCATTTGGCAGGTTTAAATGAAACGGCGAATGCAACAGATGCTGATTATCACACTGCAAATGTGGAGCACAGCGTGAAATTATTAGAATCTGCCATGGCAGCAGGTGTGCGGCGCTTTATTTTCATCAGCACCACAAAGGTGCATGGTGAATCAGGCATGGACATTATAGAGAACAGTCCATTTGCGCCAGCAACAGCTTATGCGCGCTCAAAACTTGCCGCTGAAATGGCATTGCAACAAGCGGCAAAAGATCGCATTGATTTGGTGATTTTGCGTTTGCCATTGATTTATCACATCGATGCAGTCAATGAATTTGGGCATTACATTGCCATGGTGAAAGAAGGGCGTTCGTTGCCGTTTGATAAAATGGACAATCAGCGCACAATGCTGGCGCTGTGTAATTTTGAATCTGCACTGAACGCGGTATTAATGCAACCAGAAAAGGGCAGTGACACTTTTATCATTGCCGATGGCTTTGCGTTAAGCACCACGGAGATCTTTAAAGGCATTGCGGTTTCTGCTGAAGTGCCGTTGCAGCTCTTTTATCTGCCTAAAATTATGGCCAAAGCCAGTATGAAATTGACAGGGCGCGCGCGTAGCTTTGATGAATTGTGGGGAAGTTATGTAGTGAATAGTCAATATGCACAAACCATGCTCAATTGGCAGCCTGCACGTGATTATGTGGCCAATCTCTCCAACTAATTTTGGTTATCTGCTACTATTAATGGTCATGATCGAATCGATAAGGAAATCATTATGAAAACGAAAACCTTAGCTGTATCAGCATTGATGGCATCACTTTTGATGGCGCCAAGCTTTGCCGGACTCACATTAGATAACATTTCAACTGATCATTCAGTCACCGCAACTGTGGATATGGACAACAAAAGCTTTGCCATCACAGGCGGCTGCAACACGGTCATGGGCGGCATGGACATCAATCAATACGATACGTTCATTGCAGAGCGCAATTTAGCATCAACTTTAATGGCATGCAGTGAGCCCTTAGAATTGATGAGCTTGCGCATTCAAAGCTTTTTAAACAATCAGCCTAAAGTGGTGCGTGAAGGCAACCAACTTTTTTTAGTCGGCACCATTGAAGGCGAAGTTCGAAGCGTATACATGCCTTTAACGCTCGATCAAGGCAGCTTTAAGGATGTGAAAGCAGAAGCGTATGAGCGCATTTTTATTTATGTTTCGAATGAAAAAGTGCCTTGCCCAAATGATCCAAATGCCAAGTGTTTGCAAATCCGTGAGAATAAAGAATCTGCGTGGCAGCCTTATGAAGGGACGATTGAAGGATTTTCCGCAGAGCCTGGCATTGCGTATCGCCTTCGTTTAAAAGCGTACAACAAAGGTACGAAAGAAGAACGCTGGGTGTACGATATGGCCGTGGAACAAGAAGTTGTTGAATAAATGAAAACACAAGACATTGAGGATTATCATTCTCTGATCCTCAATCGTGTGCCGATGATGGATGTGCGTGCACCGATTGAGTATGTCACAGGACATCTGCCCACCGCCATCAATTTGCCCATCATGAATGATGATGAACGGGCACAAGTGGGTACATGTTATAAAGAAAAAGGCAGCGCCGCAGCCGTTGCGCTTGGGCATCAATTGGTCAGTGGTGCGAATAAAGCCTATAAAATGGCCGCGTGGCAAGATTTTTATCATGCGCATCCTAATGCTGTGATCTATTGTGCCCGTGGCGGCATGCGCTCTAAAATCACGCAGCATTGGCTCTCAGAGATGGGCATGGACATTCCCCGCGTGTATTTAGGTTATAAAGGGCTGCGCCGCTATTTATTATCAGTTTTAGACAATGCCCCTAATCATGCAATGCTCATGATCAGCGGCAATACAGGCACTGGCAAAACAGATTTACTCCATGAATTTTCAGCATCGATTGATTTAGAAGGACTGGCGAATCATCATGGCTCTGCCTTTGGGAAAACCTTAACGGCGCAACCCCCTCAAGCTCTATTTGAAAATGAGTTGGCAGCATGTTGTGTGCTTAAAGAAAAAGAGCCACTGTGGCTGATTGAAGATGAAAGCCGCAATATTGGTAAATTGTATCTGCCAGAATGCTTCCATCAATCCATGAAGCAAGCGCCACTTGTGATCATTGATGAACCGCTTGATCATCGTTTAGCGCGCATCAGTCAGCTCTATTTTTCAGAGATGTCCGCACAATATCAGCAGCAATATGGTGAGGCAAAGGGTTGGCAGCAGTATGCGGCTTATTTACATCATGGTTTATTTGCCGTGCAAAAGCGCCTAGGGCTTGAGCGATATCGTGATTTAGATGCTGCCCTCACGCATGCTTTACAGGTGCAATGCAATACGGGCGACATCAGCGCGCATTTGAATTGGCTTGAACCCTTATTGACCACATACTATGATCCGATGTATGAATATCAATTATCACAAAAGCAAGATCGCGTTCTATTTCGTGGCAATTATGGGGCGATTCGTGACTTTGTCAGCCACCATTTATTGACACAAAATGAATTGCTTAACTAGAAAATGGGCGCAAAATTGGAAAGTCAGGTGGTGAGCGATATTTTTTGATAATATAGCACCATTTTATGTTCCCCTATTTGGATTGAAGGTTATTGGCATGTCAGAAAAGAAAGGCTCTTGGTTTTCCCGTCTTTTTAGATCAAAAAAAGAAGAACAAGTTGAAAAAGTTGACGAGGTGATTGAAGCACCGGTTGAGACGGTCGAACCTGTTGTTGCCGAGGAAAAAGCAACCTCTGAGGCATCTTTAGCGGCGGTTGAATCTGCCATTTCCGTCAATACCGCGGCATTGAGTGAATCAGAAACGTTAGACATTGCACCAAATCAACCGCATCATCACGAAACCATTGCAGAGATCGAAGCCGAAGAGATCTTCGAAGCTGTGGCAGAAAATGTGGTGGCGCAATCGGTTGAAACCGGTGAAACTGTTTTAACATCAGCGCCAGAAGCCGCGCAAACCATTGCAGATACTGAAGAGAAAATTGCTGAAACGATCGAAGCGGCACATGTAGAAGAGATCGCGCATACCGTTGAAGAAACGATTAAAGCGCCTGAAGCTGTGTTGCAAGAAAAGCCCAAAACAGGTTTCTTTAAACGTTTAAAAGAGCGCTTAGGTAAAACCCGTGATGGCATCACCGCAGGTTTAGCGGATCTTTTCATTGGTAAAAAATTCATCGATAATGACATTTTAGAAGAGTTAGAAACGCGCCTTTTGATGGCGGATGTCGGCGTTGAAGTGACGCAAAAATTGATTGCCAACATCACGGCCGAAGTGTCCCGTAAGAATTTATCAAATGTTGATGAGTTACTTGCAGCCTTGAATAAAGAGATGGTGGAAATCCTCAAGCCTGTGGAAAAACCGCTGGTGGTGGACAATACAGAACATTCGCCTTATGTGATTTTGATGGTGGGCGTCAATGGTGTGGGTAAAACCACCACCATTGGTAAATTGGCAAAAAAATTCCAATCTGAAGGTAAAAGCGTGATGCTTGCCGCTGGCGATACCTTCCGTGCCGCGGCCGTTGAACAATTGAAAGTGTGGGGCGAGCGCAATAACATTCCTGTGGTGGCACAAAAAGAAGGGGCAGATCCTGCATCTGTGATGTTTGATGCGATGGAATCGGCCAAAGCCCGTAAAGTGGACATTTTAATTGCAGATACTGCAGGGCGTTTACACACGCAAGCAGGCTTAATGCAAGAGTTGGCGAAAATTCATCGTGTGATGGGGCGCGTTGATGAATCTGCACCACATGAAGTGATGCTTGTGGTGGACGCATCCACGGGGCAAAATGCCTTAAATCAAGCCACGCAATTTAATGAGATTGTCAAACTCTCCGGCATCACTTTTACCAAATTAGATGGCACGGCCAAAGGCGGGATCATCTTTGCCATTGCCGATAAGCTCAATGTGCCTGTGCGCTTTATTGGCGTCGGTGAAGCCATTGATGACTTGCGTCCCTTTGAAGCAGAAAGTTTTGTGTCTGCCATTGTGGGTCAAGCCTCAGATCACGCATAATTTTTAACGCACGAGAACTCTATGAAAACATTGATCACACGCATGACGCTTTTTGGCGTCATGGTGCTTGCCGGCTGTTCGACCAATCATTTCCCTGAACCTAAATCGATGGAACCGATGGTGGAATTTTGGGAGCGCGTTTATAGTGAATGGAATGAAAATCAAGCGGTTTATCATGACAATCGCTATTTAAGTGTGATCTATGATGTGGTGCCAGTGCCGAATCAAGATCGCCGCGACTTTTTGCGCGCGAATGAAAACATTCTGCGTGAAGAACTTGTGGACATGGTGGCGCGTTATCAAAATAAAGAAAAGCTCACGCGTAATCAGCGCCATTGGGTGAAATTGCTTAAAAAAGCCGGCGGCGAAGCGGCCATTTATGGTGCGCCAGAGCGCTTGCGTTATCAAACAGGTTTAAAAAATAATTTCCGTAAAGGTTTAGAGATCAGCGGGCGTTATTTACCTGAATTCAAAGCCATCATGAAGCGTCACAATGTGCCTGAAGAGATTGCGTATTTGCCGCATGTGGAATCTTCATTTCAAGGGCGGGCATATTCACACGTTGGGGCAGCAGGTATGTGGCAATTCATGCCAAGCACGGCGCGTGATTATATGCCCATGCAGCGCAATGTGATTGATGGTCGTTTAGACCCTTTCATGGCGGCAGAAGGTGCAGCGCGTTATTTAGGTGCTGCAAATCAACGCACGCAAGCTTGGCCATTGGCATTGACGGGATACAATCATGGCGTGGGCGGCATGGTGCGCGCGAAAAATCAATTGGGCACCGATGACATTGGCAAAATCGTTTGGCAGTATCAAGGCGATCGTTTTGGTTTTGCCTCACGCAACTTTTATGCTGAATTCTTAGCCGCTAAACGCATTGCGGATAATAGTGACAGCTATTTCCCCGGGCTTCATCCCCAAAAGCCGCGTAAAGTGGATGCCATCACTTTAAATGCACCGATTAAAGTGCGCGATTTGGCCAATGCATTGATGATTTCAGAGATCGATTTAATTGAGCTCAATCCTGCATGGCTAAAAAATATTCAAATCAACCAAGCGGCGATTCCTTCGAATATTCCGGTTTGGTTACCTAAAGGCACTGCGAAAAGAATGCCCCAAGATATTGGCAGAGTCTACGATAAGCGCTAGGATAACACAGCATTGACTTTTTTGAGGTGGCCATGAATCCATTAGAGCAGTTGAATCAGTTAGGGCAAAGTGTATGGTATGACAATATTTCCTGCGAGATGTTAGCCGCAGGCGGTTTATTGTCCACTTTGATTAAAGAGGATGATTTAAGGGGTGTGACCTCTAATCCTGTGATCTATGATCAAGCGATTCGCTCTGGGCATTATGATCAAAGCATTCGTGATTTGCAAAAAGCCTCAAAGTCCGCTGAGACGATCTTTTATGATTTAGCAATTGCCGACATTCAAAAAGCCTGTGACCTCATGCTGCCTGTTTATCAGAAAACCGAAGGATTAGATGGATATGTGAGCTTAGAAGTGTCACCGAATTTGGCTTTTGATGTGATTGGCACCATCACAGAAGCCAAAGCCCTTTGGCGCCGCATTAATCGAAAAAATGCCATGATTAAGATTCCTGCAACGATTGCAGGGATTGAGGCGATGAGCCATTTGATCTCTGAGGGGATCAACATCAACATGACGTTGATTTTCTCCGTCAAACGCTATGTGCGCGTGATCGAAGGCTACGTGTCCGGTTTAGAGGCGCGCGTTGCAGCAGGACGCTCAATTGCCAATGTTGCTTCTGTGGCCAGCTTTTTCATCTCCCGCATTGATGCGGCGATTGACCCACAATTGGCAGAGGTTGCCCCTGAATTACAAGGCACCATCGCCATCAGTAACGCTAAAATGGCACATCAAGCATTGCGTCAACATTTTAGCAATGCACGCTTTGATGCATTGTCCCGTAAAGGTGGGCGCATTCAGCGTTTGCTGTGGGCATCAACGGGCACCAAAAATGCTACTTATTCTGACACATTATATGTGGATGCATTGATTGGCGCGCACACCATTAATACAATGCCGCCCGCGACGTATGCTGCGTATAAAGATCATGGCACGCCAAACGTGCGTTTAGAGGATGATTTAGCCGCAGCAGAGGCAAATTTACGCGCATTGAGCGCACACAATATTGATCTAGAATCAGTCACACAAACCTTAGAAAAAAATGGCATCGAGCAATTTACAGCAGCGTTTAATGCTATGATGATGACCATTAACGAAAAGTTATCAACTGTTTAGAAAGAGAAAAGTTATGATTATTAAACCTAAAATTCGCGGATTCATTTGTACAACAGCACACCCGACAGGTTGTGATGCACATGTGAAAGCACAAATTGACTACATTCGCGCAAAAGGTCCACTCAAAGATGGTCCAAAACGCGTATTGGTGATTGGTGCATCCACAGGTTATGGTTTAGCCTCACGCATTGAAGCGGCTTTTGGCAGTGATGCGGCAACAATTGGCGTATTTTTTGAGAAAACCGGTACAGAAAAGAAAACAGGCACCGCCGGCTGGTACAACTCAGCGGCGTTTGATAAATATGCCAAAGCAGCGGGTTTATACGCAAAAAGCATCAATGGTGATGCCTTCTCAAACGAAGTGCGCGCAAAAGTGATTGAGCTCATTAAAGAAGATTTAGGCACAGTCGATTGCGTTGTGTATTCATTGGCATCACCTGTGCGTAAATTGCCAGAAACGGGCGAAGTGGTGCGTTCTGCCTTAAAAACCATCGGTGAAACATACACAGCGCCATCTTTAGACACCAATAAAAATGAAGTGATTGAAGCCTCTGTTGAGCCTGCAACCGCTGAAGAAATCAGTGATACAGTGACAGTAATGGGCGGCCAAGATTGGGAGCTTTGGATGAAAGCCCTGGATGAAGCTGGCGTCTTGGCTGAAAATGTGCAAACTGTGGCATATTCATACATTGGGACTGCGATCACATGGCCAATGTATTGGCATGGCACCTTAGGGAAAGCGAAAGAAGATGTTGAGCGTGCAGCACGTGAAATCAACGCAATGCTTGAAGAGAAATATCAAGGTCATGCTGCCGTTGCGGTTTTAAAATCTGTGGTGACACAAGCCTCTTCTGCCATTCCTGTGATGCCACTTTACATTTCTGCGGCGTTTCGCGTGATGAAAGAGTTGGATTTACACGAAGATTGTATTGAGCAAATTCAACGCTTATTTGCCACATGCATGTACGGCGAAGGCGGCGAAGTGGATGAATCTGGCCGTTTTCGTTTAGATGATTGGGAATTGAAACCAGAAGTGCAAAGCGCTTGTGAGTTGATCCTCAAAGAAGTGAAAACAGAGAGCATCGACAGCTTAACCGACTATAAAGGCTACAAAGAGAACTTTGAGCGTTTATTTGGCTTTGGTTTGGCGGGCGTCGATTATGAAGCAGAAGTTTCCCCGATCGTTGAATTTGATGTGATTGAAATGGTGTAACCCATGAAAATTGAATTGAGTAAGCCGTTTTATGTGGATCGCGTCACCATTGTGGGCATTGGTCTCATTGGTGGATCTTTAGCGCGCGCCTTGAAGAAAAACAACGCTGTGGGCACAGTGGTGGCTTATGATGTCAATGTCGATGCGCTCGAAAAAGCAAAAGCATTGGGCGTTGCTGATGAAGTCACCACGGATTTAGCAGAAGCGGTGAAAGATTCAGACATCATCATCATGGCAACCCCCATCACGGTGATGGGGCGTTTGGTCAAAGAGATGTTGCCGCATTTAAAAGAGGATGCCATTGTCAGTGATGTGGGCTCGACGAAAGGCTCTGTGATTCGTACGATTACAGAAGCGGTGGGTTATTTGCCTAAACGCTTTGTGCCTGCGCATCCGATTGCAGGGACGGAAAAGCATGGCGTTGAGAACTCATTTGCCGAGCTCTTTGAAAAGCGCCGTACTTTGATCATTCCCCACATCAACAACAATCATAGCGCGGTGACCACATTGACAAAAATGTGGGAATCGGTGGGCTCGATTGTCGAAGAGATGGGCGTGGTGCATCATGATCAAGTGCTTGCGGCGACGTCACACATTCCCCATTTATTGGCGTACAGCACTGTGGATACGTTGGCAAATTTGGATGATCGCGCGGAGATTTTCCGCTTTGCGGCAGGTGGCTTTCGTGACTTTACGCGCATTTCCACCTCAAATCCTGAAATGTGGACGGACATTTGTTTAGAGAACCGCGAAGCCGTGTTGCAAGTGTTGCGCGCATATTTGAAGAAAATTGCTTTGGTGGAAGAGGCGTTAGACAAAGAAGACCGCGAAACCATTTTAGAGATCTTCAGCCGTGCGAAACACGCAAGGGATAACTTTTATCACGAACCTTAACTACAAAAGAAGGAACGGATGTCTAGAGTCGTTGATGAAACAACATTAAGAGATTGGTTTACCGAATGCCAAGAGAGCTGGCCTCAGATGGAGTATCAGCTGTTGCTGTCCCATCAGCAGGATCCAGGTTTTAAGCGCGCCCTTGAAACGGCCTATTTATTGGGTCAAGTCTCGGGGATTCAGCTTCGCATTATTGCGATGCTCTTTGTGCTTGAAATTCCCCTTGAGCAAGTGCCAGAAACCTACCACAGTTTTTTACGTCAATTGAATCTTTTAAAAGAGACGAGCAATCTATCCGGTGCGCAGGAGAAAACGAAGGAGATCCTTCGTAAAATGCTGCTCGCCATTGTGGAAGATGTGCAAACTCTGGTCATCATTCTAGCGAATCAAGTGGTGCGCATGCGCCACCTCAAACATGAGCCCGATGAGATTAAAATTCTGGTGGCAGAGCAAACGCGTGATGTGTTTGCGCCATTGGCCAATCGATTAGGGCTCAGCCGTTTTAAATGGGAATTAGAAGATGAAGTGCTGCACTATTTAAAGCCGCAGGATTATAAACTCATCTCTAAAAATCTCAATGAAAAGCGCATTGACCGAGAAGTCTACATTCAATCCATCATTAAAGAAGTGGAGGATTTAATCGCCGCTGAAGGGATTGAAGGGGAAGTGTCGGGGCGTGTGAAACACATCTACAGCATTTGGAAGAAAATGACCACCAAAGGTAAATCCTTTGAAGAGCTGCTTGATGTGCGAGCGGTGCGCGTCATTGTGAAAAATTTATCTGACTGTTATCGCGTGCTTGGAATGGTGCATGAAAAATGGCCGCCATTGCCAAGAGAGTTTGATGATTACATCGCCAACCCTAAACCCAATGGTTATCAATCCCTGCACACTGCCGTGCTTGGGCCGCAAAATAAAGCCATTGAAGTGCAAATTCGCACCCGAAAAATGCATGAACATGCAGAGCTTGGCGTTGCGGCTCATTGGCATTATAAAGAGTCGGATGCATCCCTCAGCCAGCAAGCGAAACTCAATCGCGTGCGTCAATTGCTCGATCAAGAGGCGAACAGTGAATCTTCTAAAGAGTTGCTAGATAAAGATCTCTTTGGTGAAAATGTCTATGTTTTAACGCCCAATCGTGAAGCCATTGAGCTTGTGGCCGGGGCAACGCCGCTCGATTTTGCGTATCAAATTCACACCAACTTAGGGCATCGCTGCCGCGGGGCAAAGGTGAATGGGCGCATTGTGCCATTGACGTATGTGCTCAACAATGGCGATGAAGTGGAGATTTTAACGGGTAAAAATGCAGCGCCCAGTCGCGATTGGCTCTCGCCCCATTTGGCATATGTCAAATCGAACCGCACGCGCGCCAAAATCCGTTCATGGTTTAAGCAGCAAGCACAAGAGAAGAACATTGCCGCAGGGAAGCAGCTGCTAGATCGTGAATTTTCACGCTTGAATCTAAATTTATCACCCGATGCGCTCCTTAAAATTGCCAAGCGTTTAAACTGTAATTCCATCAATGAATTGCATGCACAATTAGGCGCCGGTGAAGTCACCATTAACCAGTTTTTAACGCGTTTGCCAAATGCGCAACCAGCGGAAGAACCTGCCATTACGCCAGATTCCCTCATTCGTCCACAAACGCAAACCAAAGTTGGCGATACAGGTGTGCGTGTTCAAGGCGTGGGCAATCTATTGGTGCAGATGGCCGCATGTTGTAAACCTGCGCCGCCTGAATTGATTGGCGGTTTTGTAACCATCAATCGTGGCGTTGTGATCCATCGTAAAACCTGTTCAAATTTCATGAATATGATTGAGCAGTCACCCGCACGTGAAATTGACGTGGATTGGGGTTATGATGCAGAGCAACGCGTCACTTCTGATTTAATGATCAAAGCCCATGCGCATCAAGATTTATTGAAAGAGGTCAATAACCTCATCACCAATGAGCAGCTGCGCATCATTGACATTAATATGAAAAATGAAGGCAACGGCATTGCCCAGATTTTTGTAACGTTGGAATTGAACCATTTGAATCAATTGAGTCGTTTGATTGATCGCTTGAGTCAATTGCCATTTGTGATTGAAGCCCATAGAAAATAGAGGTCCGTATGAAAAAATTATTTCTTTCAGCAGCAGTTCTTCTTTTAACCGCAGGATGTTCACACACAATGACAGATCATGATGGCAAAATTGCCACCGCACAAGATTTAGAGCACCACAATTATGTCTTAGTGGCCATCGATGGCAAAGCGTATCAAACCGCAGCCAATGAGATGGCGCCAAACATTGAGTTTGGTGAAAAAATGCACTTATCGGGCACAATGTGCAATAACTTTTTTGGGCAAGGAAGTATTAAAGCGGGTGTTTTGACGGCCAAAGGCGTTGGCATGACGCGTAAATTCTGTGCAGATGCCACCTTAAATCAGTTAGACCAAACCATCGGGCAATTGCTTGAAAAAGGTGCAACAGCCACATTGCACAATGATGGTCAGCGTTTAGTGTTGAGCGAAGGCAAAACACAATTGACCTTTGAATTGAAAGATCATAAATAACGTATCAGCATTAAAAAAGCGGTCCACGGACCGCTTTTTTGATGGGTGAATCATAGCTTTTTACGATTGAGCAGCAATGAGTTGGTCAGCACACACACAGAGCTCATCGCCATGGCCGCACCTGCAATGATGGGCGTCAATAAACCAAAGGCCGCAAAGGGAATGCCGATGGTGTTGTATAAAAATGCCCAAAAGAGGTTCTGACGAATCTTGTGTAAAGTTGCTTGTGAGAGCTGCAGTGTGCGATCAATGTTCGTTAAGTCACCATTCATGATGGTGATGTCCGCGCTTTCCATCGCAATGTCTGTGCCTGTGCCCATAGCAATGCCAATGTCTGCTTGGGCAAGGGCCGGTGCATCGTTCATGCCATCGCCAATCATGGCAACCGTGAGCCCTTGATTCTGCAGTTTTTTCACATAATTTGCTTTGTCTTCTGGTAAAACTTCGGCAAAAATGTGTGTGTCATCCAATTGAATTTTGGCACCAATGTAACGCGCAGTGCGGGCATTATCCCCAGTCATCATATAGACGGCGATGCCGCGGGATTGTAAGCGGGCAATGGCATCGGGCGTTGTGGCTTTTAATGCATCGGCCACTGCAATGATGGCTATGAGCGTTGTTTCTGAGCTCAGCATCATTACTGTTTTGCCTTGATGCTCTAAGGCGGTAATGGCGTCAATGTGCTCGGAAACATCGATGCGCTGCTGCGTCATCAGGCGCTTTGCACCCACATAATAGCGCGTGCCATCAATGATGCCAGTCAAACCAAAGCCTGTTAAAGATTCAAATGCACTCACATTGACAGGATCAATGCCTTGCGCTTTGGCATAATTGACCATCGCGGTGGCTAAAGGATGCTCAGAAAGCGCCTCTAAAGCCGCTAGAATTTGTAAGGCAGAACCATCGCTTGTGAAATCTTTAAAACTGGTCACCACAGGTTTGCCTTCTGTGAGCGTGCCTGTTTTATCGAGCACAACGGCATTGACGTGAGCAGCCGTTTCGAGGGCTTCACCATTTTTGATCAAAATGCCATGACGTGCGCCGACGCCTGTGCCCACCATAATCGCGGTGGGTGTTGCTAAACCTAGCGCACATGGGCAAGCAATCACCAAAACAGAAACCGCATGAATAACAGCGGTTGAGATGTCTTGTGTGATCAGCCAAGTGATCAATAGGGCAATTAGTGCAATTGTGACCACTGCGGGCACAAAGATGGCAGAGATGCGATCTGCCAATTGTTGAATGGGTGCACGGCTGCCTTGGGCGGCTTCTACTAAAGCAACGATGCGTGCTAATGTACTGTCTCCGCTTGGTTTGGTGACTTTTGCCGTCAACGTGCCGGTGCGGTTTAAGGTGCCACTGTAAAGTGTGCTGCCAACAACTTTATCCACCGGCAAACTTTCACCGGTGAGCATGCTTTCATCGATGGCGGAACTGCCATCGATGACAATGCCATCGACCGGTATATTGCGCCCCGGTTGAATGAGGATGTGATCATCAACTTTAATGAGCTCAATGGGCACCTCTTTGGTTTGTCCATCGATGATCAATAGCGCTGTTTTAGGTTGCAAATCCAGTAATTTTTTTAAAGCTGAATTGGTTTTGGATTTGGCAATGTTTTCTAGATATTTCCCCATTAAAATGAGGGTGATGACAACGGCGCTGGCCTCAAAATAGAGATGATTGGCATTGCCAAAAAATCCGTTATATACGCTCAATAAATAGGCGCTTGTGGTGCCGGTGGCCACTAAAACATCCATTGTGGCTGAGCCATTGACCAAAGATTCATAAGCACCTTTATAAAAACGGGCGCCAATGAAAAATTGAATGGGCGTGGTTAATAGCAGTTGTACCCATGGATTGTGTAAAAAATTGACCCACGGCGCATGATGATTGAACATCATCGCGATCATGCCGATCACCATTGGGGCAGACAATAGGGCACTGATGATGAGTTCACGCTTGAGCTTATTTAGGGATGCTTGATGCATGGCCTCAACTTCAGCATGATTCTCTTTTAGATCCACAATGGCCCCAAAGCCAGCATTTTCTATAAATGCGCGAATCTCTTTGGGGGAAATGAGGGTGGGATCAAAGGCAACGATCGCTTTTTCACTGGCAAAATTGACATATGCATGGTGGATGCCTGCTTTTTTATTGAGAATCTTTTCGATGCGTCCTGAGCAGTTGGTGCAGGTCATTCCGGTGATGGCAAATGTCACTTGGTGGATGGATTCATTTGCCGTCATGATTAGATCACCTTTGCTTCAAAACCAAGATCATCAAGCGCCGCAAGGATCGCATCGATGGAAAGGGTCGCTTCATCAAAGGAGATGTGCGCGGTTTTTGTGGCCACATCCGCGCTGACGCTATCAACGCCTGCCAGTTTAGATAAACCATTTTCAATGGATGAAGTGCAGTGGCCACAGCTAATTTCTGGCACTGACAATGTGATGTTTTGCATATCAACTCCTTAAAAAATTCTTAAGGCTACTTATTCGGGCAACAAGCATCAGAGCATTGGCATTGTCCTTTGACACAGTTACAAGGCACTTTGCATAAAGCAAATTTGCGTTTTTGTTGCACCGCCGCAGCGATTAATTCCACATCTTGGTGAGACAGAGGATTTTCCTCAATCAGCGCCGCAATGTATTTGCCCATTTTGGTTGAGCAAATGTGATGCGCAAGTTCTGCTCGGGTTCTCTGAAGGGACTCTTTTTCAGAGATGGTGGGGTAATAGCGGTAACGGTTGCCATCGGCATGTTTCCCGACATACCCTTTTTTTGCCAAACGGGAGATCAAAGTCTTAACCGTTGACGGTTTCCAGTCATGTTTTTCTGATAAGACTGAGATCACCTCATTGCTTAAACACTCACCTTGAGTCCAAAGCACGCGCATCACTTCCCATTCAGTTTTGGTAATTTTAATATGAGACATTGTCCACCATACAAAAACTATCGACTACAATTGTAGTCGATATTTGTCTAAAAGCGTAATTTATTTTTACAAATAATTCCTTGAACCACCCACATGATTCTGCTCACTAGTATAATGTATGCGGCATTATTATTAAATTCTATTGCGTTGATTTGCCGATAATTCTCAGGATTCCTCAGCCTTTGTGCTCAAAAGAAAGCTAACTTAATGATTTAATCATTAACTCAGTTTTTGCTGCTTAATCATTGTGCAGGGCGCGATATAAAAAAACCTCGCATTTGCGAGGCTTTGCGGCTTAACCTTGTAAGGTTTTTAAAACCGTTTGTACATGTTCTGGCACTTTGACTTTGCGCCATTCATGGAGAATGTTGCCTGTTTGATCAAGCACAAAAGTGCTGCGTTCTACGCCAAAGCCGATTTTTCCATAGAGATTTTTCTCTTTGATCACATCAAACGCATTGCAAATGATGCTCTCTTTATCAGAAATAAGGGTGAATGTGAGGTTTAATTTATCCACAAATTTTTGATGTGAGCCGACAGAATCGCGTGATACGCCAACAACTGCAACATTGAGTGCCGTAAAAGCTGCTAAATTGGCCTCAAAGTCGCCCGCTTCAGTGGTGCAGCCTGGCGTATTATCTTTGGGATAAAAATAGAGCACGATTTTGTCATGGGTTGCTGCAATGTCAGACAGTGACACCTCGCCATGTTGTGTGGGAAATTTTTGTGACCAAAGGGTTTGAATATTTTCTTCAATGGACATACATTACCTCCTAAAGATGATGGATGTAAAATCATAACACGTCCAAAGCGTAATGAAAGAGGTCACCATGACAATTCACCCGTTAGCCATCACCATTGGCTTACTAACATTGAGTAATGTTTTTATGACGTTTGCTTGGTATGGGCATTTAAAATTTATGCACTCGCGCGCATGGGTATTTGCGGCGTTTGTCAGTTGGGGGATTGCGCTTTTTGAGTATCTTCTACAAGTGCCTGCAAACCGCATTGGCTATGAAGTGGCGAGCGCCGGGCAACTTAAAATCATTCAAGAAGTGTTGAGTTTATCGGTCTTCATTCCGTTTTCGCTCTTTGTGCTCAAAGAACCGTTTCGCTTAGATTACATTTGGGCGGGCTTATGTTTATTGGGCGCGGTCTTTTTTATGTTCCGCCAAGAGATTATGGGGTGATGTGGCAGTTGCCACATCATTTAAATGACAGGATTAAATTTTCGCACCTGCACGTTTGAAAATATTCATAAGTTTAATTTTTTGTACGATGTCGATGGCAGCATTATCTAAAACCCCTTTAGTATCACCACCAAAAACACCCATGGATAATGTCGCTTCTGAATGAAGTGTGGCAAGTTCTTTATGATCTTTGCGATTAATGATTTTAACTTCTATCAAAGCACGTGCTTTGCCTGCGCCAAAACCCACAAAATATCGAAGGGCGCGGCTGCCTTCATCCATATTGATATCATATTTAATGATGGTGTCATAGGTGACGTTTTGTTCATCGATGTGCGCATTTTTTAAGGCTGTTTTTAATGCTTCTTCAAAATATAAGTCATATTCTGTGCCACCGCTCGGCTCAACCATATAGCTGGTTTGTGTTGCATCTGTTTGTGTTGAATGTTTAACATGATTAGTATTCATGGTTGAACAGGCACAAAGAATGCCTGTGAGGCTTAAAGCAAGGATGAGTTTTGTCATAATAATCTCTATTCTATTGTTTCGTTTAATCATTGTTGTTTATGGGCATCAACTGCCGGTCGCGATTATATAATGCTTTGCATTTTTTGTGTGAAGGGAAGTGTCAAGCTGTGTCATTAAGTGTTAATCGCCAGCGGTGTCATGAATTTGATGCGATTAAAATTTTGCTTTTTACCATTCTTTGTTTAGAGTAAATCCCTCTATCTTTTCTGAGTTGTTTTTCATGTCTGCCTTCATTACTGCCTTTTTTCAGCAAGTGTATGCATTGCTACCGTTTTTCATTTTGATGGGAACGGGCTATTTTTTAGTACGCGTACGCAAATGGCCAAAAGAGTTCACGCGCGGTTTGACGCGCTTTTTATTCAATCTTGCCATTCCAATTATGCTCTTTGGCGTGATGAGTCGCTTTCATACGCAGCAAGAAGTCGATCCTAAGCTGATTTTGGCGTATTTTGGTGGCTCATTCATCTTGTATTTTATTGCCATTATTGCATCGCGACAATTTCTCAAACTCAATGCGAAAGAAGCATCGGTTTTTGGGATTGGCGGCATCTTTTCTAACAATGTGATGGTGGGCATTCCCATCATTATGCTGTTTATGGGAGACGATGCCATTGCCGTGTCTGCCCTCATCATCACCTTTAATGCTTTGCTCCTTTGGAGCCTTGTCTCTTTTTCCATTGAATGGGTGGAACATGGCTCATTTTCCTTAGGTGGTATCATTGCCACCACCAAAGGTGTGCTGCGTAATCCCGTGGTGATTGGCATCATGCTTGGCTTATTGGTGAGCTATTTTAGAGTGCCCATGCCGGACTTTATGGGGCGCACCATCACGATGTTTTCAAACATGGTGGCGCCATTGTCTTTGCTATCAATTGGCATGGGGCTTGCGGAATATCGTTTGGGCGCAAAGCTTAAGATTGGTGTTGGCATCACGATTTTTAAACTGATTTTGCATCCGCTCATCATTTGGCTATGCGCATTAGCCCTTGGTTTACCTGCCTTTGAAACCAAAGCCATTGTGCTGTTAGGTTCAATCGCCGTTGGCATGAATGTTTATTTGATGGCGATTAAATTTGAAGTGATTGAAGATGCCGTGGCTTCTAGCATCGTGTTAACAACGATTTTCTCCGCAATTACCACACCAATAATTTTGCTTTTAATGGCGTGATTGTTTAGGATACCGAGTGATTTTTCCCGTGGTTCGCAATCCTCCCACACAAAAAAACTAAGGAGTTTTTATGTCTAATACAGAAGGTTTAACGTTACTTGGCAATCAAAAAACTGAGTATGCTGATCAATACAATCCAAAGGTGCTTGAGGCTTTTCCAAACTCGCATCCGGATCGCAATACATTTGTGAAGTTCAATTGCCCAGAGTTCACAGCCCTTTGCCCAATGACGGGGCAGCCTGATTTTGCTACGATCTACATCAGTTACATTCCGGATACAAAAATGGTGGAAAGTAAATCTTTAAAATTGTATCTCTTTAGCTTTCGCAATACCGGCAGTTTTCATGAAGATTGCGTCAATAAAATGCTCAATGATTTGGTGGATTTATTAGATCCACGTTATATGGAAATCTGGGGTAAATTTACGCCACGCGGCGGCATCTCCATTGATCCTTATGTCAATTATGGCAAGCCTAATACCTCTTGGGCTGAGTTTGCCCAAACGCGTCTTGTGAATCATGATCTCTATCCAGAAAAAGTGGACAACCGTTAAAATATTGAGAATTTTTTCATGGGATTGTTGTCATTTTGTCGCAGTTGTTTGCTACAATAAAAACTGCCCTGTGGCATTTATATAAGGATAAAACCGTGAAAAAACTATTATTATCAGTATGTTTAGGTTCATCATTAATGTTCTCTCCTGTTGTTTTCGCTCAAGACGCCTCTGTACAAAGCGTTAAACAATTGATCACAGATACAGGTGCTGCGGATATGGGCACAATGGTTTTAGAACAATTGATTGGCCAATTGAAACAAATGGGCGCAACGGATGCACAAATCGCTGAAGTGAAAAAAGAGTTCAATGTGGATCAATTGATTGATTTATTGGTACCTGTGTATCAAAAAGAGTTCACAGAAGCGGACGTTAAAGCTTTCTTAGAGTTCTATCAATCGCCAGCAGGTAAGAAAATGATTGAAAAGCAACCTGTGATCATGCAAGAGTCAATGATGATCGGCCAACAATGGGGCATGGGTGTTGCACAAAAGATCCAAACCATTTTAGAAAAATAATCCTTTGGGATAATTTGAGAAAAGCCCACGTCAGTGGGTTTTTTTATGCGTGTAAAATGCTAGAATGAATGATTTTTAGGGTTTTAATTAACGATTTTATCGGGATATTATGGAAAAGACATATCAGCCAAGTGCAATTGAATCGAAGTGGTACGATTTTTGGGAATCCAATGGATTATTTAAAGCGTCAGGAGATACGACAAAACCTGCTTACTGTATCGTGATTCCACCGCCGAATGTCACGGGTACTTTGCACATGGGGCATGCTTTCCAAGATACGATCATGGATTTTTTGATCCGTTATCATCGCATGAAAGGCGATAATACCTTATGGCAACCGGGTACGGATCACGCAGGGATCGCCACACAAATGGTGGTTGAGCGTCAATTGAACCAACAAGGTTTGACACGTCATGATTTAGGCCGCAACAAGTTTGTGGAAAAAATCTGGGAATGGAAAGAACAATCCGGTGGCATGATCACCAAACAATTGCGTCGCATGGGCGCGAGTGCAGATTGGTCACGCGAGCGCTTTACCATGGATGAAGGTTTATCAGAAGCGGTGAAAAAAACCTTCGTGGATTTATATGATCAAGGTTTGATTTATCGTGGTCAGCGCTTAGTGAACTGGGATCCTGTCTTAAAAACAGCGGTGTCTGACATTGAGGTGGAATCTGTTGAAGAGCAAGGTTCATTGTGGCATTTGCGTTATCCAATCGATGGCACAGATGAGGTGATGATTGTGGCCACAACGCGCCCTGAAACGATGCTCGGTGACAGTGCCGTTGCAGTCAATCCAAACGATGAACGCTACACGCATTTAGTGGGCAAAATGATCAACTTACCATTGTGTGATCGTCAAATTCCCATCATTGCAGATGATTATGTGGATCAAGAGTTTGGGACAGGTTGCGTGAAAATCACGCCTGCGCACGACTTTAATGACTATGAAATGGGTAAACGCCATGATTTGCCGCTCATCAACATTTTAACGCCGGATGCAAAAATCAACGATGAAGCGCCAGAAGCTTATCGTGGTTTAGATCGCTTTGAGGCGCGTAAAAAAGTGGTGGCTGATTTTGAAGCGGCGGGTTTACTGGAAAAAATTGAACCACACACATTGAAAATTCCACGTGGGGATCGTACCGGTCAAGTGATCGAACCGTACTTAACAGATCAATGGTATGTGGATGCGAAAACATTGGCAAAACCTGCCATTGAAGTGGTTAAATCCGGGAAAATTAAGTTTGTGCCAGAAAACTGGGACAAAACTTATTATGAATGGATGAACAACATTCAAGATTGGTGCATTTCTCGTCAATTGTGGTGGGGTCATCAGATTCCAGCTTGGTATGATGAAGAAGGTAATGTCTATGTTGGGCACGATGAAGCGGAAGTGCGCGCTAAATACAATTTAGGTGACATCAGTCTTCGTCAAGATGAAGATGTGTTAGACACATGGTTCTCCTCTGCTTTGTGGCCATTTACCACATTGGGCTGGCCTGAAAATACTGAAGAGCTCAAAACCTTCTACCCAACATCTGTATTGGTGACGGGTTTTGACATCATTTTCTTCTGGGTTGCACGCATGATCATGATGGGAATGCACTTTATGGAAGAGATTCCATTTAAAGAGATTTACATCCACGGTTTAGTGCGTGACCAAGATGGTCAAAAAATGAGTAAATCTAAAGGCAATGTGCTCGATCCAATTGATTTGATCGATGGCATTGATTTAGAAACATTGGTGAAAAAGCGCACCACCGGTTTAATGCAGCCTCAAATGGCAGAGCGCATTGAAAAATCCACACGCAAAAACTTCCCAGATGGCATCAAAGCTTACGGGACAGATGCCCTTCGTTTTACATTCACAGCGCTTGCAACCAATGGCCGCGATGTGATTTTTGATGTCGGTCGCGTTGAAGGTTATTCCAACTTCTGTAATAAAATCTGGAATGCGGCGCGCTTTGTGTTCATGAACACTGAAGGTCAAGCGATTGCGGATCAACCAGAAGCACGTTCACACATTGATGATTGGATTTTATCGCGCATCACTCATGTGAATGAAGAAGTTGAGCGCCATGTGGCTCAGTACCGTTTTGACTTAGCGACACAAGCATTGTACGACTTCATCTGGAATGAGTTCTGTGATTGGTATTTAGAACTCACAAAACCTGTGTTAAACGGCGATTTCAGTGATGAGCAAAAAGCTGCAACCCGTTATACGTTGTTGTCCGTGTTAGATGGCATCCTCAAAATGTTGCACCCATTCATGCCATACATCACGGAAGAGATTTGGCAAAAATTGGTGACCATCGCGCCAGTCTTTAAAGATTCTGACAGCATCATGACGGCAAGCTTCCCAAGCTTTAATGCCCGCAATGAAGCGCTTGAGGCGGACATTGAGTGGTTGCAAAATGTGTTGCTTGAAGTGCGCCGCATTCGTGCAGAAATGAACATTGCACCGGGTAAACCATTGCCAGTCTTGTACGAAAATGCTACAGAAGAAGATGTGCGCCGTTTGGCACAAAATGAGTTGTTTGCCCTTAAAATTGGTCGCTTAGAATCATTGACAGCCTGTGAAGGCAATGCGCCGGAATCAGCTGTGGCAGTTGTGGGTAAAATGCGTTTATTGATTCCTTTGGCCGGTTTAATTGACAAAGAACAAGAATTGGCACGTTTAGCCCGTGAAATTGGCAAGCTTGAACCTGGCATTAAACAATTGACGGGTAAATTGTCCAATGAAGGCTTCACAGCGAAGGCACCGGCGGCAGTTGTGGCCAAAGAGCGTGAAAAATTGGCGGATATGGAAAATACATTGGCCGAGCTGAATCAGCAATTGGCAAAAATCAAAGCACTATAATGAATTGATTTTTAATCAAAAGCGATCGAAAGATCGCTTTTTTTATGCCTTTTTTTTGTTAATCACCAATTAAATAATTCTATTGTTAATTTTTTAATAAATTATGTTTAATTATATATAAGTTTTATTTTTGAATTTATCTAAATCAGCATCAATGATGGTGCGAGGGAGCTTGGATATGAAAGAGAAAATCGAAAACTATACCGGTGCTGCAGGTGGTTGGGGTGCACTCAAAGCTGTGGTTAAAGCATTAGAAGGGCAAATGGATATCCGTGAGGATGCCAAAGCCATGTTTGAGATGAATAAACCGCAGGGTTTTGATTGCCCAGGTTGCGCCTGGCCAGATCCTAAAAAATCCCCCATCTTTAATATTTGTGAAAATGGCGCCAAAGCCGTTTCTTGGGAAGCCACATCGAAGCGCGCGACCCTCGACTTTTTTAAAGCGCACACCATCAAAGAATTATTGTCATGGTCTGATTATCAATTAGAAGATGCTGGCCGTTTGGTGCATCCGATGAAATATGATGCCCGAACCGATACTTATCAAGCCATTGAATGGCAAACGGCCTTTGAAGAGATTGGCGCCATTTTGCGTGGTTATGATGATCCAAATGTCGTGGAGTTTTACACATCAGGGCGCACCTCTAATGAAGCAGCATTCTTATTTCAGCTTTATGCCCGCGAATATGGCACCAATAATTTTCCCGATTGCTCTAACATGTGCCATGAGCCCACAAGCGTTGGTGTTGCCGCATCCATTGGCGTTGGTAAAGGGACGGTATTATTAGAAGATTTTGAACAGGCAGATTTGGTGATGTGCATCGGGCACAATCCTGGCACGAATCATCCAAGAATGCTCAATACATTGCGCAAAGTGTCTGAACGTGGCGCAACGATTGTGGCGATCAATCCGATGCGAGAACGTGGGCTTGAAAAATTCATTTATCCACAAAATCCTGTGGAAATGCTCACAGATCATGCCGTGCCTTTGGCGACGCCGCCCCATTATTATCAAGTGCGTGTTGGCGGTGACACAGCATTGATGAAAGGCATCATGCGCCTTGTGATTGAGCGCCATGATGCAGCTGTTGCAAAGGGTGAGCCGGCCATTTTAGACCTTGATTTTATCGCAGAACATACCTTAGGTTATGAGGCCGTTAAAGACGATGTGTTAAGCAGTGATTGGGCGGATTTAGAGCGCATTTCAGGTTTATCTAAATCCGTGATCAGTGAAATTGCTGATCTTTACATACAATCTGAGCGTACCATCATCTGTTATGGCATGGGCATTACGCAGCATCAGCATGGTACCCATAACATTCAGCAGCTTATTAATCTATTGTTATTGAAAGGTAATATCGGGAAACCCGGTGCAGGATTGTGTCCACTTCGTGGGCATTCAAATGTGCAAGGTGATCGCACGGTGGGCATTACTGAAAAACCGAGCGCGGAGTTTTTAGCAAACATTGAAAAACGTTTTGGTTTTACGCCACCTAAAGAATGGGGCCATGCTGTTGTGGCCAGCATGCAAGCCATTTATGAAGGTCGATCTAAGGCGTTGATCAGCATGGGCGGCAATTTAGCCGTGGCGATGGCGGATCATGACAAAACCTATGCTGGCATGAAAGGGTTAGATTTGGCTGTACATGTGGCCACTAAACTCAATCGTTCACATTTATTGACGGCAAAACATACGTATCTTTTCCCTGTGCTCGGTCGTACGGAAGTGGATCTACAGCAAACCGGCCCACAAGCGGTGACGGTAGAAGATTCAATGTCCATGGTGCATGCATCGCGTGGTGTGTTAAAACCAGTCAGTGACGATGTGATGAGTGAATGCGCTGTGGTGGCAGGCATGGCGAAGGCAACCTTGCTAAACACAAAAGTCGAATGGGATGAATTTGTGGCAGATTACAGCAAAATTCGCGATGCAATGGGCGCAGTATTCCCCAATCTATTCACGGATTATAATGAAAAGATCAAAGTGCCTGGCGGTTTTCATTTAGACAATGCAGCATCGCGTCGTGTGTGGCACACCAAAAGTGGTAAAGCAAACTTTATACCCACAGATGGCATCATTGAAGATCCAAAATCTGCCTTTAATAGTGAATTGGTGCTCGCAACAGTGCGCAGCCATGATCAATACAATACGACCATCTACAGTTACAATGATCGTTATCGCGGCGTTTTTGGTACGCGTGATGTGTTGTTCTTAAGTGAGCATGAGGCCGAAGTTCAAGGGTTAAAGGCGGGTGATCGCGTCAATGTGATTGCGTTGGATGATCAAGGCAATCCCACAGATCGCCGCTTAGAGCATTTAGAGGTGGTGATTCACGCCATCGCCGATCGTTGTGCGGCAACATATTTCCCTGAGGCCAATAATCTATTGCCGATTGACAGCATTGATGAGCAATCTGGGATTCCGGCGTATAAAAACATTCCGATACGCTTAGAAAAAGTCGCTTAAGCTAGAAGCCCCAATCATCGATTGGGGTTTTTTATGCCCACTCAATTTTAATGCCAGCTTCTTTTAGCCAATCACGCTCAAGCTGTAAATCTTGCTGAATGAGCGGGTGCTCATCGAGCCAATGGGGCGGAAAAGTTAGGGTGATCTTCTTTTTAGTGTATTGAAAATCAAACTCTGGCATTGGCTGTGGTTCGCGGCTGCGATGTAAAAGCACAGAGATGCGTAAAATCAGCGTCAATGCCATAGTGAAATCGGGCAAATATTCAAAATCATCTGGGTTAAAGCGGCGTTTATGATTGTATAAAATGGCGGCCAAAATCTTTTGATCAGTACGGCTAAAGCCATCTAAATCAGCGTGTTCCACCAAATATGCGCTGTGTTTATAGTGACGATGGTAAGAGATGGCCAATCCAATTTCATGCAGCAAAGAAGCCCAACCTAAATAACGGCGTGGACTGGTTAAATAGGGCGCGCTCAGTTCGATTTTATCCACCATATAAAGGGAAGTGGCTTCAACACGCTTTGCTTGTTCGATGTTCGCGCCAAAACGGTGCACCAAGCTTTCGATGGTTAAATCCCGCATGTCCTCTTTATGAATGCGCCCTAGGAGATCAAGTACCATGCCTTCGCGCAGTGCGGTGTCCACCGGTTGCACCATTTCTAGGTGGAACTTTTCCATCACCGCTTTTAGGATCAATAAGCCAGAACAGATGACACGGGCGCGCTCAGTGGTCAGATCAAAGCGGCGCTCGATGGCGCGTACGGTGCCAAGGGATAAGAGAATTTTCAGCAGTTTTTTAAGTGCCGTTGCTGTGATTTCCTCTTCCCCTAGATTTTCTTGCTCGATCATCTCGCGCAGTGTGCGAATGGTGCCGGATGCACCAAAATATTGGCAAGGATCAGACGTTAAGTGAGGATGGATCGGTTGCAGCTCTGTTTCAAGGTACAATGCAGCAGCATGCACCTGCTTTTTTGAGATTTTATCATCAAAAAAGAACTGCTTAGCCAAACGTACACAACCCACTTCTAAGCTTGAGGAGCGCAGTAATTTATCCTTATCCCCAAGCACGAGTTCTGTACTGCCGCCGCCAATGTCGATGACAAGGGCGAGCTGATCGTGTAGATCCACATATTGAATCACGCCAAGATAGATGAGGCGCGCCTCTTCTTTACCGGATATGATTTCAATGGGCACGCCAAGGGCGGCTTCTGCCTCGCGCATAAACGAAGGATCTTTGAGTTGACGCAAAGTGTTTGTGCCAACCACGCGAATATTTTTGCGATCAATTTCCGCTAATCGCTCACCAAATTGGGCAAGGCAAGTCAGCGCTTTTTCACGCGTATTGGGATGAATTAATTTCTCAGGTGTTAAGCCATAGGCCAGTTGCACCATGCTTTTCATGCGGTCGATCACCACTAAGCGGCCATTATCTTCCTGCACGATGGCTAAATGAAAACTGTTTGAGCCTAAATCCACAACCCCCAAGATTTTTTCATCCATATTCGATCCTTTAATAGATTATGACTGCGATTGTTTATGAAAGAGAAGGTTAGAGAGTGTTGCAAAATCTGCCACAGAGAGTTTCTCAGCGCGTAAAGAGGCATCAATGCCACACGCTTCGATCTCTTCTTGGGTAAAGAGCGGTTTTAAAGTATTGCGAAGGGTTTTGCGCTTCATGGTGAAGGCGCATTTGACCACATCATAAAAACATTCATCCGACTCAATGCCATAAGGGTCTTTTTCATACGGCACTAAGCGTACAAATTGACTCATCACTTTTGGGGCAGGGTTAAAGGCCGTTGGTGGAATGGTCAAAAGTGGAATCACTTGACAATAACGCTGCACCATCACAGAAAGACGGCCATATTCACTGTCATCTGGCGTGGCGGCCATGCGATCGATCACCTCTTTTTGTAGCATAAAATGCATGTCTTGAATGACATCAGCAACCGCTAAGAGATGGAAAATGATGGGCGTTGAGATATTGTAAGGCAAGTTGCCCACAATTCTGAGTTTACGCTCATCGGTTTTGAGGGTGCGAAAATCCACCGTCAATACATCTTGATGGATGATGTTGAGTTTGTCGAGCTCAGATAAAATGGGAATCAAATTGCGGTCAAGTTCGATGACGGTGAGTTCATTGAGCACCGTCAATAAAGGGCGCGTCAAGGCGCCTAAACCTGGGCCAATCTCGATGAGATGGTCATTAGGTTCTGCGCGGATGCTTTGAAACAATTGGATGATTAAAGGATAGTCAATTAAAAAGTTTTGACCAAAACGTTTGCGCGCCTGATGATGGCGCACAAGTTGTAGATATTCATTTGTCACGGTTAGAAGCGTCTCTCTATGTATACGTCGGATAGCATTTTGTCTTGCCATAAGCTGTATTGCTGACCGGCTTTTTTGCGGTAGTAATAATCTCTGGCAATGTTTTTGATTTGCGATTCATCCGGTAAACCCACTTTTTTATCCTCAACGCGAATGATGTGATAACCAAACGGCGTGCGCACAGGTTTACTGGTTTCGCCCACTTTCAGGGCAAGCATCGTTTTTTCAAATTCTGGGACCAATTGACCGGGTGCAACCCAACCAATTTCGCCACCTTTAGCCGCAGAGACAGGATCTTGGGATTGCGCTTTGGCAATCTCTTCAAAACCTTCGCCTGCCGCTAAACGTTCATGTAAGCGATCAATGCGCAATTTGGCCTCTTTTTCAGTGGTGTCGTTATCGACACGCACTAAAATGTGGCGCACTTTCACGTTGGGCGTTTTGCTGTTTGCGAGCTGCTTTTGTAATTGTTTAAATTCATCAGAGCGCATGTAAATGTCCACTTCATCATCTGTCACGCGAATGGAGCGCATCATTTGATTGCGAAGCTCAGCAGACATGATTTGTTTGCGGATGTTTTCTCTAAATTGATTAAAAGGAATGCCTTGATATTGTAAATATGCTTTAAGGTCTGAAACAGATGCACCATTTCGAGAAGCAATGTCGCGGATGGCATCATCCACCATCATGTCAGAGATTTCAATGCCGGCATTGTTTGCGATGCTTTCCATGATCTTATTGATGGCAAGCGTTTTGACCACTTCATCTTTAATGGCTTGTTCGCTCAATCCCATGCCGCGGAACTCTGCGCGTGCTTGTGCCAATGCTGAATTGAACTCTTTGCGGGTGATGGCTTGGTTATCGACCACTAATGCAATTTGATCTGTGTATTGTGTATTTGACTTTTGTGCATGTGAAATCGTTGCAAAGGAAGAGAAGCATAATAGCGACAAGGGCAATAAGACCGACAGCTTTTTACGTGCCATACAAAATCCTTCTAATTATGGTTTGAAATAAGATAAATACGAATAATTATACTAAGGAATTATGGAATAGTAATGCAATTATTTCATAGATACTATAAAATGGCGGGGCATGGGCGTGACGACGCCTTTTTTAATCTACTTTTTACTATATTTAACAATCGTTTAATGTCATGACAGAAGAAAAACAAAACTTAATGGATACAACTGAAGCTGTAGAATTGCCAACAGAGGCAGTTGATAATCAGGCGCAATTAAAGCGTGAAAAACTCAAACAAAAGCAACAAGCTGTTAATGAGTTGTTAGCGCGTTTGTCCGCGGAATATCCAGCCATTTTCCCGAAAGCTGGGCAAGGTCGAGCAGTGCCTTTAGCCATTGGTATGCATAAAGTATTGCAACCGATTGTGGCTGAATGGGGCTTTAACTCCATGACCTTGCGCGCAGCGATGTTCAACTACACGCGTCAATTGCGTTATCAAAACGCCTTGGTGTTTGCGTCTCATCGTTTGAACTTAGATGGCACACAAGCCGAAGAGATCACCGAAGAGCAAAAAGAAGCGGCGCGTGCAGAAATTGCAAAAATCGAAGCTTGGTTAGCGAAAAATAAGCCTGAGAAGGCTAAACGCTTGTCTGAAAAGAAAGCGCAAATCGCTGAGAAAAAGCAAGCGAATACGCAAAAACCAAGACACAGAGCAAAACCTCAAGGTGCTGCTAAACCTTTTGTAAAAAAAGAGTTTAAAGCCCCTAAAGCTCAAGAAGAGAGTAAGGCTGCACCGCAAAATCTCGATGAGAAGATGCAAAGCCTTTTATCTAAATTCAATCAGCATTAATTAAGAACCAATGAAAACTATCATAGAATCCGCGTTACACAGTGCTGTAGAGACATTAAACAGCACTGAAAATTTCAACATTCCTTCTGAAAAGATTGCTTTAAGCATCGAGCGCACACGTGATGTGGCGCATGGTGACTTTGCCAGTAACTTAGCCATGATGCTCGCTCGTGACCTTAAAAAGTCACCACGACAAATCGCGGATATGTTAATTGCCGCATTGCCAAGCAATCCAATGATTGAAAGCGTAACGGTCGCTGGCGCAGGCTTTATGAACTTTACATTGGCAAAACAAGCTTACTTCAATGAATTGAACGAGGTCCATGCCAAAGCTGATCGCTATGGCCACAACACCATTGGGCAAGGGGATAAAGTACAGGTGGAATTTGTGTCTGCCAATCCCACAGGTCCTTTACATGTTGGGCACGGTCGTGGTGCCGCTGTGGGTGACTCCTTAGCGCGCATTATGGCGGCCAATGGTTATGAGGTGACCAAAGAGTTTTACTACAATGATGCCGGTGCACAAATTGATAATTTAACATTGTCTGTAAAAGCACGCATCGATGGTCAAACGCCTGAAGATGAATCATGGCCAGCCGATGGTTATCGCGGTGATTACATCATGGACATTGCCAACGATTTTCTTGCGAAAAAAACTGTGCAAGCAGATGATCGCAGCATCGTAGCAACTGGTGATAAAGAAGATTTAGCAAACATCCGTGAATTTGCAGTGGCGTATTTGCGTCATGAGCAAGATTTGGATTTAAAAGCCTTTGATGTGAATTTTGATGTCTTTTTCTTAGAATCCTCTTTGTATAAAGATGGTTCTGTTGAAAAAACAGTGACAGAATTGACAAACAACGGCTTTACCTATGAGCAAGATGGCGCATTGTGGTTAAGAACCACAGACTTTGGGGATGATAAAGACCGAGTCATGCGTAAAAAAGAGGGTGGATACACCTATTTTGTGCCAGACGTGGCATACCATCGCAATAAATGGGAACGCGGCTTTAAACGTGTGGTCAATGAACAAGGCGCGGACCATCACGGTACGATTGCTCGCGTTCGCGCAGGTTTACAAGCCTTAGAAATCGGTGTGCCAAAAGGTTGGCCAGATTACGTATTGCACCAAATGGTGCTTGTGATGCGTGATGGTCAAGAGGTGAAAATCTCTAAGCGTGCTGGCAGTTATGTGACACTTCGTGATTTGATCGATGAAGTGGGCAAAGATGCCACACGTTACTTCTTAGTGGCGCGTAAACCCGATTCACAATTGCAGTTTGACATTGATTTAGCCCGCAGCCAATCTTCGGAAAACCCTGTGTACTACATTCAATATGCTCACGCTCGCATCTGTTCATTGTTAGATGAGCGCTCTAAACAACAAGCTTTTGATGCCAACAGTGCCAAAGCCCATGTGGATCGTTTAGACACTGAATTAGATTATGAATTGATGCGCGTGATTTCTCGTTTCCCTGAAATGGTGATCTCTGCAAACAATAACAACGCACCGCATTTAATTGCCGCTTATTTACAAGAATTGGCAGGTGCTGTGCACAGTTATTACAATGCAAAAGATGAAGAGGGCAAAGCGATCCGTATTTTAACGGATGATCAAGCATTGCAAGATGCAAAGCTTTACCTTTTATCCTCGGCAAAACAAGTGATTGCCAATGGTTTACACCTATTAGGATTAACAGCGCCTCATAAAATGTAGTTTTGCGATGTTCAACGTGAAAAAACAAGCTGAAAAACTGAGTCACAATCCGCTTTCGTCCGGGGAGAAAAGTCCACGGGCGGTGGCGAATCGACGCCTGATTATTGTGACGCTCATCCTTGCCGCGATGACGTTAGGTCCGGGGGGATTTTCAGCTTGGCAGGCACATCGTGCTGAGAAAAAACAGGCCAAAGAAGCGGCGGCTCAATTGCTTAAAGAACAGAAAGCTGCGAAGAAAAAGGTGATCAAGCCTTTATCGGATGAAGATTTTGAGGGGGCAAAAGAGTACAACTTTTACACGCAGTTAGAAGAACGTTCGCTCAATTTGCGCACAGAAGATCGCTTTGGTGGCATGATGATTGATAATGTCAATAAGCCACCACAACTGCAGTTAGAGAGCGTGGTTCAGCCCACAAAAACAGATACGAAAGTGGCGCTCAAGCCAGAGTCACCTAAAAATAATCAGCCTGTTAAAATGGCGCCTTTGGTGCTAGAGAGCACACAAAAAGTGAGTGTGCGTCAAGAAAAACCCACCCCACAGCAAACGGCAAATAAAACGCGCATTTTGCAAATTGGTAGTTTTATCTCTCAAAAAGAGGCGGAAAAACAGCAAGCAAAATTGTCGCAGTATGGCTTTGCCCCTCGCATCATTCAAGGCAAAAACAATGCCCAAAAAACCGTTTATCGTGTGCATTTAGGTCCCTTTTCAGATAAGGAATTGAATGCGATTAAAGAGCGTTTAGGGTCATTAAAGATCAGTTACTTTGAAGTAAAATAAATCAAAGCAACGTGAGATTTAGCACAAAATCAAGTATAGTAGTCAATTAGTTTTCAGAGTGAAGGAAAGATTATGGCGCGCGGAATTAATAAGGTCATTTTGTTAGGTCATTTAGGGCGTGATCCTGAAGTAAAGTACATGCCAAATGGCAATGCAGTTGCAAACATTACCATTGCAACATCTGAAAAATGGAAAGATCGTAACACAGGGCAAGATCAAGAGCGTACCGAATGGCATCGCGTGGTGATCTTTGGTAAGTTGGCTGACATCGCAGGACAATATTTGCGTAAAGGTTCTCTGGTGTACATCGAAGGGCAGTTGCAAACACGCAAGTGGACTGACCAATCTGGCCAAGATCGTTACACAACAGAAATCGTTGTGAACATGACAGGCACCATGCAGATGCTAGATCGCAAAGGTGCAATGGATGGCGCACAAGGCGATTATGGCGCTCAAAATATGGGTGGATATGATCAAGGAGCCAATTATGGCGGTCAACCACAGCATTCTAGCGCGCCCATGCGCGGGCAATCTGCACCACAATCAGGCGGTTATGGCGCAGCAGCACCCACACAATCTGCGGCGCCTAAGCCACCTGCAGTGCCTGCATTTGATGAAGATAAATTTGATGATGATATTCCATTCTAAATTATCTTTAAATTACTAATGTGTAGAAAAACCCAGTTAAAATACTGGGTTTTTTTATGAAAATAAAAAAAATTCATCAAATCATTCAAATTTTGTAAAAAAACTTTTGTACAATGAATTGCGTGGTATATAATTCGCGCAAAATACGTACAAGGGGAACATGACATGATCAAAAAAGAAGAACAAGTCATTGAAAATCAAGGCACGCGCCACAAAGAGTATGCAGTACTGTTAGCGGTGGCGGTGATCATTTTTGATGTCATTTTTAGAAACACTACATCCACACCATTTTTGGTTGTGATTAACCTCGTCTCATTGGGCGCCATTTTATACAGTGCATTTAGCGTGGTGCGCCATGCGGATATCTTTGCACACCGTTTAGGTGAGCCATATGGTTCATTGATTTTAAGTTTGTCGGTGGTGATTTTAGAGGTGAGTTTGATCACCGCTGTGATGACCTCAGGCAGCTCTGCTGCCGAAAATGGTGGCGTTAGCCCATATGCCACATTGATGCGTGATACGCTGTATTCTCTGATTATGTTGGTCACCAGTGGTTTTGTGGGTGTTTCCTTATTGTTAGGCGGACGAAAATTTAGAACACAACACGTAAATTTAGCAGGCGTAACACAATATTTAACAGGCATCATTCCATTGGTGTTTGTGGTGCTCATTTTGCCAAGCGTATTACCATCAGGCACCTACAGCAATGGTCAATTATTGGTGGTGGCCTTTTTATCCGCAGCTTTGTATGCAGTCTTTTTGATCATTCAAACGAAAACGCATCAAAATTTGTTCATTTATGCGCATGAAGATCAGGATGAGGATCACGAAGGGGTGCCATCGCCGCATTCAAACATTTGGCATGGCGTTTGGCTGGTTGTGCATTTGATTTCGGTTGTGGCCATTACAAAAGTGGATTCAACACCGCTTGAAACATTGCTTGGCAACTTAGAAGCCCCGAAAGCATTAACCGGTTTAATTGTGGCCATTTTGATTTTTGCGCCCGAAGGTTTAGGTGCCATTCGTGCTGTTTTGGCCAATGATTTACAACGTGCCATCAATATGTATTTTGGATCGGTATTGGCCACGATTTCATTGACAGTGCCAGCTGTGGTGATCATTTCGTTGTTAACGGGCAATAACATTGTGCTCGGACTTGATATGGTGGATGCGATGCTCTTAATCGGGATCTTTATTCTGTGTCAGGCAACATTTGCCAGCGGACGAACCAATCAAGTGGATGGCGTTGCGCACCTTGTAATTTTTGGTGCTTATTTAATGATGATTTTAAGTTAAACGATTTAAAGGCCATAAAAAAGCGATCCTAGGATCGCTTTTTTAATGCATCAGTTTATGACTTATGCGTCTTTAGAAGCACGAGCAAAACGTTTACGATCATTTTCCGTTAAGTATTTTTTACGTAAACGGATGGATTTTGGTGTCACTTCAACCAACTCATCGTCATCGATGAATTCGATGGCTTGTTCTAACGTCATGCGAATGGGTGGCGTTAATGTCAACGCTTCATCTGTACCAGAGGCACGCATGTTTGTTAACTGTTTTGCTTTCAATGGGTTCACAGTTAAGTCGTTATCGCGTGAATGGATACCGATCAATTGACCTTCGTACACTTCTTCAGCATGGCCAATGAATAAACGACCACGATCTTGTAAGTTAAACAATGAGTAAGCAGAGGCTTTACCTGTACCGATGGAGATCAATACACCGTTCAAACGTTGACCCACTTCGCCTTTTTTGAAAGGACCGTAGTGATCAAAGTTGTGGAACATTAAGCCTGTACCACTTGTTAATGTCATAAATTCAGTTTGGAAACCGATCAAACCACGAGATGGGATCATGTATTCTAAACGAATGCGGCCTTTGCCATCTGGTACCATGTTGGTCAATTCACCAAAGCGAATGCCCATTTGTTCCATGATTTTACCTTGGTGATCTTCTTCGATGTCGAACGTTAATGTTTCATAAGGCTCAACTTTCACGCCATTTTCTTCACGAATGATGACTTCAGGACGGCCAACAGCCATTTCAAAGCCTTCACGGCGCATGGTTTCGATCAAGATAGACAAATGAAGCTCGCCGCGGCCAGAGATCTTGAAGCGATCTGGATCATCTGTTTCTTCAACACGAAGGGCAACGTTGTGTAACAACTCTTTCTCTAAGCGCTCTTTGATTTGACGAGAGGTCACAAATTTACCCTCTTTACCGGCAAATGGAGAGGTGTTCACTTGGACAGACATCGAAACCGTTGGTTCATCAACAGTTAATGGTTTCAAGGCTTCAGGGTGTGCAGGATCACACAATGTATCTGAGATGAACAAAGGATCAATCCCTGTAAAACAGATGATGTCGCCCGCTTGTGCAGATTCAAATTCAATGCGGTCTAAGCCGTGGAAGCCCAAGATTTTTTGAACTTTACCATTGCGTTTTTTACCATCTGCGCCCACAACGGTCACAGGTGTATTGCATTTGATTTGACCACGTTGAATGCGGCCCACACCAATTAAGCCCACATAAGAGTTGTAATCTAATGAGGAAACTTGTAATTGGAAAGGTGCATCGATTTCAACTTTAGGTGGTTCTACGTATTTAACAATCGCTTCAAATAATGCAGTCATGTCGCCATCACGCACATCAGGATTGTCACCTGCAAAGCCGCTTAAGCCTGAAGCATAGATGACAGGGAAGTCTAATTGCTCTTCTGTTGCGCCTAATTTGTCAAACAAGTCAAATGTTTGATCCAATACCCAATCAGGACGTGCGCCAGGACGGTCAATTTTGTTGATCACAACGATTGGCTTAAAGCCCATTGCGAATGCTTTTTGTGTGACAAAGCGTGTTTGAGGCATCGGGCCTTCAACCGCATCCACTAATAATAAAACAGAGTCAACCATGGATAATACACGTTCAACTTCGCCGCCAAAGTCAGCATGTCCTGGTGTATCTACGATGTTGATGCGATAATCATTCCAATTGATCGCCGTGTTTTTTGCCAAAATAGTGATGCCGCGTTCTTTCTCGATTTGTCCTGAGTCCATTACACGATCAGCCACTTGCATGCGTGGGTCGAATGTGCCGGATTGTTTAAGGAGTTGGTTAACGAGAGTGGTTTTGCCATGGTCAACATGGGCAATAATCGCAATATTGCGTAATTTTTCGATCACTTGAGTAAGCCCTTATCAGTGAATGGTTGTGAAAAAATGAGATCAAACATTTTAGCATACTAAATGCTCACGCTGTCAATTTTATGAATTTTATGGTAATTGGCAGCTTTTAATGAAATTAAAGGGTATATTGGAAGAAAGGAGAGCAAGCGATGACTGTATATTTAATGCAAATTGATTTTCATACACAAGGCCCGTTTGGGGAACAGATGAGTGAAGTTTATGCGCCATTGGCACAAGACATTGCCGGCACACAAGGGCTCATTTGGAAAATTTGGACTGAAAACCAGGAAACCTCGCGCGCAGGCGGTTGGTATGCATTTAGTGATTATGAATCATTAGTGGCCTATCAAGAGATGCATTGTGCACGATTGACGAGCTTTGGCATTACGGACATTGAGACGAAAATCTTCACCCCAAATGTGGCGTTGTCTGTGATTGACCATTTCCCCGCGGATTTAATTTCATAAGGAGCATGATCATGGATGAAGAGTAGATGGAGATTAAACGCATGCCTGGCATGCACATCAAAATGGAAAAAGCCTCAGAAATCTGAGGCTTTTTTTGAAACGTTCTAATGCAATAAAATTGTATTAGTATAAGCGTTTACGATGAATTGAATCACGCATGATACGCTTATAATGGCGTTTCTGAGCAGCGGCAGCCTTGCGCTTACGCTCTTGCGTTGGTTTTTCATAGAATTCACGTGCACGTACGTCCGCGATAACGCCAGCTTTTTCACAAGCACGTTTAAAACGACGCAGAGCTACGTCAAAAGGTTCATTGTCACGAATCTTGACGGAAGGCATTAAACATCACCCCAATTAGTAATTAATTAAATAAAAACGTTTTTTGAAAGTTCAAAAAACACCAAGCTCAAAATTATATAGGAAATTGATTTTAATGTAAAAGAAAAAGCGCATTTTCTTTTGTTTGCGTCGATGATTGCCTGCAAAATTGATTTACGAGAAATTTACTTTTCATGACGAATGTTTGCAAAAACGAACCTATACTGCTGCCATCACGATTGTATAAAAATTTCCATAAGGAGACAATTTTATGAAAAAACCTTGGATGGCGCGCGTTTGTGTGGGTGTGATGGGCTCGTTGTTACTGATGAGTGTTGCCGTCTCACAAACGTTGCCCGATTGGAGTACATTGTTTGAAAATAATAAATCCTCGATTGTGAGCATCACAGTCAAAGGCAAAGAGGAAGTGCCGACCATGCCGGGCTTTCCGTTCTTTTTTGATGAGCGCGATCCCTTTTCATTCTTTTTTGGCGAGCCAAGACAGCGCCCACAAAAGCCGCGTGAGCGAGTGGTGCAAGCAGGCGGATCTGGCTTTATTGTGGATCAAAATGGTTTGATCGTCACCAATGCGCATGTGGTGGGCAAAGCCGATGAAATTTTGGTGCAGTTGTCTGATCGCCGTGAATTGCCAGCAAAACTTGTGGGTAAAGATGATCGCTCAGATGTAGCAGTACTGCAAATTGATGCCAAAAATTTACCAGCTGTCAAAATTGCTGATGTGAAAGATTTAAAAGTGGGACAATGGGTCATGGCCGTGGGTTCACCCTTTGGGCTTGATTATACCGCCACACAAGGCATCATCAGCTCCCTTGGCCGCAATCTACCTAGCGATAGTTATACGCCATTCATTCAAACGGATGCAGCGATTAACCCTGGCAATTCAGGCGGTCCGCTGTTTAACACAAAGGGTGAAGTGATCGGCATCAACTCACAGATTTATACCAGTACCGGCAGTTATGCAGGTGTGAGTTTTGCCATTCCGATTGATTTGGCGATGGATGTGGTGCAGCAGCTGCAATCCAACGGTAAAGTGGTGCGCGGCTGGCTTGGCGTACAGATTCAAGATGTCAATGCGGATTTAGCGAAAACCTTTAACCTTGATAAACCACAAGGTGCGATTGTTTCGAGCATTGTGCCCAATGGCCCTGCTGCAAAATCCGACCTTCAAGTGGGTGATGTGATTTTATCTTTCAATGGTCAGCCCATTACCACATCGAGTGAATTGCCGGTGTTGGTTAGCCGTGCAAAAGTAGATCAACCTGCAACGCTAGAGATTTTACGCAATGGCAAAAAACAGCCCTTGACGGTGGAAATTAAAGCGATAGATGGTGATCAATTGGCGGTAACGGCACAAAACGGCGCACAAAATGCTTTGGGCATCAGCATTGAAGCATTGCCACAAAACAGTGTGCAGCAAGGCGTTGTGATCAGTGGCGTGACCGATGGCGCTGCCTCTGATGTGGGCATTCGCGAAGGAGACATCATCAGC
The DNA here is from genome assembly GCF_002252155.1 of Wohlfahrtiimonas sp. G9077. Lineage (GTDB taxonomy): Bacteria > Pseudomonadota > Gammaproteobacteria > Cardiobacteriales > Wohlfahrtiimonadaceae > Wohlfahrtiimonas. Next base: position 63,528 of record NZ_NEFD01000003.1, read on the forward strand.
CAAGTCAATGGTCAAAACATTTTGACAGTGGCAGATTTCAATCAAGCGCTGGCGGCCGTGAAAAAAGGTGATGTGGTGCGTTTATTGGTGCATCGCGGTGCAAATGCCTACTTTGTGGCCGTGCCCATTAAATAAAAATGTGAAGATTGATTCATAAATGGATGAAGAAAGCCCCGCAAAGGGGCTTTTTTCTTCGGTATACTAATGGCTTTCAATCAAAAGGTGACATCATGGCGAAGTCAAAAGTGGAGAAAACCAATGCAATGCGCGCATTGGATCAATTGAAAATCAATTATGAAGCCTTGAGTTATCCGTGCGCGGGTGATGAAGTCAAAGGCGGATTAGAAGTGGCAGAATTGCTGGGTGAATCGCCGAATGTTGTGTATAAAACACTGGTCACCCACAGTGATCATGATTATGTGGTGGCGGTGATCCCAAGTGCGGAGCATCTCTCTTTAAAACGTTTAGCGAAGGCAAGCGGGCACAAAAAATTAGAGATGATTGCAGTGGCGAAATTAGAGCCATTAACAGGCTATGTGCGCGGCGGTTGCTCACCGATTAAAATGAAAAAAACGTTTCCAACCTTTATTGCAAGTGCTGCAGAGTCTTTGCCATACATCATCATTTCAGCGGGTAAGCGCGGTGCGCAAATCAAAATTGCCCCACAAGATTTATTAAAAGCCGTGCGATGTCAATTTGCGGACATTTCCGACCTTGAAGCGGAGTGATTTGTGGTATGATCGCTTCTTTTTATTTTAGGGTTTTGAGTAAAAATGGCAAAGCGTAGACACAGACAAAAATTTTCCCAAGAACCATTTGAAGTGGCCATCACGGACATTACACACGATGGCCGCGGCGTTGCCCATGTGGAGGGTAAGGTGGTGTTTGTCAATGGCGCATTGCCGGATGAAGTGGTGATGGCGCAATACGTCAAAAGCCGCAAAGATTACGATGAAGCCAAAACCCTTGAAGTGTTAAAAGCATCGCCAGATCGTGTGGCGCCCATTTGTGATGTGTTTGGCACATGCGGTGGTTGCTCGTTGCAGCATTTAGATCCTGAAAAACAGATCTATTTTAAAGCCAAACAATTGGCTTCTAACTTAAAAAAACAGGCAAAACTGGATTTTGATGTGGCAGAACAAATGCCGCCATTAAGATCGCCAAGTGAGCATTATCGCTATAAAGCGCGTTTAGGCGTGAAATATGTGGCGAAAAAAGAGAAAGTATTGGTGGGCTTTCGTGAGAAATTTGCACCATTTATTGTGGATATGGACAGTTGCCCTGTGCTTGAAGACAAAGTGGCGAACTTATTGCCCGCGTTGTCTGCTTTAATTGGTGATTTAACGCTGTTGGATAAAATCCCACAAATTGAAGTGGCCATTGGTTCTGAGCAAGTGGCTTTGAGCTTTCGCGTGTTAGAAACGCCGACTGAAGAAGATGAAGCAAAACTCAAAGCGTTTGGCATTGCACACAACATCCTCATCTATTTGCAGCCTAAAAATGAAGCCTCAACCTATTTATTGAGTGATGTGGAAGATCGCGATGATCTATTGAATTATCAATTGCTTGATCGCTTAACGATGGCTTTTAAACCGTATCACTTTACGCAAGTTAATCCAATGATCAACCAACAAATGGTCAAACAAGCGCTCGATTTATTAAAGCTTCAAAAAGATGAAACGGTGCTTGACCTCTTTTGTGGTTTAGGCAACTTTACTTTGCCCTTAGCGTTAGAAGCCGGTAAGGTCATTGGGGTTGAAGGCGATCAGAGTTTAACTGAGTGGGCTGCGAAAAATGCGGCACGTAATGGTTTAGAAAATGTTGATTTTTATTGTACGGATCTGACACAAAACCAAGATGATGCCGATTGGATGCAATTGAAATATGATGCCATCTTGGTGGATCCGCCGCGTTCAGGTGCATTGGAAATGATGCCATATTTAGGCAAATTGGCCCCTAAACGCATTTTATATGTGTCGTGTCATCCTGCAACATTGGCGCGTGACTTAGCTGAGCTTGTGCAATATGGCTATGAAGTGACCGATGCAGGTGTAATGGACATGTTCCCACACACAGCCCATGTGGAATCCATGGCGCTGCTCGTTAAAAAATAAGGAGTCATCATGGCAATTGAGGCAATTGGTTTTGATTTAGATGGTACGTTGGTGGACAGCGCTCAAGGCTTAGCCAATACCGTCGATGGCATGTGTGAGCGTTTAGGCTTGCCTAAGCCTGGCAAAGCATTGGTCACCACATGGATTGGCAATGGCATTGAGATGCTATTGACTCGGGCATTGGCTTGGGCAGGTGCGCCAAGTGATGATGAATACCGCGCGCGTGCCATGGCCATATTGTCCGATTGCTATCAGGATGAATTACTCAGTGGCAGCCCATTGTTTCCTGAGGTCAAGGCAACGCTGGAAACACTCAAAGCACAAGACTATGAATTGGTGCTCATCACCAATAAGCCGTCAAAATTTGTGCCGGAATTGATGCGTTACTTAGGCATTGATCACCTCTTTACTGAAATGCTTGGCGCAAATGATGTGGCGCGCATCAAACCGCATCCTGCGCCCATTTTTAAAATTTTGGGGCAGTTGGGTTTAACGCAGCGTGAGTTTGTGTTTGTGGGCGATTCACGCAATGACATTTTAGCGGCGAAAAATGCCGGCGTGCGCTCGATTGCCTTAACGTATGGTTATAACTATGGGGAATCGATCGCCCATGAATCCCCAGATGCTGTGGTGGATGATTTTGCGGCGATCTTACCTGTGATCGAAACATGGAAGAATGACTGATGAGCTTTAAAAATTTATTGATTTACCGCTTTGAAGAGCCCTTTGCCGGTTCTTTTGAAGAGATGGAAGCGCAGCTTTCTGCCAAGCCGTTAACGGGCTGTTTGACAGAAGAGTTAGAGAGTTTAGGTTGGTTGCCCATTTATAAAGATGGTCAGCAGTATGTGGAAAAAGTCAATCAAGCGCTGTTTGTGCGTTTGGGGATTGAGCATAAAATTTTGCCAAACTCTGCCGTTAAAACAGCGGTTGAGAAGAAAATCGAAGAGAAAAAATTAAAAAATGTGAGCCGCTCTGAGCTTAAAGAACTGACAGAAATGGTGACCAATGAATTGTTGCCCAATGCGTTGGTCAATCGCTCTTCTATGCTTGCGTACATTGACCTTGAGAAAAATTGGTTGGTGGTGGATGCAAGCTCTGCGAAAAAAGCTTCACTGTTGACGAGCCATTTGCGTAAAACATTGGGCAGCTTGCCCATCATTCCTTTAGTGCCAGACAATTCTGTGACAGCAGCCATGACTCATTGGGTGCAATATGGCATTGAGTCCGATGCCCTTGATCTTTTATATGATGTTGAGCTCAAAGAGATGAAAGATGAAGGCGGCAATGCGAAGTTTAAAGGCGTGCCCCTTGAGGCAAAAGAGATTCAAGAGCCGCTCAAAGAAGGCTGGCAAGTGACCAAACTCTCTTTAGGGTTTGATGAACAAGTGACGTTTTCAATGGCGGGCGATTTTGTGTTTAAACGCCTGAAGTTTTTAGAACGTTTCCAAGAGAATTTAGATCATGACGATGATCCTGCGGCTGCAATGCAAGCTGAATGGTATTTAGCAGTGGATTTATACCGCAAGCTCATCGATCATGTGTATGCATTAAGCAATCACGCATCGAATGCATAATTGATCCCATTTCATTTGTTTTTAGATTAAAGAATTTATAGGTTGACCATGGCTGAAAAGAAATATACCGCAAGCTCGATTGAAGTATTAACGGGGCTTGATCCTGTCAAAAAACGCCCAGGCATGTACACCGACACCACGCGTCCAAATCACTTATTGCAAGAAGTGATTGATAACTCAGTCGATGAGGCGCTCGCGGGGTTTGCGGATCATGTCACCATCACGTTGTATAAAGATGGCTCATATGGGGTCAAAGACAATGGACGCGGCATGCCAGTGGACATCCATCCTGAACATGGCGTCAGCGGTGTGGAATTGATTTTAACCAAACTGCATGCGGGCGGTAAATTCAATCAAGATGTGTATCACTATTCAGGTGGTTTGCATGGCGTTGGCGTCTCTGTGGTCAATGCTTTGTCTGAGCGTTTAGAAGTGACGGTGTGGCAAGCGGGCATTGAGTATAAAATTGCTTTTGCCAATGGTGAATGTGTTGAATCGTTGACGCAAGCGCCGTTTGCCAATAAAAAATCAACCGGGACAGAAGTGCGCTTTTGGCCAAATGCCAGTTACTTTGATTATGACAAAGTGGCCAAAGCGCGTTTGATTCCGCTCTTAAAGGCCAAAGCCTTGTTAGCGGCAGGTTTAAAAATCACATTGATTGATGAAACCGTGGCTGAAGGCGCAGAAGGTGCATATTTAGAATGGTATTTTGAAGGCGGCATCACCGAATACATTGAAGATCAATTAAGTGGTGAAGAGATTGTGCCGGTTGCGCCCATCATTGGTGAATTCACCGGTGAAACCGAGGAATTCACATGGGGCATTGCATGGATGAAAGAGGGCACGCCATTGATGATGGAAAGCTATGCCAACTTAATCCCCACCATTGCAGGCGGTACACACGTCAATGGTTTAAAAAATGGTTTAACCGATGCCATTCGTGAATTTTGTGAGCAGCGCAATCTGTTGCCGCGCAATTTGAAAATTGCCCCGGAAGATGTGATGCACAGCCTTAACTTCTTATTGTCCTTAAAAATGGTGGAGCCACAATTTGCGAGCCAAACCAAGGAGCGTTTAAGTTCTCGTCACATTGCCAACATTGTTTCGGCGGCGGTGAAGGACTTTTTCACCCTTTGGCTCAATAAACATGTGGAAGAAGGGTTAGAGATTGTTACCCTCATCATTGAAAATGCCCATGCGCGCATTAAATCCTCAAAAGCTGTGGTGCGTAAAAAAATCTCCCAAGGCCCAAAATTACCCGGAAAATTGGCCGATTGCATCAGCAATGATGTGGCATTGACGGAACTCTTTTTAGTGGAAGGGGATTCTGCGGGCGGTTCAGCAAAGCAAGCGCGTGATAAAGAAGTACAAGCGATCATGGCGCTGCGCGGTAAGATTCTTAACACTTGGGAAGTGGATTCCAGTCAAATTTTATCCTCACAAGAGATTCATGACATCTCTGTGGCAATGGGGATTGATCCTGAATGTGAAACCCTCGAAGGCTTGCGTTATGGCAAAATCTGTATCCTCGCGGATGCGGATTCCGATGGTTTACACATTGCAACCTTATTGTGTGCATTATTCTTGCGCCACTTTAGAAAATTGGTGGAAGAAGGGCATGTCTTTGTGGCAGTGCCGCCGTTGTATCGCATCGACATTGGCAAGGAAGTGCATTACGCATTAGATGAGTATGAAAAAAGCGAGATCATAAAAAAATACAATAAAAGCCGTAAACAAATCGCTGTGACACGCTTTAAAGGGCTCGGTGAAATGAACCCGATTCAGCTCAGAGAGACCACAATGGCTCAGGATACACGCCGCTTAGTACAATTAACGATGGATGACACTGATATAAATCAAGTATTTGATCGTTTGTTGAATAAAAAATTGAGCGCTAAGCGTAAAGAATGGATTGAAAATCAGGAATTTAGCAAGGTTGAGGCATAATTAAAAAAATTGATTTTACATAATGCTACTAGTAGAATCAGGCAGCTAATTTTAAATAAGAATGAATCGAGGATAATAAGTATGGCTAAAAAGCCGAGTGTGTGTATCGGAATAGACATAGGATCATATTCAATCAAGATCGCAGAAGTGCAACGAAAAGGCAAAGATTTTCGTTTAACCCGCGCCCTTGTGTTTAACTGTGAAGGCGACTGGAAAGATGGCATGCCCGTTGAAATTGATGTGGCCGGCATCAGCTTAAATAAAGCGATGTCAGCGTTTGGTAGCTGTAAAGAGGCAACATTGGCGATCCCGACATCGGTGGCGATGGTGCGTTCTGTGCCGATGGAAACAAAGTTAAAAACCGATGAATTGTGGAAAACCATTGAGGCAAACGTGTCACAATATTTTCCATTCTCTTCTGAAGAAGTGTTCATTGACTTTGTACCGATTAAACCCTCTTTAAGTGCAGAAGGGCACACGGATGTGTTGATCGTTGCGGCGCAAAAAGAGTTTGTCAATCAGCGCGAAATCTGTGCGGACATCGCAGGGCTTAAAGTCAATGCCATCGACATCAATATTTATGGCTTATTAGATCTGTTGCACTTAAAAGGTGACATAGACAATATGTCTGATTATGATGCCGTGATGATTTTTGACATCGGTTTGATGCATTCAAGTTTAAATGTGGTCACCGGTGATCAATCTGTTTATGTGCGCGATGTGCCCATTGGCGGCGAGCGCTTAACACAGTTGATCACAGAACAAAAATCCCTCTCTTTGCAAGATGCGGAAAAATATAAATTAAGTGGCGCTGCGGACATTCAAGAGAGCATTCAGCAATTCATCTCTGAAATGATGGTGCAATTACAATCATCGATTGACGTCTATGTGGCCAATAACCCACAAGTGACATGTCATCGTTTATACATCTCAGGGGCAACCGCTTGTTATCCACAAATCCTCGATGCGTTGAGCACACAATTGACGAATGTTGAGGTGGAAGTGTTGTCACCCGACATGATTTTTGATGTGGATGACAAAGTCTATACTAAATTAAACGGCTCAAGCATTGAAGCACTTTCAACCGCAGCCGGCTTAGCAACGCGAGGATTACTCTAATATGATCGTTAAAATCAATCTATTACCGTGGCGCGAAGAGCTTAAGCTTCAGCGTGAGAAAAAAGTTAAAAGCTGGTTGGTGACAAGCTGCTTCATTGGGGCGATTTTAGCTGCCGCGGTGATCTTTTTTGTCAATGAAGAGCTTGAGTCGCGTGAAGTGCGCACCAGCATCATTGATATGGAACTTGCTAAACTCAGCCAAGTTGAAAAGCAGATGAATGAGCGTAAAGCCCAAACAGAAGCGTTAAAACAACAGCTCAATGTATTGCGTGAATTGGCCGCCCAACGCTCTGAAGTCGTTGGCATGATGGAGCAGTTTTCATCAGTGATGCCAGATGATGCCTTCTTAATCTCTTTAGCCTTTACCCTCAATCAATTGAGCTTTAATGCATTGGCGAAAGATCGTGATGTTTTAGCTGGCCACTTAGATCAGCTGGATAAAAACATTGGCCCTGCGCCGATTCCGCCACATCGTGAAGTGGTGATTGATGGCAACAACGTTGTTTCTTACAGCGTGGTTGTGGACCCTGCAAAAAAATCGGCGATTGAAGAGGATGCAAAATGAATTTAAACAGCATTGATTTTAATGAACTCTTTTCCATTGAGAATTTAGCCAAGCAACCTAAATGGACGCGTGCCCTTGTTTGTGTGGGCAGTGCCATTTTAACGTTTGCATTGGTGACGTTTGGGGCATTTAAATATTTTGAATTTGTGGATCAATTCCAAGCACAAAAAGATCGCGAAAACCAAAAATTGAGTGAATTGGCCAAAAAACTTGAGTTTAAAGCTTTAGCGGATCTTTACTTGGCTGAAATTGAGCAAGTGAACCAACTTTTATTGGAAGTGCGTAAGAAATTACCGCGTGAATTGAACGCTGCGAACTTTATCGAGCAGTTGAACATGAATGCGATGCGCGCCGGAATCGATGTGAGACAATCGATGCCATTAGCAGAGCAATCGGCAGGCTTTTACACCAAGATTCCTGTGAGAATTGAAGGGTGTGCAACATATGATCAAATTGGTCAATTTGTGGCAAACTTATCAGAAATTGAACGCATCATTACGCTCGATAACTTTGGCATCAACAGTTTTGTCCCCGTGACACAATTGCCACAAGGCATTGAGATGTTAAAAAATGTGCCAAACGTTGTGGTGCCAAATTTTGACTGCGGTGTGTCGGGTCGTCAGGCATTTTCAGCATTGATTGCAACCTATCGATATAACTCATAAGGAAAGAATGATGAATCCAAAAATTATGACAGTATTGGTATCGGCGTTCATTTTACAAGGTTGCTTTGAGCAATTTGAGCGTGGGGAACCGGTAGAAGAGCGCATCATGGATACAAAGCAATCTGTGGCACTCAAAGTAAAATCTCGTAAATTTGACAGCATCGCCAATAGCTTAGATATGGGCGATACCACCTTATTTTATATTGCCCAAGGCCGCGATCCATTTGTGGCATCGGGTTCATTTAAAGGGGTGTTTGATTATGGCGATTTTGACATCGCTGTACAAAGTAAAGTGCGTTTAAAACATGACCCTGAAAGACCTGAAGGCTATAAACCAGGGCCACTTGAAAAGTATGAGTTAGACAACCTAAAAATGATTGGTGTCATGTCATTGCAAAATGGCGAAACGGCAGCGTTGATCGATGATGGCAAAGGTAAAATCATCATGGCACGCGTCGGTGATTACATTGGCCGCGATTTTGGACGCATTAACAAAATCACAGAGCGCGACATTTTCATTGATGAAAAATTCGCCCCCGGCAATAAAGAAGATCCGAATGCATGGGTCTCTGCACCAAATAAAATATCGTTAAAAATAAAATAATTGGAGAGTATTTATGAGATTAACTCAGCCCGTTAATGGCTATCACTTAGGCGCAGTTTCAGTTGCATTGTCTGCTTTATTGTTCTCCACGGCCAGTGCGCAGCGCTTGACTGCGGTGGAATCTGTGGCATTGTCCGATGGTAATGTTGAATTGCGTTATCACTTTGATCGTGATGTGCAAGCCCCAAAAACCTTCTATTTAGACAACAAAAATTTATTGGTGCTTGATTTTGCCTCCACAGGCGTCAATCAAGTGTTGAAAAATCGTCCGATCAATAACAACATTGTCTCTGATGTACAAAACATGTACGCGAACAATAAAGTGCGCTCGACGGTTAAGCTTAAAGAGAACAGCAGCTATTCGGTCAATAGCCGCGGCAATGAAGTGGTGGTGACGTTAGCCCCTAAAAATTTATATGAAATCAATCAATCGGGTTGGGAAAATTCTGTGCAGTCGAATGTGCCAAGCGATGATTTGAAGGTCAATCAACCGATTGCCAAAGATGTGGGCTTTTTCCGTAACTCACAAGGTGCGGGCGTGATTGAAGTCTTTTTACCAAATGCCCAAACGCAAGTGCAAATGGTGGATGAACAAACACGCGGCTTAACGGTTTCTGTGCCGGGCGTTGTGTGGAATCCTGCACAAGTTCGCCGCATTGAAGTGACCGACTTTGCAACGCCTGTGTCTGCATTAGAAGTGGTGAATAATAATGGCACGGCTGCAGTGCGCATTCGCACGCAATCGAACTATGAATATAGCACGCAGCAAATTGGCTCTAAGTTTCAGTTGATTGTGAAGCCTAAGCGTCAAATGGTTGAGCAAAAGAAAAGTGCACTGGGTGACAAAGATGTGTTCACTGGCGATTTGATCAGCATCAACTTCCAAGACATTGATGTGCGCGCCATTTTACAGATCATTGCAGACTTTACGGGCTTAAACATTGTCGTGAGTGACAGCGTCAATAGCCGCATCACCATCCGTTTACAAAATGTTCCATGGGATCAAGCATTAGATGTGGTTTTGCGCTCAAAAGGTTTAGTGAAACAACAAAGCGGTAATGTTGTGTACATCATGCCAGCGAATGAAGCACGCACATTAGCGCCTGATTTGATCACAGAGATCATCCAAATCAACAATGCAAAAGCAGCAGAATTGGCACAAGTATTATCCTCTCAACAAGGCACCAATGCAGATGGTACACGCGTGCAATCCACCGGTATTTCTGAACACGGTTCTTTAACGGTGGATCCGAACCAAAACTTATTGATCGTGCGTGATACGCCTGAGCAAATGCGGATTGTGCGTGAGCTCATCAATCGTTTAGATCGTCCATTAAGACAAGTGGTCATTAAAGCACAAATTGTGGCAACAACAGATACATTTGCAAGAGAATTGGGTGTTAAATGGGGCATTCAAAGAGCCAATAGAGGCAGTTGGACAGGTGATGGGACAACAGCACCTGAAGGTGGTGGTTCAAGCTTTAATCCATGGAATCCAAACGTGCAAGGTACTTATCAACCTGGTGGTAGTAACATTTGGGGCGGTGGTATTGTAGATGCAGGCGTTGCAGGTAATACAGGGATTTTTGCATTAAATGTTTTACGCCGTAACTTTGCGGCTGCATTTGAACTGCAAGCCATGCAAACACAAGGGCGCGGCGAAGTGTTAGCGAGCCCAACATTAATGACAACGGATCGCCAAGAAGCATACATTAATGAAGGTTCACAAATTGCTTACTCAACAGTGAGTGAGAACGGCACTAATACTGAGTTTAAAGATGTGGTGATGGAGTTGAAAGTAACGCCAAGCATTACGCCAGATGATCATATTATTATGGACATTCAGATTAAGAAAGATGATCCGGATGGTGCCACACCTAAAGGTGATATCAAAATCCGTAAGCGTGAGATTAAAACACAAGCCATTGTTCGTGATGGTGAAACTGTTGTGTTAGGTGGTATCTATACTGTGACTTCTGCTGAGGATGTACAAAAAGTTCCATTTTTAGGTGACATTCCATTTGTGGGTAATTTATTTAAAAATAATATTACAACCAATAATAAAGCTGAATTGGTCATCTTCTTGACGCCGAATATTGTGAAATAAGTATTGATTCTTGCAGTAAAACGATAGAAACTATTGGTCATGAAAATGATCAATAGTTTTTTTTTAGTGGGCCCGATGGGCGTGGGGAAAACCACGGTGGGTCAAGCCTTAGCCGAACAACTCGGCTTTTCCTTTATTGACAGCGATGCCTATATTGAAAATCAGGCAGGGCAGTCGATTGCTGAAATTTTTAAAGCGCACGGTGAAACTGCATTTCGTGACCTTGAAACACAAGCGATCGATGCACTGTCGATGTTGCCGAACATTGTGTTGTCAACCGGTGGCGGTGCCATTTTGCGAGAAACCAATCGTGATTATTTACAATCACGCGGCACAGTGATCTTTTTAGATTTAGATCCAAGCGCCATTTATGAGCGCTTAAAAGGCGATCAAACCCGCCCGCTGCTAAAAACCGCTTCGCCCTTGGCAACCCTACAAAATATTTATGATGAACGTCATCCCATTTATTTAGATGCAGCGCATTATCGTATCTTGGTGGAAGGTCGATCCCCACAAGAGATTTCTGATCTTCTGTTTTCTTTGTATAATGACCCGATGAATGTTTCAGCCGATTGGTGTATTCCGTTAAAGGATTTAAAGAATTAAGTTATGAAAATTATAGATATCGAACTTGGTGACCGTTCTTATCCCATTTGTATTGCCTCTACAAATATGTTCACTGACCGCTTAGAAGATAAAGTGCGCGGCGAAACAGTCTTGGTGGTTTCAAACACCACAATTGCCCCTTTGTATATGGATTATGTGGTGGGATTATTGCCCAATAAACGCGTTGAAACATTGGTGCTCGAAGATGGTGAAATCTTTAAAAACAATGAATCCTTACAAAAAATCATCACCAAATTATTGACCTTAAAATATAATCGCTCGGCCACATTGATTGCTTTAGGCGGCGGTGTGATTGGCGATTTGGTGGGCTTTGCGGCGAGCATTTATCAGCGCGGCATTGATTTCATTCAATTTCCCACAAGTTTATTGGCTCAAGTGGACAGTTCTGTGGGCGGTAAAACGGCCATCAATCATCCATTGGGTAAAAACATGGTGGGCACGTTTTATCAACCCAAAGCGGTGTTCATCAATGTGGATGTGCTAGACACATTGCCGCGCCGTGAATTCATCAGCGGTTTATCTGAAGTGATTAAATATGGTTTGATCCGTGACCGCGACTTTTTCTATTGGTTGTGTGAGCATAAAGATGCCATTTTAATGCGTGATAAAACGGCCATTAAAGAGCTTGTGGCACGTTCTTGTCAGAATAAGAAAGAGATCGTGATGGAGGATGAGTTTGAGCAAGGCAGCCGTGCATTGTTGAACTTAGGGCACACATTTGGCCATGCCATTGAGAAAAACATGGGTTATAAAGGCATTTTGCATGGCGAAGCAGTGGCCGTTGGCATGCGCATGGCGGCGATTGTTTCTCATAAAATGGGCTTATTGAGCGCAGAAAATGTTACAAAAATCGAAGAGACATTGACTGCATTTTTATTGCCAACCTCGATGAAAGAACAATTTTCATTTGAGGCCATGTGGGAAGTGATGTTGCTGGATAAGAAAAACACAGCAACCGATATCCGTTACATTCTATTATCCGACATCGGTGAAGGGATTGTGATGGGCAATGTGCCAAAAGAGTACATTGAAGAAGCTTTCCATATGACCATGACAAAGGACGCGTAAGACATTGAGGTTAGATCGACTCCCTTGGATCAAAGTGCCACCTTATGATCAAATTTTGACGCATTTAATCGATGTTTGTCGAGCGCGTCAAACCCATTTATTGTGCATACAAGGACCGAATGGTTCAGGTAAGAGTCGATTGCTCTCTGAGTTGTTTCACGCATTGTCTGATGATCCAACATCAGCTGTGGCCCGTTTAAATGGCCATGATCATAGCATCCTGCCAAATGGCTTATCAGCATGGCCAAATTTTGATGCGCCAGATGCTGAGCATGCGTTAGAAGCATGGTTTTCTGATTTATTACAAAATAAAGGGCATGCTTATTTATTGATTGATGATGTAGAGGCGTTGCCTTATGCGCAAATGAGCGCAGTGATGACGCTGTTTTCTCATCATCCTGAACTGTTCTCAAAAGTGACATTGGTGGCCTTTATGGGCATTGCGCCGGCACACATTGAGATGCGTGGGCTCTTAAAAGGGGCAGAAGTGATCACGCTCACCTCCATGAATATGATGGAGTCAAAGCAGTTTGTGGACAGCGTTTTTGAGCATCTGAATCAAAATAGAGAGGTTTCGATTGCAGAGATCAATCAGCTGCATAATCTTTCGTACGGTTACATTGGCAGATTATTAAAATTACTGGAAGAAGAGCGCCCGCTGCCGAATAAAAGCGCGCCGCGATCCTTAAAAGGATTGTGGTGGTTAAGTGTGCCAGTCATTGGCATTGTGGGCTTTTTATCTTGGCAATGGTGGCAGAATGATCCACAAGAAACGGCTAAACCTGAAATGCCCGATTTAGCCGTTGTGGTGGAAGAAGTGATGCCGCCTGTGAAAGTGGTGGAGCCAGTGCCAAAGGTGATCACTGTGGTGCCAGAGCCGAAAGCACCTGTGAAAGTGGTCAAACCCATTGAAACGGTGATGGTGGCGCCTGCCTTAATGGTCAAGGGTGAACCGATTGTTGAGGCAGCGCATCCATCTGAAGCAATTTCGAAAGCCAAAGTCCCGCCGCCACAGAAAGAAAAAGCATCCACGAAAAACAAAAAAGTGGCAGTGCCTTACATTATTGAGCTCAGTCGTGACACAGAACGCGCAGCGCTTGAGAAGCAATTAAAAGGACGATCGATCCCCGGGCAAGTACAATATGCTAAAATCCATGAGCGGGGTCAAACCGTATGGATTGCTTTCATTGGCCCGTATGACACTGAGTCACAAGCCATTGAGGGCAAAAAGAAGCTGCCAGCGAGTGTGCAGCGCTTACCGTTGAAAGTTAGAAAGGAATCCTAAAGTGGGTAGACGTAATGATCATTCGCGCGACGAATTAAAAGAAATGGTGATTTTGGCTGCCGAAAAAATTTTAGTCGATGAGGGTTACAATAAACTCACGACGCGCCGCATTGCCAAAGAGATTGGTTATACGGTGGGCTCTTTGTACATGGTGATCAAAAATGTAGATGATTTGATGCTCTTGCTCAATGCCCGAACTTTACAACATTTGTTGGAAAAAATTGAACGTGATTTAGAGAATGGCGCACAAGATCCTGAAGCTGCTTTGATGCAAATTGCCATCAGTTATGTGGACTTTGCCTTTGAGCATAAAGAGAAATGGCAGGCGATCTTCATGCACCGCGTGACCGATGAAGCCTTGCTGACAGAAGATTACTTTGTGCACATTAAAAACCTCTTTTATGTGATCGGTCAGCAGTTGTCGCAATTGGCGCCGCATCTTTCTGAAGATGAACTTGGTTTATTGACGCGCGGCTTATGGGGCGCAGTGCATGGCGTGACCATGTTGAGCCTTGATCACAAATTTAGCATTGGTGCGCCTGTTGAATATGACACTCAGCGCGTGGTGAAAAGCGTGGTGGGCAGCGCATTATACGGGATTCAAAATAGAGCTTAATTATGGCAATTTTAACATTACACAACATTTCATTGGCTTATGGGGATCGTCCTTTATTGCAAAATTTAGATTTTGCGTTAGAAAAGGGCGACCGCGTGGCTTTAATTGGCCGCAATGGCGAGGGCAAAAGCTCTTTATTAAAAGTGATCACAGGCGATGCTGTGCCAGATGATGGCGAAGTGATTATTGATCGCGGCTATCGCATTGCGGCGCTTTCTCAAGAGATTCCTCGTGATCTAACACAAACAGTTTATGACGTAGTGGCTGAAGGCATTCCTGAGGTTGGGCAAAAATTGGTGGCGTATCATCAAATTTTATTGCAGCCAGAAGATCAGATGGATTTGGCAGAGCTCAGCCGTTTGCAGCATGAGATTGAAGCCCTTGATGGTTGGTCGCTTGATCAAAAAGTGATGACCATCATTTCGCAATTGTCTTTGCCAAAGGATGAGATCATCGCCAATTTATCGGGCGGTTGGATTCGTCGTGTGCTCCTTGGTAAAGCGTTGGTCTCTGAGCCTGATTTATTATTGCTCGATGAGCCCACCAACCATTTAGACATTGATGCCATTTTGTGGCTCGAAGAGATGCTGCTTAAGAATTATCATGGCGCACTTTTGTTCATCACCCATGACCGACAATTTTTGGGCAAGATCGCCAATAAGATCATTGAGCTTGATCGCGGTGTGCTCTCTGAGTTTCCGGGCAGTTATGACAATTATCAGCGCCGTAAAGCGGAGATGCTCCATGCAGAGAATCAAGAACGCGCGCTGTTTGATAAGCGTTTGGCTGAAGAAGAAGTGTGGATTCGTAAAGGCATCGAAGCACGCAGAACCCGTAATGAAGGACGTGTGCGTGCTTTAAAAGCGATGCGTGAGCAATTTAAAGAGCGCATTTCGCGTCAAGGGATTGCTAAACTCAATTTTGAGGAAGGTTCAACATCTGGTAAGCGCGTCATCAGTGCGGAAAACATCTCATATTCCATTGATGGTAAATCCATCATCAAAGATTTCAGCATGACGCTGATGCGTGGCGATCGTGTGGGTTTAATTGGCGCGAATGGCGCGGGTAAATCCACATTGTTAAAGTTGCTCTTTGAACAATTAACGCCAGAGAGCGGCAAAGTGGAAGTGGGTACGAAGCTTGAGATTGCCTATTTTGATCAATTGCGTTCTGCGTTAGATTTAGAAAAAAGCGTGATGGACAATGTGGCAGAAGGCAGCGACTTCATTGAGATCAACGGTAAAAAACAACATTTGATCGGCTGGCTTCAGGACTTTATGTTCACGCCAGAAAAAGCGAGAAGCCCTGTGAAAGCATTATCAGGCGGTGAGCGCAACCGCTTATTGCTCGCTAAACTCTTTGCAAAGCCAGCGAATGTCATCGTGCTCGATGAACCGACGAATGATTTAGACATTGAAACGCTAGAGGTGCTCGAAGAGTTATTGCTGAAATTTGAAGGCACGCTTTTGATCGTTTCCCATGACCGTGCATTCATTGATAAAACGGTCACTTCAACGTTGGTATTTGAAGGCGATGGCTCGGTGAGTCAATATGTGGGCGGTTACAGCGACTGGCTGGAGAGTGTGGAGAGTCAAAAGTACTTTAATCACACCGCAGCACAGGCAGAGAATCACAAGTCTGAAAAGAAAAATGTTGTGGAAAAGAAGCCGGAAACAGAAGCACCTAAACCACAAAAGGTGAAATTATCATATAAAGAGACGCGTGAATTAGAGACATTGCCCGCATTGCTCGAGCAATTAGATCAAGAGATTCAAGCGCTCTCTGAACAAACGCAACACAATGATTTTTATCAACAAGATCATGTGAAGCAGGCGGCAGTTTTAGATGCTTTAGCACGTAAGAATGAAGAACTTGACGAAGCCTTCATACGTTGGGAGCTATTGGAACAGAAGCGTTCGCAGATGTGACATATTGCTTTTCAGCAAATTACTGTATAGTATCTTGAGCTACAAATAAGTTACAACTAGAAAGATTAATTAGGAGGATGTTTATGGAACAGTTAAAAGCGCAAGCGGCCGGTAAAATTCGTAATCCAAATTTTGAAAATAAAATTGTCTCGGCAGAAGAAGCCGCATCATGGATGGAAGATGGTATGACCATCGGAATGAGTGGCTTTACTTTGTTTGGCGAACCTAAAGTGTTCCCGGGTGCATTAGCGGCTCGCGCACATAAAGATGGCATTAAAGTGAACATCTTTACCGGTGCGTCAATGGGACCGGATGCCGATGGCGTATTGGCTGAAAACAAAGCGATCAATTTGCGCTTACCTTACCAAGGCAATCCCATTTTACGTAAAGAGATCAATGGCGGCGAAGTGAAATACATCGACCAACATTTATCACACACCGCAGAACAATTGCGCCAAGGCGTGTTAGGTGAGATTGATTATGCTGTGATTGAAGCGGCAGCCATCACAGAAGATGGTCAAATCATTCCAACAGGTTCTGTGGGTAACTCACCGATTTTTGTGGACAAAGCAAAACACGTGATCATTGAATTGAACGTATCTGCACCCGCAGCTTATGAAGGCATTCATGACGTGTATGTGCCAAAAGATCAAGGCGAAAACAGCCGTGAAGCGATTCCTGTGTATGATGTGAGTAAACGCATCGGCAGCGTTGGCATCAAAGTGGATCCTGCAAAAGTGCGCGGCATTGTATTATCAGATCGCCCAGACATTCCATCACCTTTATTTGAACCAAATGAAGAGACGCAAAAAATTGCGGACAATTTATTAGAATTCTTAGAAAAAGAAGTGGAAGAAGGCCGTTTGACAGAAAGCTTAGCGCCGTTACAATCAGGCGTAGGTTCTGTGGCAAATGCTGTATTGAGCGGCATGAAGCACTCTAAATTTAAAGACATCACTGTGGCATCAGAAGTGTTGCAAGATGGCATCTTTGACTTGATCGATGCGGGCGTTGTGAAATTTGCAGCCGCGACGGCATTCTCTTTATCCGCTAAACTCGTGGCAACCCTTGCGGAAGATTTAGAGCGTTATAAAGGCAAAGTGATTTTCCGCCCACAAGAGATCACCAACCATCCTGAAGTGATTCGTCGTTTAGGCGTGATTTCTTTTAACACAGCGTTAGAAGCGGACATTTACGGCAACATCAACTCTACCCATGTCAATGGCACGCACATGATGAACGGCATTGGCGGCTCAGGTGACTTTGCCCGCAATGCGCGCATCACGATCTTTGTGACGCAATCGACCGCGAAAAATGGTGACATCTCTGCCATCGTGCCATTTGTAACGCACGTAGATCACGCAAACCATGATGTGGACGTGATTGTGACAGAACAAGGCTATGCGGATCTTCGTGGTAAATCACCTAAAGAGATCGCAGCCTTGGTGATTGAAAACTGTATGCATCCTAAATTTAAAGCCCAAGCACGTGATTACTTTGATCGCGCTTGTGCAAAAGGTGGTCAAACACCACACATCTTGTCTGAAGCATTCTCATGGCATGATCATTATGCGAAACATGGCACCATGGTTTTAGGCGAAAGCAAAAAATAAATTGGGTCATTAAAAAAATCCCTGATGACGATCAGGGATTTTTTTTGTCTCAATGTTTAGTGCCGATTAATCGAGTGTGGCATAAAGCGCGATGGCATCTTTTAATTTCTCTTCACTTGGCATTCTGCGAATGGATGTGAATGCAGTGATGTTGCCATCTTTATCAAATGAAGGCACAACGGTGGCGTACACCCAATAATATTCACCATCTTTACAAAGATTTTTCACATAACCATTCCAACTTTTGCCGGATTCAATGGTGCTCCACATGTCCTTAAATGCCGCTTTTGGCATGTCAGGATGGCGCAAAATGTTTTGAGGCTGACCGATCAATTCATCTCTTGTATAGCCGGAGATGTCAATAAAAGCTTGATTCGCTTGCATGATTATTCCGTTCGTATCCGTATATGAAACAATGAGTCGGCCAATCGGGTAAGGGATGCGTGTATCATTGACTGAGACTGTACGAGTTGAACCATCATAATAATGTAATTCTACTTCGCGAGAATTCGACATTTCCTTCTCTCCTAAGCTTGTGTAGAAATTTAAAATAGGCAATTTTCATTGTGTTATATTGCCGCGACAATTGACCATTATACGATAAAGCGGCCAAAGATAAACTGAGAATCAGGAAAATATTCGCTATAATTACGGCTCTATTCATGGTTGGAAGAGATTGAATGAACCCACAAGATCGCGCAATTGCTCATGCAAAACGAGTGTTGGAGATTGAAGCTAAAGCCGTGAGTGCTTTGCAATCAATCATTGATGAAAATTTTTATGCCATTTGCCAAGTCCTCAAAGCGTGCACAGGGCGCGTTGTGGTCACTGGTATGGGCAAGTCTGGACACATTGGCCATAAGATTGCCGCAACCTTAGCAAGCACCGGCACCCCTGCATTTTTTATGCATCCGGCAGAGGCAAGCCATGGTGATTTAGGCATGATCACGGCATCTGATGTGGTGATTGCTTTATCAAACTCAGGGGAATCCGATGAGATTGTTGCCATCATGCCCATCATGATTCGCCAAGGCACACAAGTGATCGCCATTACAGGCAATGATCAATCAACATTGGCAAAAAATGCGCAGTATCATTTGTTGGCAAAAGTGACAGAAGAGGCCTGCCCATTGAATTTAGCGCCCACGTCATCGACAACAGCAGTGCTTGCTTTAGGCGATGCCATTGCAGTGACGTTGATGGAAATGCGTGGCTTTACGGCAGATGATTTTGCGCGCTCTCATCCGGGGGGTAAATTAGGCCGCCGTTTATTGCTGCGTGTCTCAGATGTGATGGCACCATTTGATGAGCTCGCGAATGTTTCTGAAGATCAGCATTTAACCGATGGTTTGCTTGAAATGACCAAATATCCCCTTGGCATCATCGTGGTGACGGATGAATCTGCCCATTTAAAAGGTGTGTTCAGTGAAGGGGATTTGCGCCGCACGTGGACAAAGCATGCAGACATTCGTCAATTGACCATGAAAGCCTGCATGACAGAAACCCCCATCAGCATTGGACCTGACGCTTTAGCAGTGGATGCTGCAAATTTAATGGAAGCAAAACGCATCAGCGCGTTGCCTGTGTTAGATGATGCGGGTCATGTGGTGGGCGTTGTGACGATGCACCATTTATTAAAAGCGAGAGTCATGTAAGTCATGCAGTTGAATCAACAGCAGTTAGAAGCGGTCCATTCCATTGATCGACCGCTTTTGGTGTTAGCAGGTGCAGGCTCTGGTAAAACGCGCGTCATCACCGAAAAGATTAAATATCTTGTGCGCGAGTGTCATTATCCTGCCCGTAGCATTTATGCCGTCACGTTTACCAATAAAGCGGCCAAAGAGATGGCAGAGCGCATTAAAGGCACGCTCAAGCGTGAGGAGTCGAAAGGGCTTCGCGTCACGACCTTTCATCGCTTGGGTTTGCAGATTTTAAAAAAACATGGGCATTTATGTGGTTTAAAAGCAGGTTTTTCCATTTATGATCAGCGCGACAGTTTAGGATTATTGACCGATTACCTCAACGATAGTGATGAGGCGAAAATGATGCAAATGCAGATTTCTAACTGGAAAAATGACCATCAATCGGTGGAATCTGTGCAATCGATGGTGGATGATGAAGCCATGGTACATGCGGTGGATGTGTATCGTGAGTATCGTGATCAGCTCACCACTTATAATGCGGTGGATTTTGATGATTTGATTTTCCTGCCGCTCAATCTTTTGCAAACCCATGAAGAGGTGCGCCGTTATTGGCAGCGGGAGATTCGTTATTTGTTGGTGGATGAATATCAAGACACGAACTTATGCCAGTATGAATTGGTGAAGCTGTTGGTTGGCAGTAAAAGTGGTTTGACGGTGGTGGGGGATGATGATCAATCCATTTATGCTTGGCGGGGCGCACGACCTGAAAATCTCAATCAGCTGCACCATGATTTCCCAAATCTCAAGATGATTAAGCTTGAGCAAAATTACCGCTCAACGGGGCACATTCTCAATGCGGCGAACCATGTGATCCGTTTTAATCCCCATTTATATGAAAAGTCCTTATGGTCAAGTTTAGGGATGGGCGATGAGATCACCATTGATGAGTTTAAGAGCGCCCAAGATGAGATTGATTATGTGGTGCTCTCCATTGAAGAACAAGCGGCGCTGACGGGCAATGATTACAGTCAGTTTGCCATTTTATATCGCGGCAATCATCAGGCAAAAGCATATGAAATGGCGCTCAATATGCGCAATATTCCGGTGCGCGTTGTGGGTGGTACGAGCTTTTTTCAGCAGCCGGAAATTAAGGATTTAATCTCATATTTAAAAGTGATGGTCAATCCGAATGACACGGCATCTTTGGTGCGCATTTTAAACATTCCTAAGCGTGAAATTGGCGCGGTCTCTTTGAAAAAGCTGTTAGAGTTTGCCAAAGTCAATCAATTGTCACTTTATGAGACGCTGAGTCACTCACAATTGGGCAAAGTGATGGGCAAGGGCTTAGGCTTGCGCTGCGGCGATTTTTATCGGATTTTAGAGCACACCAAGACAATGTTGGATCAAGGGCAAACGTGCGAAGCATTGGAAAAGATGCTCGATGCCATTGGTTATGAAGATTATCTTCGCGATCAATCCACATCGCCGAAATCCTTTGAGCGCAAGCAAAGTAACATTCAGTATTTGATCAATTGGCTCGATCAATATGACATGCCGTTTGATGAGATATTATCGCACTTAACGCTGGTCTCCATTTTAGACAATGACAGCGAGCAAAAAGAACACAATGCAGTGACGCTCATGACTCTGCACAGTGCCAAAGGCCTTGAGTTTCCGTATGTGTATTTGGTGAGCATGGAAGAGGACATTTTGCCGCATAAAAACAGCATCGACAATGATACGGTGGAAGAGGAGCGGCGCCTTTTTTATGTGGGCATAACACGCGCGCGTCAGCGTTTATCCTTGACCTATTGCCGTCAGCGTAAACGTTATGGTGAATGGGAGCCGTGTACCCCAAGCCGATTTTTAGATGAATTGCCAGAGGCAAACATCATTTGGCGTCGCCCAGGTGATGAGTCGCTTCAGGTGAAGCCAGCACAAATGTCAGCGGTATTGGGGGATTTACAGGCGTTACTGGGGGGATGATTTAGTGTGTCAATGTGGCGCGGATGGTTTCAAAGTCACGTTGCAAGGCATAATCTTTTTTAAGCTCCGTTTCCACCTTACGGCAAGCATGCATCACGGTGGAATGGTCGCGTTCAAAGGCGCGGCCAATTTCAGGCAAACTGTGTTGTGTCAATAAGCGCGCCACATACATGGCCAATTGTCTAGGCTTGGCAATGTTGGCGGCTCTGGATTTACCCGTTAAATCCGCAGTTTTTAAGCCATAATATGTCGTGACCACTTTTTGGATGTTTGTTAGCGTGATTTGGCGGCTTTGGATCTCCATGAGGCTGCCCAGCGCATCTTGGGCAATGCTGACAGAGAGCGGCGAGCCTTTAAAGTTCGCAAGGGCATTGACTTGCTTTAATGCGCCTTCTAATTCTCGCACGCTGGCTTTGACGGTTTGAGCAATAAAAAATGCCGTCTCTTGCGGCAAATTTAGGCCCCAGTTTTCTGCTTTTTGCAGCAGGATGGCAATCCGATGCTCGAGCTCAGGCGGCTCAATGTTCACGATGAGCCCTGAGGCAAAACGTGATTTTAAACGATCTTCCATCATTTCAAGCTCTTTCGGATAACGGTCACAGGTTAAAATCACCTGATGGCCACCATCAAGGAGCGTATTAAATGTATGGAAAAAAACCTCTTGTGATGTGTCTTTGCCCGCTAAAAGTTGAATGTCATCGATCAATAGCGCATCTAAGGTTTTATAAAAGTGACGCAAATCCGAATGGGTGTTGTTGCGAAAGCTGCGCACAATGTCTTCAATGAAGCTGTCACAGTGCTGATAAATTAAGCGCGCATCGGGATATTTTTCACGAATGGAGTTACCCACAGCATGCATTAAATGGGTTTTGCCAAGCCCGGTGCTGCCGTAAATGAACAATGGATTGTGGGATGTGCCAGGATGCTGCGCCACTTGTGCGCACGCTGCGAGGGCAAATTGGTTTGATTTACCTTCCACAAAGTTATTGAAGGTAAAATCATGGTTAAGGTTACTGGTTTCAATGGCCGATTCTTTGATGAAATCCTTGATCACATCGCGTGAACGCCCGCCGCGTCCACCGCTTTTACGGCTTTTCTTTTCCACAACGGCCGGTGCTGAATATTCATCTTCAGTGCCAACGCCATATTGAATTGTGATGTCATGGTCTAATTTGCCTGAAAAGATCTTAGTGATGATCTCTTCATAGTTCTTTTTCACCCAACGAATGATCATGTCAGATGCTGCCAAAATAATGACCTTATCTTCTTTAATCAGAAATTTGAGCGGGGCAACCCACATAGCAAAGTCGTCTTCAGGGATATTGCCAGACAATTCCGAGAGACATTCTTCAATTATTACATCCATTTTAATTTTCTAGACCAATGACGGGGCGATATTGTAGCAAATAAATCCATTTTCAGAAAATGGGGAGAGGCAAATTATGCGATTATTTTTGGCAATCTGATGGCGTAATTTCACCGCTGCTTTTAAGCTCAATCGTTTTACATTGATCTTTCTCTTTTAACCAAGTGCCTTGTGCAGTTGCGGTTAAGGTGTATTGTTTACCTTGATGATACTGATAGGTGAGTCGATAGATGGGGGTGCTGCCATGCTTAACTAGATCATTGATTTTAGCATCGGCTAAGGTGATCTCACCATAAGTTTTGCGTTGCTCAAGGCGTGTTTTTTCAATCTGTGATTGTGCAGCGGTCAAAGCTGCGATGCCTTCTGCAATTTTGGTTTTGCGCTGGGCGTTTTGATAACTTGGCACAGCAAACATTGCAATGATGCCAATGATGGCCACAACAATCATCAGTTCAATCAGGGTAAAACCGTTCTTATGCATTTGATCACCTTTTCATTATGGGTTTAGTTAGGAGGCTCAGTTATTTTACATGATTAATGAATTGCTTAAAGCGCTCGGAGGTTGGATTGGTGAACATCACTTCAGGTTCGCCACTCTCTTCAATGACGCCTTGATGGAAAAAGAGGATTTGATCTGATACATTGCGCGCAAAGTCCATTTCATGGGTCACGATGATCATGGTCATGCCATCGGCCGCAAGTTCTTGAATCACTTTTAAGACTTCTTGTACCAATTCAGGATCAAGGGCAGAGGTGGGTTCATCAAATAAAATCACCTCAGGATTCATGGCAAGGGTGCGAGCAATGGCAACGCGCTGCTGCTGACCGCCTGATAAACTGCTTGGGTAGACATCTTTTTTATCCAATAAGCCCACTTTGTCTAAGAGTTTTTCTGCTGTGGCAATGGCCTCTTTTTTCGGGATGCCAAGGACATGGACGGGCGCTTCAATCACATTTTCAAGCACCGTCATGTGCGCCCATAAGTTAAAGCTTTGAAACACCATGCCCACTTTGCTGCGATATTTTTGGAGTTGTTTTTGGTTTTTCGCCACCAATCCTTTTGGGCTCTCTTTTAATTCAAGCACTTCTTGATTGAGGGCAATGGTGCCGGCATTTGGGTTTTCTAATAAGTTCAAACAGCGCAAAAAAGTACTTTTGCCAGAGCCCGAAGAACCTAAAAGAGAGATGACTTCTCCCTTATACAAGGATAGAGATATGCCCTTGAGAATTTCAAGTTCACCAAAGGACTTATGTAAGTTCTGTACCTCGAGCACGGGCGCAATGTTCTGTTGACTCATCATACCTAAAATCTGTAAATTAAAATAATGGGTGATTATAACAAATAAAATCTGTGACTTTGTTATAATTACCGCTCTTAATCATACAATGAACGAATTAGGATGAGAGTATACTTCCCGTGCATCGCCATTTTGTTGACGTTAGGTTTAGCGCATGCGGACAAATTGACTGTTCGCATCGAAGGCTTAGACGGGCACAAAACCGCCTTAACAAACGTGCAAAATGCTCTGAGCATTTATGAATATCAGAACCGAGAAGCGCCGCCTGCTTTGCGTGTTGAGTGGCTGAACGAGCAAGCCCCTGCGGAGATTGAGCAAGCCCTTGAACCTTACGGATTTTATCGCCCGAAGATTAAAACAAACCTCACCAAAGAGGGCGATACATGGATTGCCACTTATCAAATCAACCCTGAAGATCCCATTAAAATTAATGATCTGATCTTTGAGCTTGAAGGGGAAGGCCGCCGCAAAAAAATCTTCAAAACCATCATTCAAGAGAGCGATTTGCGTTTAGGTGCGCCGTTAAATCAGGTGAGCTATGAGAAGATGAAAAGTACCCTTTATAACCGCGCATTATCGATGGGTTATTTTGAGGTGGATTTTCCGGTGCATCAAATCATCGTCAATTTAGACACGTATAAAAGTCTTGTGCATTTAGCGATGGACACAGGTCGCCGTTATCACTTTGGGGAAGTGACGTTCCAAAGTGATTATTTCTCTGAAGATTTGTTGCGCCGTTATGTGATGATGAACGAAGAGACAGAATTTTCCGACACGCGCACGTTAGAGCTGCAGCAAGATTTAGATGCCTCTGACTATTTTGAAGAAGTGGTGATCACACCAACGATTGATCATCAAAATCGCACCGTGCCGCTTGACATTAAAGTGACGCCAAAAAAACGCCGCGTATTTAGCGTAGGCTTAGGTTACAGCACAGACATTGGCGCGAGAATTTCAGGGCTTGGCACATGGCGTTATTTAAACCCGATGGGGCATAAAATGACGGTGGATTTACTCTTAGCTCAAAAGCAACGCCGCGCGGCATTGGTTTATACGGTGCCTGGCAAACGACCGGCCACCAGTTTTTATGACTTTTATGTGCGCTATGATTATGAGGACACAAAATATCGGGATTACACCGCTTTTGTGTTAGGTGCTGCCAGCACATATCAAAAGGATAATTTAAAGCAGGTCTATGCATTAGATTACAGAAATGACCGCTTTAGAACGCCCGATGGCGTGCGCCGCCACACCAAAATGATCGTGCCAAGTGCCACCTTTACGTGGCAAAACATCGAAAACCCTTGGTTCACCGCTTGGGTGTTAAAAGGTTCTGTCATGGTGCGCGGGGCTGCAAAACAGATCGCTTCGGATGTGAATTTTCTTCAAGTCAAAGCCGAAGGCACCGCTGTGATTCCCATTCCAGGCTTTCAAAATGATCGCATCATTTTACGCGGGCAAATTGGCCACACCTTTGTGCCCAGTGAAGATTTATACAACATGCCGCCGGCGTTATTGTTCCAAACGGGCGGCGATAACTCTGTGCGCGGTTATCGTTACAATGGCATCGGCGAGAAAGGTTACCGCAGCAATGAGATTTATGGCGGTAAAAAATTGGTGGTGGCAAGCTTTGAGTATGAGCATCGCTTTACGAAAGAGTGGGCCGGCGTCACCTTTGTGGATGCAGGCGATGCATTTAATGGCCCAAAACCCAACTGGAAAGTGGGTGCAGGTGTTGGTGCCCGTTGGTATTCGCAAATTGGCGTGGTGAAGTTTGACATCGCCCACGGATTTAACCGTGAATTTGGTGATACCGTGCGTTTTCACTTAAACATTGGGGCTGAGTTATGATCCCCGATTGGTACGAGAAAATTTTTCAAAAATATCATGCCACTTTAAATGCATATGATCATCTCTACATTGGTTTAAGTGCAGGCATTGATTCAAACATGCTGCTTCATTGGTTGCACACATATCGTGCACAGTTGCCGCCCATTACGGCGATTCATGTCAATCATCAATGGCATGGTGAAGATTCCATCATTTGGGCAAATTTCGCCCGTGATAAAGCGAAGCATTATGGCATTGATTTTGTCAATTATGATGTGGTGATCGACATCGATCAAAAAGGAGCAGAAGCCTGCGGCCGTGAAGCCCGTTACATTCAGTTTGCCAAAACGATGGCACAAATGGGCGGCAAAGGCTTATTGTTGGTGGCGCATCATCGCTCCGATCAAGCAGAAACGGTGATGTATCGCTTGCTGCGCGGTTCAGGGACATTGGGTTTAGGTGGCATGCGCGCGATGACCACTTTGCACTTTGGATCCCATGCCATCGAAGTGCTGCGTCCATTCTTAAGCATCTCCAAATCCACGCTCTATCAAACCGGCAAACGCCTTGGCATTGCATGGATGGAGGATTATACCAATCACGGGGTTGAAGAGGCGCGCAACCAGATTCGTAATGGCATTTTCCCAAAAGTGGCAGAGTTTTTTCCCCATTATGAACAAACCTTTGCCAGAAGCGCGGAGCTCATTCAAGAGAGCGATGCATTGTTGTTAGAGATTGCCGAAATGGATGCTCAGCGTGCCATTGCCAATGGGCAATTGGATTTAACAGAGATGCGCACATTGTCACAGCTTCGCCAAAAGAATTTACTGCGCCATTGGCTCAATTTGCACCATGTGATTTTAGAAAAGCGCCAATTTGATCAGTGTTTTGCCATGTTTGTGGCGAAAAAGCCCACTTCCGAAAGCTGCTTTGCCATGCATGATTGGTGCATTCGCGCCTTTGAGCACACGTTGTATTTTTTAAAACCCAAACCTGTGGTCAATCATCGCGTGGCGTGGGTGAAAAGTGATCATGCGCCGCCATTATCTTTTTGGCGTGGGCTTGATTTAATGCTCGTAAACCGCGAAAATGGCGGTTCATTTCATCCCATGTGGCGAGATCGATCCCAAACTGTGAAAAAACTTCTCCAAGAAATCGCGTTAGAGCCATGGTTACGCCATGACATACAGCTCCTGAAAGACCGCGCAACCGGCGAGGTGATTTGGATCGAGCATTTAGGGCTAAGTCAGCGTTATCGAGCGCTGTGCGAGCCCTCAGGCATATTGCCAACCATCATCCGAGAGCACTGATAGCCATGATCATTCAAATGAGCAAACAGTGTGAAACATTCGGGATTCAATGCGCGCGTCGCAAAATTCATTGTTCATTTTTGAGTGAGGCTATATGCAAATCGTAATCATCAGTGGTTTGTCGGGGGCAGGAAAATCCATTGCCCTTGAAACGTTTGAGGATGAAGGCTTTTTCTGTGTGGATAATCTACCACTGAGCTTTGTTCTCTCCTTTGTGGAAAAGTTTGCCGAAGAGGACGATCAGAGAAATTTGGCCATTGTGGTGGATGCGCGAGGCTTTCCGGAGGATTTAGAGCGCACCGATGAGGTATTTCGTGCGCTGCGCGATTTGCCACAAAAGACAGACTTTGTTTTTTTAGATGCCACCAATGAGGCGATTTTACAGCGTTATCGTGACACGCGCCGCCGTCATCCTTTTTATAAAACCCATCGCTCATTGTTAGACACCATCGAATATGAGCGCTCGCTCCTGCAGCCTTTGTTGGAGTACACAGATTTACACATCGACACCTCAAGTTTAAGCGTGCATGATTTGCGCGCAGTGTTGAAAAAACATCTCTTAGCTGAACATGAGCGCCGCAAACTCTTCATACAAATTGAGTCTTTTGGCTTTAAAAATGGTGTGCCGCTCAATTCTGATTTTGTCTTCGATGCCAGATGCTTAACCAATCCTCATTGGGAGCCGTCACTTCGCCCGCAAACAGGGCGAGATCAAGCGGTGATTGAGTATTTAAACGCGCGTGAGGACGTTCAGACGTATTTAACAGATCTTGAGCAATTTTTTGATGCGTGGCTGCCAAAGTTTGAACAAGGCACCCGCGCTTATTTAACAATCGCCATTGGTTGCACCGGTGGTCAGCATCGATCCGTTTACTTGGTGGAGCAATTGGCACGTAATGTGGCCAAGCGCTATCCGTTAATCGTGAAACACCGCGAATTACACATTACACATTCTTGTCAGACACAGTTGGAGGAACAATGATTATTGATGGTAAATTATTTGCTCAAGGCTTACGTGCAAAATTGACTGAGCAAATTGCAGCGCTCAAAGCAACGCATGGCTTAGTCCCAGGATTAACGGTGATCTTAGTGGGTGAAGATCCTGCCAGCCAAGTGTATGTGCGCAATAAACAGAAATTTGCCGAAGAGTGCGGCATGAACTCTGTGACGCTCAAAAAAGATGCGAGCACAACGCAAGCAGAATTATTGGATTTGATCGCAACGCTCAATGCGGATCCTTCGGTGCACGGCATTTTGGTGCAATTGCCCTTGCCAAAACACATTCATGAACAAACGGTGTTACAAGCGATTTTACCCGCAAAAGATGTGGATGGCTTCCATCCTGTCAATGTGGGGCGCTTATCGATTGGCGAGCCTTCTTTGGTGCCATGCACGCCATTAGGATCATTGTTATTGCTGAAAGATAAATTGGGTGATTTAACCGGTAAAAAAGCAGTGATTGTTGGGCGCTCAAACATTGTGGGTAAACCGATGTTTCAGTTGTTACTCAGAGAAAACTGTACCGTTACGGTGGCGCATTCTAGAACGAAAAATTTACCAGAAGTGTGTCAAGAAGCGGACATCATTGTGGCTGCTGTGGGTCAACCTTTATTGATTAAAGGTGAGTGGATTAAAGAGGGTGCCACCATCATTGATGTGGGCATTAACCGCATTGAAGTGGATGGCAAAAATAAATTGGTGGGCGATGTGGATTTTGATTCCGCCGCGCCAAAAGCTGAATTCATCACACCGGTGCCAGGTGGCGTCGGTCCAATGACGATTGCCTGTTTGCTTCGCAATACATTATCTGCCGCTTGCATGCAAAATGAGATCGAAGATCCCAATCGTTTGATGAAATGATCAAATATTGACCAATTTTTGATCACGTAAACGGCGTGTATTGACAAGAAATGAGAAGCGCGTATAATTCTCTTCTCATTGCGAGAGTGGCGAAATTGGTAGACGCACTGGATTTAGGTTCCAGCGGGCAACCGTGAGAGTTCGAGTCTCTCCTCTCGCACCAGGTGACAAAGGTGCGTATATACGCACCTTTTTTTATTTCTACATTAAAATTAGGTGCTTAAATTATGTCAGCAGTTGAAGTATTAGAAGGTTTAAAACGTCGCGTACAGATCGCATTAGATGCAGCTGAAGTTTCCTTAGAAAAAGATAAGCGTTTAAAAGCATTGGCTAAGCGCATCCGCTTAGATGGTTTCCGTCCTGGAAAAGTGCCAGTAAAAGTTGTCGATAACATGCATGGCGCTGAAATTGAAAATGAAATCATCAACGAAAAAATCAATGAAACATTCAGAGATGCCATCAAAGATGCAGAATTTAAGCCTGCAGGTTACCCTGTGATCGTACCTTCTGAAGTTGAAGGTGAATTGAAGTTTGCGGTTGAATTTGAAGTAATGCCAGAAATCACATTGAATGATTTGGCACAATTAGAAATCGCTAAACCAACGGCTGAAGTGACAGACGCTGATTTAGAAGAGATGATCACAACATTGCGTAAGCAACAAGCCACTTGGAATGATGAAGATCGCGCAGCTGCAAATGGCGATAAAATCATGATCGACTTCGTTGGCCGTGCCAATGGCGTAGAATTTGAAGGCGGTAAAGGTACAGATGTTCCTTTAGTGTTGGGTTCAAACTCTATGATTCCTGGTTTTGAAGATGAGTTGATGGGCGTTAAAGCGGGCGAAACTCGCACAATCAACGTGACATTCCCTGAAAACTATCCTGCTGAAAACTTAAAAGGTCAAGCGGCTGAATTTGATGTGACTGTGCATAAAGTACAATCTCCACAATTGCCTGAATTGAACGATGAGTTTGCAAAAACTTTCGGCATCGAAGAAGGTGGCATTGCTAAATTGCGTGAAGAGTTGTCTAAAAACATGGTGCGTGAACTCAATAATGTGCTTCACAACCAATTGAAAACAAACGTGATGACAGCATTGTCTGAAGCGAATCCTTTTGACATTCCTGAAGCATTGGTGATGGCTGAGATTCAAGCCATGGCAAAACAATCTAATTTCCCAGAGCCAAAAGATCAAGAACAAGCAGAACAGTTCATGAAAATTGCACAACAAGCATTTGGCGCAGAAGCTGAAAAACGAGCACGTTTAGGCTTGATTTTGGCTGAATTGGTGAAAGCACAAGATTTGAAATTAGATGAAAAATATGTGGAAGCACGTTTAGATAACTTAGCGGCAACATATGAAGATCCTGAAGAAGTGAAAGCACATTTCAAGAAAGATGACAAAACAATGCAACAAGTGCGTAACATCGCATTAGAAGATCAAGTGATCGAAACTGTATTGGCAAAAGCAAAAGTGGTAGAAACAGCCACAACTTTCCAAGAAGTGATGAATCCTAAGAAAGCATAATTGCTGATCATTGGATCAAAAAGCCTGACAATGTCAGGCTTTTTTTTCATCTTTTAAAATGTATCTTATTGAAATGTTGATCATTCCTATAAAGATTGACAGAAAAAATGGATGAATTGCTTGACGAATGGCTCAAATCCTTTTATGTTAATTTCTATGAAAACAAATCCTGTGAATTTATCTCTCCTACGACTTATTCTGCTGTAATCGCAACGATTGCAGCCTTTGACGTTGGCCACGTATATGGCCAGAGTTTGAATCAGTAACGAGAAGAGATGATTGATGTTCATAGCGAGTTTTAAAATCCAAAATGACAGTACCCATGCGAAAAACTACCGTTGGTTTGCGTGGCGTTATGCTGTGCGACTTAGAAAAAACATAACAATTCAAAACCATTCATTCATCATTACACCGTAGGAAAAAAGGATACATTATGATTGCGCAACCTTCTGCTAAATACCAAGCTTTTACCCCCATTCGTTTAAAAGATCGCACATGGCCTGATAAAGTGATTGATAAAGCACCGCGCTGGTTATCATCGGATTTACGCGATGGCAACCAAGCTTTGATTGAACCCATGAACATCGAGCAAAAGTTACGCATGTTTGACTTGTTGATCGAATGTGGCTTTAAAGAGATTGAAGTGGCGTTCCCATCGGCATCTGACACGGAATTCACTTTTGTGCGCCGTTTGATTGAAGAAAATCGCATCCCTGAGGATGTCACCATTCAGGTGTTGACGCAATCGCGTGAAGATTTGATTGTGCGTACATTTGAAGCCTTAAAGGGCTGCAAGCAAGCGATTGTGCATGTCTATAATGCCACGTCCCCGACATTTCGCCGCGTCGTCTTTAATAAAACGAAAGAAGAGGTCATCGCTTTAGCAGAATATGGCATCTCATTATTGGTCAAAGAGGCGGCAAAATACCCAGAAACCGATTGGACATTTGAGTATTCGCCAGAAATTTTCTCAGACACAGAAGTGGACTTTGCCGTGGAAGTGTGTGAAGCGGTGATGAAAATTGCCAATCCAACGCCAGAAAAGCCCATCATCTTTAACTTACCGGCAACGGTTGAAGTGGCAACGCCAAATGTATATGCCGACCAAATTGAGTACTTTTGTCGCAACATCAGTCGTCGTGACAGCGTGATTGTGAGCATTCATACGCACAATGACAGAGGATGCGCTGTTGCGGCCACGGAGTTGGCATTGATGGCAGGTGGCGATCGCGTAGAAGGCTGTTTATTTGGCCATGGCGAGCGCACCGGGAATGTGGACATCATTACCGTTGCATTGAACATGTATACGCAAGGCGTGGATCCTGAGTTGAATTTCTCACAAATCAATAAAGTGGTGCGTGAGGTTGAGCATTGTACGGCCATTAAAGTGCATCCGCGTCATCCGTATGCAGGTGAATTGGTGTTCACAGCGTTTTCAGGCTCGCACCAAGATGCGATCCGTAAAGGCTTATCTGACATGAAAAATCAACCGGATCAAATGTGGAAAATCCCTTATTTACCGGTGGATCCCCATGATTTAGGCCGTTCTTATGAAGCGGTGATCCGCGTGAATAGCCAATCGGGCAAGGGCGGCATTGCGTACTTATTAGAAGAAGATCATGGCATCAACATGCCGCGCCGTTTACAAATTGAGTTCAGTCGAACCGTACAGGCAGAAGCCGATGCCAAAGGCATTGAAGTCACCTCGCCCATGATCTTTGATTTATTTAACCGTGAATATTTAACCAAAGGCAATGTGGTCATTGGTCAGCCGATTAGCATTGTGGAAGACGAAACAGGTAACACTGAAATCAGCGCGGTGATCACAACACCAACGCAGCAATATCATGCCAAAGGTCACGGCAATGGCCCAATTGCCGCTTTAGTCAATGCATTAAATGAAACCCTTAAGATTGATGTGGATGTGGTGAGTTATCATGAACATGCCCGCAGCCAAGGCTCAAAAGCTGAAGCGGTGGCATTTGTGGAAATGCAGGTGGAATCACGCACCTTATTTGGGGTGGCGATTCATGCAAATACTGCGCGTGCATCTATTGATGCGGTGATCTCTGCATTGAACCGCGCCATTGCAAAAGGCTGGGTTGAAGTAAAATAATCCTAGATTCTTATTCGATAGCTGATAAAATAGCGAAGTCCACCATGCGGGTGGGCTTTGTTATATGGGTTGTATTCGGTGGTTAACACGTTTCGGATACAAGAGTACAATAGATGTATTGTCTTAGGATTTTTGATCCTCGGACTCACCATTTACTTTGAGAGAATTCAATATGAGCTATTTATTTACGTCAGAATCTGTGTCTGAAGGACATCCAGATAAAATTGCCGACCAAATTTCCGATGCCGTATTAGACGCCATCATTCAAAAAGATCCTCATGCGCGTGTGGCGTGCGAAACCTTAGTGAAAACGGGTGCAGCGATCATCGCAGGTGAGATCTCCACAAGCGCGTGGGTGGATTTAGAAGATTTAGTGCGCAATGTCATCAATGACATTGGTTATAACTCTTCAAGCGTGGGTTTTGATGGTTCAACGTGCGCCATTTTAAACATCATTGGTAAGCAAAGCGTAGACATTGCTCAAGGTGTTGATCGCGTGAAGCCTGAAGATCAAGGTGCGGGCGACCAAGGCTTAATGTTTGGTTATGCATCAAATGAAACCGATGTATTGATGCCTGCGCCCATCACGTATGCACACCGTTTAGTGCAACGCCAATCTGAAGTGCGCAAATCTGGCCTATTGCCATGGCTTCGTCCGGATGCTAAAAGCCAAATCACATTTGAATATGATGATGAAGGCAACATTAAAGGCATCGATGCGATCGTATTGTCCACACAACACAATCCGGATGTGAGCTTAAAAGATTTAAAAGAAGCGGTGATGGAACTCATCATCAAGCATGTGATTCCTAAAGAGTGGATCACAGAAAAAACCAAATTCCACATCAATCCTACGGGCATTTTCGTCATTGGCGGACCTGTGGGTGACTGCGGTTTAACAGGCCGTAAAATCATTGTGGATACGTATGGTGGTATGGCACGCCATGGCGGGGGCGCTTTCTCAGGAAAAGACCCTTCCAAAGTTGACCGTTCAGCAGCATATGCAGGACGTTATGTTGCTAAGAACATTGTGGCAGCAGGCCTTGCAGATAAGTGTGAAATTCAAGTGTCTTACGCAATTGGTGTGGCTGAGCCAACATCGATCTCCATCACAACTTTTGGAACCAATAAGATTCCTGAAGCTGAGATTGAGCGTTTAGTGCGCACACATTTTGACCTTCGCCCTTATGCGATCACAAAGATGCTCGATTTATTGCATCCGATCTATCAACCAACCGCTGCTTATGGCCATTTTGGCCGTGATCCGTATGAAATCACATATCAAAATGCTGATCATATCGAGACTAAAGCCACGGCATTTAGTTGGGAAAAAACGGATAAAGCAGAGCTTTTACGAAGCGAAGCTAAACTATAACTTGACTTTTTGGTATAAAAAGCTAAAATTTTTGTTTATTTTTGCGTTACAAAACATTTAAGGGTTCAATATGAAACGTACATTTCAACCAAGCGTAATTAAGAGAAAACGTGACCACGGTTTCCGTGCACGTATGGCAACTAAAAACGGTCGTAAAGTTTTAAACCGTCGTCGTGCTCGCGGTCGTGCAAGTTTATCTGCATAATCACTGATTATTGCTAAAAAGGCGCTGTTAAAAGCGCCTTTTTACATTCTAGCGGGAAATTCATGAATTATCGTTTTACCAGAGCGCAGCGTTTATTAACGCCAGCGGATTACAGTCGCACATTTGATCATCCATTTCGATCCTCTGATCGCTACTTTACAGTGCTTGCAAAGGCACAAGCCGAAAAGGGGCAAGGGCGTTTAGGGCTTGCGATTGCAAAAAAGCAGCTTAAAAAGGCGCATGACCGAAATCTTGTAAAACGCATTGTGCGTGAGTCTTTTCGCTTGCATCAAGAAAAATTGACGGGGTTTGATATTGTTGTGCTTGTCAAAGGGAACGTTTCCTTAGATAATCGACAACTATTGCATCAATCTTTGAAACAGCATTGGGAGCGGATAGAAAAGTTGTGAAGACGATTTTAATTGGTTTAATTAAGTTGTATCAACTGATTTTGAGTCCATGGGTGGGGCAGCAGTGTCGCTTTACACCATCGTGTTCAAATTATTCCATCGAAGCCATTCAAAAATATGGTGCAATCAAAGGCTGTTGGCTAACATTCAAGCGATTGATCCGCTGTCATCCGTTTTGTGATGGCGGTAAAGATCCTGTTCCGTAGCATCTTCTTTGTTAAATTTTGAGTTAAAGATATTACTATGCAAAATAATCGATTAATCCTCTGGGGCATTTTTGGTCTGTTGGCCTTTATGCTTTTCAGTAAGTGGCAATTTGCCAATGCACCGAAGCCGCCTGAGGCAGAAAGTGCACAAGTCGTGACACAAATGCTCGATGGCCAAGCCACCGATGGCTCTGTGCCACAATTGAATTCAGCAAATGTGCCAAATGGCATGATGAACAATTCTAAAAAAATCTCTGTCACCACAGATGTTTTTTCCATTAATATCGCTTTAACCGGTGCGGACATCGAAGATGTTAAGTTATTAAAATACTCTGAAAGCTTAGAGCAAAAAGATGTGCCATTTGCTTTATTGTCCTCAGATCCAAAACGTCGCTTTGTGAGTCAAACGGGTTTAATCAGCACCTCTGGCCAAGCCTCTTTCCCACACAGCACAGAATTTACTGCTCAAGCGGACAGCTATACATTAGAAGAAGGTCAAGACACTTTGATCGTACCGTTAACGTACACAGATGCCAACGGCATTGTGGTGACAAAAACGTACGAGTTTAAACGTGGCAGCTATGACATCGGCTTTACCCAAAAAATTGACAATAATACGGATCAAGCATGGCAAGGCATCAACTACATGCAGTTATTGCAAAAAGATCCAAAAGCCAGCGGCCATTTAATGGGTGCATCGAGTTATACAGGTCCAGTATTTTCAATGGGTGAAGAGAGCTATAAAAAAGTTCCTTTTGATAAATTGATTGAAAAAGCACCGGCCATCAAGCAAGAAGGGACAGCGGGCTGGGGCGCGATGATTCAGCAATATTTCACCTCTGCATGGTTGGCATTAAATACTAATGCACATGTTGTGGAAGTGGCTAAATTACCGGGTGACATGGCGATGATCCGCTTAATGTCAAAAGATCCTGTTATGGTACCTGCACATGCATCCTATGAATTTAAAAACAGCTTGTATTCTGGTCCTAAAATCAAAAAGAATTTAGTGGATGCCGGTCAATACACATATGTGAATGACAAAGGCCAAGAAGAGACAGGCAATGCTAAATTAGAGTTGACGCTCGATTATGGTTGGTTCAGCCCGATTTCTGCATTGATGCTTTGGGTGCTTGAATTCTTCCACGGCATTGTGGGCAACTGGGGTTGGGCAATTGTATTATTAACCTTAACGGCAAAATTGATCTTGTATCCATTGTCTGAAAAAGGTTATCGCTCAATGGCCAAAATGCGTCATTTAGCACCTGAGATGCAGCGCATCAAAGAGCTTTATGGATCAGATAAACAAAAAATTGGTCAAGAAACCATTGCCCTTTATCGTAAAGAGAAAGTGAACCCAATGGGTGGTTGTTGGCCAA
The DNA here is from genome assembly GCF_002252155.1 of Wohlfahrtiimonas sp. G9077. Classification (GTDB taxonomy): domain Bacteria; phylum Pseudomonadota; class Gammaproteobacteria; order Cardiobacteriales; family Wohlfahrtiimonadaceae; genus Wohlfahrtiimonas. The sequence goes on from NZ_NEFD01000003.1 coordinate 99,873, forward strand.
TGCTCATTCAGATTCCAATTTTCATCTCATTGTTCTGGATGTTGCAAGAGAGTGTTCAGCTTCGCCAAGCGCCTTGGATCTTATGGATTCACGATTTGGCGATCATGGACCCTTACTTCATTTTACCGATCATCATGTGTGCGACGATGTTTGTTCAACAAATGTTTAACCCACCGCCACCAGATCCAATGCAAGCTAAAATCATGAAATTCATGCCATTGGTCTTTGGTTTCATGTTCATGTGGTTTGCCGCAGGGATCGTTTTATACTGGATCGTGAATAACTTATTAACCATTTTACAACAGTGGCTCATCAATCGTCGCATTGAAGCAGCTCAAAAGAAAATGTCATAATTTTTCAATGCATTGAATGATCATCTCCTATAATGGCGACATTGTAGGAGATTTTTTATTTCGCAAGATTAAATTGAAGAGGGAATCATGAAAGAGACAACCATTGCGGCCATTGCATCTGGCACCTCTATTGGTGGCGTGGGCATTGTGCGCATCTCAGGGCCAATGAGCCATGCCATTGGTGCACAAATTGCCAAAAAAGATGCGCTCGTTGCGCGTCACGCCACATTCACACAATTTTATGACGACAATGATGAAGTGATGGACGAAGGCCTTGTCATCTATTTTAAAGGACCAAACTCCTTTACGGGCGAAGAATGCGTAGAGCTTCAAGGTCATGGTGGCTTGGTGGTGCTCAATCGCTTGTTAAAACGTGTGTATGCCCTTGGGGCAGAGCCTGCAAAAGCCGGTGAATTCACAGAGCGTGCTTTTTTAAATGGTAAATTGGATTTGGTGCAGGCAGAAGCAATTCATGATTTGATCATGAGTCAAAGTGAAGCGCAGGCTAAAGCGGCAATGAACTCCCTGTCCGGACAATTTTCAGCACAAACAAGTGCCATCAATGATGCGTTGATCCATTTGCGTGTGTATGTGGAAGCCACCATTGATTTTAGTGAAGAGGACATTGATTTCATCACAGATGGCAATGTGCTAAAGCGTCTTGATGCCGTAGAGGGTGACATTCAAGCGCTATTGGCGAGTGCCAATCAAGGTAAGTTATTGACCGATGGCGTGACCGTTGTGTTAGCCGGTAAGCCGAATGCTGGTAAATCGAGCATTTTAAACGCATTATCCGGGGAAGAGAGCGCCATTGTGACGGACATTGCCGGCACAACCCGCGACACATTAAAAGAACATGTGGTGATTCACGGTTTGCCGCTTCACATCATTGACACTGCAGGGCTTCGCGAAACCACAGATGTGATTGAGCAAGAAGGGATTCGCCGTACACGTGAAGCCATGAAAAAAGCCGATTTAATTTTATGGATTCATGATGACCGTGATCAAACCATTGAGGAAGATCCTTTATTGTCCTCATTGAATGTGCCCATTTTGCATGTGCGCAATAAAGTGGATTTAACAGGTAAACCCACCGGTAAAGACGGCAATGTGATTGCCCTCTCTGCTAAAGAGCATCAAGGGGTGGATCTTTTAAGAGATGCCATTGTGGAGATTGTACAGTTTCAGCCAACACAAGGTTTGTTCAGTGCTCGCGAGCGCCATTTGGTGGCGTTAAAAGATAGCTTGGCGCATTTAGCAGTGGCCAAAACGTTGTTAACGGCCGGTCACAGCATTGATTTGGTGGCAGAAGAGATTCGCCTTGCACAAGATGACATCGGGCTCATTACCGGGCGATTTAGCACCGATGAGTTGCTTGGAGAGATCTTCTCAAGTTTCTGTATCGGTAAATAAAGAAAAATCCCCGCAGGTGCGGGGATTTTTTTATTCGCTAAACTCATTTAAAGCATCAATCACTTCCGATAATTTAGTGACCGAGACGACTTTTAATCCTTCTGGTATTTTGCGTGGTGCATTGCCTTTTGGCAAGATCGCTTTGGTAAAGCCATGTTTGAATGCTTCTTTTAAGCGCTCTTCACCATGGGGAATCGGGCGAATTTCACCGGATAAACCCACCTCGCCAAAGATCACTAAATCCGCCGGAATCACTTTATTGCGAAAACTGGAATAGGTTGCAGCAATGACGGCTAAATCTGCGGCAGTTTCTGTCACTTTAACGCCGCCAACGGCATTGACGTACACATCTTGATCATTCATTGCGATGCCTGCATGACGATGGAGCACCGCGAGCAGCATCGTTAAACGGGCTTGCTCAATCCCCAATGTTACACGGCGCGGATAGTTGCCAAAAGATTGATCCACCAATGCTTGAATCTCAACCAATAAGGGACGCGTGCCTTCTTTGGTTACCATGATGACGCTGCCGGCGCTGGGCTCATCGTGGCGCGATAAAAAGATGGCAGAAGGATTACTCACTTCACGTAAGCCCTTATCCGTCATTGCAAAGATGCCAAGCTCATTGACAGGACCAAAGCGGTTTTTATAGGCACGCATGACGCGAAAACGCGAACCGACTTCACCTTCAAAGTATAAAACAGAGTCAACCATATGTTCTAATACGCGTGGCCCTGCGATTGCGCCTTCTTTGGTGACATGACCCACTAAGAAGATGGCAGTGTTGGTGCGTTTGGCATAACGAGTGAGCAGGGCAGCACTCTCTCGCACTTGCGCCACATTGCCGGGTGCAGAGGTTAAGAACTCTGTAAAAATGGTTTGAATGGAGTCAATGACCATGATTTTTGGGGTCAGGGCTTCTGCCGTTGCAATGATCTTCTCCACTGAGGTTTCAGAGAGAATTTTAAGCTCACTTTGCGCAAGGGATAAACGCTCTGCCCGCAAGGCAATTTGGCTTGGGGATTCTTCGCCCGTCACATAGAGCACATCATAATGCTGACTAAAATGCACCATCGTTTGCAATAAGATGGTGGATTTACCAATGCCAGGATCGCCGCCAATGAGCACCACAGAACCTGTGACCAAACCACCGCCAAGGACTCGATTTAGCTCTGTCAATCCTGTATCATAACGCTGGTGTTCCTCTTTTTGAATATTGTTGAGGGTTTGAATCGCAGCACTGCCTGCGGTGCCCGCATAACCTGATAAACGCGCGGAAGTGGGCGGCGCTTTTTCCACAATTGCCTCTTCAATGGTGTTCCATTCTAGGCACTCAAGACACTGACCGGCCCATTTTTGGGTGACGTTGCCACAAGCATGACAAACGTACTGTTTTTTCGTTTTGCTCATAAATATCGCACTTATTCCTTAGTCTGTTCCTTTTTTAGAACGTAGCGTTTCATATATATATACGAATGTGTACAAAAAAAGGTCTATATCCTGCTCGTAAAAGGATATAATACAGACTGATTCCAATATATTCATCTAAAAATACAATACAGCTTGACGAAAAAGAAGAGCTGTTGAAAAAGTCGCTTTTTCAATGTGTGCAGGTCCAATGATCGATAAACGAGCTGTTTATGGATCTATCTGTGTTCTATTTCATTGTAAAAGTAGATAACATTGTGTTTTATGACAATGAAAGGCTGTTGAAAAAGTTGTATGATTGAGAGTGTAGCGTCTGACACCATCGGGTGAAGAGATTCTATGCTTTTAGTTGTTTTGATGTAAATTAAAAAGCACATCACTTGGTCAACATCTTTCTAGGTTCAGCAGTATTTGGTGACTTTATGATTGACATTTATAGTTTCTATCGCGTAATGGAAATATTTATGTATATAATGTTCACTAGGTGGAGATAGTCGAATCAGTACAATAAAGATGTAACAAATTTCTCAAAATTAATTAATATTAGTGAAGGATATAACAATGGCAAAATCTCAATCTCTCCAGGATCCATTTTTAAATGTGCTCCGTAAGGAAAAAATCCCAGTCTCTATTTATTTGATCAACGGTATTAAACTCCAAGGTCAAGTAGAATCTTTTGACCAATTTGTGGTGTTATTGCGCTCGAACGTTAGCCAAATGATCTACAAGCATGCGATTTCTACAATCGTACCTGCACGTAGCATTCGTGTGAGCTTTGATGGTGATGAAGCCGTTTCTGAAGAAGTTGAAACAGAAATCACAATTTAATCGCCAAAGCGAATTTCGTGTTAGAATTGACTTTTTAGCCGGCATACAGACATAAATGTTCGAAAACGAAAGTCAGACACGAAGTGGAGATCAAGCCGTTCTTGTGAGTCTACAGACACAAGATGCCCATGCAGAAGAAATTGTAGAATTCCAAGAACTGGTCAAAGCTGCGGACGTGAGCGAGCTTACCTTGATTAAAGGCAAGCTCGCAACGCCGAATCAAAAATACTTCTTAGGTTTAGGGAAAGTTGAAGAGGTTTTAGAGGCAGTCAATGCTCTAGAAGCGAACGTTGTCATCGTTAATCATGAACTCTCTCCCTCACAAAATCGTAACCTAGAACGTTTCTTAAAAGTCCGTGTGGTCGATCGTACCGCACTCATCCTTGACATCTTTGCACAGCGTGCAGAAAGCTTTGAAGGTAAACTTCAGGTGGAGCTTGCGCAATTGACGCATATTTCCTCGCGTTTGGTGCGGATGTGGACGCATTTAGACAGTTTGCGTGGCGGTAGCGTGGGTTTGCGTGGTCCCGGTGAATCTCAGCTTGAGATGGATAAACGCATGATTGGGCTACGCATTAAGCAGCTCAAAAGAAAATTAGAAAAAGTCCAACAAACCCGCGAGCAAGGACAAGCACTGCGCAATCGTTTAGGTGTGCCAGTTGTGGCGCTTGTCGGTTATACGAATGCGGGTAAATCGAGTCTATTTAACCGCTTAACAGATGCAGGCACTTATGTGGAAGATAAGCTCTTTGCCACGCTTGATCCTAAACATCGCACACTCTTTTTAGAAAACATTGGCGATGTAGTGTTGATCGATACTGTTGGTTTTATCTCTAAATTGCCCCATGAGCTTGTCACCGCATTCCATTCTACTTTACAAAGTGCAGCCGATGCGGATCTTCTCTTAGAAGTGATCGATGCCGGTGATCCTGAGCGTGAATTTAAAAGCGAGCAGGTGGCGAATGTATTGGTAGAAATCGGCGCTGAATCTGTGCCACGCATTCAAGTGAATAATAAAATTGATTTATTAGAAAATGTTGAGCCGCATGTTAGTTATAACGATGCGAATCAACCGACTGCAGTTTGGATTTCTGCAGAAAAAGATTTAGGGATTCAATCCCTTAAAGACGCCATTGGCGATTATTTTAAAGATCAACATGTGACGAAAAATGTTGTTCTCCCGCCATCACAAGGGCGATTACGTGCTAAGCTATTTGCATTAAATGCCGTTAAAAATGAGTCTGTGAATGAACAAGGTGAATTTGTGATGGCATTATTGATGCATAAAGCTGAGTGGGACCGCTTGTTAAAGCATGATGTTGATGCCCAAAAATACCTCAACTAGAGATTTTAGGTGCAATTTATGGCAAAAATTGGTAGCGTATGGCAAGTTTTGTCTAAAAATTCTTTAATTTAAGGGAAAGATGAAAGAGAGTACTGTAGAAATGGCTTGGAATGAGCCTAAAAATGGTCAAAATTCGGGGGGTTCTAACGAGCCGCCACGTGGTCAAGATCAAAAACCAAAGCAAGAGGATATGCCAGATTTAGACGTTTTATTGAAAGATTTAAAAAATAAAATGTTTGGTAAATCTTCAAACAATGGTGGGAATGGCAATCAGCCAAATCAAGCACCTCGATCACCTAGCAAAATGCCCAATAATTTAAGCGGCAAAGTGATGGGCTTTGGTGCATTTGTGGTGTTCATTCTTTGGATGCTCACAGGGATTTATATTGTCGATACCGGTAACAATGCCGTGGTGCTTTTTTTAGGTAAAGAGCAATCGGTCACAGGTCCTGGTATGCATTGGCGCTTCCCATCACCGATTGGTGAGCACCGCATCATCAACGTTGAAAACCGTTTTTCAGCAACCATTGGCACAAACAAAGAGACCATGATGCTCACAAAAGATGAGGCCATTGTGGATGTGCGCGTGGAAGTGCAATATGAAATTGATCGCCAAGATCCTGCGGCTTATTGGTTTGCCTCAAGTAATCCTGATGGTACCCTTCGCGATGTGGTGGAAAGTGCCTTGCGTGAACGTGTGGGTCAAACCAGTTTAGATGCCATTTTAACGTCAGGGCGTGCTCAATTGGTGGCAGAGGTTAAATCCTTAGCACAACAAGTGCTCGATTCTTATGGTGTGGGCTTAAAAATCACCAATGTGAACTTAGTGGATGCACAAGCACCAAAATCTGTGCAAGCCGCCTTTACAGATGCCATCAAAGCACGTGAAGATGAACAGCGCATGATCAACCAAGCGAATACTTATGTCACAGATGTGTTAGCACGCATCAATGGTGAAGTTGAACGTGAATTGGCTCAAGCGGAAGGTTACAAGCAAAGTGTTGTGGCTAAAGCAGAAGGTGAGGCGGCACGTTTTACGTTATTAAATACTGCGTATGCTAAATCCCCTGTGATCATGCGTCAGCGCTTGTATTTAGATGCGATGGAAAACATTTTCCAAACCACCAATAAAGTGTTGATGAATACACAAAGCAATAATTTGATGGTGTTGCCATTAGATCAGTTGTTAAGCAATGGTCAGCAACAAACCATTAAATTAGACATTGATTCCACAACGATTCGCGAATCTCAAAACAAAACTGCACCGCAAGCCATGTTGCCAAAACAGTCGGCAACGAGCGTGAATACCACCCCAGAGCGTGCTGTGAACATTCGCAGTCGCCAAGATGGTCGTTAATTTAGAGTAGGGCAAGACATGAATCAGAGAATTACACAAATCGTGATTGGCGCTGTTATTGCAGTGTTCTTATTAGCGAACTCCATTTACATTGTCAAACAGTGGGAAACGGCCATTCGCTTACAGTTTGGTGTTGTGCAACAAAACAATATCGGGCCGGGCTTGCATTTTAAAGTGCCATTCATCAATACCATCAAAAAATTTGATCGTCGTCTACAAACCTTAGACACCGATCCTGAACCCTTTTTAACCCTTGAGAAGAAAAATCTCATCGTCGATACGTTTGTGCAATGGCGTGTTGAAGATCCAAAAGTCTTCTATGAACGTGTACAAGGGAATCCTGCGCGTTTGAATAATTTATTGCGCCCTGTGGTGCAAGACAATTATCGTGCGGAATTTGCCAATCGTAATTTACAAGAAGTGGTGGCAGGGATTGATGAAGTCAGCGGCAATACGACGCGTTCGATCATTCAAAATGACATTTTAAAAAATGTGCGTTTAACCGGTGAACAATACGGGATCGCGATTGTTGATATGCGCATCAAAGGTGTTGAATTGCCTGAAGATGTGAAACAAAGCGTTTATGATCGTATGAACACTGAGCGTGAACGCGCGGCAAAAGAGTTCCGTGCCCGCGGTGAAGCAACCTATGTAGAAAAAGTGGCCAAAGCCGATAAAGAGCGCGAAATTCGTTTAGCCGATGCATATAAGAAAGCGGAAATTTTACGCGGTGAAGGCGATGCCACTGCCGCAGAGATCTATGCAAAATCGTTCTCGGCCAATCCTGAGTTTTACGAATTTAATCGTAGTTTAGAAGTGTACCAGAAGAGTATTAAGCGAGATGGCGACATCTTAATTCTCGATACGGATTCTGAATTCTTTAAATATTTTCAGCCTAAATAGCGTGCGAAAACATCATTGAATTGCATTTCTTTTTTTTTTATTCAAAATTTGAAATCGGGGAATAAAACAAATGGGTAAGAATGTCATTGTCGTTGGCACTCAATGGGGTGATGAAGGTAAAGGTAAGATTGTTGATCTTCTCACGGAAAAAGCAACCGCAGTTGCGCGTTTCCAAGGCGGTCACAATGCCGGTCATACCTTGGTGATCAATGGTGAAAAAACAGTCTTACGCTTGATTCCATCTGGTATTTTACGTCCACACATCACATGTTACATCGGTAACGGTGTTGTGTTGTCGCCAGTTGCTTTATTAAGCGAAATGGATGAATTATTGTCTAAAGGTGTGGATGTTGATAAGCGTTTGAAAATCTCAGAAGCTTGTCCTTTAGTGATGCCTTATCACATTGCCATTGACCTTGCGCGCGAAGAAAAATTGGGCGTGAACAAAATTGGTACCACAGGCCGCGGCATTGGCCCGACGTACGAAGATAAAGTGGCACGTCGCGCAATTCGTGTGGCGGATCTTTTCTATCCTGAACGTTTTAAAGAAAAATTGGTTCAAGTGATGGAATTCCACAACTTTGTATTGCAAAACTACTTTGGCAAAGAACCATTGAGTGTGGATGCTGTGTACAATGAAATCATGGCATTGGCACCACGCATTTTACCGATGGTGACGGATGTTTCTGAAGAGTTGAATGATTTACGCAAAGAAGGTAAGAGCGTGATGTATGAAGGTGCTCAAGGCACATTCTTAGACATTGATCACGGAACTTATCCATTTGTGACATCAAGCAACACATCAGCCGGTGGTGCCGCTGTGGGTACAGGCGTTGGTCCTTTATACTTTGATTATGTGATGGGTATTGTTAAAGCGTACACAACACGTGTGGGTTCAGGTCCATTCCCAACAGAATTGCATGATGATGTGGGTTATGGCTTGGCAGAACGTGGCCATGAATTTGGTTCAGTGACTGGCCGTGCGCGTCGTTGTGGTTGGTTTGATGCACCTGTATTGCGCCGCTCTGTAGAAGTGAACAGTATTTCTGGTTTATGCTTAACGAAATTAGACGTACTCGATGGCATGGAAGAAGTGAAAATCTGTACAGGTTACCATTTAGATGGTGAAACCTTAGATTATCCTCCATACGGTGCCGATCGCTTTGCACGTTGTGAGCCGATCTATGAATCTCATCCTGGCTGGTCTGAAAGCACAGTGGGCGTGAAAACGTTTGAAGAGTTGCCAATCAACGCGCAAAACTACATCAAACGCATTGAGCAATTGATTGATGCGCCAGTGGATGTGATTTCAACAGGTCCAGATCGTTCTGAAACCATCGTATTGAACGACCCATTTGCTGAATTGTAAGATTCGTTGCATCAAAGATTAAATGAAAAGGGCCATGGGCCCTTTTTTTATGTCAGGCGTTGAAACGCAGCAGTGTCAATGATAGGGTAAAACCTTTCGTTCATTCAAAAGAGTCACCATGGCAAAGGATTATCAAAAACAATTAAAGCAGATGAAAGCCGTCATTCGTCGCGATGAGTTGAAGGCAAAGATGGCGGCTGCGGCGCAAAAGCCCATGGCACCTGAGCCAGAATTTGCAAGCGTGATGAAAGATGTGAAGCGCATTTACAGTGATCGTGTTGATCCATTGACTTTGATGCCAAAGCGCAAAGTACGTGTGCGTCCCCATTATGAAGAGATTGAATATGATTATCTTTATATTGGTGAAACCTATGAAGCTGCACCCATTTGTCACTCAAAAAATGGGCAGGGCAACCGTGATGTGCAAAAGCTTCAGCAGCGCACCTATCGCATTATAGAGAGCTTAGATCTGCATGGCCATAAAATGGATGGGTTAGACGAGCTGTTGACAGAATTTTGCCATTATGTGCAGTCTAAGGGCGTGTGTGGGCGCATCATCCATGGCAGCGGTTTAGGTTCTAAAAATTTTACGCCGATTTTGAAAAATCATGTGCGCCGCTGGCTGTATGAATATCCTGAAGTGCTCGCTTATACAGAAGAGCGCAATAATGATGGCGCGGTTATTTTTTTATTAAAGCGCAAAGCGTGGGTCAAAGAGTAAAAAACCGCCCGTAGGCGGTTTTTGATGTTTTATGAGAAATAGTTGATGAGATAGGTGTGATAAGGGATCGACACAATGTCAATCAACACCGCACCACTTAAGGGCACAATCATCAATGCACGAGTGGAGATCACTTTGTAATGGTCACACACGCTCGTCATGTTTGCCATTGCGTTTGGCGTTGCGCCTAAACCATGACCCATTAAGCCTGCACACATGACGGCAGCATCATAGTTTTTGCCAAGCACTCGAAAGACAAAGAAAACGGCAAAGAGCACAATGAATGTCACTTGCAGCAATAAAATGATGAGTAACGGTAACGCAATGTCGCTCAACTCCCAGATTTTCAGAGACATCATCGCCATCGTTAAGAATAAGCCAAGGGATACGCCAGAGATCAAATCAATGGATTTTTGATGCAAATTCACAATGCCTGCAGCATCATTAAAGTTACGCACAATGATGGCGATGATCATCGCACCCACATAGCTTGGCAGAGAAAAACCGGTCCATTGTGTAAATTGTGCAGAGGCAATGCGACCAACCACCATAATGCCAAGAATGATGGCCAAAACCTTTAAAAAGGCTGTCACATCAATCTCTTTGACAGCATTGGCCAATGTTTTTGGCTCATTGGGGAGATTTTGAGCATCATCAATGGCTTCAATTTTTACATTGTGGCGTTTGATTAAAAAGCGTGCAACAGGACCACCTAAAATGCTGCCGGCAATTAAACCAAAAGTTGCAGCAGCAATTGCGGCAACGGCTGCCGATGAGTGGCCTAAGCCTTCTGCCATGCCACCAAAGGCCGCCGCACCGCCGTGTCCGCCCGTTAAGGAGACAGCGCCAGCCATTACGCCTAAAATCGGGTCTGCACCCAATGAAAGGGCAATGCCAACACCAAATGTATTTTGAAAGAGTGCTAAAAACCAACAGATGCACAAATAAATGAGGAGCAATTTACCGCCGCTTTTGAGGATGCGAAAGCTGCCATCAATCCCAACGGTGGTGAAAAATGCCACCATTAAAAAGCTTTGAATGCTTGTGTCAAAGGAAAAAGTGGCCAGCTCAAAACTTCTAAGCACCCAGATCACGATGCTGACGATAAACCCGCCGATCACCGGTGCCGGAATACAGAATTTTTGTAACCAAGTGATGCGATTTTTTAAGAACAATCCCAAAAGTAGGCACAAAACTGTTAAAAAGAGCGTGCTGAGTGAGTCAAGGTGCAAGTTCATGAGGGCTCCTTTTGAATGTGATGTTGAATGAATTGGTAAGCAATGAAGGCGGCCAATTTTGTGGTGCGCTGATCAATGTCAAAATTCGGGTTGCACTCGACAATGTCTAATAAGCGCACTTTACCGCTGTCAATTAAATGGGTGAACAAGGCTTCAAAGGTGGCCACACTGATCCCACGCACGGCAGGTGCACTGACGCCGGGGGCAATGAAGTTTGAGAACACATCTAAATCAATGGTAATGTAAATATGATCCACAGCATTCACAAATGTGTTGAGGATTGTGAATGTGTGCTGAAGATCACTCAATGCAGTGTCCATGATGTATGTCGCATTGAGTTGATCGGCTGTTTCAAAAAGCACGCGCGTATTGGCATGGGCAGCAATGCCAAGCACAAGATAATGAAAGGGTTGATCATGCGCTTGGCATAGGTGAGCGGCATTTAAAAATGGCGTACCGGAGGTGTTTTCATCGGCAGATCTTAAATCAAAGTGCGCATCAAAATTGATGATGCCAATGGATTCATTCGGATGCTGCTGTGCCACATGGTGAAAAATGCCTTGAAAGCTGCCATAAGCGGTTTCATGACCACCACCTAACACAATGGGTGTGATGCCTTGATTCATGAGCATGGTCACGTGTTGACCAAGCTTTGTTTGTGCGGCTTCTAGATTTTGATGCTCAACGCGGACATTGCCAAAATCTGTGAGGCTAAAGTCTTGATGCACCGGAAAACCCGCCATTTGTTGACGAATCAAATCAGGGGCTGCGACTGCACCTAAACGACCTTGATTGCGGCGCACGCCTTCATCGCTTTGAAAGCCAAGCAGCCCAAATTGTGGGGCAGTGGATTGGTTGATCACTTGAAATAGGCGGCGATGACAAGCGTCGTCGCCATCAAAGCGTCCGGACCAGACAAATGGATCAGGCATGATGACTCCTTTGGTTAATCATTATTGGTCGTGGCCAATTAAGGCAGTAATGGCGGCGCTTGCGTCTAAAATGGCTTCAATCCATTGTGCTTCATGTGCGCTGCCACGGAAATAAGGGGCCATCAATGTCACCACGGCAATGGCGGATTGATGACGGAAAATGGGGGCAGAGATGCCAAGCACGCCAGGATCAATTTCACCCATCGTGCGGCCATAACCTTGATCACGAATGCAGGCCAAATCTTTCATGAGGCTTGTCCGCTCCGGGCAATCATTCGGGTAGGCATGTTCAATGATGGCATCACGAATGTGTGCCTCTTTAAAGGCGAGCAATGTTTTACCGCTTGCGCCTAGTGTCAATTGATTGACGCGCCCAGGTAAAAATGAGCAGCGCAGCGCTTGTTCGCTCTCCACCATTTTGATGCAGATGGTTTCTGTGTAATCTGCCACCACAATACCGGCGGATTCTCCGGTGACATCACAGAGATTTTGTAAGACGGCATCGACATCATCATTAAAAATGGAATAGGTTTGATGTAAATGTTGCCCCTTTAAGCTTTGTGCGCCTAAAGTGTATGCCCCATATTTACGAGATGGTGTGACAAATTCCCATTCTATGAGAATGTTTAAGATCCTATAAACCGAGGATAACGGGATGTTTAACTCCTGTGCCATGTGCTTTGGGAAGACAGGCTTACCACAAGAGGCAATATAAGACAGGATATTCAATAATCGATCAGTGCTTTTCATAATCTAACTCCTAGGATTACAATAGCAATGATCTTTTTTGAAAACAAAAAAAATTCCTATTTTATGAGAATATTTATTTATGGCATAAAAAATCCCGCAAGGCGCGGGATTCTGTGAAGGCTTGATGTTTGCTTACTCAGCAGCGCCGCCAACGATCACAATGGTGAAGTCATCAGGATGAATGTGTTTCTCAAACGCCTGTTGGATCTCTTCTTTTGTGATGGCACGAATGCGCTCAGGATAAGTGTCATAATAATCCAATGGCAGATCATATTGAGCAATGGTCAGCAGCGCTGTGGCTAAACCACGGTTGCTGCTTAAAGCCAAAATGCCGCTGCCAATCAAATTATTTTTAGCGCGCTCTAAATCCTCATCTGTTGGGCCATTGGCAATGAATGCCTTGGTCTCTTTTAGCGTCGCTTCAATGGCATGATCAACGCTTTCATTTTTGGTGGCAAGGCCAATGGTAAACGGTCCATGGAGTAAGGTTGGGCTAAAATAGCTGTAAATGCCATAGGTTAAGCCCTGTTTTTCGCGGATGTCCATCATTAAAAGCGAGGTCAAACCGCTGCCGCCCAACACATGGTTGCCAAGTGTTAAAGATAAAAAGTCAGGATCGAAGCGATCAATGCTCACTTGTCCCATCATGATTTGGCTTTGTGGGCCATTGAAGGGCTCACGCACTGTTTGTGCTTTGACAGGCTTGGCGGTATTGCGAATTGGACTTAAGGTTTTGTCTGTTTTGCCAAGCTTGGCGCTCAATGCATAGCTGATGGCTTTGGCATCTTGTTCGGACAATGCACCAACAATTACAATATTGGCATTTGTGGCGTGGTAATACGCATCACGAAATGCTTTGACATCTTCAATTGTCATTTTTTTCAATGAGGCTTTAAGCATTTGACTTGTCACGCCTTGCAATTGATCTGGAAAGAGCAGGGATTGATACATTTCACCGGCAATGGCGTTGGGATTATCTAAACGCGCTTTTTGTGCATCGATGGCTTGGGCGCGTTCACGATCAAAGATCGCCGCATCCATGCGTGGTGATGCCATCATCTCTGACCATAAAGCAAGCGTGCGATTGAGTACATCTGCATCGGTTAAGGAGCGAATGCTGACGCTTGTGGTGGCAATGCTACTGTTTGCAGAGATGCTGCTGCCGATGTTTTCTAATGCTTCAGAGAAAGCATTTTCATCCATCTCTTTGGTGCCAAGTGTCATCATTGTGGCGGTCATGGCAGCTAAACCATGTTGATCACCTTCACGAAAACTGCCTGCATCCATGGAGACAACGATGTCCACCATGGGAATTTCAGGTGCATTGATGAAGAGTACGCGGGCACCTTCATCAGTGCGCCACTCTTTAATTTTTGATTTCATATCGGATGCCATGGCTGTGGTACTGATCGCGAGGCAGGTGAGTGTCATGATAATGCGTTTAAACATGGTTATTCCTCCTGACTGTCGGGTGCATGCGCACGCAAACGACCAATGGTTAAGTTGCTGTCATTGAGATATTTTTGTGCCACTTGTTGAATTTGTTCAGGTGTCACTTGTTCTAAATAACTCACCAAATTGTCACGATTTTGCCAACCTTCGCCGGTGGTTTCAGCAGCGCCAATGGCCATCGCTTGAGAATAGATGGAATCTTTGGCATAAATCTGCTCTGTGCGATAGGCAGTGAGGATCTTTTTAAGCTCCTCTTGGCTGACCAAGGTATTTTGTAAATCTTTAATGGCCGCTTTGAGCTCAGCTTCTAAAGTCTCAAGCGCCACGCCTTCAGCCGGAACGGCACTTAAAAAGAAAGTGGTGTCATAGCGGGCGCCTTCATTGTAGTAACTAGAAGCATCGAGGGATTGCTGCGTCTCTTTGACCAGTTTTTTCGGTAAACGTGCCGTTGCACTGCCACTTAAAATTTCTGAGGCAAGCAATAATGCATACGCTTCTTCTTTGTGTTCAGTGCTGTTGATGCTCGGCACTTTGTAAGCCATAAAGAGCACCGGTAGATTGGCAGGCGCTGCCATGTCAATGTATTTTGTGGCGTTTTGTGGCACTTCAAAGTTATTTTCTCGAACGATTTTCGCACCGCGTGGAATCTCCCCAAAGTATTTTTGTACCATTTGATGAGTTTTTTCAGGATCCACATCCCCAACAATCACGAGGGTTGCATTGTTTGGGCGATAAAATTCGTTGTACCAACTCTGTAAATCTGACAATGTCCAACTTTCAATTTCTGGCATCCAACCGATGATGGGATTGCGATAGGCATTGGTGGTCCAAACTGTTGCATTGAACGCTTCATAAAAGAGGGCTTGTGGATTGCTGTCGGTGCGCATGCGGCGCTCTTCTGCCACCACTTGGCGCTCTGGCGCAAAGTCTGCTTCTTTGAGCACAAGATTGTGCATGCGATCAGATTCTAAGCGTAAACTGGTCTCTAATTCCCAGCTGGGTAAAATCTCAAAATAAGCCGTGTAATCATAGGAGGTAAAGGCATTATCTTTACCACCTAAATTGGCCACAATGGTGGAATGCTCATTAGGACCTAGGGTTGGCGTGCCTTTGAACATCATGTGTTCAAGCATGTGTGAGATGCCACCTTTGCCGCGAGGCTCATCAACTGAGCCGACTTTATACCACACCATGGTGATGACAACGGGTGCTCTGTGATCTTCGCGCACAATGAGTTTTAAGCCATTGTCTAAGGTGTATTCATGCGTGGGTTGTGTGGTAATGTGATCGTTTCCGTAGCTGATGGCCATCACAGATAATGTGGTGATGGCGGCCAATTTTTTAAAAAATGCCATGTCACTCTCCTTATTCAGTCAGGTGAATTATAGGGTGAAGGTTTGTCCTGTGGTGAACGGGCGGGTATCATCATTTAAATCGATGATGTGCGTGATGACATCTGCCACTTTTTTCGCATCACGGTTCCCAGAAGGTGAGACGCTGTAGCGCATTGCTGAATTTAAGCACACAGGATCGATGCTGTTAAATTGAATTTTTTCTTGGGACTCAAACTCACCGGCAAAGAGTTTCATTAACGTATTTAAGCCAGCCTTTGCCACTGCATAACTGCCCCAATACGCTTGAGAACCGTCGGCCACTTCGGCATGGTCAAAAAAGATCACCGAAGCGCGTTCAGCCTTATTCAACAACGGTAACATGGCTTGCGTTAAATAGAAAGGCGTATTTAATGTGGTGTTGATGCTTAATAACCATTTTTCAGGATTGGTGTGGGCAAGGGGCGTTAAGTTACCAAGATTGGCCGCAGTGTGCACGATACCATCGAGTTTCCCAAATTCAGCCGCCAATGTTTCATAGAGCGCATAGTAATCATCATTGCTGCATTTAGCAAAATCCATGTATAAAATGGCAGGCTCAGGGCCGCCGGCTGCCACGATTTGATCATACAAATCTTCGACAATTTTTTGTTTTTTCTCACGGGCAAGGAGCACAACCGTTGCGCCTTCTTTTGCTAAGGCTAATGCACTGTTGCGACCGACCATGCCTGTAGAACCGGTGATTAAAATGACTTTATTGGCTAAACGACTCATTTTTCTTCCTCTTTTGGGGCAGACATTGGTTTTTGTGCATACAACAGATAATTCATGGACAAATCTTGTGTTAAATAGGCTACGCGATTGAAGGGGTTAAAGCTCATGCCGCGGCTGTCTTTGACCGCTAAGCCGGCATTTTCACAATAGGTATATAATTCAAAAGGCGTGATGAATTTATCAAATTCATGGGTGCCTTTGGGCACAATTTTTAACACCGTTTCCGCCGCAAAAATCACCAATTGTTTGGCTTTAAAGGTGCGATTAATGGTGGATAAAAAAAGCTTGCCGCCGGGTTTTAAAAGTTTGCTGCACGCATCTAAAATCGATTGTGGATCGGGCACATGCTCAAGCATCTCAAGGCACGTGACCACATCATAAGTGTTGGGCTGTAAGTCCGCGAGGGCTTCGACGGTGGAGAGCTGATAGTCAATCTCAAGGCCTGAGATTTTTGCATGTTCACGGGCCACTTCTAAAGCGCCAATGGCTAAATCAACCGCCGTTGTGATGGCGCCGCGCTTTGCCAATCCCTCTGAAATGATGCCGCCGCCACAGCCCACATCAAGGGCTTTGACGCCATGTAAATTGGCATGTTCTGTGATGAATTCAAAGCGTGTGGGATTAATGTCATGGAGCGTTTGAAAACTGCCATTCGGTGTCCACCAATCTTGTTGGTTGAATTTGCTGATCTCATCTTGAGAGACATTGTCCATATCGATTCTCCTAACGATTAATGGTTGTGCGGTTGCGTTGGGGTGGATTTAGGGCTCTGTAAATCCGATTGCAACAGCTTAGAGAGTTCACTGATGTTGATCTGTTGTAAGAATTTTTCGGGTAAAAATTTGGCAATGAAGTTTGCGCTTGACTCCACAAATGGCGTCAATTGTGATTTTTGCCACATCGGGATGCTATTTAAACCCACATTCATGGCAAACAAGCCTAAAAATGCCACGATCAACCAACCACGCAATACGCCAAAGCCCATGCCTAAAATGCGATCAATGAATGAGATTTTCAAGAAGCGAATGAGCAAAGAAATCCCTAAATTCACAAGGCCCGCTAAAAATAGGATGCCTAAAAAAGTGATGGCGTAACTTAAAATGGAGACGAGTAACTCTTCTGTGGAGCCTTCGCTTGGATTTAAATCAATTTTGCCTTTGGTGATGGCATGCAATTGATCCGGAAGCATGGCTGCCACATCTTGAGAGAAGTAAGCTGCGCCCCAAAAAGCGACGATCCATACAAGCAAAGAGAGGGCTTCGGTGATGAGCCCTCTGAAAAATGCAATGACGGTTGATAATCCAATGATGCCAATGATGGCGATGTCGATGTAGTTCATAAGGTCCTAATTTACTCGATTATTGAATTTGAATGATGTAACTGTTCACGCCTTGGCGTTTTAATTCCGCTTGCACATTTTTGGCATTGTCTTGGGTTTTAAGGGGTCCAATGCGCACTTTGTATTGCTTAGAGATCAACGCCACTTCAGAAGCATAACCGCGGCGCTTGTATTCATTCATCACACGCGTAGCATTTTCGCGGCTGCTGTAGGAGCCCACTTGCACATACCATGTGAATTTAGGTTGAGCAGCGTTTGCACTTTGGGTGTTTTGGCTTTGGGCAGAGCCGATGAGCTCAATTTTAGGCAAGGGCGCAGGTTTAGTGTTGGCAGGTTTTGCCGCTGTATTGTTGGGCTTTTGTTGATTTTGTACCGGTGGCTTTGCAGGTTTATTTTGCAATTGTGCTTGTGGGGCTTGCACGGTTTTGCCCTGTTGATTGGCTTGTGCTAACAATTGCTCTGCAATGGACACATTGTTGTCAATGGGCAGTGATGGCTGATTGTCCGTCACCGCTTCCCACATATTTTCTGTGATGGGTTCATGGACAGAGGGCGGCACAGGACGCGCATCGACAGGTGGTGTGATGGTTGCAGGTTCATCATCTGTACTTGCATAGAAGTCATCTTCTTGTTCGACGGCGGTATTTTCCGGCACATGATAATCATCGGATGATAATAAATTTGGAATGATCCAAAGACCTAAAGCGATGAGCGCGATGCAGCCGACAATGCGTTGTTGAAGTTTTTTATTCATGGTTTTTATCTCGGGTTAATCCAATTCAATCCTTCGCTGACTGTGTGGAATGATCCAAACACCAAAATTATAGCATCATTTTGCGGAAGTTCGGTTGCCATTTGACACGCATCGGCCACTGAATGGGCGGTGTGTATCGTTGCACTTTGGGCCAAAATGGGTGAAATTCTTGCTTTTAATGCATCAGAGTTTTGCCCGCGATCGCCCTCTAAGCCTGCTAGCACCCATGTATTGATGTCATCTTTAAGGGCATGGGCAAGGTTTGCAGCATCTTTATCTTTGAGCATGCCAAGCACTGCAATGATGGGGCGATTGTCTGCTTTAAATGGCATTAGCAAAGCGTGCAAAATGGCAGCGCCTTGCGGATTGTGGGTCACATCAAAATAAAATTCGCGGTTTTGATGCATCACTTTTTGAAAGCGACCTTGTAGGCGTGTATGTTGTAAGCCTTTGGCAATCACAGCTTCTGTCAATTGCGCGGCAATGGGGCTATTGAAAAGTGCGCTGATGGCAGCGGCAGCATTTTGC
Organism: Wohlfahrtiimonas sp. G9077; assembly: GCF_002252155.1. Lineage (GTDB taxonomy): Bacteria > Pseudomonadota > Gammaproteobacteria > Cardiobacteriales > Wohlfahrtiimonadaceae > Wohlfahrtiimonas. The sequence continues at coordinate 118,688 of NZ_NEFD01000003.1, forward strand.
AATTGATGCACACCTTGCAAGCGCGGCATTGGTAAGGTCAATGTGCGGTCATTGAAGCGATATTGCCATGTTTTTTCATCGATCATGGCATATTGAAAATCACGTCCCGCTTCAATCAACGTCGCATGCTGTTTAGCCACTTGATTTAAGATCGATACATTTGGTGATGATTCGGCTGTGACCACAATGCTGTGATCTTTGATTATGCCAGCCTTTTCATGGGCAATCTCAGTGATGGTGTTGCCAAGGAGATTGGTATGATCTAGATCAATGGGTGTAATGACGGCAACATCGGCATCCACAATGTTTGTGGCATCAAGACGGCCGCCTAAACCCACTTCTAAAATGGCGATGCTCACATTGTGCTTTTTAAAGAGATAAAACGCCGCTAATGTGGCAAATTCAAAATAGGTTAGGGTGATCTCGCCGCGTGCCTTTTGAATGGCTTCAAAAGCCTCAATGATCTCGCTGTCTGACGCTTCCTGCCCATTGATGACAATGCGCTCATTAAAGCGATGCATGTGCGGTGAAGTGTAAAGGCCATGACGGGTGCCCGACGCTTCACAAATGGCGGCGATGGTATTGGTGGTGGAGCCTTTGCCATTGGTGCCTGCAACTGTCATGATAAAAGGTGCCACCGGCGTTAGATTGAGGGCTTGATAAACTTTTTTGATGCGTTCTAATTTAAAATCCATCGCTAAAGGATGGATTTTTTCAAGTTCAACTAACCACTCATTGAGCGTTTTATTTTGCATTCGCGTCTTTTTCGTCCACTTTTTCAAAAGAGGTTTCGGTAAATGGCTCAGGTAAATTCCCCATTTTTGACAATAAAGAGGCGATTTGATTGCGCATTTCGCGGCGGTCAATGATCATGTCGATCGCGCCTTTTTCCAATAAGAATTCACTTTGTTGGAAGCCTTCTGGTAATTTCTCACGCACGGTTTGTTCAATCACGCGTGGGCCTGCAAAACCGATGTATGCTTTGGGTTCTGCGATGATCACATCACCAAGCATTGCAAAGCTTGCAGAAACACCGCCATAGGTTGGGTGTGTCAATACGGAGATGAATGGGATTTGTTCATCATTCATTTTACCGATGATGGCGGATGTTTTAGCCATTTGCATCAATGAGGTTAAACCCTCTTGCATGCGGGCGCCGCCACTGGCTGCAAAAACGATCAATGGTCTGCGTTCTGCAAAGGCTAAATCAGCCGCGCGTTTAAAGCGTTCGCCCACCACAGAACCCATGGATGCACCCATGAAGTCAAATTCAAATGCACAGGCCACCACAGGGATGTTTTTCAATGTGCCGCCCATTGCGATCATGGCATCTCTTTCGCCAGTTGTTTTTTGTGCATCATTGATGCGCACTTTATAAGATTTCACATCTTTAAAGCCTAAGAAATCGATGGGCTCTAACTCTGCGCCAATTTCGTGGGTAGAATCAGTGTCTAAGAAGTTGATGAGACGACTTCTTGCCGAGATTTTCATGTGATGATTACATTTCGGACAAACGTTTAAGTTTTGTTCTAGCTCTTGTTGATAGAGAATCGAATCACAACTTTTACAGTTTTTCCAGATGCCCTCAGGTACCTTCTTGTTAGAATGGGTACTCTTGATGCGCATTGGATTAAGACGTTCGAACCATGAACTCATTGGATACACCTTTAATAAGTTTGAAAGTGGATTGGCAATGATAAATTATTCTCGTTAAATACTCAATAGAACACAATTTAATGGCATTTTAATGCGAGCGAATGAAAAAGGGCGTATAATTGTGAACTCTTTTAGTCCTATATGGTGAGCGAGACGACAATGATGGATTCAGATTTGCAGGCATTGTATCAAGAAGTGATTCTTGATCATAACAAAAAACCTCGTAACTTTCGCGTGATTGATCCGGCTACACATGCAGCGCGTGGTCACAATCCATTGTGCGGGGATCAAATCAAAGTATTTTTAACCGTTGATGACAATGGCGTGATTCAAGATGTCTCCTTTAAAGGGGAAGGTTGCGCGATTTCTACGGCATCAAGCTCATTGATGACCGAAGCGGTGAAAGGCAAAACGATCGAAGAGGCGGAAAAGTTATATAACATTTTCCATGATGCAGTCACCACAGATGAAGATGTAGATACGAGTGAGCTTGGACGTTTAGCAATTTTGACAGGTGTGAAAAAATATCCTGCCCGCGTTAAATGTGCCACATTGGCATGGCATGCATTGCATGCAGCCCTCACAGAAAATGAAGAACCTGTGAAAACAGAGTAAGAAGGATTGAGCATGAGTGAAGAGAAATCCCCAAACGACGCAGTCATCTATTATGCTGAAGGCGTTGAAAAAACCGAAGCGAGTGAAGCGGTGGTTGAAGAGATCATCAATAATTTAAAGCGTGTGTATGACCCAGAAATTCCTGTGGACATCTACGAGCTTGGGTTGATTTATGTGATTGAGTTTTTAGACACCACAGAAGATCACTTTAAAATCAAAATTGACATGACATTAACCGCACCCGGTTGTCCTGTGGCCGGTTCAATGCCTGAGTGGGTACAAAATGCTGTGATGGCAACCCCAGGGATTGATGATTGCCATGTAGATTTAGTGTGGGAACCCTTCTGGACCCCTGAGCGCATGTCATTGCGCGCGAAGTTAGAGTTGAATATGCTCTAAATTTTATGGTTACATTTTTGTTATAGTGATCTATTTCTGAGAGAAAATAGGGTAGTTATGCTACCCTATTTTTAATAAGCTATTTACTTGCGTTTGTCATAGATGTCGACCATTTTATCATATTGCATTACACTACCATCGCTGAAATAGACTTCTGTGGGATTTGGGATGTTGATATTCAAAAATTCATAACCCAAGGCATTAAGGATAAATTCCATAGTCATTTGCGTATTAAATACATTAGCTGAACGCAATTTTGTTAAAAATTGTATTAAATCATTGATCGACCCTGAATTATCATATATGAAAAAAGGAACGTTGAATTGATCCTGAGAAGGTGTATGTAGTCCATGCCCAAGTCCAGCAACTTCACCATGATCAGATAAATAAATAAGCAGGGAGTTGTCAGACATTTGATTGATAATTTGACTCAGTAATCGATCGGTTTTCCTAATTGTTGCATCATATTCAGGATGTTTGCTGCCAGATGCTAGCATTACTTTTAAATCTAGATCATCATAGTTTGTGTAGGGTGCATGTGATCCATTTAGATGAATGAAAAAAAACTGTTGGACATTGGTATTTTTTTTCTTAGTTACTTCATCAAGTAAAGTGTCATCTACTAGATTAAAAGTATAGAAATCAGATGACCTTCCTATTACTCCTATAGGTGTATCATGGACTCCTGAAAAATTTTGACTAGATAGCCAAATTGTTTCAAAACCTTTATTTCTGGCTGCTTTAACTATATTAGTATAATCATAATATCTATCATGATCAGATGCTGTTGCAAAACTTAACACTCTTTTGAGAGATTCTCTAGTGATAGGGGCTGGAGAAATTGCATTTGGAACCCAATAAAATTCTTTATTTTCTTTTAGATCATCAATAAATGGCGTCGTAGGGTATTTGTACCCTGTGTATGAAAAGTGATTACTTGATGCAGATTCTCCAATGACAAGATAAATCGTCTGATAATGACTATTTTTTCCTAGTATTACATTGTCAGGTAGATGATTATTTATAGGAATAGATAATAATCTTTGTTCCTTAAGGTATGATATATAGTTAGTAATCGGAGATATAATATTTCTAGAATAGAAATCGGCAATAATTCCTTGTGGATTAATACTAAATTCATGAAAAATCCGGCTATTTGTTTTGATAGCCAATGAATATACAGGATGTATAAAAAGCAAGATTGTAATGAACAATACTATATGTTTAGCCTTGCCATATCTAGCCTTGTTAGTATTCAGTATCAAATATAAGGCGCTTATTGTTAAAGTCATAGATATGATTAGAGGTGCAAAGCCAAATTGTCGAATATACCCTACTGATTCAGACAAACTTGTCTCCATGATAGAGGAATAGGCACCAAATGAGAGAAAACTACCAAATGAACTAATACTTAAAAGTAGAATAAAGTAAAAAATGCAAACTATGCTCCCACAGATTGGTTTGAATTTCTTGGAACAGTAAATGGGTAATGTCAAAAATAAGAATAGTATTAGAAAATTAATAAAGTCAATTTTTCCAAGAGAGTTACCATTCCACCATAATAATATATATGGGATAGTGGATAAAAATAATAGAAGTGAAATTTTAAAAAAATACATTTGCAATATCTTTATTAGGAGGTGCATGGGAGGATTACCCATGTATTTATTATACTCCAAAATAGGTTGTTAATTGATTTTATGTATGAGTAAAAAAGCCCTGAAATATCAGGGCTTTTTATTTGCAAAAATTAATCTTCTGCTTTTAACATTTTTTCAAGATAGTGAATGTCCGTACCACCTTTGATGAAGTTTGGATCATTTAAGATCTTAAGGTGCAATGGGATGTTCGTCTTGATGCCTTCGATCACAGTTTCTTGTAAAGCATTGCGTAGGCGCGCGATCGCGATTTCACGCGTTGGGCCGTGTGCAATGATTTTACCCACCATTGAATCGTAATAAGGCGGAACCTTATAACCTGCATAAATGTGGGTATCCACACGAATGCCAGGGCCACCTGGTGGCACGAATGTTGTGATGGTGCCAGGGGATGGCAAGAATGTTTTTGGATCTTCTGCATTGATGCGACACTCAATGGCATGACCTGTATAGGTGATGTCTTCTTGTGTGAATTTAAGTGGTTTGCCATCAGCGATGTCGATTTGTGCGCGCACAAGATCAATGCCTGTAATCAATTCCGTCACAGGATGTTCCACCTGAATGCGTGTATTCATTTCGATGAAGTAGAATTCACCATTTTCATACAAGAATTCAAAGGTACCTGCGCCGCGGTAACCGATGCGTTTACATGCATTCACACAGGATTCACCAATGCGAGCACGCTCTTCATCTGTAATGCCAGGCGCCAATGCTTCTTCGATCACTTTTTGGTGACGACGCTGCATAGAGCAGTCACGTTCACCTAAGAAAACTGCATTGCCGTGTTCATCGGATAACACTTGGATTTCAACATGGCGTGGTTTTTCAAGGAATTTTTCCATGTAAACCATAGGGTTGCCGAAAGCTGCGCTTGCTTCTGCTTTTGTCAATTCAATGGCAGACAATAAATCTTCTGCTTTATGAACCACGCGCATACCGCGACCGCCGCCGCCACCTGAGGCTTTGATGATGACCGGATAGCCGATTTCTTCACCCAATTTTAGGTTGGCATTTGCATCATCTGTTAAAGCACCTGGAGAACCTGGCACACAAGGCACGCCCGCTTCGATCATGGCTTTTTTCGCAGAGACTTTATCACCCATCAAACGGATGGTTTCAGCGCGTGGGCCGATGAAAATAAAGCCAGATTCTTCAACGCGTTCTGCAAAGTCTGCATTTTCAGCCAAGAAACCATAACCAGGATGGATGGCATCTGCATCTGTCAATTCTGCAGCTGCAATGAGCTGAGGCATGTTCAAATAGCTTGAAAATGATTGTGGTGGCCCGATACAAATGGAGTCATCGGCTAAAAGTACGTGTTTTAAGTCTCTGTCAGCGGTTGAATACACAGCAACGGTGCTGATATTCTTCTCTTTACATGCTCGCAAAATGCGCAGTGCAATCTCACCACGGTTTGCGATTAAAACTTTTTTAATCATGGAGTGGTCCTTATCTTATTCAAGAATGAAGAGCGGTTGATCGAATTCGACTGGCTCACCATTTTGAACAAGGATCGATACAACTTTTCCTGAAATTTCTGCTTCGATCTGATTAAACATTTTCATCGCCTCAACGATGCACACTGTGTCGCCAACGTTCACAGTTTGACCCACATCTGTAAAGGCATTTGATGTTGGAGAAGCGGCGCGGTAGAAAGTACCAACCATTGGAGAGCGGATCACTTTACCTTCTGGTAATTCTGCTTTTTCTGCAACCGGTGCAGCAGCAGGTGCCGCCGTTGTGGCAACGATTTGTTGCATTGGGTTGTATGCAGGTTGGGCAATCGGGGCAACTTGAGCAACTGCAGCGCCTTGAGAATTACGGCTGATGCGAATTGAACCTTCACCTTCGATGATTTCGATTTCAGAAATCGTTGATTCATCAACAAGGTCAATCAAGTTTTTAATCTTACGAATATCCATGAGTTTTTATTCTCCTACTAAGTTTTCGATGATCTTGATGAAACAATGTTTTTAGCGCGATAGAGCCCAAGCTCATAGCCAAAAAGTCCATGTCCCACCAGAATTCCTGAGGCAATGTCTGACAAATATGAATGGTGTCTAAATGGCTCCCTTGCAAAGACATTCGAAATGTGAATTTCGATGAATGGAATGTCTACGCTCAAAAAGGCATCACGAATGGCAATACTTGTGTGCGTATACGCGCCAGGGTTGATTAAGATGACATCAATGTTCTCAGACTTTGCTTTGTGAATTTGGTTGATGATTTCGCCTTCAATATTAGACTGAAAGCATGACAATGCAAGCTGTAATTGCATCGCTTTGTGCGTCAATTGTGTTTCGAGTTCAGGCAGGGTTGTGTAACCATAGATCTGAGGCTCTCTCGTTCCAATCATATTGAGATTAGGGCCATTGATTAACAGTACCTTAGAATGCTCGTTTGTGGACATAGTGCCTCATATTAGTCACGTAAAAATATTGCAATTATACGTATATCGCGTGAACTTTTCAAAAATTAAGTGAAATTTGGCTAAATGACAAAATGTAACCTTTTTGATGGGGTTTCTAAGGATATTGAACAATTGCGCGCAATCTTGATTATTTTTTTCAAAAAAGCTCATACCTTCCATGAAATTGTATATTATGTGCGAAGGGATGCTGAACTTTTTTACGATAAATTGACTAAAAACTTAGCAAGTCATGTCCAAAAATTGAGATCAAAAGTGATGGAACGCGCACTGAATATACATCAAAAGCAGGGGATATTATTGAGCACAGGTGGATTGATCCTCTTGATCTCATTTGGCATCGGCTATTTTTTTGCAAGCAACGGCATGACACATCATCACATTACATCTCTCGGTTTGGTGAAATTTTTAGCCGCAACAGTGATTTTAATGATGCTCTTTTATTGTATGGCATTCGTTGTGCTCAAAGTGGCCGGGGATCATATGATTTGGCTCTCTTTAGCGGGCATGCTGTTATTGAGCCATTATATTTATTGTGTGGTGATGATCTATGATGTGACGATGGTGCATACGCCAACGATCTCCCTTCTCTCCATTTGCCATTATCCTTTTGTCATCAGTTACTGTGTTTTAGCGATTGTGCGCTGGGCATTGTTGTTAAAAGATCCTGAATAATAGCCACTACATCGCGCCTTCATTTCTAGCAAAATTGCCAAATTTGCGCATTTTTTTAGCGACTTTTTTTGTCGCTGTGCTAAAATTGCGCACTTTAAATAAATAGGCATTCAGTTAGATGTTTGAATTTAATAGAAAAAGTTTCAAACACATCCTCAGCGTTGTCGTGCTGATGTGGTGTACATTCATGGTCAACGCATGTGCGAACCCTGCGGCAAAAACAGTCAGCCACTTGAAAAAAGAACAACATTTGATTGCCGATTTTGCAAAGCATCGTCAATTGAGCAATGAAGTCACTCACAAAGAAGTTCAAAAATACGTCAAAAGTTTTCAGAAAGATCCGCGCATCTTTAATCATTTAGATGAAGATCGCTTGGTGATCATGCGCTATATCTTTGAAGAGTTAAAGCGCCGCAAAATGCCTGCTGAATTGGCCATGATTCCATTGGTGGAAAGTGGTTATCAGCCGGGTGCCTCAAACAATGGTCGTTATGTGGGCTTGTGGCAATTTGGTAAAGTGACGGCAGAGCACTTTGGCATCGATGTGCACAAAAATTATGATGGCCGCTTTAATCCCGAACTCTCCACAAAAGCGGCGCTCGATTATTTGCAATATTTAAATAAGATGTTTGATGGCGATTGGCTCTTGACGATTGCGGCGTACAATGCCGGAGAAGGGCGCGTAAAACGCAGCATCCAAGCGAATCGTCAAAAAGGTAAACAAGTCGATTATTGGCACATTGATTTGCCAGAGGTGACGCGCGCGTACATTCCTAAAGTGCTCGCATTGTCTGAAGTGATTGCTGATCGTGAGCGTTTAGCCGCCGTGAGCCACAGTGAAATTCCAAACTTGGTGCGTGTGCGCGTGGAAAACTCTGAGAAAATGAAAAAGATCATTCGTGATTCAGACATCTCAATGGAAGTCATTGAATTTTATAATCCAAATGTGAAGCATAAAAACAGTGTGCGTTCCATCATGATCCCGGAAAATGAATTGAAGCATTTAAAAGGTCTCTCCTCAAAGGAGCGTGATCAATACATCGTCTACGGAAATCGTCAGCGCTCATAATCTTTCTCACTAATCTTATATTGTCTTCTCTTTATGGATGGGTACAATGAGTATTTTGTACAAAATATAAGATGAGAATTTGATTATGAAAACAGGACAACCATCGGTAATAGGCGGTGCAATGATCGCAGCAGGTACGATGATTGGCGCAGGGATGCTCACCTTGCCCATCGTCTCTGCAGGCATGTGGTTCACATGGACCATTTTTATCATGCTGATCACAACATTCTTCATGCAAAATTCGGCAGAAGAGATTTTAGAAGTCAATTTGAGCTATCCGGAAGGCTCAAGTTTTCACACATTGGTGAAAAATAATCTTGGCCATTTTGCCAGCGTCATCAATGGTTTTTCTGTGGCGTTTGTCCTCTATATATTATTGTATGCGTATGTCGATGGTTCGGGCTCTGTCATTAAAAATGCGTTAGCGGTGAATTTAGATGTGGATTTGCCTAAGCCACTGGCGGGCTTAATCTTTGCCGCGATTTTATCGGTTTTGGTGTGGTGGGGTGCAAAAGCAGTGGATCGCATTTCCACTGTATTGATGTTGGCCATGTTCATCACATTGTTTGCCGCTTTAAGTGGTTTGTTGAGCTCTGTGTCTGCAACAAAACTCTTTGAACCCACGGGCGAGCACAATTACGCCATCTATGCCTTTGCAAGTTTACCTTTCTTTTTAACCTCTTTTTGTTTCCATGCGAGCGTGCCAAGCTTTGTGAAATATTATGGCCGTGAAGGTGGAAAAAAGATCCGTGCCGCTTTAATGATTGGCATGTGGCTGACGTTGATTTTCTACGCTGTTTGGATGCTTGGCATTATGGGCAATGTGGATCGCGCCTCATTTCAACACATCACGGGCGATAAATTATTGTGGCTGTTTGATTCAGTTCAGCTCACCGCATTTTTCCGCAATATGTTGGATTTCTTTGCTTTCTTTGCTGTGGTGACCTCATTTTTAGGCGCAGGTTTAGGGCTGTTTGATTACATTGCAGACTTATGTCATTTTGATGATTCCCATTTAGGGCGCGCAAAAACAGCGGTGATCACATTTGTGCCACCCACCATTTTGGGCATGAGTTTACCGAACGGCTTTGTGATCGCCATCGGTTTTGCAGGGTTATTTGCGGCGATTTGGTCTGTGATCATTCCGGGCATGACGGTGCTTGCCCATCGTAAAAAACAAGCGAAAACCGGTGAAACCGCCACTTTTAAAGCATTTGGTGGAAAATGGATGCCCTACATTGTGATCGGATACGGTATCATTGCTGCGGTGTCTCATTTATTGGTGGAAGTGTTCCAAATTAAATCGCTGAACTTTTTCATTCAATAAGACAGACGGATAAATTTTTGGATATTTTTGTGAAAGGATAGAATCATGAACACCCCACAACCGGAATTGATGTATTTAGACTTTGGCGTGATGTTGCAATTGTCAGATTTAAGCCCTGAGTTTAAGACATATTTAACCAAAGCCGAGGCCGAAGAGATGAGCCGCAAGGTGAGCGCCTCTTTAGTGCAGCTTTATCCTGCGTTGTCGCAAGTGGGCATGGTGTTGGTGGGCGCAGGTTATCAAGTGTCGCAAATCATGCGCCCGCGTTTTCCCATCTATCATGAAATGACAGAAGTGTCGAAAATCCAATTTCGTGCCAAGCAATTTAAACCTTCGATTGTGACGATTACGGCCGTGGATGGCGAGTTTTCTGTGGGCGCCTTTAATAAGGACACAGAATCGCCCGATCCTTTATACATTTTTCCGGCATTGTTGGTATTGCCAAAAAATGAGGCCAATCAAGCATTGGTGAGTGAGATTGAAACCACATTGTCTCAGCAAGGGATCATGACGGAAGTGTTAAAACCGTTGATGGAAACGGCGCTTCATTGCGATGTGGCGCACATGCACATGGTGACATTGAGTGACATCAGCAGTTTTTATGCCACGCAACTCATTCAAATCAATCTTGAGCCATTGTGGGAAGTGATGAAACACATCATTTTTGAAATGGGGCCAACGTTCCAAGTGTTAGGCAGCGGCCATTTGCTCTTGTGGGATGGCAATGAAGTGGTGTTTTTGGTGCCGGATGAAGCCACTTTCCTTGAAGTCTTCAAAGGCAATCATGAGGACTTTATCCATTATGATCAAACCATGAAGCGCTTAAAATTGCTCTTAACGGATCACGGGATTTTGTTCTCTGAGTTCATTGTCACGGAACCTCAGTTTTTCCTCACCACACAAACGTTAGAAAGCGTGTTAGAAAAAGTGAAATAAAACTTCTCCTTTTCGTTAAAAAAGCCACACATCAGCTGTGGCTTTTTTTATTTTTGGATTAATTTTTTAAAAAATGCTTAATTTTTCACCAACGATAGTTCATCATAAAGGATGTGCATATCTTATACTTAAAAGATAAGTCGTAAAATTGCCCTGGCAATCTTTACATTCTGACAATCAAGTAAAGCGAAAAGAACCGACGACAGATGAAAATTTTTTACACAATATTAATATTGATCACCATGGTGTCGCTTTCGGACGTGATCCGACGACTGTTACCCATCAAATTGCCATTGCCTGTGTTGCAAATCATCATTGGGGCGGCGATTGCCTTTCCATCATTTGGCTTGCATGTGGAATTTGATCCGGATCTGTTTCTGTTTCTGTTCATTCCGCCATTGATTTTTGCCGATGGCCGTCGGATGCCATTTTATGAGTTCATGCAATCGCGTTGGGAAATCATGAGCTTGGCGCTCTTTTTGGTGTTTGTGACGGTATTGGGCTTGGGGTTATTCATCCCAAAATTGATGCCTGAAGTACCATTGGCCGTTGCGTTTGCTTTAGCGGCCGTTTTGTCCCCAACCGATGCGGTGGCTTTATCCGGCATTGTGGGCAAGGGACGTTTGCCTAAAAAAATGAATAAAATTTTAGAAGGGGAAGCGCTCCTTAATGATGCCTCTGCGCTGGTCTCTTTAAAATATGCCGTGGCCATTATCATGGGCACAATGGTGTTTAAAACCACCACAGATTATGCCGAAATGGGCGTCAACTTCTTGTTAATGGCCGGTGGCGGCGTTTTGATTGGCCTTGTGGTGACGTGGGTTTATGTGCGTTTGGTGCGTGCATTGAGCCGTTTACAAGGCGATGAAACCGCCATTCAGATGATCTTTTTATTGCTGCTCCCATTTTTGGTGTATGCCGTTGCCGAACACATCGGCGCATCGGGTATTTTAGCTGCTGTTGTCGCAGGGATGACGGTGACGTACAGCAATACCATGAGCGATGTATCCATCGAGATGCGCTTTCAGGCCAACAGCATTTGGTCCGTATTGGAATATTTATTAAACGGCATTGTGTTTTTGATGTTGGGCTTACAAATCCCCGGTATTGTGGAATATTCCATCGAGCGCATCACCACAGACAGCGATACAAATTTTGTGAGTTTAGTGTCTGACATTTTCATCGTCTATGGCATGTTGATGTTGGTGCGTTTTTTATGGTTATTGGCCATGAAACATTTAAAGAAAGTCTTCTTTTGGCGCAAAAACAAAAAATGGGGCTTTGAAGATTTAAGTGTGCGCGAATTGGTGATCATGACATTTGCAGGCGTGCGCGGTGCGGTGACATTGGCTGCAGCATTGTCCATTCCTCTTTACATCAGTACATCGCCCACCATTATTTCAGTGCCGGCGCGTTATCAAGTGATCTTCATCGCCATCGGCGTGATCATCATCTCCTTGATTGTGGCGATTGTGATTTTACCGATCTTATTAAAAGGTTTTTCCGTCGATGATGATGACCTTGATCATGAGATCAAAATTGCCAAAGCTTCGATGCAGCAGGTGGCGTTGTCGAGCCTACAAACGCTCGAAACCCGTTTAATTAGCAACAATGAAATCAAAGTGGATCCACAGCACATTTCTGATATTCACAACCATGTGGCGCGCGACATTCGTCAATCCCTTGGCATTACGGATGCGGAAACAGAATATTATGATTCTGTGGAGTTGCGCTTTCGTCTTGCGGCAATTCGTGCAGAGCGTGCAGAATTAACGCGCCTTAAAACCACGCGTAAAATTAGTGAAGAAACAGCGAATAAATTGCGTTATGATTTAGACTTATTGGAGACAATATTGGCTGGTCGCGAACAGCAATAGAATTTCGCTCGTAACTACAATTAGGTTAAGCTGTGAATCAAAGTGAATACAAAAAGGGCATTGTCTATACATTGCTGTGTTACATCATGTGGGGCAATTTCCCGTTATATTGGTATTCGCTGCGAATGATGAGCTCAACTCAATTAATGAGTGAGCGCATTGTGTGGTCAGTGATCTTTGTGGTTTTGATCACCACTTTGCTCAAAGAGTGGCGTGGTGTGCTGACGGTATTAACAGAGCGTAAGCTTGTATTGATGCTGTTTGTCACCTCGCAGCTACTCTTTTTTAATTGGCTCAGTTATTTATGGGCAATTACGCATGATCGCGTGCTAGATGCCAGTTTAGGTTATTTCATCACGCCCATTTTTAGTATTTTATTGGGGCGACTCATTTTAAAAGAGCGTTTATCACGTGCGCATTTTTTTGCCATTGTGATTGCCATCTCAGGGATCATCTGGATCACCATCGAAAGCCGCACGGTGCCATTTGTGGCGCTGATCTTAGCGAGCTCCTTTGGCTTTTATGGGCTACTGAAAAAGAAATATCCTGTGAGGGCGTTAACAGGCATTGCCTTTGAAACGTTTTTCATGTTGCCATTTGCCGTGAGTTATTTGATCCATTCGATGATCACGGATCACATTGTCTTTTTTGAATTGTCAGCCTTGCCAATGACGCTGCTGATTTTATCAGGTGCAGTCACTACCATTCCGCTGTTACTCTTTGCAGAAGGCGCGAAAAAGATCCCATTGTCCTTAGTGGGCATTGTGCAATTTGCCTCCCCGACCTTGCAACTCATCAATGGTTTGATCTTTTTTGGTGAATCGATGAGCATGATGCGTCTTGTGGGCTTTATGATTGTGTGGGTGGCCGTTGGCATCTTCATTGTCTCAGAATATCAACGTTATCAAGTGCAGCAGCGTTTCCTCAAAGCTGTTTAGAGAGTTTTATGGATTATTATTACGATCCGGCCATTGAACCATGGCTTTCAGTGTTGTATCAAGATCGCGACATCATGGTGGTCAATAAACCGCATGATTTATTGAGTGTTCCGGGCAAGCCCGCTGAGCTTTGGGACAGTATTTTAACGCGCGTTCAATGGGAATTTCCCGATGCTGAAACGGTTCATCGTTTAGATTTGGCCACAAGTGGCTTAATGGTGGTGGCGCTCCATAAAGAGAGCGAGCGCGAATTAAAGCGCCAATTTCGCGAGCGGGAAACAGAGAAAACCTACATTGCCAAAGTGTATGGGATTTTTGAAGAGAAGACGGGCAGCATTGATTTACCGCTCATCTGTGATTGGCCCAACCGCCCTAAGCAAATGGTGTGCTTTGAACGTGGAAAAGATGCTTTGACCCATTATCAAGTATTGAGTGAAGACAAAGATGGCAATAGTTTAGTGGAACTCATTCCCGTGACGGGGCGTTCCCATCAATTGCGTGTGCACATGCAATCGCTTGGCCATCCGATTTTAGGGGATCGATTTTATGCGCATGATGCGGCATTAAAAGGACAAAATCGTCTGCATTTGCATGCCGCAGAGTTGGCGTTTACCCATCCGATCACAAAAAAAAGGCAGCGGTTTGTGGCTCCGCCGCCTTTTGCATAACGGTTGATGGGATTAGAGCGCTTCTAAAATATTATTAAGGGAGCGCAAAATGCGTTTGCCTTCTGTTTCAGGTGCCGGTTGATCAGGGATTTGGACATCATCGGCTTCTTCAACCGCTTCAATGTCCGCAGCTTCTTCGTCATCTGTCAGGGCAGGTGCAGCTTCGGTTGCTTCTACTGCTGGATCAAAGGCTTCATCAGCATCATCGATGAGCACGCGATTGTCTTCATCATGTGGAAACAGGACTGTGGCTTCCGTTGTGATGGCGGTATCTTCAGCATCACTGTCATCCTCGATAACAGGCGTCACCACTTGATCCGATGGGATGATGATCTCAACATCTAAATCATCGTTGATGTCATCATTGGCATTTGCTTCCACTTCCGCTTCTGCTGCCGCGCCTGTTAAGCGTGCCATACACTCATCTTGTGTGCCGGCGACAAAGTTTTCATCCCAACAGGCAACACTGTCGATGCCCATGTCCGTAAAATTGATGCGGTATTGCGGATAACCATTCGGATACCAGCTGACATATAAGCCTTCTTGCTGGCCATCTTTAAAGTGGATCTCTTCCATTTTTTGGGCAGGTAAACCCGTGTCTTGATACCAGAATGTCACAGTGCCATTGAGTTTGCCTTGTGAGTACTCTTCTTGCGCTGTGATCTCTTGGGCTTCGTTGTAATAAACATAGGTGCCTTCACGGTTTTCAATGTTCCAACGCAGCAAATCTTCACGTGCAATGACCACAGGATCCATTTGTCGAGTGCGTGTATCGGTAAAATAGTCTGACACTAAAAAGCTGTCTGAGGATTCGTCATAAGAGAGAATGGTGCGGAATGTGCCACCATCGACTGCATTTGGTTGGCGATTGCCATTTTCATCAAAATAACTGACGATCAATTCACCATTTTGTAACTCATATTCAGAGGCATTGCCATCTTGATCCCATGTGGTCCATGTGCCATTGCCGCCGCCATCTTGTTGGCTGTAACCAGCTTGGGCTTTTGTGCCATCTTTGTTCCAAAAGGTGAGTGGACCATATAAACTTTGCGGGAACCATGATTGCAATTCACCCGGATCCATAAAGCAGATGGGATCGGTCTGTTTTTGGTCGTTTTGGCTGTAAAAATCTTGCACCAAATAGCAACCGCTGACGATGTCTTTAAAATGACGATAATATTCACTGCCATCTCGGTTGGGTAATAATGTACCATCTTCAGCGAAATAGGCGATGATGCCATTGGGTTCTAATTCTGAAGGTGTTTGTGCGTAGGAAAATGTACCTAAAATCAGCAAAGATGCCATCGATAAAGCCGTTTTCTTATATGTCATAATCATTCCTATCGGTTATTCATAATGTTTGTTAAGCAGTTTACCGCAAAATGGTGAAGATTTCATAGTGGCAAAATTTTTCGGCCATGAGCTCATATTTTTCAAGTAAAGACAATGGCCTAGCCCTTAAATGATAGAATATTCTTGTTCAATTTGATCTTTCGCATAAACATTCTCTCACCTTTTGAGAATGTTTTGTTTTTGATCTAAGCTTATCAGTTGATTATAAAATAATTAAGGAGGCGATAATGTTTACATTAAATGATCAAATAGCTTTAGTAACAGGTGGCGCAAAAGGTATTGGTAGGGGCATTAGTGAGGCATTGTCGCAAGCAGGTGCATATGTCATTATTGCAGACATTGATGAATCAGCAGGTATTGAGAGCGCTAAAGCCATCAATGGTGAATTCATTAAAATGGATGTGACGGATCAAAAAGCTGTGCATCAATGTTTTGAGGAACTTTTAAAACAGCATGGTCGCATTGATATTGTGTGCTCAAATACAGGTATTTTTCCACAAGCGACCTTAGATGAAATGACGGAGCAAGATTGGGACTTGATGCAATCTGTGAATGTCAAAGGGATGTTCTTTGTGGTGCAGCGTGCATTAAAAGCGATGGAAAAACAGCAATATGGGCGCGTAGTAATCACTTCATCGATTACTGGTGCAATCACAGGTTTTCCAGGTTGGAGTCATTATGGGGCATCAAAAGCTGCGCAATTAGGTTTCATGCGAAGTGCAGCACTTGAATATGCGCGCTTTGGCATTACAGTCAATGCCGTGATGCCAGGTAATATCTTAACGGAAGGGTTAGCTGCCCAAGGGGAAAACTACCTCAATCAAATGAAAGCAACAATTCCAACGCACACTTTAGGTGAGCCGAAAGATATTGGCTATGCTGCGGTATTTTTAGCTTCAAAAGAAGCGAAATTTATCACAGGACAAACGATCATTGTGGATGGTGGACAGATTCTGCCTGAGTCACCTGAGGCATTGCTGTAAATATTCCGATATTTTAAAAATGATGAATCCTTCCTTCGACCGATGATCTATGATTATTGGTCTTTTTTTCTTTGGAGTATTTATGAGTACATTTATCCTGCTGTGAATGACCTTAATATTCGAGATGCAACGGCGAATGTATTGCCGATGGCACAATTAAGTGATCAATGGGGATATGATCATGGTAATTATGGTGTGTTGTGTCACCTATTACCAAAGGCGGATATTCCTGTATTACAAGTGAGTATCGATGCTCATCAAAAGAGCCGTGCTCATTATGAGATTGGACAACGTTTAAAGAATCTGCGTGATGAAAAGATTTTGATCATTGGTTCTGGCAACATTGTGCATAATCTTTATCAAATAGGGCAAGTACAGTCGCGTCCATGGGTGCAGAATTTTGATGAGCAAGTGGTAAAACTGACCAAACAACATGATATTGAGGGGATTTTAAACCTTGAAAACACACATCCTGATTTTCATTTGGCTGCACCAACGCCTGATCATTTCTATCCATTTTTATCAGCGCTTGGTGCAACAGATGTGACAGATGAGTTAGAAGTTTTTAATCAAGACATCACGTTAGAAACCTTAACGATGACCAGTTTTGTCTGGCGTAGTACAAAATGATTTTTCATGCCATAGACGTTTGTTTTTTGGTGACTTTTATCATTTGATTTGATTTTTGTTAAAAAAGTGTTTGTATAAAATGCCATCCCTCGTTATCATAAGTCGCTTCTATGGCATGAGAAGCTATGTCACAAAGCACGTAAATCTCTCCTCGTTTGAGAGTGGCGTGTTTTTTTTTGCCCAAAAAAAATGATGTAACACATGAGATAGGAATTCAACAATGACGATACCAGCACTATTGGTTTTAGCAGATGGCAGCACGTTTCACGGCACGGCCATTGGCTCAGAGGGTCAAACAGTCGGAGAAGTGGTGTTCAATACTTCAATGACAGGCTACCAAGAAATTTTAACCGACCCATCTTACACAAAACAGATGATCACATTAACTTATCCGCACATCGGGAATACAGGGACGAATCGTGAGGATGAGGAATCTGATTCAGTGCATGCAGCTGGTTTGATCATTCGCGATTTGCCGCTGCTAGCGAGCAATTTTCGCAATGTCGAAAGTTTAGAAGATTATTTAAAGCGTCACAACGTTGTGGCGATTGCTGACATTGATACGCGCCGCTTAACACGCCTATTGCGTGAGAAGGGTGCACAAGCAGGTTGCATCGTGACAGGTCACAATCCTGATGTTGCCGCGGCCCAAAAAGCTGCTCAAGATTTTGGTTCAATGTCCGGTCTTGATTTGGCCAAAGTGGTCACTTGCGACAAAGCGTATGAGTGGACCGAAGGTGAATGGCGTTTAGGCGAATCTTTCCACACAGACATCAAGCAGCCATATCATGTGGTGGCCTATGACTTTGGTGTCAAACGCAATATTTTGCGTATGCTTGCAGAGCGCGGTTGCCGTTTAACGGTGGTGCCAGCCACAACGCCTGCAAGTGAAGTATTGGCGATGAATCCAGATGGCGTATTTTTATCAAATGGCCCTGGAGATCCTGAACCTTGTGATTATGCCATCAAAGCCATTCAAGAAATTTTGGCGGCGAAAAAACCGATTTTTGGCATCTGTTTAGGTCATCAGTTGTTGGGCTTAGCATTGGGCGCACAAACCGAAAAAATGTTGTTTGGTCATCATGGTGCGAACCATCCTGTCCAAGAATTATCCACAGGAAAAGTCATGATTACGAGTCAAAATCATGGTTTCCAATTGAATGAAGAGAGCTTACCTGAAGGTGTTGAAGTGACACACCGTTCTTTATTTGATCAATCCATTCAAGGCATCAGCTTGAAAGATCAAGTGGCATATTCATTCCAAGGACACCCTGAAGCGAGTGCAGGCCCAAATGATGTGGCCTACTTATTTGACCAGTTCATCGATGCGATGAGCGCACAGTAATCCGAGGAGAGAGAAATGCCTAAACGTACAGATTTAAAATCCATCTTAATTATTGGTGCAGGACCGATTGTGATCGGCCAAGCATGTGAATTCGATTACTCAGGTGCGCAAGCATGTAAAGCATTGCGTGAAGAAGGGTACCGTGTCATTTTAGTGAACTCAAACCCTGCAACCATCATGACCGATCCTGAAATGGCGGATGTGACATACATCGAGCCAATTTTGTGGCAAACGGTTGAGAAAATCATCGCTAAAGAACGTCCTGATGCCATTTTGCCAACCATGGGCGGCCAAACGGCTTTAAACTGCGCTTTAGACTTAAGTCGCAATGGCGTGTTGGCAAAATACAATGTGGAATTGATTGGTGCATCTGAAGATGCCATCGATAAAGCAGAAGATCGTGGCCGTTTTAAAGAAGCGATGGAAAAAATCGGCTTAAAATGTCCTGAATCTTATGTTTGCCACAGCATGAATGAAGCATTATCTGCACAAGCGAAAGTGGGTTTCCCAACATTGATTCGTCCATCTTTCACCATGGGCGGTTCAGGCGGTGGTATTGCATATAATAAAGAAGAGTTCATGGCCATTTGTGAGCGTGGTTTTGATGCATCCCCTACACATGAATTGTTGATTGAACAATCCGTATTGGGTTGGAAAGAGTACGAAATGGAAGTGGTGCGCGATAAAGCGGATAACGCCATCATCATCTGCTCGATTGAAAACTTTGATCCAATGGGCGTTCATACCGGTGACTCCATCACGGTTGCACCGGCACAAACATTGACAGATAAAGAGTACCAAATCATGCGTAACGCAAGCTTAGCGGTATTGCGTGAAATTGGTGTGGATACGGGCGGCTCGAACGTTCAGTTCTCTGTGAATCCTAAAAATGGTGAATTGATCGTCATTGAGATGAATCCACGTGTATCACGTTCATCTGCATTGGCATCAAAAGCAACCGGTTTCCCAATTGCGAAAGTGGCCGCTAAATTGGCAGTGGGTTATACATTAAATGAGTTGAGCAATGACATTACAGGTGGCCGTACACCGGCATCTTTTGAACCATCGATTGACTATGTTGTGACCAAAATTCCACGCTTTGCGTTTGAAAAATTCCCAGCTGCCGATGATCGCTTAACCACACAAATGAAATCTGTGGGCGAAGTGATGGCGATGGGTCGCACATTACAAGAATCCATGCAAAAAGCATTGCGCGGCTTAGAAACAGGTTTGTGTGGCTTTAACCCACGCACGACAGATAAATCTGTGATTTTGCGTGAGTTGGCAAACCCAGGCCCTGAACGCATTTTATATGTGGCAGATGCATTTCGCATTGGCATGAGCAAAGAAGAGATCTTTGACGTGTGTGCCATCGATCCTTGGTTCTTGATGCAAATTGAAGATTTAATGCAAGAAGAAGCCAAAGTGGCAGCGGGCACATTGGCAGATTTAGATTTTACCACCATGCGCCGCTTGAAGCGCAAAGGCTTTTCAGATAAACGTTTGTCTCAATTATTAAATGTTTCTGAAAAAGCAGTGCGTGATGCACGTTTTGCCCTCAAATTGCATCCTGTGTATAAACGCGTTGATACATGTGCGGCAGAGTTTGATACAGACACAGCTTATTTATACTCAACGTATGAAGAAGAGTGTGAAGCGCGCCCAACGGATAAGAAAAAAATCATGATCCTTGGCGGTGGCCCAAACCGCATTGGTCAAGGGATTGAATTTGACTATTGCTGTGTGCATGCGTCTTTAGCGCTTCGTGAGTCTGGCTTTGAAACCATTATGGTCAACTGTAACCCGGAAACGGTTTCCACAGACTTTGACACCTCTGATCGTTTATATTTTGAGCCATTGACGTTAGAAGATGTGTTAGAAATCGTACGTGTTGAGCAGCCTTATGGCGTGATTGTGCATTATGGTGGTCAAACGCCATTAAAATTGGCCAATGCTTTGGTGGAAAATGGTGTGAACATCATCGGTACATCTGCAGATAGCATTGATGCGGCAGAAGATCGCGAACGCTTCCAAAAAGTATTGAACGATTTAGGTTTGCGTCAGCCAGAAAACCGCACAGCGCGTAATGAAGAAGAAGCCATTGTATTGGCAAATGAAGTGGGTTATCCGCTTGTGGTGCGTCCATCATATGTATTGGGCGGCCGTGCAATGCAGGTGGTTCATTCTGATGATGAATTGCGCACTTATATGAATGAAGCGGTGCAAGTGTCAGAAGACAGCCCTGTATTGCTAGATTTCTTCTTAAATCATGCCATTGAAGTGGATGTGGACTGTGTGTCTGATGGTCAAGAAGTTGTGATTGGCGGCATCATGCAACACGTTGAACAAGCCGGCGTTCACTCTGGTGACTCAGGTTGTTCATTGCCGCCTTATTCATTGAGTGCAGAGATTCAAGATGAAATTCGCCGTCAAACCAAAGCGATGGCCAAAGCCTTGAATGTTGTGGGCTTGATGAATGTGCAATTTGCCGTACAAGATGATGTGGTGTATGTGTTAGAGGTCAACCCTCGCGCATCTCGTACTGTGCCATTTGTGAGTAAAGCCACCAGCGTGCCTTTAGCGAAAATTGCAGCACGTGCCATGGCTGGCATCTCTTTGGCTGAACAAAACTTCACCACAGAAGTGATCCCTGATTATTACTCTGTGAAGGAAGCGGTGTTCCCATTCATGAAATTCCCTGGCGTAGACGTCATCCTTGGGCCAGAAATGCGTTCAACCGGTGAAGTGATGGGCGTGGGTAAAACCTTCTCTGAAGCGTACTTAAAAGCACAATTAGGTGCAGGTGAACGCGTACCAAAAGTGGGTAAAGTCTTCATCTCCGTACGCGATGCCGATAAACCTTATTTAGAAACCATGGCACGTAACTTCCAAGAACAAGGCTATGGCTTGTGTGCAACGCGCGGTACAGCAGAATACTTAACGGATAAAGGTTTCTTTGTACAAACCATCCATAAAGTGGCAGAAGGCCGTCCGCACATCATCGATTACATCAAAAATGGTGAAATCGCGGTGGTTGTGAACACTGTTGTAAGCGATCCTCAAGCGGTGAAAGATAGCCATTCCATTCGTCGCAGTGCATTGAATCAACGCATTCCTTTATACACTACATTAGCAGGTGGTGAAGCAGTGAGTGAAGGCGTGAAAAGTATGTTCATGATGGATGTGTACTCAGTGCAAGAATTGCATGATCACATTGCTAAAAGCAAAAAATAAGTCATCGACTTAACAAAAAGCTCCGCATTGCGGAGCTTTTTTTATGCTAGAAATTTAAGCCAATCAAATGGAGCAGATAGAGCATGCACGGAATGGTGATTAAAGATGCCATCACAGAGATCAATGTCATGGCGGTGCCAAAGTTCACATCCGCACCATAACGCTGAAAGAGCACAGAGGCCAATGTAAACGTTGGCATCGTCACTTGAATGAGCAGCACTTTAATGACAATGTCATCAATCGGTAGCAACAGAATCAAACCAAAAGCGAGCAGTGGGAAAATCAGGATTTTAAAAATAACGCCGTAAGTGACGCGTTTGACATCAATGTCACGGATCATTTTCCATAGATCAGGAATCAACATGCCAATGTAGATCATGCCAATGGGGCTCGCTAACCCTGCTAAAGCTTTGGTCAATTGCTTTAAACCATCATGGGCTTCAAATTGTAATGCGCCAAGCGTTAAGCCAATGACAATGGCGAGCAATGGGATGTTGATCATCGCCGCTAAATTGCGCAAGCGAAAACCTTTGTCACGCTGCAATAGATAGATGCACAATGTCCAGATCACAAAATCTAAACCGGCATCAAAGATCGCGGCGAGCAATGCACCTTGAGCGCCTAATAAAACATAACAGAGCGGAATGCCGATAAATGCAGTGTTGCCAAGTGTGGCGGCGATGGCCAGTTCATTGGCCTGCTTTTCGGCAGTTTTAAGATACTTTTTCGCTAAAAAGCGCGCCAAAATAATTCCGCCACCATTGATGATCACTGAGAGCACAAAAATGGTGAGGATCTGCTTCATCATCGTGGCATCAAGCTCAAAATTAAACACGCTCGACAGCACAATCGATGGCAGGCCCACATTGACAATCAGCGCCACAATCAAGCGTTGAGATTCAAGGGTTAAGCCGTAGGCACGGCGCAGCAACACGCCGACGATCATCATCGCAGCCATGACGGAAACGGAAGTGAGGGTGGTGAAGAAAATCATTGGACAACTCGCGCAAAAATTATGATTTATGGTTATGAGAGAATACTATAGCACTAGTTTTTAGATGCATGGGGCTTTTTGCGAGGGATATTTTCAGAGGGTGAGGCAGGGCGATTGAGCAATAAGTTACGCTGTGTTAAATTATCATCTTTACACTCTGTAGGTTCAAATTATGGCGAACAACGCATCTAAAGACACTTTGATTTTTGGCGTGCCAAAACTCCCGATGAAAGCATTGGTGGTGGTCATTCCGTTTATGGTCTCCTTCATCATGAGCGGCGTGATCTCTTTTGTGAGTATGGTCAGAAGTTTAGGACTCGGGCTTCATGTGTTTAGCCCGTGGGTGAGTGTGTGGATGTTTTCATGGATGATCGCTTTTCCCACCATTTTAGTGGTGTTGCCTTTAGCGCGTAAATTGGCCATGAAGTTGGTGAAATTACCGCCACAAATGCAGTGATCAAAGCATGAAAAAGCCCTGTTAAACAGGGCTTTTTAAATCATATTTTAAAGTGTTGGCAATTATTTTGCGTACACTGGGAATTTACGACAAAGCGCTGTCACATTGTCCGCAACGCGCGCTGCGAGTGCTTCATCATCAATGTTTTCTAACACATCACACATCCAGTTAGCGAGCAATTCAGATTCTGCTTCTTTAAAGCCGCGCGTTGTAATCGCTGGCGTGCCCACACGAATGCCGGAGGTGACAAAAGGTGATTGTGGGTCATTCGGTACTGTGTTTTTATTCACAGTGATGTTTGCTTTACCAAGGGCAGCATCTGCCGCTTTACCTGTGATGCCATGTTTGACCAAATCCACTAAGAATAAGTGATCTTCTGTGCCATTTGACACGATGTCAAAGCCACGAGATTGGAACACACGCACCATCGCTTTAGCATTTTTCAACACTTGCTTTTGATATTCTACAAATTCAGGTTGCGCCGCTTCTAACAATGCCACCGCTTTTGCTGCGATCACATGCATTAAAGGGCCACCTTGAATGCCTGGGAAAATCGCTGAGTTCAATTTTTTCTCGATGTCAGGATTTGCTTTTGCCAAGATGATGCCGCCACGAGGACCACGCAATGTTTTGTGTGTGGTTGTGGTGACAACATCAGCGTATTCCATAGGATTTGGATATAAACCTGCCGCCACTAAACCAGCAACGTGCGCCATGTCCACAAATAAGTACGCGCCAACTTTGTCGGCAATTTCACGGAAACGTTTAAAATCGAGCACTTGTGAGTAGGCAGAGAAGCCCGCTACAATCATTTTGGGTTGATGTTCGATGGCCAATTTTTCCACATCATCATAGTTGATCAAACCATTTTCATCGACGCCATATTGTACTGCGTTGTAGGTACGGCCAGAGAAGTTAACTTTTGCACCATGGGTTAAGTGACCACCGTGATCAAGGCTCATGCCAAGCACTGTGTCACCGGGTTGCACCAATGCAAGATAAACGGCGCCGTTTGCTTGTGAGCCGGAATGTGGTTGTACGTTTGCGTAGTCTGCGCCAAAGAGTTTTTTTGCACGTTCAATCGCTAAGCTTTCAACGATGTCCACATATTCACAACCGCCATAATAACGTTTGTTAGGATAGCCTTCGGCATATTTGTTGGTGAGTTTAGAGCCTTGAAGTTCCATCACAAGTGGGGAACAATAGTTTTCAGAAGCGATCAATTCAACGTGATCTTCCTGACGTTGTCCTTCCTTTTCAACAGCTTCAAAGAGTTCAGGATCAAAAGAGTGTAACGCGAGATTTTCAAACATGATGATTTTCCTATAGAATAACCCAAGCAAAGGCGTAGTTATTGTAGAGTGTAAAAAGTTTTCCTTCAACAGCTAACGCCATTTTAAGAACAATTAGATTATTTGATCCATTAATGAGGAATGCGTAATTATGACTATGGAAAATAGAGATCATATGCGTTTGAATATGATAGAGCAGCAAATCCGTCCATGGAATGTCTTAAATCAACGAGTGCTCAATGCATTTGATGAAGTTAACCGTGATGAGTTCGTGGCAGAGGCATTAAAGCCGCTTGCATTTTCAGAAGCAAGATTGCCATTAGGCGGCGATGATTTGATGCTGTTTCCTGCGTTAGAAGGGCGCATTCTTCAAGAAGTGAACATTGTCCCCACAGATAAAGTTCTCGTGGTTGGCACAGGCAGCGGATTTTTAGCCGCCTTAGCCGCGACACTCGGTGAACATGTCACAAGCATTGACATCAATGATGTTTACACACAAAAAGCCCAACAAGTTGCCGCATCTTTAAACATCCACAATGTTGAATATGTGACGGCGGATGCCAAAACATTTGCCATTGAAAAGGCGAGCTTTGATGTGATCATTTTAACGGGTTCAGTATTAAATGTGCCAAACGCATGGATCGAAGGTTTGACCGCGGGTGGTCGCTTGCTCGCATTTGTGGGCATGCAGGATCAAACAGTGACAAGCGGCATTGTGTTCCAAAATCAATTGGATCAAATCCGCGAGGATTCATTGTTTGAAGTGGAATTAGAGCGTCTTCATGGATTTGAAGATCAACCACAATTTGTATTTTAATTAAACTTCACTTTTATCCCATCTTGTCTGACAGGATGGGATTTCTATTTTCTGAAAAAAATTATGACTCAATTTACGCAACAAAATTTTGAAGTGCGCTCCATGGCGGAGTTTGCAGAAGAAGCTTATTTGAACTATTCGATGTATGTGATCAAGGATCGAGCGCTTCCGCATGTGGGTGATGGATTAAAGCCGGTGCAGCGCCGCATTATTTATGCCATGAGCGAGCTCGGATTGAGTGCAGTGTCAAAGCATAAGAAATCAGCGCGCACAGTGGGTGATGTGATCGGTAAATATCATCCGCACGGTGACAGCGCCTGTTATGAGGCTTTGGTCTTGATGGCTCAGCCATTCTCATACCGTTATCCATTGGTGGATGGGCAAGGGAACTTTGGTTCATTGGACAATCCTAAATCGTTTGCTGCGATGCGTTACACTGAGTCAAAACTCTCTAAATACGCGGATGTTTTGCTCAAAGAGACCAATGAAGCCACGGTGGATTGGCAGCCAAACTTTGATGGCTCCTTAAATGAGCCCGTGCGTTTGCCTGCGCGTTTGCCCAACATTTTATTAAATGGTGGGACAGGCATTGCCGTCGGGATGGCCACAGACATTCCGCCTCATAACTTAACTGAAGTGGCCAATGCTGTGTGTGCGCTCATTGATCAGCCGGATTTATCGTTAGAAGCGTTGATGCAATATGTGCCTGCGCCTGATTTTCCGACGGGCGGTGAGATCGTCAATAGCAAAGCGGAATTATTAAAACTCTACACACAAGGCACAGGCTCCATTCGCTTGCGTGCCAAATATGTGATGGAAGAGGGCAACATTGTCATCACAGAATTGCCATATCAAGTTTCCGGTGAAAAGATTCAAGTGGACATCGCGCAGCAAATTCAAGCGAAAAAATTGCCAATGATTGATGACATTCGCGATGAATCGGATTATGAGCATCCTGTGCGCATTGTATTGATTCCGCGCTCAAATCGTGTGGAGTGTGATCGCGTGATGGATCATTTATTTGCCACGACGGATTTAGAAAAATCCATCCGTGTGAATCTCAATATGATTGGCCTAAATGATCGTCCTGAAGTGAAGAGCTTAGCGAAAATTTTGACAGAATGGATCGCCTTTAGAACCGATACTGTGACGCGCCGTTTGCAGCATCAGCTCAGTAAAGTGGAAGCGCGCTTACACATTTTAGAAGCGTTGATGATTGCATATTTGAACCTAGATGAAGTGATTCGCATCATCCGCTTTGAAGAAGAGCCAAAAGCCGTATTGATCGAGCAGTTTAAATTGTCAGAGATCCAAGCGAATGCGATTTTAGAGACAAAATTGCGCCATTTGGCCAAGCTTGAAGAGATGAAGTTGCAGGCAGAGGAAGATGAGCTCTTAACTCAGCAACAAGCATTACAAACCCTGTTAAATGAGCCGAAAAAATTGATGGCGCTCATTAAGCAAGAAATTAAAGAAGATCAAAAAGCGTATGGTGATGTGCGTAGAACGAAAATTGTGACGCGTGCACAGGCGGCGGCGATTGATGAAATTGAATTGGTATCGAGTGATCCAATCACCATCATTTTGTCAAAAATGGGTTGGGTGCGTGCGGCAAAAGGTCAAGAGATTGACCCAAAACAGATGAATTATCGAACCGGTGATCAATATTTGTGTTCTGCCTTTGGGCGCAACAATCAGCAAGTGGTCTTTTTTGATCAAACTGGGCGCGCCTATAGTTTAGCAGCGCATACGTTGCCCTCAGCGCGTACGATGGGTGAAGCCTTGAGTGGACGCTTTACATTGTCTGCCGATACGGTGATTAATCAGATCATTTGTGATCAAGAAGAGAGCCAATACTTATTGGCCGCAAACAGCGGTTATGGTTTTGTGGTGGATTACACAGAATTGTTGAGCCGTCAAAAAGCAGGTAAGGCGATTGTCAATTTAGGTGATGCCACAATGTTTGCGCCGATGAAAGTGGACAAAGACAATCAGCCGTATATGGTGGCATACACCGATAAAGGCCGTTTGTTGATCACAGAAATTGAGGCATTGCCAGTGTTGGCAAAAGGCAAAGGCAATCAGATCATCGGGATTCCTGGGGCGGCGTTTAAAAATGGCGAGGATCAAATGCTTGATTTACAAATGCTTGGGAAACATGACACCTTAACGTTGCATTTTGGACGTGCGAAGATGACATTAAAGCCAGAAGACTGGGCACCATTCATCGATGAGCGTGGCAAACGCGGCAAAGAGGTGAAAAAAGGGAGCAAAATTACGCGATTAGAGATTGCGCATATGGATTAAATTGCTATAATGTGGCGCTTATGTTTTTGACTGGTCGCGGTCAAAAACTTTTTATTTCAAACTATTATCGGAGTTCACAATGAGTGATTTCATTTTTAAAGCATCTCTTCGCCAAGACATGGGGAAAGGAGCGAGCCGCCGCCTACGTCGTGAAGGGTTGATTCCTGCTGTTGTTTATGGTGCTGATAAAGAAGCAGTAAGCATCGTGTTGAACCACAACGAAGCATTGACAGTTTTCCGTAACGAAGACGTTTACTCAAGCATCGTGACTGTAGAAATCGATGGCAAACCAGAAAGCGCAATTTTACGTGATGTTCAACGTCACCCATTCAAACCTTTATTGGCTCACTTAGATTTCTTACGCGTTAAAGCGGGCGAAAAATTGAAATCAATGGTTCCAGTTGTATTGTTAAATGCAGAAGATGCAGCAGGCGTTAAAGCCGGCGGCGTTTTAACTCACGCATTAACAGCGATTGAAGTTGAATGTTTACCTAAAGATTTACCACACGCAATCGAAATCGACATCATCGATTTAGCGATTGGTGCACACATCACTGTTGCTGACGTTAAAGCACCAGCGGGTGTTGAAATCTTAACGCCAGCTGAAGATCAAGTGGCTGGTATCTTAGCGCCACGCATCGCTGACGACGCTGAAGAAGCAACGGATGCTGCTGAGGCAACAGAAGAAGCATAATTGTCTATGACATTGAAATTAATCGTTGGCCTAGGCAATCCTGGGCCCGAGTATACAGAAACCCGCCACAATGCGGGTTTTTGGTTTATTGATGAGATTGCATCCACCCCATTGTCCTATCAAAGTAAATTTAAGGGATTGGTGGGTGAAATGGTGCAAGATGGCCGCAAAGTCTATCTTTTAAAACCAGAAACTTTTATGAATAAAAGCGGTGAGTCCGTATTGGCACTTGCGCATTTTTATAAAATTCTGCCAGAAGAGATTTTAGTGGTGCATGATGAATTAGATCTACCGCCGGGCGCTGTGAAGCTCAAACAAGGGGGTGGACATGGTGGCCACAATGGCTTAAAAAGCATCATTTCTTGTCTTGGCTCGAATCATTTTAACCGATTGCGCATTGGCGTTGGTCATCCCGGAGATGCCAGCCTTGTGGCAAATTATGTGCTGAAAAAAGCATCGGGCGCGGATCAGAAATTGATGGAAGATGCCATTTGGGAGGCAAGACGCCATTTATCTGCGATGGTGGCAGGTGATTTTGAACCGGTCATGAACGAATTACATCGTAAGAAGTAACTTTAAAGGAATTATTTATGGCAATTCAGTGTGGTATTGTAGGGCTTCCGAACGTTGGTAAATCAACGCTTTTCAATGCATTGACAAATGCAGGCATCGATGCGGCAAACTATCCGTTTTGTACAATTGAGCCCAATGTGGGTCGTGTTTTGGTGCCAGATACGCGCATTCAACCGCTTGTGGACATTGTTAATCCTGAGCGTGTACAACAAACATTTGTGGATTTTGTGGACATCGCGGGCTTGGTGAAAGGTGCATCGCAAGGTGAGGGCTTAGGCAATCAGTTTTTAGCGAACATCCGTGAAACCGATGCCATTGCACATGTGGTGCGCTGCTTTGAAAATGATGACATCATTCATGTGTCCGGTAAGATTGACCCGATTGATGACATCGAAGTGATCAACACTGAATTGGCATTGGCCGATTTAGCCTCTGCTGAACGCTTTTTACATCGTGTTGAAAAAGTGGCCAAAAGTGGTAACAAAGAAGCACAAGCACAAGTGGCGGTGCTCAAAAAAATCATCCCTGTGTTAGATGAAGGCAAAAGCGTTCGCTCCATTAAATTGGATGATGAAGAAAAATTATTGGTGCGCGATCTACAGTTTTTAACCATCAAACCTGTGATGTACATTGCCAATGTGAATGAAGATGGTTTTGAAAACAATCCATTATTAGACAAAGTAGAAGCATATGCAGCAGCAGAAGGTGCTTTTGTGGTGCCAATTTGTGCTGCAATCGAATCTGACATTGCTGAACTCGAAGATGAAGATAAGGCAGATTTCTTGTCTGAAATGGGTTTTGAAGAGCCTGGTTTAAACCGCGTGATTCGTGCCGGTTACTCATTATTGAATTTAGAAACTTATTTTACTGCAGGCGTGAAAGAAGTGCGCGCATGGACCATTAAAAAAGGTTCGACAGCGCCACAAGCTGCCGGTGTGATTCACACCGACTTTGAAAAAGGCTTCATTCGTGCAGAAGTGATCGCATACGATGATTACATTACGTACAAAGGTGAAGCAGGCGCGAAAGAGAAAGGCAAAATGCGTTTAGAAGGTAAAGAGTACATCGTACAAGATGGTGATGTGATGCACTTTAGATTCAACGTATAAACAATATGCATTCATGAAACCGACCAATGAGGTCGGTTTTTTTATGTCTAAAAATGGGCGGATTGATAGAAATTATTAATGATTCTGAGGAGATAATCCTGTTATATCTAGAAAGGTTAATATTTGTTAAAAATTCAGTCTAATCAGATTGAATGATTAATGGATGAATTCAATCAATTATGATGTAAATCCGCATGCTATTTTTATTTTCCTTGATTATAATCATTTTGCTTTTTATTAAGTAAAATAATGTAAGTTTAAGAAAATAAAGTTTAATATAATGGGCCGAGGCACACAATTGATCAACTTTGACCATGGATGACGACCTATGAAAACGAAATTTCAAAAAACCAAACTCTGTTTTGCTTTATCCTCGATTTTGATTGCATCAAGCTTACAACCCATGGCATTTGCATATACATCCCCGGTGGGAGCAGGACAAATCTCTAGCGGTGAAACCATTGATGGACCACAAATCATTGAGCAAGGCGGTAAAGCAGAAAACAGTATTGTGACGGGTTTTGGTCAGCAAAATGTCACAGGACAAGGCTCAAGCTCAAATCATGGAACGATTGAAAATGGCGGAAAGCAAACCATTGCAAATGGTGCCGTGGCCAATGGTATGCTTGTGCTCGGCAATGGACAATCGGCCATTTATCATGGTACACAAACGATTGGTCAAGATGGGCTCGCCACCAATACGCGTCTTGAAAATGTGGGTCAACAGTTCATTGAAGCGGGTGGTCGTGCGGACAATGCAAAGTTGTATGATCTTAGTCGTCAAACGATTAAAAAAGATGGTGTGGCCAATGATACATTGCTGAACAATAGCCATCAGGATGTTTATGGCGTGGCCAATAAAACGGTGGTGCAAAATGATGGTCGTCAGTTGATTGATGATGGCGGTGTGGCCAATGATTCTCAGATCACCTCTCTTGGTTGGCAAACAATCAAGAAAGGTGGAACGGCCAACGGTACACATTTATCGAATGTGGCGGGGCAAAATGTGAGTGGCGGCGTTGCCAATGGCACCATAATTGGTGACAACTCATGGCAAGATGTGCGTGCAGATGGCACAGCAAACAACACAACCATTGAAAAAAGCGGTTGGCAAAATGTGTTTGAAGGTGGCGTTGCAAAAGAGAATATCGTTGAGGGCGCTCAAAATGTGAATGGTGGTACAGCCATTAACAATACGATTAAAGAAGGTGCGGTGCAAAATGTGAACGAGAAGGGCACCGCACAAACAACGACAGTAGAAAAAGGCGGCACACAAAATGTGAATGCAGGCGGTAAAGCTGAGCACAATACCGTTTTAGGCGGCCATCAAATCGTCAGTGGTGAAGGTGCATTGGCCACGGATAATGAGATCAGCCAAGGTGGTTTTCAAACCATCAGCAATGGTGGTCAAGCGATCCGCACAAATGTCACTGGTACCGGTAAAGGTGAGTTTGATCATGGCGCCCAAATTATCAATTCAGGTGGTAAAGCAAGCAATACCAATGTGAGTGGTACAGGCATTCAGTTTGTCAATGAGGGTGGAAGTGCAGAGAAAACTTACTTAACTGACTCCGCGCGCCAGATGGTGGATAAAGGTGGTTCAGTGACGGATACTACACTTGATGGCGCCCATCAAATGCTCAATAATGCTTATGCGAAAGATACGAAGGCTTACAATGGCGCGATTCAGGAGATTCGTGACAGCATTGCCGAAGATAATTTGATTGGTAATGAGAGTGTGCAACAAGTGATCGGTGGGCAAGCCATTAATAATATCATTGAAAATGGTGGCAAACAGTCGATCATTGCCGGCGGTAAGGCTGAAAACACAACCGTTGCCAAACAGGGTGAACAAGATGTGGCGGATGGTTCTGCTCATCACAATACGATTTTTGGTTTACAAAACATCAGCGGTGGAACGGCAACAGACAATACAATTGAAGAAGGCGGGCGTCAAAGCATTATTGCAGGCGGTCATGCCAATGATACTGTCGTGAAAAAAGATGGCTTGCAAGATGTGGCCGATGGTACAGCGACCAATAACACTATTAAAGATGGTGGTATTCAGAGTATTTCTGGCGGTACTGCCAATCAAAATATGATTGAGGGCGGTGGTGAGCAAACCATCATTGCTGGCGGTAAAGCAAATCAAACCACTGTGCTAGATCAGGGTGTACAAAATGTACGAGATGGCATTGCAACGGATAATATCATTTCTGGGCAACAAAATGTCAATGGTGGTACAGCCAATAACAATACCATTAAAGATGGTGGCAAACAGGTCATTACAAACAATGGTCAGGCAAATATCACCACTGTTGAAAAAGGTGGTGAGCAGCATGTGATCAATGGGATTGCAACGGACAATAAAATTGAAGCAGGTGGCATTCAAAATGTAGATGCGCAAGGTATCGTGAACAATAATGTGATCTCAGGCACACAAAATATCAAAGGCGGCTCAGCCAATACCAACGATATTTATCGTGATGGCATTCAAAATATTACCGATCAAGGTCATGCAAAGAATACAACGGTGCATGATGGCGGTACACAAAATGTGCTCAATGGTACGACAGATCAAAATCATATTAAGTTTGAGGGGACACAGAATATCGGTCAGGATGGTGTGGCCAATGACAATGTAATCTCAGGCACACAAAACATCAAAGGCGGCTTAGCCAATACCAATGATATTTATCGTGATGGCATTCAAAATATTACCGATCAAGGTCATGCAAAGAATACAACGGTGCATGATGGCGGTACACAAAATGTGCTCAATGGTACGACAGATCAAAATCATATTAAGTTTGAGGGGACACAAAATATCGGTCAAGATGGTGTGGCCAATCAGAATGTGATCTCAGGTACGCAAAACATCATCGGCGGTACGGCCAATAAAAATGATATTTATAAA
Organism: Wohlfahrtiimonas sp. G9077; assembly: GCF_002252155.1. GTDB lineage: Bacteria > Pseudomonadota > Gammaproteobacteria > Cardiobacteriales > Wohlfahrtiimonadaceae > Wohlfahrtiimonas. The sequence goes on from NZ_NEFD01000003.1 coordinate 151,639, forward strand.
GATGGTGTGCAAACCATCACGTATGGTGGCCATGCAACGGCAACCACTGTTAATGGTGGTGGCACCCAAAATGTGAATGATGGGACAGCGACAGGCAATACGATTGCAGTAGGCGGCACACAAAATATAGGCAATGCAGGGCATGCCATAGATTCAACCATTTATGGGCAACAAGAGGTTGCGGCAGAAGGCATCATCACCAATACAGTCGTTGAGGGCGGCCTCAGTTATTTGCATGAAGGCGCGCAATCTACAGGAAACTTAACGATCAACAATGGCGGCTTGTTGGCGGTCAATGCCACAACGGTGACAGATCGTACTGTGGATGGCGTTAGCATTGATTCAAACAGTCAAATGGTTGTGATCAATCAAACAGGTGAAGATGGATATTTAACCATTGGCAATGTGAACAATAATGGCACCATCATTATTAATGGCTTCCATTCGCTTAATGGTGAAAGTAACACCACGCGACCTTTTGAAGATTTTGTCGTGGTTCATGCGGATACACTTGCAGGCCAAGGCAGTATTTTAATGCATACAGACATTGGTCAGCAAATTGGTGATTTGTTATCTGTTGGGCAGTTAGATGCTGCAGCACAACAATCTTTAGATGTGCAAAACAATGCCGCATCTGCTGTGACTGTCAATGATCACTTAACCATTGTGACGACCGACAGCGGTGGGAAAGCAGATCAATTTTCATTGTCCCATGCCGTTGAGCAAGGCGGTTATCAATTTGGGTTGCGTCAAATCAATGGGGATAAAGATTGGGAGCTTTATGCACTTGATCAAGATGCACCACCGATTGATCCAGGTAAACCTGTGGATCCAGATCAGCCAACCGGGCCCAATAAACCTGTATTGTCCTCAACTGCGGATGCTGCGGCGAACAGCATTGTCAGCACTTATTTAGCAAACTTTGTGGACACTCAAACATTGTTGCACCGCATGGGCGAATTGCGAGAAGGCCAAACGCATGTAGGGCTTTGGGGGCGCGCGTATGGGGGTAAGTTAGATTCATTTGGCAATGGTTTGTTGTCCGGTTTTAACATGAAATATTACTCAATGCAGTTAGGTGCCGATTATCAAGTAAATTTAGAACATTCTCGTGTTTACTTTGGTGGTGCTGTGAGCTATTTGCATGGGGATCAGGATTTCCATAAAGTGGCGAACTACTTGGCAAAAGGCGAGGTGCATTCTGTGAATCAAGATGGTGACGGCACCTTGAAAAACTATAATGCATATTTATATGCAACGTATATGACAGATCAACATTTTTATGTGGATACCGTCTTAAAATATGGCCACATGCGCAGTAAATTTGGCGTTAAAGACAGTGCAGGTGCAAATGTCAGTGGTCATTCATCCATTAATTTATATGGTTTGTCCGCAGAAGTGGGACAGCGCTTTTATTTAGATGGTGATCAGCACTTTTATGTCACACCGCAAGCGCAATTGACCTATACGCACTTTGGCAGCGGCACTTATAAAGCAAGCAATGGTTTGAATGTTAAAGTCAAAAGCCGTGATTCTTGGTTAGGGCGCGTGGGGGCTGAGATTGGTTATCAGTTTAAATCTGAAAACCCCATCAATGTGTATGCGCGCGCTTCTTATTTAAAAGAGTTTTCAAATGATGGTGATTTTATGCTCAATACGAGCCGTGAGTCTTATTCAATGAAAGGTCATTGGTGGCAATATGAAGTGGGCGTGAATGCGAAGATTGGTCAACAGCACAACGTTTACTTCAATGTGAATTACAACAAAGGCCAGCGCTTTAATCAAAAACAGATCAATATTGGTTATCGTTATGAGTTTTAAGCCATAAAAGATCAATCTAAAAGCCCTTAGTCACCTAAGGGCTTTTTTATGATTAGGCAAAAATGGCGTGATCATGATCACTGAATTTTTGCATCAAGGCAATTGACTCGGGATTGAGTCCTTCAACGCGCACATGCACATTTTCACGTAAAAATTTATGGATGATTTTATCGAGCGCTTGTAATGCACTGATGTCCCATAAATGTGCATGGTGCACAGCAATAATGACTTGCTCAATTTGTGCTTTAAAATCAAAAGATTGTTGCATTTTTTCGGCGGCGCTGAAAAACATCTGCCCGCTGATCACATAGCGGCATGTTTGTCCATCTTCTGACAATGACTGCGTAATGGTGAGGCTTTTTTCCACTTGATAGGCAAAAAAGATCATCGCTAAAATCACGCCCGAGATGACGCCAAACGCTAAATTATGTGTATAGATTACAACCCCAACAGTGGTGAGCATCACTAAATTACTCAGCAGCGGTGTTTTAGGCAGGTCACGGATGGAGTCCCAGCTAAAGGTGCTGATTGATACCATCACCATCACAGCTACCAAAGCGGCCATGGGTATGCTTTTGATCCAGTCGGATAAAAACACCACCATGAGGATTAAAAATAATCCTGCACACAGTGTTGATAGGCGCGTACGTCCGCCTGAACGTACATTGATCATTGATTGACCGATCATTGCACAGCCAGCCATGCCACCCATGCAGCCTGTGACAATATTGGCCAAGCCTTGGCCTTTACATTCTCGGTTTTTATCACTAGTGGTGTCGGTAAGTTCATCGACAATCGCGGCCGTCATCATCGATTCTAAGAGCCCTACAATCATCATGGCCAACGCATAAGGGAAGATGATACTGAGGGTTTCAAGATTCCATGGAATGTCTGGCAGAAAAAAGATGGGTAAAGTGTCCGGCAATTCGCCCATATCACCCACAGTGCGCAGATCAAGCGGTATGAGGTATGTAAAGAGCGTCAAACCCACAATGCACACCAATGGGGATGGCAGCCACTGGCCAAGCATCGGCACATAAGGGAATAGATAAATGATGGTAAGTCCTGCAGCCACTAAAGCATAAACATGCCAAGTGACATTCGTCAATTCTGGCAATTGTGCCATAAAAATGAGAATGGCTAAGGCATTGACAAAGCCGATCACAACAGAAGTGGGCACAAAGCGCATCAACGCGCCGAGTTTTAAGTAACCAGCTAAGATTTGTAAAACACCTGTGAGCAGTGTTGCGGCTAATAGATAGTCTAAGCCATGAGATTTAACAAGTGTAATCATTAACAGTGCCATCGCACCCGTTGCAGCGGAGATCATCGCAGGGCGGCCACCTGCAAATGCAATCACAACAGCCATGGAAAACGAGGCGTATAAGCCCACTTTTGGATCAACACCCGCGATGATGGAAAAGGCGATGGCCTCAGGGATCAAGGCAAGTGCCACCACCAATCCTGAGAGTAAATCTTTACGTGTATTGGAGAACCATTGTTGGTAAATGGAAGAAGTGATCATTAAAAAAACCTAAAAACTGCGAATATGAAGGGGGGTATGATACGGGAAATATCATTGATTTCATAAAAGTTTTTAGGTTTATGTCTTGAGAATTCAGCAGATTTTAACAGCTATACCGCTGCAATCACTTTGACTTCCATTTTCCATTCAGGGCGCATTAAACCTGCCTGTACTGTACAGCGAACTGGTGGGTTTTGAGCATCGACCCATTCATCCCACGCACGGTTCATGTCATCAAAATCAGCCGGATTCACAAGGAAAATGGTCACATCCAAAATTTTACTTTTCTCACTGCCATTTTTTGCCAATACATCATCAATGTCTTTAAGGATGCTGGTCATTTGAGCATAGGCGCAATTGTCATCGACTAAAGGTACTGAAGTGTAATAAAGCGTTTGATTATAGATGGCAGCGTCACACATTCTTGGGCCGATGTTAAAACGTTTGATCATTGTTTCCTCCAAAAAGCTCAGTATGCCATAGATTTTGCATGAAATGTCATCAGCACATTGTGAGAAAAAATATGATTTTTTGACATAGATTAACCAATTGAAATTTAGGAAGAATAAAAATTTTAATAAAAGTAATTTTGTGATAGCAACAAAAAAGAAAGATGTGTCCTACACTATACAACGGTAAGGAAATGCTCAGCGTTTCATATAACAGTAATGATTAATGTGCAATAAAGATAACAATATCATTGACTAGAATACATAATTTGATTATATTTTACACTTTTCTACAAAACTAAAAGTTAGTGAACTCATATCGTCCCATGAAAAATTTAATGATTGTCTTGATGGTTGCAGGTTTAGCCGGTTGTGCTGCCAACCATTCTGTGAAAAAAAATCATCCTTATCAGGATTCACTCGATCAGGATGCTCAGCTTGTTGAGGTTTTGCGTGATCAAAAAGTGCAACCGAGTTGCCCGATCATTTTTTCAATCAATGATACAAATGTTGGCAGTTTTGCAGCATATGACACCGCTAATTATTATCTAAAGCCTGATCATTACAAATTACAAGCAAGCAATTGCACAGGTACGGCTGAATTAGATGTGAACATTCAAGCACATCAAAATCGAATTTTCTTATTGTCACTTGATGGCCATGGCCACCCGATGATTGTGAATAAAAAATAAACAACCGAATCATCACTTAAAGGACACGCGCTAAGCGCTTTAATCTAATTATTATGACTATGACTGACACCTCATCCATGAATGAGCGTGCGGGCAAACTAGGGGTTTTAAATCAATGTCATCTGTTATTGTTGTGGATAAAAAATCATTGGATCAATCGACTGTTAGCGGTTCACGAATCGTTTTAGAGACAGCGTCGAAGGTTCATACACAGTTATATCGTTCAGATGTTGCTGAGTTTGTACAAGACGGCAACGACTTAATTTTAAAATTAAAAAATGGGAAAACCATTGTCATTGTGAATTTCTTTGTGGCGCATGAAGATGAAACATCAGATGTGTTGTTTAAAGATGACAATGGCATTCCATGGTTGCCGCTTTTATTAGGTGGCGCGGGCGTTGCGGGCGGTTTAGCTTTAGCAAGTGGCGGGGGTGGTGATAACAATGGTGGGGCGGCTTCTACGTCTAAAAATCACGTGCCTGTGGCAGGATTGTCTAACCAACCCATTGAAACGAAAGAAGATACTGAGCATCAAGGCAAAATCATTGCTGAAGATAAAGATAAAGGCGATGAATTAAGCTACAAAGTCGGTGAAGAGCCGAAGAATGGCAAGGTCATCATTGATGAAAAAACAGGCGAGTACACGTATACTCCAAATCTTGATTACCATGGTGATGACAAATTCACGGTTGTGGTATCAGATGGGAATGGCGGTGAAGTGGCGGTGACAGTGCCTGTCACAGTGACGCCAGTGAACGATGCCCCGACTGCTGAAGCAGAACAAGGTTTCACCACAGATGAAGATACTGAACATAAAAGTCAGATTGTTGCCAAAGATAAAGATGGTGACGAGTTAACCTATAAAGTCGGTGAAGAGCCGAAGAGTGGTCAGGTTGTTATTGATGAAAAAACAGGGAAGTACACTTATACGCCAAATTCTGATTACCATGGTGATGACAAATTCACGGTTGTGGTGTCTGATGGTAAGGGCGGCGAAGTGACGGTGACTGTGCCTATTACTGTAACGCCAGTGAATGATGCGCCAACCGCTGAAGCTGAGCAAGGTTTTACTACAGATGAGGACAAACATTATACTGGCAAGATCGAAGCCGATGACCCGGACATTTCAACGAATGGTGATAAACTCACTTATGAAGTTGATCTTACTGATGGGCCTCAAAACGGTACCGTTCAATTAGATAAAGAGACGGGTAAATATACCTATACTCCGAATGATCACTTTAATGGGAATGATCACTTTACGGTTATCGTGAAAGATAAAGCGGGTGAATCTGTCAAAGTTAAGGTGCCTGTTACTGTAACGCCAGTGAATGATGCGCCAACTGCTGAAGCTGAGCAAGGTTTTACTACAGATGAGGACAAACATTATACTGGCAAGATCGAAGCCGATGACCCGGATATTTCAATGAATGGTGATAAACTCACTTATGAAGTTGATCCTACTGATGAGCCTCAAAAAGGTACCGTTCAATTAGATAAAGAGACGGGTAAATATACCTATACTCCGAATGATCACTTTAATGGGAATGATCACTTTACGGTTATCGTGAAAGATAAAGCGGGTGAATCTGTCAAAGTTAAGGTGCCTGTGATTGTGAATCCTGGGAACGATGCGCCAGATCTAGATGACGCTGAAGTGACAGTGAAACAAGGTGTTAAAGGTCTTGAGGTTCATGATGTTAATGATGCATCAACAGGTAAAGATGAAGATGTCGATGGCGATAAGCTCACGTATGCTATTACGGGTGGTAATGAAGATGGCTTGTTTGACATCGATCCTGACACCGGAATCATCACATTGGCTGATGGCAAAATGCTTGATCATGGTAAAGCATCTCAGCACCAATTAGAAGTGACGGCTACGGACAATAGTAGTGATCAATTATCATCGACGGCGACGATTACGATCAACGTCTCAAATGATAGTAAAATCACCACAGAGATTACGCCAAAAGGTGAAATTACAGGGACAACAGATAATGTTGAAAAAGGTCCTGTGAAGTTAACGATCACAGGGACTGATAAAAATGGTCAGCCTGTGACAATTGAGCGCACTGTAGAGTTAGATCGTCAAGATGGTTCGTCAAAAGGTAAATACACGTATCAGTTAACGCCAAAAGATGGCATTGTCGATGGTTCTAAAGTTACGGTAGAAGCCAAGACAATTGACCGTCAAGGTGATACCATTCATGCCGATACTGAGCTTCCTGGGTATTCAGATGAAGATAAGACTCCTGGGCTCGATATAGTTGAGCCAACGATTGAGATCACCACCAGTGCAGGCGGTCATAAAGTGATTTGGAGCGAAGGAAGTGAGGGCGATTTAAGCAACTCATCGAAACAAGGCTTTACGATTGATGGTACGACTACCGGCGTTGAAGCTGGTCAAAAAGTCACGGTAACATTGGATCAGACAGCGGATGGTAAACCGATTACGGTAGAGGCGATTGTTGACGAAGAGGGTAAATGGTCGGCTGAAATCACGCCTGACATTGCTGCGATTCTTAAAGATGGTAGCGCTACGGTAACGGTGAGTGATCGCGCTGGGAATAGTACTAAGCCGAAAACGATTGACTATACCGTTGATGCGCCAAGTGCGAATGTTACCGGATATTATGACAATATTGAAAATGTGCTTAATACAGTTGTAGCTGAAGGTAAGGTATCTGAAACAGTGACAATTTCTAGTGAAATTGATCCAAACTTAGCAAGTGACACCACAAAAAAAATGGTGGGTGAAAAAATCACAGGTGATCATGGAACGTTTACGCTAGATGCTTCTGGTAAATGGACTTATACCTTAAATTCAGGTGAAGCAACTTCTAAAGCACTGATCGATTCTAAAGGACCTTTAACAGAAATCTTTACGGTTAAAGACAGTGAAGGTAAATCTTATGAAGTGAAAGTTTCCATCAATGATCGCGTTGCAGATGATGGTGAAAATGTTGTGGTATCTGCCACCACATCATCATTGTTGAAAGATCCAGCACAGGTAGAGAGTGATCAGGGCGCATATACAATCTATACCAACGATTCACTCGGTAAAATTACAGGAACGGCATCACAAGGTGTTGAGAAGGTTCGTGTGTATGTCAATAAACAAGCAGCTGGCACAGATGCGGAAATGGATTCATTAGGTTATCCGCAGTACTTTGAAGTTGAAGGGGCGGTTAAAGATGGCAAATGGTCATTGAGCGAGCAAGATCTCACCAATGGTTTACAAAAAACATGGTGGGCAGATCAGCTCAGAAATGACAACATCTATCTTCAAGTGCGTGCAGTTGATCCGACAACTGGTAAAGTCGGTGATGTGTCTGAAAAATACACCTTTGTGGTGGATACTGTTGCGCCAGAAGCAACCTATGTGAACTATGCGGATGGTAAAGTGACAGCGCTTGTCAGTGGTGATCCTGCTGATGCTCATCGAGCAGCAACGGGCAACGATGTGATTGTTAAGTACACGGATACAGATGGTAATGTTCAAGTTGTGACAGGTAAAGTTGGTGATAAAGCAGTGGCTGATAAACCGTATCTGTCGATCAGTGTAGATGTGAAAGATCTTGATCCGACTAAAGAATTTAAAGTCTATGTGAAAGACAACGCCGGCAATATCGGGGTGAACAATGATTCTAAAGAGAATCCTTTGAAGATTGAGTTGCCAACGCCACAGGTTGATCAATACCATGACAATGTGAATAACGTCAGTGGTACAGAGATTATTGGTAATACCGGTTACAGTGATGATCCTTCTGGTTTAATCAGCGGTACGATTGTATTGACTGAAGCAGATCTTAAAGTGGTCGATTCTGTTCGTGTTTATCTCTATGATAATCGTCAAAATTGGATTGAAATTGATAAAAATGATCTCGTTAAAGAGTCAGGTGATACTTATCGCTGGACAACGAAACCGGGAGATTTATCAAAAGTCACCACAACAGGTAAATTGGCTGAAGGTGAAGTGAAATTTTATGCAGCCACTTATGATAAAGAGTCTGGATCATTGAGTGAGTTATCACCACCTTTTAAAGTCACGATTGATGTAACCGCGCCTGAAATCACGATTGAGAGTGTTGCGGGTGATCAGGTCATTACGCAACTTGAGAAAAAAGATGGCTTTACTGTGAAAGGTGCTACAAAAGGTGCTGAAGAAGGCAACACAGTAACTATTTTGGTGGAAGGTAAAAGTTACACCACAACTGTGGGTAAAGATGGTAAGTGGTCTATTGATTTACCAAAAGAAGCCACACAAGATTTGACGGATGGAAAAACTTATACAATCACAGCATCTGTGACGGATAAGGCTGGCAATCAATCAAGTGAAGCGAACAGTGAGGCAATAGTCAATGCGGCGCCAATTGTGACGACTCAGACACAGACCGTTGAGGAAGACAGTGGTACTAGCAGATATTTTCAAGTGAAAGCAACTGATCCAGAAGATAATCGTATCAATGGCTACAGCTTAAAATATGAGGTTCTTGAGGATACGCTAGATCCTTCAAAGGGTTCTGTCGTGATGGATGAATATGATGATGGGCATTTTATATTCACACCAGAAAAAAATTTCTCCGGCGAAGTGACGTTCTCAGTCAAAGTAACGGATAGTTATGGTAATAGTACCATAGCAGAGCAAAAGATTATTGTGACTCCTGTGGCGGATGCCCCTGTCTTAAAAACAGAAATGAATTTTGATGTGGGTGAATTGAGCCTTAATAAATATACCTGGAATAATATTGCAGGTTATAAACAGATCGGTGATCAATGGTATGATTTTCGCGCTGTACAGACAACGGGATCGGGAATTAATCCAACGGAACTCGTCAATGGCATCAATGCACTGTTTGAGCACCAAAGACCTGAAGGTGAATTAACCAATGAGATGAAGTCAGAGGGCTGGAGCGAATCTGAACATGGATGGGGGCTTCCAGAATCTGGTGCTGTATATATGAATGGCTATGTCTACTTAGAAGCGGGTAAAGATTATAAATATACAGGATCTGCAGATGATAATGGACTGATCATCATTGGCGATAATGAGTCAAGCAAGTATGTGAGTTGGGAAGGTCTTCCGAGTACAACAACAGAAACCTTTAATGTGAAAACATCTGGTTTTTATACTTTTAATTTGTATATTTATAATGAAAGTGAGAAAGGCAACTACAACTTCAAAGTCACTGAAGCAGATGGTAAAAATGTTAAATACTTCCCAAGCGTTGAAGCCATTAAAGGTGAATTGGGTAAAGATGTTCATTTAGCCAAAGAGATGACGGGTAAAGGTGATAAAGGCTTCTACGGTGTATCATTTGGTTATACAGGCTCTGAAAATGATGATGTAGAATTGACGGGCATTGTGGCTTCTCTTGCTGACCGCGATGGCTCTGAAACACTCTCATTAAAATTGACAGGATTAGTTGAAGGGACAAAACTGATCTATACTAGTGTTGATAAAGATGGTAGAGAAGTGACAAGCGAAGCAGTAGCCGATTCACATGGCTCGATTACAGTGAACGGTGGGGCGAATGTGACAGATTTTAAAGATCTATCCCTTGATTTACCACAAGGCATTGCAACCGGTAAATTACCCGTTGCCATGACAGTGACCGCCACCGAACAAGGCAATGGCGATGCAAAATCTGTGACCAATGAGTTTACTGTGACGGTGAATCCACCTGTGGCAGCACGCATGATGGTAACAGACGAGTCAGAGGAAGATCATACATCGGATGCACATGTGATTAAGATTGGGTTGTTAGAAGATAATAACACGGGTGGTCATTCACTTGAGAAAGTGATTAACTTTGCCATTAATCAATCTGAGGAATCTTCAGAATCTAGTAAAATTGAGTTCTCCGAAGACTTCTTCAGCGGTTTAATCAGCACAGGCTTAACTGCGGATAATCTTGTGAATGTTGAGAAGTTCATCAATGTGACTTATGATAAAGATACCCAAACGGCAACCATTAGTGTTGATCGTGATGGTGTGGGTGATGATTATAAGCCAGAAGAGTTGTTATTATTGACCAATCAACCCACAGAGATTTCGTTGGCAGATTTGCTTGACAACCATCAAATCGTGATCGGTTAAGGTAAGATCAAAGAAAAACCCAATCCTAGGATTGGGTTTTTTTATATGCACTCAATTTATGAGGTTTGCTTATTTTGTTTCCAAGAGGGTTTTTTAAAGGCTTGGATTAAGAGTGGTAAACCACAGAAGATCACAAAGCCTGAGCTGACCAATGCCACATATAAGGTTGGGTTGCCAATTGGCAATTGGCTTGGCGGTACAAAGGAGACCGTAAAGGCAAATAACACGCCAAATAAGCCTACGCCTGCAATGGTATTCATGCCCATTTTTCCGCCGGGTACTTTATAGGCACGCGGTAGATCAGGCTGCGTATAACGAAGCTTGATGCCAGTTGCATACATGAGCATGTACATCACTAAATACAAAGTGATGGTCATGGCAGAGAGCAAGAAGAAGGCCACACTCACATTGTCCATAAAGAAATAGAGCGATGAGAGAATGGTGACGATGATCCCTTGGATGAGCAAAATATTTTGCTGCACACCATTTTTATTGGTTTTGGCTAAAAATGGTGGGATTTCACCTTCTTGTGCCGTTTCTAATAAACCGCGGCTGGGCCCTGTGATCCAAGACATCACGCCCGCAAATGCCCCAAAGGCGATGAATAAGCCCAGCGGTGCCACCAACCAATGGAGGTTAAAATGGTCAAGAGAGATTAAAAATGCCTGCATTAAACCTTGGTTAAGATCAATCTCTGCATTGGGAATCATGATGGCTAAGGAAGCTGAGCCCAATACAAATAACAATAAGATGATGATGGCGGCTAAGAAGATGGCGCGTGGGAACTGCGTGCGCGGATTTTCTAGGTCGCTGGCATGCACGGCATGCACCTCAACACCTGCAAAGAGCAAAATGATGCCGCCTAAAAAGGCCAAGGAAGATAAATCTGTCAGATGCGGCATAAAGCGCGCATGCATCATGGAGCCGGTTGCCGTTTTGGTGACATCAAACATATGATTGGGATTGTCGCCAAGGTACCAGAAAATGCCCAACACAATGATCAATACGCCCGGTAAAATGGTGCCCACAATGGTGCCAATAGACGTGACTTTACTGGCAAAATTTGAGCCTTTTAAGGAGATGAAAGTTGCAATCCAATAAAAGACAATGATGACAGAGCCCGTATAAATCCCGCTGTTTGCCAAATCGGGCTGCCCAATTAAATAGGCAAGGGCCGCGGCTGCAAAGGCGAGGACAGAAGGATACCACACAACATTTTGGATCCATTGCAGCCAAATGGCGGTAAAGCCCCATTTGTTACCAAATGCAGCGCCCACCCATGTGTAAACACCACCTTTTTTCTGACTGAATGCACTGCCAAGTTCTGCCGCCACTAAGGATGCGGGCAGTAGGAAAAGTAAAATGGAAAAGCCTAAGAAGAAGAACATCTCAGTGCCTTCTTTGGCCATCATGGGTAGACCGCGTAAGCTACAGACAGCAGCAACGGTCATGATGGCAAGGGTCCAAACGGACATTTTTTTAGGTTGCATGCTCATAATAAATCCTATCTATTTTTAATATGATGAAGGAGAGGCCCAAGCGCGCTTGGGCCATTTATGATTGTGCGTTTAGCGACCGCTATGATCGAAGTGTGCGTTCGCTTCACCGGCCGTTTGTGTCACGGCAACGGGGTGTTTTTCAAAGTACTCAAGCGAACGTTTGACATCATTGATGAACATATCCGCCATATTCATACTAAAGCCATGACGCAGCACTAAGCGCATGATGACGGTCTCTTGCATGTTTGGCAGCATTGAATAAGCCGCCACTTGCCAACCGCGCATACGTAAGCGATCAGAGAGATCATAGAGGCTATAATTTTTCTGATCAGCTTTTTGTGTCCACGAAATGGCGGGGATGCCTTTTTTCGGATCGCCATCAAAGAAGATCTCAAAGTCGCCAAGTTTGACAATCTCTTTGCCGATGTATTGGGCAGAATCATAGAGATTTTGCATAATGGTGCGATAACCCTCTTTGCCTAAGCGGTTAAAGAGATAGTATTGCGCCACAATTTGACCACCTGGGCGAGAGAAGTTTAAGGCAAACGTTGGCATGTTGCCGCCAAGGTAATTGACCCAGAAAATCATATCCTCTGGCATGTCTTTCCATTCGCGCCACACAACCCAGCCCACGCCTAAAGGCGCTAAGCCAAATTTATGGCCAGAAGCGTTGACGGACTTCACGCGTTCTAAACGAAAATCCCACACTAAATCAGGTTCCATAAATGGGGCTATAAAGCCGCCGGAGGCGCCATCAACATGCACAGGAATGTCCCAGCCTTTTTCAGCTTGAATTTTATCTAAAGCGGCACAGATCTCTGCGACAGGTTCATAATGACATGTGAATGTGACGCCAAGCGTTGGCACAACACCGATGGTGTTTTCATCCACATATTGCGACAAAATCTCAGCATCTAAGCCAAGGCGCGTCGCTTCAATGGGCACTTCGCGAATTTCCACATCAAAGTAACGGGCGAACTTTTGCCAGCACACTTGCACAGGGCCAGTTACAATATTGGGCTTATCATACGGTTTGCCTTCCGCTTTACGTTTGTTGCGCCAATTGAATTTAAGGGCAAGGCCGCCAAGCATCGCCGCTTCACTGGAACCTGTGGTGGAGCAACCGGCCGTTTTGGCAGGCTCAGGTGAATGCCACAGATCAGCGATCATTTCCACGCAGCGTTTTTCAATCTCTGCCGTCATTGGGTATTCATCTTTGTCGATCATATTTTTATCAATACAATCTTCCATGATTTTATGAATATTATCTTCCATCCATGTTTGGCAGAAAGTGGAGAGGTTCTGGCGTGAGTTGCCATCAAGTAACAGTTCATCTTTGATGAGATTATAGGTTAAATCACCATCAATCCCATGTTCGCGAATGATGTTGTTAGATAAACCTTCGCGCGCTGCAGCTAAACCATAAATATCTAATTTTTCGCTCATTGATTACACTCCTTTATTGATTTGTCGTATGACTTTTGTAACGGAAATGCTCATGCTGCCGTTCAATGATTCATGCGCTGAATCATTGAACTATATTTACTATATCAAAGATTTATATTAATTTCATAATTCATAATTATGTTTTAATCAAAAAATGATAAAAATTAATATTATCTAAAAATCATTAAGGTGTGACTTTTTGTCCGGCAATGTAAGTGTCGGCAATCGCGCGATCATCCCCTAATGTCATCTGAATGAAAAGGGCTTCTTCTAAACTGTCGGCATAACGCATGCGATACTCGATGATGGGCGTGGATTGTAGATTGATCACAGCCAAATCTGCCTCCATGCCAACGGCAATGCTGCCGATTTTATCCGTTAAATTTAAAGCATCTGCGGTGCCGCGCGTTGCTAAATAAAAGGCATGCAAAGAAGAATAAGGCGCGCTGTTCATTTGTGCTGCTTTATAGGCTTCATTCATAGTTTGTAAAATGGAGAAGCTGGTGCCGGCACCTAAATCTGTGCCTAAACCGACTTTTATGGGGCGATGCGCCGCTTTCGCGCTCTGAACATTGAAGCAGCCCGAGCCTAAAAAGAAATTAGAAGTTGGGCAATGGGCAACGGCAGCGCCATGCTCGCTCAACACATGCATTTCGCGCTCTGTTAAATGGACGCCGTGACCATAAATGGCACGCTCTCTTAATAAGCCGTATCGATCATACACATCTGTGTAATCGATGGCATCGGGAAAGAGGGATTTGACCCATTCAATTTCGCCTAAATTTTCTGACACATGGGATTGAATCAAAGTGTTTGGGTATTCTTTGGCCAAACTGCCCACCATTTCTAATTGCTCATGAGTAGATGTGGGCACAAAGCGCGGCGTAATCACATATTCAGCGCGTCCCTTGCCATGCCATTTTTCAATCAGAGCTTTAGACTCATCATAGGCTTTCTCCGGCGTGTCTAATAGCGCTGCGGGTGCATTGCGATCCATGCAGACTTTACCGGCCATGATGCGCATGTTGTACTGTTCAGCCGCTTCAAAAATGGCATCCACAGATTCAGGAAATACGGTACAAAATACCGTTGATGCCGTCACGCCATTTCTGTGTTGCTCTTTTAAAAAGATCTCTGCCACCTCTTTCGCATGGGTTTTATCCGCAAAGTTTTGCTCTGCAATGAAGGTGTATTCATTGAGCCAATCGATGAGCTGCTCACCATAAGAGGCGATGATCTCTGTTTGTGGATAATGGACATGGCTGTCAATGAAGCCTGCGGTGATGATGCTGTTTTCATAACGCGTCACCGGCAGATCTCCCAATGTCGGCAATAAATCAGATGCGGCACCAACGGCAGTGATGATGCCTTGATCCATGACAATGATGGCATCAGATTCATAGGTATAGCATTCATCTAATGGGTGAAAAAAGGGATCTTTGTGAAATGTGAGCATTGCGCCACGAATGGCAATGGGTATTGCGGTCATAATCTTCCTAATTTAAAAAGTATCTTTACGTGAAGATACTTTAACGCAATTTTGTCTTTAGATAAAGATACTTTATGCTATGGCCATCAACGAAGGAGCAAAACATGGCAGAGAAAACGGATTTGATTGGCGCAATCATTGAGGATTGGCAACAGTATGATGCAAATTTAAAGACACAAGGCACAGAAGTGGTGGGGCGCTTGGTGCGGCTTGCCTCTCTCATCAATCGGCAAGTGGATGAAAATTTAGCCCAATATGATTTACAAGTGGGGGAATTTGATGTGCTCGCGGCTTTACTGAGAAACCCTAGCCATCAATTGACGCCGAGCCAATTGCAAACGGTGATTTTGATCTCATCCGGCGGCTTATCAAACCGCATCAATCGTTTAGAGAAGCGCGGCTGGATTGAGCGCTTGCCAGATGACAACGATAAACGGGGCGTGATTGTCTCATTGACGGCATCCGGCAAAGATTTAATCACGCGCGCCCTCCAAAGCCATTTGGATTTGGAAAATGCCCTTGTGGCGCATTTAACGCCGGCCACACAAGGGCAAATGGCGACGCTGCTGCACGATTGGCTGAAGCAATTAGAGGGTTAAGCCTGTTAAATCAATCGGGGAAGATTGATGCTGAATGAGCTTAGATAAGACCGCTGCGCTGCCTGCTGCAAGCGTAAAACCTAAGCTGCCATGGCCCACATTGAGCCATAAATTATGGTAATGGGTTTGACCGATAATGGGCGGGCCTTTAGGCGTCGAAGGACGCAAGCCCGCCCAAACATCAGCACTCTCCACACCATAAAGGTTCGGGAATGTCTGTTTGACGATGTTTTTAAGGGCGCGGATGCGATTGTCTCGCACGCCGTTGCCATAACCAATGTCCACCATTGCGGCAATCCGTAAGCGATCCCCAAGTTTTGCATACACAGTTTTGTGTCCATAATCGGTGACGCTTGTGGTGGGCACGCAATCGCTTTCTTTGGGAAATGGCAACGTCAAGCTGTAGCCTTTTAGCGGATAAATGGGCAATTCAATGCCAAGGGGCGTCATGAGTTTACGGGCGCCATTGCCCGCTGCTACAACCACTTCATCCACAGACATTGAGCCATGGTTGGTGACAATGTGCGTCACCATGCCTTTTTGTTGGAAAATATCCTCCACACAGGTTTGTGTGTGCAAAGTGAATTTCGGGGATGCATTGAGTTTATTCAAAAGCGCTTGGCAATAGAGATAAGCATCGGCCGTTTCATCATTGGGCGCATAAATGGCACCAGACAATTGATCACGAATGTGAGCAAGGGAAGGCTCTTTTTGGACAATCTCATCAGGTGTGAGGATGGATTGAAAATTCGGATCAATGCCTGCTGCCGCTTTATCAAAATCTTTTTGCGTGCGATGAATGATCATTTTGCCAGAGCGCTGCCAACAAAAGTCATCGAGCGCATCCTGCTCACGCCAATCGGTGAGCACAGCTTGGCTGAGCAGTGATAACCTTAAGATATGAGCTCCGTTGACTTGGTTGGTTTTGCGTGAACAGGCGCGGGCAAATTGCCACAGCCATTGCCATTGCGTCAATGAGGGCTGAATGCGTAGATTCAGGGGCGAATCGTTTTGTCCGAGCCATTTTAAACCTTGCAAGATGACGCCTTGATCAGCTAATGGCGAGACATAGCGATAACTTAACTGTGCGCCATTGGCATAGCTTGCGCCAGTGCCGATGCCGTCGGCTTGATCTAACAGTATGACTTTTTGTCCATCTTTGATGAGCGCATAAGCCAATGACAAGCCAATGACGCCGCCGCCGATGATGGTGATGCTCTTTTCCATATCTTCCCCAAAATCTTATAATCCCCTCGGATTCTATTAAAGCCGATTCAGGGCGCAGCAACAATTGATTATTATTGCTTAAGGTATAACTTTTGGTTAAGGGTATGGATTTGTGCCGTTAAATATGTCTTGAGTGTTTCGGCATAATGGCGGGCGGCGCTTGATAGGGCAAGGTTGGATCGATGCAGTAAGCAAAGGTCTAAATGCATTGCGGGATTGATGGGGTAAAGCATGTCAATGGGTAAGGTTTGCTCTGCTGAAAAGATGTCGCTGATGGTGCAGCCCATGCCCAATTTAACGAACTCTGCGGCCATATAATAGGTTTCCACATTGATGTGGGAGTTTTGAAATTGTCGATGGCGGGCAATGAGTTGCGCTAAAGAGTCGGTGCCTGGATGAATCCAACGTTCCACTTCTATGTCCGCCATGTGAATGGGTGCGCTTTGCGTCTTGGCATCTAAATAGACGAGGGGCACTTTCACCAATGGAATGGCCGTGAGATTATGCGTCGGCACATGATGAAAAGTTATGGCAAAATCGATGTCGCATTTCATCAAGCGATCAATCAACGTTTCGGTGTGATCTGTGCGGATGGCAATGTCAATGGCCGGATGATTGACCGCAAACTGCGCTGTAACGCGCGGTACGACGCTCAAACCTAAGCTTGGAATGCAGCCGATGGATAAGCGACCTTGTGGGTGATTGGCAAGATTATGCGCCAACTCTTTGAGTTGATTGAGTTCGCCATAAATGGATTGGGCTTGATCAAAGAGAATGTGCGCCTCTTGCGTGGGAATGAGTTTGCTCTGTTTGCGTTCAAAGAGGCGAAAGCCTAAGCGTTCTTCCGCATGCTTTAGGGCTTTACTGGCCGCCGGCTGCGAAATGCAGAGCATTTGTGCCGCTTTGGTTAAAGAGCCGCACAACATGATGGCATAAAAGATTTCAAGATGGCGAAGGGTCATGGTGCAGTGCCATAATCAATCGATTCAATGATCCAAGTTTTATGACTGAGCTCGGTTTTGACTTTGACTTCATCGCCTTCTTCTTTGCCAAGGCAGGCGCGCGCCATAGGTGCATCGACAGAGATGTAATTTTTCTGATGATAAATTTCATCAGGGCCCACAATGCGAAAAGTGAGGATTTCATTTTCATCGTTTTCATCACTTAAAGTGACCCAAGCACCAAAATAGATTTTGCCCTCTTGCTCGGGAGAATAATCCACAGGGCGAAGTTCTTCTAAGCGCTTGGTGAGATAATGAATGCGTCGATCAATTTCGCGCAATTTACGTTTGTTATATTGGTAATCAGCATTTTCTGAGCGATCGCCAAGGCTCGCGGCCCATGCCACTTTTTGGGTGATCTCCGGGCGCTCTTGTGACCACAAAAAACGCAACTCTTTTTGTAAAATCTCAAAGCCACCGCGGGTGACTAAATTGGTTTTCATCATGCTTCCTTAGGAGAAAATTTTATCCATTATACGGGATCGTTTTGAGAAAATAGAGCGATAAAAGTTGAAGCTTTTTGAAAAAGCATGCTACTTTAAAAGTGAAGCTGCGATTAATTAAGGTTTGAATCTTAATTAAAATATTTATATATTACATGAACCGATTTAATTTAAATGAGGGTAAAAGTTATGAATAATATTAATAAAATTCTTTTAACAGCAGTATTAGGTACGGTCACTGCCGTTGGTGGTTCTATGGCATTAGCTGAATCAACCGGTGCTAAAGTTGAAAATGCCATCAAAGAAACTGCCGACAAAGTGGCAGATAAAACCGGTGAATTGACTGATAAAGCCGCAGATAAAGCGGAAGAATTAAAACAATCTGCGGATCAAAAAGCCGATGAAATCAAAAATTCAACAGGTGACAAAGCCGAAGATTTAAAAGAGAAAGCTGCAGATAAAGCGGAAGAAATTAAAGAAAAAGCCGCTGAAAAAGCTGATGAATTGAAAGATAAAGCAAAAGATGCGTGGGATGATACAAAAGATGCCACCAAAGATTTATCAAAAGACATCAACTCAAAGATTCAAAAAGATCTATAATTCACTCATGAATGGATCACAAAAGCCCGCTGATGTGGGCTTTTTTTATGGAGTCAAAGCATGAGCCAGCAAAAAACAACAGTCTTTTATAATCGCGATTATCAGGTGCGCCATGAATGGTTGTGGTCAAAATACAATCGACAACTCGACAAAGTTGGGACGCTGCGCATTACGTTGATTCATCCGACAGCCCTTGATATGCCAACGCGGATTGAGGCTTGGTTATCCCATATTGGTGCAACGCAAGATGGCGACAACACTTATTATATGGGCGGTTGCGGCTTGGCCATTGTGTCTCGTTCGCCGCAGGTGATGATTTTAGAATTGTGTTCTGGCGGGCAGGACATTTTAGATGCCTTAGAATGGTATGCACAAACCTTAAGCGAACAGGTGATCGAGCCGGATGAAGCCATCTTAACGCGTTGGGAAGAATTGCCATTGTACGATTAATCTAAAGACGCTAATATTCTGAACATTGATGGAATTTAGCGCATTAAAAGGAAAGGATGATGGCAGAGACATTACAAAACTATTGGGATCAAGTGGGGCAGCAAGCAAGGGCGGCAAGCCGCGATTTATTGCGTGCTTCCACCGCAGAGAAGAACCGCGCCTTACAATTGATTCATGATGAAATCATGGCGCACATTGACCAAATCATGGTGGAGAATCAAAAAGATTGCGATGCTGCGCGAGCCAATGGCTTAACAGAAGCCTTTATTGATCGCCTATTGCTGGATGATGCTCGCATTCGCAGCATGGCCAGCGGCGTGTTGGACATGATCGCATTGCCAGATCCTGTGGGTGAAGTCACCGATGTGAAACCGCGTCCTTCTGGCATTATGGTGGGTAAAATGCGCGTACCCCTTGGTGTGATTGGCATTATTTATGAGTCACGCCCTAATGTGACGATCGATGCGGCAGCATTGTGTTTAAAATCGGGCAATGCGGCGATTTTGCGTGGTGGCAGTGATGCGTTTTACACCAATCAATATTTGGCCACATTATTGAGCCAAGCATTGGCGGATACAGCATTGTCAGAGCATTCAGTGCAGATCGTTGCGACGAAAGATCGCAATGTGGTGGATTTGATGGTCACTGCGAAAGCTTACATTGATGTGATCATTCCACGTGGCGGGAATTCATTGGTGGCGCGCATTAATGATCAAGCGACGGTGCCGGTCATTAAGCATTTAGATGGCATTTGCCACACATTTGTCGATGAGTTTGCCAACATCGAGTTGGCCGTTAAAGTGGTGGATAATGCAAAAACACAGCGTTATGCGCCGTGTAATGCCTTGGAAACGCTGCTTGTGCATGAAAAAGTGGCCGCTGAATTTTTACCAAAAATCGCATCGATTTTCACCACAAAAATGGTGGAAATGCGCGTGTGTGATCACGCTTATGAGGTTTTATCGGCTGACTTTGAGGTGAGGCATGCCACAGAAAGCGATTGGCGCACAGAATATTTAGCCCCGATTGTTGCCATTAAAGTGGTGAAAGATTTAGATGCGGCGATCACGCACATCAACCATTATGGATCTCATCACACCGATGTGATCATCAGTGAGCATTACACGCACACCACAACATTCTTACGCTTGGTGGATTCCGCTTGTGTGATGGTCAATGCGTCATCGCGTTTTTGTGATGGTTTTGAGTTTGGATTGGGCGCTGAAATCGGCATTTCTACCGATAAAATCCATGCGCGTGGACCGGTGGGTTTAGAAGGATTGACCTCACAAAAATATGTTGTGTTAGGGCATGGCGAAATCCGATCATAGTTCTGTGCGATTTAAAGTGAATCGATGGGCATAAAATGGTAGAATGGCCTGATTTTTTTATTCATGAAGGAGTGAATCAATGAAAGAGCAAACTTTAGAATTGATCCGTCAACAAGTGACGGAAAACCCTGTTGTGATCTACATGAAAGGCACACCACAGTTCCCAATGTGCGGTTTCTCTAGTCGCGCAGCGCAAGCATTGGCAAGCACAGGCTTACCCTTTGCTGCGGTAAATATTTTTGATGATGAAAATATTTACAACTACTTGCCATTTTATGAAGATTGGCCAACTTTCCCACAAATTTACATCGGCGGCGAATTGATCGGCGGATGTGACATCACTTTAGAGTTGTATGAAAGTGGGGAATTAAAAGAATTAATGAAAAAAGCCATCGATGCTGCGGCACAATAATCATTAATGAAAAGTCCCAAACTCTGGGACTTTTTACTGTAGATTGGTCAAAATTTGGAGATACATATGAAAGTCGTTGAAGTTAAACACCCATTGGTGGCCCATAAATTGGGTTTGTTGCGTAAAAAGGAGATCAGTACAGCCGAGTTTCGTCGTTTGTCTTCTGAAATCGCAATGTCATTACTTTACGAAGCCACAAAAGATTTAGAAACCGAAATGGTGACCATCGATGGTTGGGCAGGTAAGGTTGAAGTTGAGCGTTTAAAAGGTCGCAAAGTGACATTGGTGCCAATTTTACGTGCGGGCATCGGCATGCTCGATGGCGCATTGGATTTAGTGCCAGGCGCACGCGTATCTGTGGTGGGCTTTGAGCGTGATGAAGAGACATTAGAAGCACGTCCTTACTATGCAAAATTAACCTCATTTATGGAAGAGCGCACCGCCGTGATTTTAGACCCAATGCTTGCCACAGGTGGCACATTGATCGCAACGCTTGATCTTTTAAAAGAAAAAGGTTGTACTAAAATCAAAGGCATTTTCTTAGTGTGTGCCCCAGAAGGCTTAGAAGCTGTGAAGGCAAAACACCCTGACATCGAAATTTACACAGCATCGATTGACGATGGTTTAAATGAAGATGCGTACATTCTTCCAGGTTTAGGGGATGCAGGCGACAAAATTTTTGGTACAGTAATGCCAGAATAAATTAAAAATAAAGGATTCGAATGAAGGTCAAAGCAATAGTCGTTACAGTATTTTCTTTATGTGCAGCAGCGAGCCATGCTTTTGCTTTGTCGTCGCAAGAGATTGCGGCCTTTGCACAGGGCAAATCCTTCATTCAAAATCGCAATGTTCAAGGGTATCAACAATCGCTCAACGCCCTAAAGGGCACGACGGTTGCCCCTTACCTTGAATATTATTATGTGCAACAAAACTTAAAATCACTCCCGAAAGAAACGGTGCTTGCCTTCATTGAGCGCACACCGAACGCCTTATTCAATGCATCATTGAGCCAAGACTTTTATCGTTATGAGCTTGAGCAAAAAAATTATGCCTTCATTGAGCAATCCCTAAAACAGACACAAAGCCAGTTTTTACGCTGTATTTATGATGATGCCATTTTAAAAACGCACCCCAAAGACTTTGATGCCGCGCGCTTTCAAAGTTATTGGGTCAAAGTGGCAACGCCATTATCAAGCTGTTTGCCGGTCGAAAAAGTGTGGCTTGATCAATATGCACCCAAAACTGTGGTGGATCAAAAAATCAATGAGCTGATTGCCAATTTAAACATTGGGCGCGCAAAAACCTTATTGCCTTATGTGCCAAGTGATAAACGTGCGTATTATCAATCCATGATCAATGTGATTGACAATCCTGCCGGGCAGTTGATGACGCAAAAGCAATACTATAAAGATTCCACGCGCTTTTATACATTGGCAGTGCAGCAATGGGGCAAAAGTGACTCCACAAATGCCTTAAAAGGGCTTGAGTTTGTGCGCAAAAATCAGTTGGTCACAGCCAGTGAATACACAAAATTACGCAATTTATTAACGGTGTTCCAAGCAGGGCGCAAAGATGCGATCGATCCTTTAGGACGCATTGAAGCGATTGCTAAAAATGAGCAAACTGATGATGTGAAAATCAGCGGTTTTAAATTGAGCGCACAAGCCGGGCAATGTAAAAATGCCCTCGATTATTTAGAGCGTTTATCGCCAAAAGCCAAAGAAGATGCCACATGGACTTATTGGCAAGGGCGCATGCATCAATGTTTAGGGCAGCAAGCGAAGGCCAATGAGCTTTATAAAACAATTGCTACCCAAACCAGCTTTTATGGTTTTTTAGCCGCCGATGAATTAAAGCAGCCTTACTCTGTGCTCGCATCATTGGTGCGCCGCAAAGCAGATCCTGTTGCGCCGTTAACCGATGCCAATTTTAAATTGGGTTTGGATTTAATGGCGGTGGATGAGCGCAATTTTGCCCATCAAGCTTGGTTCCAAGGTTTACGCACGGCATCCCAACCACAGAAAAATTCCGCAAGCTTTGTCGCCTATGAAAAAGGCTT
The DNA here is from genome assembly GCF_002252155.1 of Wohlfahrtiimonas sp. G9077. Classification (GTDB taxonomy): domain Bacteria; phylum Pseudomonadota; class Gammaproteobacteria; order Cardiobacteriales; family Wohlfahrtiimonadaceae; genus Wohlfahrtiimonas. The sequence continues at coordinate 174,785 of NZ_NEFD01000003.1, forward strand.
TTATGATTTAGGCATTCGCGCAGCTGTCGCTGCAAAGCAGCCGGGCGCACTGCACATTCGTTATCCGATGGGTTACGGCAAAGATGTGAAGCAATCGGCAAAGCGCTATGGTTATCCACCTGAATTGTTGTGGGGGCTCATTCGTCAAGAGAGTCTCTTTCAACCGGATGCTAAATCTCATGCCAATGCGTATGGTTTGATGCAGCTCCTCATTCCAACGGCGGAAAAAATGGCTGCAAAACTCGGTGAAAAACGTGGCAGTTTGTATGATCCTGTCTACAACATCCGTTATGGCACCGCTTATTTAAATGATGTCAGTGGCGTTGTTGGCCAACATTGGCCCTATATTTTAGCAAGCTACAATGCAGGTCCGCATAAAGTGGTCAAATGGATTGATCCACCAATGGCGGATGTGGCATTGTGGATAGAGTCGATCCCGTACCGTGAAACTCGTGGTTATGTGAAGAGTATTTTAGAAAATGTGGTGATTTATCATTACCAAGCAGGCAATCAAAAAGTGCGCATCAGTGATTATCTCAATCGCTTTTATCCTCAATAATTGGACGCCGTATGTTTTATAAAATTATTTTTACCCTCATTGTGATCATTGGCTTTGTATTTTTGATGCGAAGAAGTCACACACCAAAACCTGAGCCATTGCCACAACACAATCCAAATATTCCCAATGCCTTTCGCACAAAAACCAGCGCCTTGAACATGCAAGAGCAGCAAGTGTTGTTATTGTTGCAGCAATTGGTCAGCGGCTCGCGTTTGCAGGTGTTTCCAAAGCCGCAATTGGCGACATTCATCAGCATTGATCCGCGCCTAGCGCCAGAAATTCAGCAGCAATTGAGTGCAGAATTAAAACAGATCACCTGCGACTTTATGTTGGTGGATCAACACAGTTTTTCTGCCGTGGCGGCCATCACTTTTGATCCGCCGGCGGGCTTACAAAAAATATTAAAAGATCTCAATGTCGATCTGATCGCGCTTCACAGCACGCAAACGTATGATGCACAAAAGCTGCATACATTTTTGGTGCATTACCTCTAATAATGATGCAAGTTCAGCAAATTCAGCCCACTGGCGTACCGATGCAGTTGCTAGGCATCTTTCGCTTGATCATGGCGGTGATTTTGTCATCGGTGTACATTTTAAGCGCGAGGGTTTCACCTGAGGCGCTGCCGATCTCCCAATATTTTCATTACATCTTATTGACGTATCTCGTCTTTTTGCTGATCTCGACCTTGATTTTAAAGCGTGTGCGTTATCAAACCACGCGTTATATTTTCTTCTTTGGGCTCTTGGATTTAGGCTTTATTTCGGCATTGTGTTACTTCACTGATGGCTTAGACAGCCCGCTGGTGATTTTACTGCTCATCTCCTTTATGGTGCATGGTGCCTTTTTGTCTCGCATTGGGGCATTATTATTGCTCAGTGTGTCGGTATGCATTCAATTGATGCTGTGGCTAAAGTTTGATTTTGACCCCAAAATTCCGGAGATGAGTTGGTATCAATTGATGGTATCGCAAGGCATTTTGCGCTTGATTGGGCAAAACTGCTTTGCCTTTGTGGCGCTGATTCTTACCAATTTATGGCTCCATAAATATGAAGCATCCCAACGTTTGGTGGCCGCTCAAAACGAGCAGCTTCGCAATGCGGCCATTTTGCATGAAGCGGTGGTGCAGCAATCGAAATCTGGGCTCATCGTCTTAAACTCTGAAGGCAAAGTGATTTTGGTGAACCAATACATCAAATCATGGTTTGGGGACATGGATCTTAAAAATAGCCATTTGATGGATTATCTACCAACATTAACAGAGCGCTTTTATCTTTGGAGTCAGCTCAAATTTTTAGATCCGTCTTTATTTGAATACAATGATCACAAATATTACATTGAGTTCAGTGAGATTGATCTGCCCACAGATCACTATTCGGTGATTCAAATTGAACCGATGGAAACCGTGAGCCGGCGCGCGCAACAAGAAAAATTGGTGGCGCTCGGGCATTTAACGGCGGCGATTGCTCATGAGATCAGAAATCCCATGGCATCGATTTATCAAGCCAGCCAACTGCTAGGGGAGCAGCAAAACCTGAACGCAGTGGAAAAGCGCCTGATTGACATGATCAATAACAATGTGCAGCGCGCCAATCGCATCATCAATGATGTTCTGGTGCTTGCTCGGAAAAATGAGGCAGAGCGCCAATACATTAAACTCGAAGGCTTTTTAAATGAACTGCTCGATGAGTTTTTTGTAGAGTTTCCCCATATGATCAATCACGTCACCCTCATCATCCATGAGGATGTGCAGCGGGTATTGTTTGATCTCTCTGTGCTGCGTCAAGTGGTGAATAATTTGATCACCAATGCCGTGATTCATTCCGGGATTGATCCGATGGCATTACAAATCACCCTTGAAGCGGAACAAAAGGGCAACACCACGATTTTATCCATTTACGATAATGGCGTGGGCGTTGATGAGAAAGGGCGCCTGCGTCTTTTTGAGCCGTTTTTTACCACTCATAAAAAGGGCACAGGCCTTGGGCTGTACATCACCAAAGAGCTCTGCGCCGCCAATGGCAGCATTGTGCAGTATGTGGATGATCAAAAAGGTCGCCATGGCTTTAGAATCGTCTTTGCGAAAGTTGTATAATGCTTAAATGAATGAATAATAATTGAAAGGATTTGAATGTATAAGGCGCTCATTATTGATGATGAAGAGAACATCTGCGAACTGATCTCCATGAGTTTTTTATCCATTGATATTGAATGTGTGGAAGCCTATTCAGTCTCAGATGCCATTGTGGCACTACAAAATGAAGCCTTTGATGTCTGTTTAACAGACCTAAAATTGCCCGATGGCTCAGGGTTTGATGTATTGCGCTACATTCAGGATAAAGTGCCGAATTTGCCGGTGGCGATGATGACAGCGCACGGCAATGTAGAAAGCGCCATCGAAGCCTTAAAGCTTGGGGCATTTGATTTCATCTCTAAACCTTTTGAGATCAATGCGCTGCGTAAATTGGCCCTCAATGCCGTGCAAACGCAAAAGATCCCGCAAGTGGCCTCTAAACATGGCTTGTATGGCGATTCTGTGGCGATGGTTTCCCTTCGCAATCAAATCCGCAAATTGGCACGCTCGCAATCGCCGATTTACATCACAGGGGAATCGGGCGTTGGTAAAGAGGTTGTGGCGCGCGCCATTCATGCAGAGAGCCCACGTTTTGATGGGCCATTCATTGCCGTTAACTGTGGCGCTTTGTCAGAGCATTTGGTGGAAAGTGAACTGTTTGGCCATAAAAAAGGGAGTTTTACCGGGGCAGATAAAGATAAAAAAGGGCTCTTTCAAGCGGCCGATGGTGGCACATTGCTACTCGATGAAATTGCCGATTTACCGCTCTCAATGCAGGTTAAATTACTGCGCGCCATTCAAGAGCGTGCCATTCGTCCGATTGGTGCCATGCATGAAATCCCCGTCAATGTGCGCATTTTATCCGCTTCCCATAAAAGTTTAGCAGCGCTTGTGGATGCCGGTGAATTTCGTCAGGATCTTTTTTATCGTTTAAATGTGATCTCATTACATGTGCCGCCATTGCGTGAGCGTCGGGGCGATGTGGCGATTTTGGTGAAAGTGATTTTAGAGCGCCTAAACCGTGACAATGGCCGCAATGTGACAATCACAGAAGGTGCATTGCGCCGTTTAGATCACTATGCATTTCCAGGCAATGTGCGTGAGCTTGAGAACATTTTAGAGCGCGCCTCGACGTTGTGTGATGGAGATGTGATCGAAGAAAAAGATTTATTGCTTAATTCAAACAATGAATTAGTATTAGTGAGTGAGGTGCAAAGTGCACCTTCGCCGATGATCAATGAACCTGTGAAAACCGGTGATCAGGAAGATCCTGTGATCCCCGATCACATCGATGACATTGAGGCGTATTTAGCCGCCGTTGAGCGTAAAATTCTCAAACGGGCATTGGCAGAAAATGACAGCAAAACAGAGGCGGCGAAACAGTTGGGCATCTCCTTTCGAACCTTTCGCTATCGATTAAAGAAACTCAACATAGAGGACGATGATTAATGAAAGCTGAAATCATCTCAGTGGGCACAGAATTACTGCTTGGGCAGTTGGTGGACACCAATTCGGTTTGGTTATCTCAACAGCTGAGCATGCTTGGTATCGACAGCCACTTTAAAACCACCGTGGGAGACAACGCCCACAACATTCAATCGGTGTTTGCATTGGCGACAGAACGGGCAGACATCATCATTGCCACCGGCGGCCTTGGCCCAACGCAAGATGACATCACTAAAGAGACATTGGCCACCACATTAGGTTTACCGCTTGTCTATGATGAAGATTTAGCCGAGATGATCCGTGAGAAGTTTGCGAGCCGCAACATCACGATGAGCGAGAACAATTATCGCCAAGCGCATTACCCACAAGGGTGCCAAATTTTAGAGAAATATCCTGGCACAGCCCCTGGCTTATACCTCAATCACGAGGGGAAACATTACTTTTTATTGCCAGGTGTGCCTTATGAAATGAAAGCGATTTTTGAAGCCTCCGTGGTGCCGATTTTGCGCCAGATTTCACCGGATAATCTCCGCATTTATACAGAAGTCCTCAAATTATGGGGTTTGCCAGAATCTCATGTCGCTGAGCGCTTATCGGATTTAGATGATCGCTTAGCTGAAATTGGCAACCCAAAACTGTCTTATTTAGCTTCCGGCATCAATGGCATCAGTGTGCGCATCTCTGCAAAAGCAGCCGATGAAAAAGCGGCACAAGCCATGATTGCACCGTATCAAAAAGAGGCAGAAGAGATTTTAGCGCCCTATATTTTTGGGCACAATCAACAAACGATGGAGCGCTGCATTTTAAAATTATGTGCTGCGCAAGATTTGACGCTTGGCTGCGTTGAATGGTTCACAGCCGGCATGATGGCCAGTCGCTTGACGGCCTATGGTGAAAATCTTGAGCCTTTTAAAGGCGGCATGGTATTGCGGGGTAAGTTTGATCAAGCGACGTTTGAAGCGGCTCAAGAAACATTGAATGTGGATATTGTCCTTGGCGTCAGTGAAAATTTCACAGAGAGCACCACCGTATATGAGTGTCAGCTCCATTTATGTGTGCGTGACCAATATTTTTCAAAAATTATTCAGATCCCAAAGCATCAAAGGGAAGAAGCGATGGCGTTTGCCGTCATCAATTGTTTTAACTTTTTAAAGAACCAACTACAGACAGTGGAAAAATGATGGAAGAAAAGCAAAAATTGCGCGTTGTGATGGCAGTTATTTGGAATGAAGCAATGGACGAAATCTTAATTTGTCAAAGACCTGACAATAAAAATTTTGGCGGATTGTGGGAATTTCCAGGTGGCAAGGTTGAGATGGGTGAAACAGACATCGAAACCTTAGATCGTGAGTTAGACGAAGAGATCGGCATCCTTGTCAATGATTTTGTGCATCGTGTCGATTTTACGCACGATTATGATGATAAAGTGATCGAGTTTGTGGTATATGATGTCTATAGCTTTGAAGGGGAACCTTACGGGCGCGAAAATCAAGTGATTCGCTGGACGAATGTGTCTGAATTGTCAGCCATTGAATTCCCACCGGCGGATGACATTTTAATTGATGAGATCAAACATGGTGTGATGCCAGAATGATCTAAAATTTAACCATGATAGAGGGTGTGTATGAAAAAGACGAAAATTGTATGTACGATTGGTCCTAAAACTGAGTCAGAAGCTGTGTTGTTAAAGCTTCTCGATGCAGGGATGAACGTTATGCGCCTCAATTTTTCTCACGGTAATTTTGATGAACATCGTGGACGCATTGAAAACTTGCGTGCCGTATGTGAAAAGCATCAGCGCAATGCTGCGATTTTGCTTGACACCAAAGGCCCTGAAATCCGCACCATTAAGTTAAAAGATGGTGAAGATGTTTCTTTAAAAGCCGGTCAAACCTTTACCTTAACAAGTGATCAAAGCGTGATTGGCGATGAAACGCGCGTCGCGGTGACTTATAACGGTTTAAGCAATGACTTAGCTGTGGGCAACATTGTGCTCATTGATGATGGCTTAATTGGCATGCGCGTTGTGGAAATTCGTGGTCAAGATGTGATCTGCGAAGTGCTCAACGATGGCGATTTAGGCGAAAATAAAGGTGTGAATTTACCAGGCGTGGTCACAAATTTACCGGCATTGGCAGAAAAAGATAAAGCAGATTTAATCTTTGGCTGTGAAATGGGTGTCGATTATGTGGCAGCTTCTTTCATTCGTAAGCGTTCGGATGTGGAAGAGATTCGTGCACACTTAAATGCTCATGGCGGGGAAGACATTTTAATCATCTCTAAAATTGAGAACCAAGAAGGTTTAACCAACTTTGATGAAATTTTAGAAGCATCCGATGGCATTATGGTGGCGCGCGGTGACTTAGGTGTGGAAATCCCTGTAGAAGAGGTAATTTTTGCACAAAAGATGATGATCGGAAAATGTGTGGCGGCGCGTAAAGTTGTCATCACTGCAACACAAATGTTGGATTCGATGATCAAAAACCCACGCCCAACGCGTGCAGAAGCCGGCGACGTTGCCAACGCCATTTTAGATGGCACAGATGCAGTGATGTTATCTGGGGAAACGGCCAAAGGTAAATTCCCTGTGGAAGCGGTGTCTATCATGGCGGCGATTTGTGAACGCACAGATGGCTCGATGGGCAGTCGCATGTCAGCGCCGCGTAAAAAAATGCGCGTGACTGAATCGGTGTGTTTAGGTGCCGTTGAGATGTCTGAAATGCTTGAATGCCCACTCATCGTAGTGGCAACGTACCAAGGGAAAACCGCGCGATCCATTCGTAAATATTTCCCAACGGCGCGCATTTTAGCCTTAACCACCAATGCAAAAACCGCCCGTCAATTGCAAATGGTCAAAGGCGTGACCACAAAAGTGGTGCCAGAGATTCGTTCAACGGATGACTTCTACCGCATTGGTAAAGAAGAAGCATTATTGAGTGGTTTGGCAAAACAAGATGATTTGGTGGTGATGGTTTCTGGTGCATTGGTACCAAGTGGTACCACGAATACCTCATCAGTTCATCGCTTATAGTGCTATAATTAAGCGTAAAAGCGAACAAAGATCGCTCTTCATACGAGGAGCGATTTTTTTATTCGCCTCAATTTAATGGAGGATTATTATGGCACTGTCCGAGAGAATGCTAGAACTCAGAGATGCACCGATTCGAAAACTCTTATGGAAATATGCACTGCCTGCCATCATCGGAAGCTCTGTCAGCGCCCTTTATAACATCATCACCCGTTACTTTATTGGCAATGCCGATTATCTGAATGATGATGCAATGAGCGCGATGGGCTTGGCTTTACCGATCATGACCATCATTGCTGCCTTTGGCATGTTGGTGGGTGCAGGGGCAGGGAGCCGCATCTCCATTTTCCTTGGTAATGGTGATTATGAAAAAGCCGAGCGCGTGGTCGGCACATCGCTGCTCTTGACGCTTGTCATCACTTTAACCATCTCGTTTATCTTCTTTTTTACGTTGACACCATTGGTGCACTTTTTAGGGGCCGATGAAGGCAGTTATCAGCACACCTATGATTTTTTAAAGTATTTTTTACCGGGGGCGATTTTCTCGAACCTCTGTTTTAGTTTTAATAACATGATGCGCGCATCGGGTTATCCAAAAAAAGCGATGTATACCATGTTATTGACCTTGGTGCTCAATGGCATTTTTGCGCCCATTTTTATCTATTGGCTCAAATGGGGCATGGAAGGCGCGGCGATCTCCATCATTTTATCGATGTTTATTGGCACGCTCTTTGTGATGCAGCATTTTGTCAATGGTCATTCGGTGTTGCAATTTAAGGCCAAATACATCCGTTTTGATGCACAGATCACCAAAGCAGTGCTCAGCATTGGGTTATCCCCATTTTTAATGAACATTGTGTCAAGCAGCATCATTTTCATCATCATTCAGCAAGTGCGCGTGTATGGCGGCTCTGTGGCGGTGGGCGCGTATACGATTGTTAATGTATTGTTGATGCTTGTTGTGCTTGTGTTGCTTGGCTTAACACAAGGGATGCAGCCGATTGTGGGCTATAGCTTTGGGGCAAAGGAGATTGCAAGGCTGCGTGAAGCTTTGCTTCAAACCATTAAAATTGGTGTGGGCATCGGCATTGTGGCGATGGTGATTGGCGTCTTTTTTCCAAAATGGGTGATCATGCCGTTTAATCCATCGCCGGCATTGTCGGCCGTTGCCATCGATGCCATTCGCGTGGTGACGATGCTGTTCCCTTTGGTGGGCTTTCAGATTGTGGTGACGATCTTTTTCCAAAGCATTGGCAAAGTGAAGCATTCCATCTTTTTAAGCTTAAGTCGTCAGATTCTCTTTTTGATTCCAGGCTTATTCATTTTGCCTCATTATTTTGGCATTGCGGGCGTTTGGTATGCGATTGTGGTGGCAGATTTGATCTCTACATGCACAGCAGCGCTCTTTTTATGGATACAAGTCAGGGCATTCAATCGTTATTTAAAAGGCAATGCATAACGTTATATTTAACAAAATATAACGAAAATTAACGATACTTGAATCGCAATCGGCGATGAACTCCCTTGGACTGATCAGCCTAATAATCATACAGGATGGATCATCATGAAAAAAGTTATGGCTGTTGCGGTTGCAAGTGTGTTTCTTGTGGCATGTTCTGAGAAAAATGAAGCCTATTATTTAGATAATATTGGTAAAGCTGAGCAAAAAATGGAAAGCTGCAACGAAGCTGCCCGTAAAGCATTCATGAGTGGTAAAACCTCTGAACTTGATCGTTTAAATAAAGATGCTGAGTGTAATGCGGCAAATAGCGCCATCAAAACACATAAACGCATGCAATATGAGTTAGAGAAAAAGCAAGCCGAAGAGCGCCATGCACAGGCAGTGAAAACTGCGCGTGATGCGATTAAGGAAACCTTAAAAGATCAAGCATGGCAAAAACAAATTGCCGCTTATTTAGGCTCAGAATGTGTCAATGCTTTCTCTTTTAACAAAACACCTGAATGTACGGCATGGGATGAAGTGTATGAATCCGCCGTCACACAAGGTAAAGCGCAAATGCAAAGTGTGACATATTTAGACCTTAAAGGTGAAGAGAAAACCTATTGCGGGGAAGATAAACGCCCAAAATCTGCATGCACAGTTTGGCAAAATGTGGTGGGGGAGAAAGCCACAGAAGTGTTGCAACCAATGGATATTTTTGAGCTTTATACGAAAAAAGGTGATTTTTGTCATGCCGAAGGCTATGACGCAAGCAGCAGTTGTAAAGCGTGGGAAGGATTGTACCGTGAGCGCTCACAAGCTTTGACGCAACACTTTGTGAATGATTTTGATGCCTTTAAAACGGCTTATAATCAATGTTATGTGAAGATGCAAGCCGTGCGTGATTTAGGCTTATCCTATTTTGATCAAGATAAACAATTTAAACCCATTTTATACAGCGTGCCATGTGCACAGGTGAATCAAGCATATCGTGATCGCCGCTTAGGTTACAGTGATTTTAAAGCACCGATTGAATGATGAAAAAGCCCGCAATGCGGGCTTTTTAAATGGATTATAAACCTTTTGTTTTCATGGATTGTTTTACCTCTTCCACAGAAACAGCTTTGCCTTGATTGCCCCAACTTGTGCGAATGAATGTCACGACATCTGCAATGTCTTGTTCATTTAAACGTGTCCCTAATTCATCTGGCATCACATAAGTAGTCACCGCATGTTTTGTGCCATGAAGTGTACTGCCATGGGAGATGATTTTAATGAGAGACAATGGGCTAGGATCTTGCACGGCAGGATTGCCCGCCAATGCAGGAAAAACTTCAGCATAACCTAGGCCATCTGTTCTATGGCAAGCTGCGCAAGAGTCTAAATAAACGCTCGCACCACGCGCAGAATCATCCCCTGCTGCCAATGCTTCATGAGTGGCTTCATCATAAACATATGGTGGATTTTGTGGATTTACAGGTGGCAAAGTTTTGAGATATTTCGCCATCGCCGTAATATCTTCTTTTGTGGCATATTGCAGAGAATTGTTCACAACTTCGCGCATGCCACCAAAAACAGCATTGTGTTCACTGCGTCCTGTCCAAAGGAGCATGGCTAAATCTTCTGCACTGATGCGCCCTAAACCTGTAATGTCATCGCCGCGTAAATTAATGGGCATCCAACCATCGACAGGCTCATTGCTGCCGCTTAAAAAGTGTGGGTTAGACTCATTATAACCTTCTTCATTCAGTGCCAACCCTCGTGGTGTATGGCAGCTGCTGCAATGACCTAAACCTTGCACAAGATAGGCACCGCGCGAAATTTCAGGATCTTTATAGGATGCATCATCAAATGGCACAGGCGTAGGTGAGTAGAGTATGCGCCACGCGGTCAATGGCCAGCGCATAGAGAGTGGCCAAGAGATATTTTCTGAGTGATTGGCGATGGCTTCAGGTTTTACACCATGCATGAAATAAGCATATAAAGCCTCGATATCTTCTTGTTTAATGATGGAATAATCGGGATAGGGCATCGCTGGATAGAGGGACTTGCCATCTTTACGCACACCATAACGCACCGCATTGTCAAAATCTTGTAGAGTATAGCTGCCGATGCCATCTTTAACATCAGGTGTAATATTCGGCGAATAAATGGTACCGATTGGTAAATTAAATGCAAGCCCACCTGCAAATGGATGCTTTGGATCACTCGTGTGGCAGGATGTACAATCCCCTAAGCGTGCAAGGTATTCCCCTTTGTCAATTAAGGCTTGAGAGGGCTCATTCACATTTTTGGGCATGTCAGATGTTGGGCCATTATAAACATTGAGGCCGATCACACCTAAAACACCTAAACCAATGATGGTCATTAATGTGCGAGAAATAATTGTTTTAGTTTTCATGATCGCCCCTTATTTAACGAGTGGACCAGGATTTTTTAGATAACGCTCTTTAATTTCTTCAACTGAATGATACGTAAGCGCACCGATTAAACCTGTAGGGTTATAAGACATGTTCTGTGGGAAAGCACATGCACCATATACAAAAAGATTCGGAACATCCCAAGATTGTAAATATTTATTCACAACACTATTACTTGGGGAATCACCAGTAATGGCACCACCTGTAATGTGAGTAGATTGATAAACACGTGTATCCCAATTACCTAAAGTTTTACTAATTGTGTAGGATTCTACGCCTTCCATTGCCTGACAAATTTTTTCTAATTGCTTGGCAATATAGTCTCCTTGGCGGTATTCATTGTCATGCCAATTAAAAGTCATGCGTGCAAGTGGAATCCCCCAAATATCTTTATAAGTGGGGTCGAGATCAATATAAGCATCTTTATACGACATGACAGAACCTTCTGCATCCATGCCTATTAGACGTTGATAACCATCTTTTTTACCTTGCTTCCAACCTTTGCCCCATTTAGGTGTACCAGGTGCAGAACCAACTTGTGCAATCGGTCGACCACCGGCATTTGCTGCAGTGATATAAGCACCACCAATAAAATTACCTTCTCTATGATCGAAATGTAAACCATTAAAGTCATCAATAACAGTGCCCGCAGCGCCTGCACCAATGAATGGATTATTTTGCGCACCTTCTTTCATGTATACAGTGGCGCTTGTATAGTATTGATACGCAAAATTTTTGCCCACAACACCTTCACCAGTGTGCGGATTATAAGGTTTTCCAATATTAGAGACCAATAAAAGTTTGACGTTATGGACTTGGAAAGCACAGAGTAAAACTAAGTCAGCTGGTTGAAAAACAAGCTGACCTTCACCATTAACATAGGTCACACCTGTAGCAATATCACCCTGATCATTGGTATTGACTTTAATTACTTCACATTGTGTACGTAACTCAAAATTTGGGCTTGGCATTAAAGCAGGTAAAATAGTGGTTTGTGGGCTGGCTTTAGAGTACATATAACAACCAAAGTCCTCACAGTAACCACAGTAGTTACAAGGACCTAAGCGAACGCCATATGGATTGGTATAGGGCTTAGAGGCATTTGATGCAGGCAATGGAAATGGATGTAGCCCAATTTTCTTTGTGGCTTTCTCAAAAACTTGGCCACTGAAAAGAGTTTTAAGGGGAGGATTTGGATAATTACCACTTCTTGGTGCATCGTAGGGGTTGCCGCCTGGAATGATTTTGCCATTGATGTTGCCAGCTTGCCCAGAAGTACCGCACACATTTTCGAACATGGTAAAGTGTGGCTCTAACTCTTCATAGGAAACAGGATAATCCTGAATGGTCATGTCTTCGGGAATGAAATCAGCTCCATATTTTTCTGTATACATGGTACGAATTTTTAAATCTTCAGGTAGAGCTCGCCATGTCATACCATTCCAATGGAAGCCGCAGCCACCGACATTGGTACCTAAATAAAAGGAGCCCAGTTCCCGATAAGGAACAGCAGTATCCTTTAGATTATAGCGAATGGTCACCGTATTATTTTTCATGCGTTGAAAGAGTTTAAATCGTTGAACATAAGCCAATTCATCTGCAACACTTGGATAAGGTGCAGCAGTCGCAGTTGTACGATGATCACCGCGTTCTAAAGCAACAACGTCTAAGCCGATGTCAGTGAGCTCTTTTGATACAATTGCACCTGTCCAGCCAAGACCAACCACCACAACATCTTTTTTTGGCATCACTTTTTCAGGGTTTTTATTTAGCATAGTTTTTAACCTCTCTTGCCAGCAATATCAACAGGACCATAAGGATAGACAGCCCCAGGTTTATCAACGAAATCCATAAAATCAGCACGCGCGCCTGGAAAGCCTACTAATTTCCAGCCGATCATATTTTTATTGCCGCCATATTTTGGATCAGATAGAAACCCTTCTTGTGTATTTTTCCATAAGAGATTGAAAAATGTGGTGGACGATGAAATGCCTTTTAGTGGAATTTTTCCATTTTCCATGGCATGCATCATCTCAATTTTTAGATCATCACTTAACGCATGAAACGGTTGCTGATGTTTTTCAATAACATATGCATCAATCTGCGCAATGGCATGGCGATACAATTCATTTGGCGCATATTGCTCTTGATAGCCCAATGTTGGCAGTGCATCAATATGGTAAGGCGGATGCATATAAAAGAGCTCGCCTTTCCCAAATTCTGTGAGCATTTGACGATCAATAAACTCAGGCACGCCCGCCTCTAATGCACCGCCGCCCAGTTCATCAGCGGGAATGAGCTGATCTGTAATGGCATTGATGAATGCCCACTCATCAGAATTAAAATATTGTGGTTGGTACGTGGCATTTTTCTGACTTTGTGCCAGTGCGATCGTTGGCACAAAGCAAAGTGTAGATGTGGCAATGGAAGTTTGAATGAACTTCCGACGAGATGGATCATATTTTTTCATCAGCATTCTCCATAAGCACAGTGGTTAATTTTATAAATAATTATTAATTAATATTTTATTGTAGTTTATCAAAAATAATTATTTTAATTAATGATTTTTTTATAGTTATAAAATTGATAAATATCAAGTTTGTTATGGGATAGGGTGTGAATCAAAAGCCCGCAATGCGGGCTTTTTTTAATCTTAAGCTTTCGTGATGCGGGCAGGGATGCCTTGGCGCACCACAGCGCCGGTTGCCCAATCAAGCCACGGCGCCGGAATGGGGCGACTTGGATCTTGGATCGCTAAATCATTGAGGTTGAGGCCGCTGCCCACATGGCGATTAAAATAGAGCGGTTCGCCATCAATGTAGTGCGCGCGGGCGCCCATATCGCGGTGACCATAACCATGTTCAATGGCAATCACACCCGGCATCACGCCATCGAGTACCATGATTTGCGCCTCTTTTCGACCGGAGGGCGATTCGATGAAGACAGAATCACCGTTGGTAATGTTCAGCAAATCTGCATCCACTTGACTGATGGCCACAATGTTGGTGGGTTTGATCATGCGCATGCGAAGGTTAGAGCCTGCCGTGCTGCTAATCAGGTTGGACTTAAATGAGGTGAGTAAAAATGGCCATTGATCTTTACGATAATGGCTGCGCATGTCCGAGCCATCCATAAAGCGCGCAGGATAATAGGTTGGGCAACCGCTGTAACGCTCACCATTGGTGCTGTGCGTGTGTACGCTGACATTTTCATTCCACAATTGCATCGTCATGGGCCATTTTTTACGAAGGTGATCACCATCCCAACCGGTGTCAAAATGGTTGGTTCGCCCACCGCGTGCATACACATAGGCCACTTTGGCTTGTTCTTCTGGTTTCAGCACGGCTTGAATCTTTGGCAAAATGCGCGTCACGCCCGTCAGCACAAGGTCAGATTCTGTTGCATTGTTCACGGGTGCATCATCAAAGGCCACATTTGCGGCGGCGCGCAAATAATAATCCTCAGGGCGTTTGAATGGATAATGAATGGATGGATCTTTGGCATCCTGAATCGCTTCATCACCAAAACCTGGTAAATTCATGCGCTCGCCAATGGCGATGAAAAAGCTCTCCATGCAGATGGGATCGCCATTGACGGTTTTCTCAACACGCGGTTCCACCACCGGCCAACGCGCCGTTGTGGCTTTAAAGGGTACGCCGCCCCAAGGCGCGGTAAAGCCCCAGCTTTCAAAGTTATGCGTATCTGGCACGATGTAATCGGCAAAGGCGGTGGTTTCATTGATGAATGCATCCACAGCGACAAAGAGCGGCAACACTTTTGGATCGGCCAATTGCTTGCCCAATAATTGCCTGAAGCCTGCAATGCCGTACACCGGATTGGTCATGTGGCTGATCCATGCTTTTAATGGATAAGGATCTTGGGCAAGGGCAGAGATCAACACTTCAGAGCTTTGTCCGCCGGCAAATGGATACCAAGGGCGCTTGGCAGGATATGGATTTTTACCGGCTTTGATGAGTGCTTTATAATCCGTGGAGGTTTCATACGGCTTTTTCGCGCGGGCAAGCAGCATCCCTTTTGGTTGCACCATGCCTTTAAAATTGACTAGGTTATAACGTGGTCCGGGTGCGTACTCTTTAAATTTACCGCCATTGACCAACAAACCGCCTTTGTGATTCATATTGCCAATCAACACATTGAGCGCCATGACAGACCAAGCATTGTAAAAACCATTGCCGCTCATCATACCGCCATGCGTAATGACTGCCGCTTTTCTGCCGTGACTTGTGAATTTTTTGGCCAATGCTTCAATGGTTGCAACGGGCACGCCGCATAAGTCACTATATTCTTCTAAAGTGTAGCGATGGGCCGATTCTGTCAATAAGGTAAAGCTTGATTTGACAAGTGGCGTGCTGCCATCTTTTAAACGAACCGGCGCTTCGACATAAAGGCGGCCGGTGAGACAATCATCGGCTTTCATTAAAGCATTGCTTGCCTCATCCATCACCAACAATGCACTCTCTAAACGTGGGCCATCCATTTCGGTGATGTCCCATTCGCGCAAAAATTGGCCATACAAAGGATGCGATTCATCACTGATCACAAGATGCGTCGCATTGGAAACACTCACTTCTTGATGGTGCGCCATGCCGGCTTTGCCCGGTGTTTGAAGATAGGTTGCGTTGTACCATTGTTGATCGATGATCACGCGCATCAACGCCATGGCCATCGCGGAATCTGTCCCCGGTAAAATGGGAATCCAGCGGTTGTCATCCACCGCCAATGTATTGGTGAGTTGAAGATTGGGCGCGATCACCACATAAGAGAATTCTTCAGGCGTTTTGGTGCGGGCTTTGGCCAATAAGCGGCCTTGGCGTTTGAATGGATTGCCCGATTGCGCAGGCGATGTGCCCATAAACAGGGCAAATTCAATGTGATCAAAATCTGGTTTGGCATGGGCATTTTTTTGCATGTCATCCATGACGGCGCCAGAACCTAAACGGTATGCGAGCCCGCAATAGGAGCCATGCTGTGCAAAGTTTTTACTGCCAAATGAGTTAAAGGTAAAGCGTTTTGCAAGCTCTTCGCGTCCTTCATTGCCGGCATCGGTGACCAAAAGCTGATTGGCTTTCGGGCCATATTCCGGGAAATTGGGGTCAATTGGCGTCTCTAAATCTCGAATGGCACGTAAACCCTCCACATGACCTTCGCCAAAAAGATCACCGCCTTCCACCACTTCTTTGACCAATTGCTCAAAGGAGATGCGTTGCCATTTGCCTTCGCCGCGTTTGCCGACGCGTTTTAATGGCGTTAAAACGCGGTAAGGACTTGTTAAACCTTCGCCCATCGCCGCGCCACGTGCACACGCTGTTGAGCGATCATTGATGCCGGACTCGCCGCCTAAGCGCACCCAAGCCTCTTCAATGGGTAGATCATAAGGGTAATGTTCATCATGGGATAATGGGCTATAAGGATTGCCACAAATGCGTAAAACCTCATTTTTCCCTTGATCCACGCGCACACGCACGCCGCACACTGTCCAGCAGCCAAAGCATTGCGTATTGGACATCACTTGTCCCGGCGTTTGGGTGAAGTGTCCATCTTTAATCACACCTTCCACTGTTAAGGCATTGCCAAAAATGCGGTTGTCCGTGGGCTCAGCTGAGGTGCCTTTGATCATGCCCACCGCCATGTTTTTAGCGGTATTGCTATAACCTGCAATGAATGCACCAACACCGCCTGCGGCTGCGAGGCCTTTGAGAAGATTGCGACGTTTTTTGTTGGTTTTATCCATGATGTGCTCCTTTAAACGTAAACCAGCGATCGTTGAGTAGGCTCCAAACGGTGATCAAAAGGGTGATCCATAAGCCAAAGGTGGAGATGATGCCAAGGGCACCATCAAATCCCCATGAGAGATGGTAAGGATTGATGAAAATATTGTATTTTGGCAACGTTTGCGCTTGCATAAGGATCGCCCAGCGAATCGTCCATGCCAACGATAAACTCATGAGGGAGAGCAACAAATAGAGATAAGGGGAGAGCGTACGTTTGCTTGTCCATGTCAACAGTGTAAAGAGCATTAAAGAAACCCAATACACCACCAACCCTAAACCAATGGTGAACCAAACGCTGCCTTGTTCGGGCAAGGCGCGAAAAGCTGCCCCCGCTGGCGACTCGGACAAACCCCACCCCACCAATGTCACGAGTACGCCAGAGAGCGCAATGAGCTGGATGTGCGTTAAACACGCAGCGTTTTCTGTGATGTTTGCAAAACGTTGCCAAGTTTTCACCAGCATCGGCAAGGTTTGCAAAGCCGTAAAAAAGAGCACCCATGGCAGCCACGGCGTGTGCCAAATGGCTTGGGCTTGCACGATGTTCACCTCTTTACCGGTGTAGAGCAAAATGCCAAAGGCAAAAAGGGCAAGGCAAATGCCCGTCCATGGTAAGATTTTGCTTTCGTTAAAGTTAAACCAATGAAGCGCTCTGAACCATTTAAAGAGCTTGTCAGGATCAGTATTTTCACGCAGCACCAGTAAAAATTGTGCCAATAAGAAGATCACAAAAAATGGCACAATGATGGCACCAATCCACATCCATGACCATGGTGTAAAGGAGAGATAAAAGTTTAGAATGCGCCCGGGTTGATGAAGGTCAGCGCTCAAAGCAATCGGGCCCACAATGCCGGTTGTGACGGCAATGGCCAATGTGATGAGTTCTGCACTTTGGTATTGTCCGCGGTGAAATAATCGTAAATACACCGCAAGCAAGGCGCCAGTTGCGGCAATGCCAATGAAGAAAAAGTATTGCACCGCCCATGGGAGCCATGCCAATTCTTGGGGATGAGTCAACAATTCACGGATCATAATTTCACCTCCTGCCAGAGCATCGCTTGACCGTGGACATTACGCGTAAAGGCTTCATCGAGCCCGATGTAAAAGACTTGAGGAATCGTGCCTTGTTCGGGTTTGAGCACTTTAATCTCATCTTTGAATGTATTGAGTATTTGACTGATCTCGCTGTCAGGATCTTTCATATCCCCGATGATGCGCGCACCGCCCACACAAGATTCCACACAGCCTGGCAACAATCCTGCCTCTAAACGATGGACGCAAAAGGTGCATTTATCCGCCGTGCCCGTTTCATGGTTAATGAAGCGCGCTTCATAAGGGCAAGCTTGTACGCAGTAAGCACAGCCAACGCAGCGTTTATTGTCCACAACCACAATGCCATCTTTACGCTGAAAGGTGGCTTGAACAGGGCAGACAGGCACACATGGCGGATTGTCACAATGATTACACAAACGCGGTAAAACCACATTGGTGGCTTCTTGATGATGCTCATTGATCACTTGATATTGGCGCACTGTGGTGCGAAATTGCCCAGGCGGCATTTGATTTTCTACAGAACAGCTCACTGTGCACGCTTGGCAGCCGATGCAGCGCCTTAAATCGATGATCATGCCATAGCGTTTTGTGCCATCACCTTCGCGGCGATCCGGTGCCATCAAAGCTTGGGCTTGCGTTAAGCTCATGACTGTTGCGCCTGCTGTGATGGTGGCGAGTTGTTTTAAAAGATCTCGACGATTCAAATTCATAAACCTCATCCTTTTTATTTGTGATTTCCCAAAAAACCACTAGAATCATGTGAATATCATCGAGGTTTTTGCATATTCTCTCTATTGTGGGAAACCACATTCAGGGGCAAAGATTGATCTGTGGCAAGAAAGGAAACAACTATAATGATCAAAAGGTTTCGGCAGTGGTGGTTTTGTGTGTGTTTGCTCACAAGTGGCATGATGGCGTATGCACAAGATGTGGAAGATGCCTTAACGATTGCCATTTTAGCGCCGATGGGTGCACAAGAGACCTTAGAGAGTTGGCAAGGCTTTCAAACGTTGCTGGCCAGTCATTTAGATCGTTCAGTGGTTGTGTTACCGGTGACGTTTGAAGAATTTCAAACAGTGGCAAAAGATGCATCGGTCGATTTATTGATTGCAAATCAAACGGCATTTTTATCCATTTTTCCAGAGGTCAAATGGCGCTGGTTGGCAAGCCTTGATCAAAACAGCGCCTTGTTTAATCCTGAATCTGCCATTGGCAGTGCAATTGTGGTGCGAAAAAACAGCCAGATTCGCACGTTAGAAGATTTAAAAGGCCAGCGAGTGACGGCCGTGTCTAAAGATGCATTGGGTGGATTTTTACTGGGGTATAAAGCCATTTATGATGCAGGATTGTCCGCGCCTGATGATTATTTCATTGAGATGACAGGCTTTCCCATTGAGCGCGGTATTTTTCTGGTGGAAAGCGGTTTGGCGGCAGCGGCCATTTTACCCACCTGTTTATTGGAAACTTTAGGGCAATCAGGGTTGCTGAATGTGGCAGATTTTCGGGTATTAAATGAGGTGCAAGGTGGGCGTTGTCGAAGTTCAACGCCATTGTCCTATCATTGGTCATTGGCCGCATTGCCAAGTGTGGATGAAGCTTTGGCACAAAAGATCGTGCAAATTTTATGGCAGAACACAGATCCTGCCCTCACCACTTGGCAAACCCCAAGCAGTCTTGGGGAAGTGTATGCCATGAAGCGTTTTGCAGGGCTCATTGAAATTGATGAAACATTGTGGGAAACCTTTGTGCGCCTTGCGAATGAATATAAATTAGGCTTGCTTGCCATCATCTTATTGATGCTCGTGTTGGCCATGAATCATCTATGGCTCACATATGTTGCCCGTCAGCGCCGCTTTGCTCTAGAGAGCACATATCATCGTCTACATGATTATGAGGCATTGTTGTCAAAGGCAGATCGCATGAATATTTTGGGTGAAGTGGCCAGCGGCATCGGCCATGAGCTCAATCAACCCTTGATGGCGATTCGCAATTATGCCGAAGGTACATTGCTTGGCATTGAGCGCGGCAAAGCACCGAATCAATTCATTCAGCCTTTATCGCGCATCGTGACGCAGGTTGAACAGTGCAGTGCCATCATTAAAAATCTACAAGCGTGGGTCAAGCCAAAAACCATGCAGCAGTTTGAGTGGTTTAATTTTCATGATTTTATGAATCGGATGCTAGAGATCATTCGGTTACAGACCAAAAATCGCGTTGTCATCACGTTAGACATCAATTGTGAACAGCAAATTTACACGGTGGTGTCTGTGCTTGAGCAAGTGATGATGAATTCGCTGTTAAATGCGGTGCAAGCTGGCGCCAGTGAAATCATGATTGAGGCCAGTTGTCATCAGGATTTTTATAAAATCCTCATCAGCGACAATGGCCCCGGATTCACGCAAAGTGAGTTAGATGCACCTTTTGTGCCATTTCGCACCTCAAAGCCCACCGGTTTAGGTTTAGGCTTGGTGATTTGTGACCGCTTAATGATGGCGGTTGGCGGCAAATTCAGAATAGATAACCGCAAAGATGGGATTAAAGGTGCATGTGTGCGCATTATTTTATCGAGCGGATCACAACAGGAGGCAAAGAATGAAGATACACATCGTGGATGATGAAATGGCGGTGCGTGAGTCATGCCAATTTTTGATCGAGCAATTGACAGATGCCGCGGTTGAACAGTGGGAAAATGGTGAAAGCTTTGTGCAATCGGTGGCACTTTATGAGCCTGCGGTGGTGATTTTGGATCTGCGCATGCCCAAAATGGATGGCGCAAGTGTTGTAGAATATTTAAAACGTGAAAATAGCGTGATTGCGCCCATCATTTTAACGGGGCATGGTGAATTGTCCCAAGCGGTGAGTCTATTAAAGCAAGGCGTTGTGGATTTTTTAGAAAAGCCGGTCTCTTCGTTAAAATTAGAGGCAGCCTTGCAGCATGCAGAGGCACAAACGGCGCGTTTGTGGCAAAGTTTTTGTCTGCGTCAACAATTTTTAGCGCTCACAGAGCGTGAACAGCAGGTGAGTCGTTTGGTGTATGAAGGAAAAACCAATCGCGACATCGCCGAGCAACTTCATGTATCCGTACGCACTGTGGAAGTGCAGCGGGCAAGTGCCATGAAAAAACTCGGCGCAGAGACCTTAGCCGAGTTCATTGTATTGTGTAATGGCATGTATGATTGATCATGCCACACCATTTTTCACCCGCACAATGTCCGCAAGGATCGCGAGCGCAATTTCTGCAGGTGTTTTGCTACCAATTTTAAGGCCAATCGGTGCATGAATGCGTGCAAGAGTGGCTTCTGAATGATCTGTCACTTCTCTAAGGCGCGCCATGCGATTGTCACTGTTGCGTTGTGAGCCCATTGCGCCAATGTAAAATGCATCCGTATCGAGCGCCGCCATCATGGTTAAATCATCAATGCGCGGATCATGGGTGAGGGATAAAATGGCTGTTTGTGCATTTGCGCCATGTTTTTCTAAATGGGTGCAAGGGAATGTTTCAACGAGCTCAATTTTGCGCATCAATTCTGGCCGTGATCTCAGTTGGCGCAACTCCTCTTCACGATCTTCGAACACCAATACATGAAAACCCAACGCATGGGCAAACTCAATACAGTAAAGCGCCACCGCAGAAATACAGCCAATGAATACAGTGGTAAAGCTTTGCAGCGTAATGGTGATGAAATCATCGTGCAGGGTAACGCGAGTTTCAAGGGCATCGTGGTTGTTATTTAGGCTCGCTTTTTCGCCAATTTTCACCACTTTATGGGCAATCCAGTCACCTTTTAATGCACTGTGCATGGATTGCAAATAAGCGATGCTCTCAGCTGTTGGGGTCAGATATTCCACCAAAACTTCAATGGTGCCACCACACGGCAGGGCAACAGAAGGCGGAAAATCCCCTGCGCCATAACCATAACTCACCACTTGGCTTAGCGCCATAAAGCTCTGTTGATGGATGCGTTTTAAGAAATCTTCTTCAATACAACCGCCCGACAATGAACCCACATATTTACCATCTTGTGTGGCAGCAAAGAGCGCGCCCGGTGAGCGCGGCGCAGAACCATAAGTGCTCACCACTGTGCACAGCCACACAGCTTCACCTTGATGCAGCCAAGTGATGGCATCTTCTAAAACAGTTAAATCCAACATGCGCATGGAATCTCTCCAAAATAAAGGCTGCCCAAATGGCAGCCTATGTATGATGATCAGCGCAGGGCTTTGACCATTTCAGGGGTGACATCAGAAGGCAATCCGCCCCATTGTACGCGTAAGAAGTTCACGAGATTGGCAATGGCTTCATCTGATAGATCATTGGCAAATGCAGGCATGGCTTGTAAACGCTCATCATTCGGGAAGGTTTGCCAAGGCAATCCCTCTAAAATCGCTGTGATGAGATTGTGGGCATCAGCATTACGCACCGTGCTATTGCCCACCATGGCGACAGCAACATTCGGTTTACCCAAGCCATCGCTACTGTGACAACCTGAACAAAGGGTGAGATAAGTATCGCGCCCAGCTGGATTGCCATTGCCTTCTGTGATGGCTTTGGGTGCCAAAGGTTGATCGCCCATTAAATAGGTTGCAATCGCCGTAATGTCTTGCGCGGTCAAATATTGCGTGCTGTTATGGATCACCAAATACATGTCACTGAAGGCAGAGCCTTGCGGTGCAAGTCCAGTGCTTAAATATTGTTGCAGATCTTTAGATGTCCAACCGCGATTCGCTAAGCCTTCGGGCGTGATGTCGGGCGCTGCGAAGCTGCCCATGATGCCGCCTTTGAACATTTGATCACGTTTAACTTCACCAAAGGCACCCATCGGCGTGTGGCACATCGCGCAGTGCCCTAAAGTATCGACGATGTATTTGCCCCGTTGCCATTCTTGGGAATCACCTTTTGAAGCTGACGGTAACGGCGATTTATCCAAAAAGAGCACATTCCAACCCATCAACATTGCGCGCAGATTAAACGGAAAATGGAGGTCATTTTGCGGTGGCGCCACATCAATGGCGGGAATGGACATCAAATAGGCATAGAGCGCATCTGAATCTTCGCGGGTGATGTTTGTAAAATAGGCATATGGCATCGCCGGATAGAGGTTGTGATACACCGGTGAAACACCCTCTGTCATGGCGTGATAAAAGTCATTGGCTGTCCATCGCCCAATGCCAAAGTCAGCCGATGGCGTGATGTTTGAGCTGTACAGGGTGCCAAAGGGCGTGGCCATTTGATAACCGCCTGCTAACAGTGCACCATTGGTTGTGGTGTGGCATGATGCACAATCGCCCATGGCCGCTAAATAACGTCCTTGATTGATTTGTGCCTCAGTGAATTGTGCCACTTGTGGCGGATTACCGGGGCGAAGACGCTCAATCCATGTGAGCACCACTACAATCACAATGGCTAGGATCACCACAGCACTTACAATGCTTAAAATTCGTGATTTTTTCATGAATTACCCCTTGATCAGTCCGGGTGTATTAAGGATCACATCGCGCACCGCATCATAATAGCGCACATAACCGGTGCAGCGACAAATGTGATGATTGAGTGCTTCGATGATGGCATCTTCAAGATCCGCGCGGGCAATGGGTTCGCGCATCAATTTTTCTGCAAAGACCGTTGCCGCATTGACAAAGCCCGGTGCACAGTAGCCGCATTGGAAGGCAAAATTATCAATGAAAGCTTGCTGGATTTTAGAGAGCTTTTCTTTGTGTGGATCGTTCGGATCTTTTTGTGCGATGCCCTCGATGGTGCGCACAGTTTTGCCATTAAAAAAGTGAGCGCCGGTGATGCATGTACGCATCTCTTCGCTTGTACCATCGGGATGATCTAAAATCAGCACGCAGGCATGACAAATGCCTTGGCCACAACCCATACGCGAGCCGGTTAAATCCATATATTCATGTAAAAAATCGAGCATCATTAAGCCTTCAGGGACATCGATGGGGCCGACTTTGTTGCCATTGATGGTCATTGATAGTGGTTTATAGATGATTGGCATTTAAGACCTCCAAAACTTGTTTTGGCAAAATGGGATGATGATTAAAATAGTGACCGGTTGCAGCAGCGATGGCGTTGGTGATGGCAGATACTACAGGAATCATCACAACTTCTGCCATGCCTTTAGGTGGATCGGTTTCTGATAAGGGCGGCAAGACTTCGCTTGTTTGTGTCCAAACAGCCACCTCACTTGCTAAAGGTAAATGATAGCGGTTAAAGTTCCATGTGCCATTGCCGGGGCCATCTTCAAATTGTGGTAAATATTCATATAACGCATGACCAATGCCCATGGCAACGCCTCCTTCAATTTGTCCTGAAACCAATTGCGGTACGATGACATTACCACATTCTACAACTGTATGGTGATTGAGCACAGTCACAGTGCCGCTTGCTTCTTCGATGTCTAATTCCACACATGTTGCGAGCGCTGTATAATATGTGACGCCTGCATTACTGCGCTGTACATAAGGATAATATGCGCGGGTGCGTGGATTGACTTGATATTCTTTTGCATCTCCAAAACGCAATGAGATGGCATCTAAGGCGCGGCGTGTATTTTCACCCAAAATGGTGAAATCTGCTTCTGCCCACTGCCAACGGTTAAATGCGTGGGTAACGGCGCCCGTTAAACCGCCCATTTCATACACGCGTTTTGCAAGGCGCGCTAAGCTTAAAGGCTCAAGCCCATTTGCAGTTAAGCCGTGCTCATTCCAGCGGGCATCCTCTTTACGAACCACAAGCGGTGCGGCTTGTCCGCCACCAATGCCTTCTGTCCAAATGGAGACAGCCGCTGGCCATAGGCCATAATCAAAGAGTAAACGCCCAGTTTCTGTGGTGGTGTGAGAGAAGAAATAGGCAGAGTTGCTTGCACTGGCAGGAGAACTGTACGCTGGTGACCACAATGGATTAAGCTGCAAATGATCTTGTTCTTTTTGGGTAAGGGCAGAAGGGGCATGATTGACAATGATGGGTAAATCCGGCCACTTTGATAAACCGTACGATGACTCATCGGCAGGGCGCCCAAACCATTTGGCACACATCACTGCTTGGGATGTTGACATGCCGGTGCCAATCTCGATGCCGCTATGCCATAGTGAAATTTTACCATCTGCAGAGAGTTCAATTTTGGCAAACGAGGATTCTTGTCCTGTACCATAATCTTTTTGTACACAAGAAATTCCGGTGGTGAAGATGTGTCCTGGATGCTTGTCTTCATACGCTTGTTTTCGGGCAGCGCGATCTTTCCAAATGGGATGCTCTGCGCACTTTGTGAGGACTTCATCACCGCGCATCATGCCGCCTGGAATGGCACCTTGTGTGTTTTTCATCCCTGCTTTTAAAAGATTATTGAGGCGAAATTCAACAGGATCAGCGCCTAAAAGATGTGCCGCTTCATCCATCAATGTGTCTAATGAAGGCATCGCTTGTAATGTGCCATAACCGCGTGCTGAACCAGAATCCACAGAGCGCGTTGCGAGCCCCACAGCAGAGAGGTCACTTTTAGGAATGTAATAAATGCCTTGCACACCCGTTGCGCCAACCGCCATCACGCCTGGCGTAAAGTTACAGCGACCGCCACCATTGCCGATGAATTCACCAATGAAGGATTCAATTTTGTGCGTTTTTTTATTCACTGCCATTTTAAAATGCATGTCAAAAGGATGACGTTTTAAGGCGGATTGAAATTGCTCATAGCGATCATTGGCCAATCGCACAGGTAAACCATTGCCATATAATGCTGCCATTGCCCCTAAAATGGGTTCAGGTGCATGATCTTTTGAGCCGTAGCCCACTGTGAAACATGGGTGTAAAAAGAGATTTTTAAGGGCAAAGCGCGAGCGACTGATCATTTCAATGACCGAAGCCATCACTTCTGTGGGCGATTGGGCTGCCACCACTAAATGCAGAGATTGGGTCTTTTCATCGTACCAACCATTGGAGTTATTCGGCTCCATCGCGCAGGTGTCAATGGATTGCGAATGGTAAGTGCGATCAAGCACCAACCAATCTTCCGGTGGATTTGCCATCTCGTTTGCCAATTGATCTGCATAATACATGCCTTCTTGATCAAGTTTTCCGCCTTCTTTACCCTTTGGCCATACGGGTAAGAATTTTTTAAAGCCAGAAGGATTGATGCTCATGTCCTTCATGCTTGAATAAACATCTGGCGCATAAGGATCAGCCGCACCAATGCGCACGCCGCGATAAGTGCCCCATGGATCACGCTCAAGGAAACCTGTGGTTTCACCATATTTTATGATGTCGGGTTTGAATTTAAGGGCATTTTTAGCAAAGCGAAAACGATCAAAATCATTGTAAATCAACAGCGCGACAGATTGTCCAAGGTAGGCGGGCGTTTTGCCTTCAGGCAATAACATGTCATCCCCAAAGAAAGCGGGGAAGGAGATGTGATCACGTTCAAGGTCTTTTGCCGTGACG
Organism: Wohlfahrtiimonas sp. G9077; assembly: GCF_002252155.1. Taxonomy (GTDB): domain Bacteria; phylum Pseudomonadota; class Gammaproteobacteria; order Cardiobacteriales; family Wohlfahrtiimonadaceae; genus Wohlfahrtiimonas. The sequence goes on from NZ_NEFD01000003.1 coordinate 201,038, forward strand.
ATGCGATCAGGCATTAAGCCATCTTTTAACACTGAAAGGTCAAAGCCTTGATAGATTTTATCAGCTTCAGTGACGCGCAAGAAGAGGGCGTGTGATTGTTGTTTTGGCCAATTGGGCATGTCTTTTGCACGAATGTCCATGGAGAAGACTTTCTCTCCTGTGACTTTGGCAAAAGCATCGGTGCGATATAAAACGCGCTTGGTTTTAGGATCCCAATTCGGGGATTGCAAAATGTTCTCTTCAAACAGCGCAGCATGTGCTTTGCTAAAGGGTTTGGCGATGTAAACCGATACGCCTGCCACCATTAGGCACTTTAAGAAGCTTCTACGAGAAAACCCTGACTCTTTCATAAGCTGACCTCTACATTGTTATTCTAAATGTATAGTTGTTTATACAAATGAAAATTAATCTTATTATCCATTGAGTATTACAAGTTTGATTTCTATTATAGCAACGATTCAATCAATAAATCATCCCCGCCTTGAATTTATGATTTCCATAGCCATTATTGAGCGTATCCATGGCATAATATGTCATTCATTTTTAATCGATGAGGAAAATTGTCAGATGTCATTTACCCAACTAAAATCCACTTATATCGACTCGTTGAACGTCACTTTAGAAGAGTATGTTCACAACGAAACGAAAGCAAAACATTTTCACATCGCTTCTGAAGATACAAACAATACATTTTTAGTGGGCTTTTTGACGGTGCCGCAAGATTCAACGGGTGTTGCACACATTCTTGAACATACGGCGTTGTGTGGTTCAAAAAATTATCCGGTGCGTGACCCATTTTTCATGATGATTCGCCGCTCTTTGAACACCTTTATGAATGCGTTCACCTCTTCGGATTGGACGGCGTATCCATTTTCTAGCCAAAATGAGAAAGACTTTTACAACCTCATGAACATCTATTTAGATGCGGCGTTTTTCCCGAACTTAAACTATTATGATTTCTTGCAAGAAGGGCATCGCTTTGAGTTTGAAGAGCCGAACAATCCTGAAAGTCCATTGGTGTATAAAGGCGTTGTGTTCAATGAGATGAAAGGCGCGATGAGTTCGCCGATTTCATTACTCTATCAAGAGATCTCTACAAACTTATTCCCAACCGTGACATATCATCACAACTCAGGCGGCGATCCTAAGAACATCCCTGATTTAACACACGATGCGTTAAAAGCTTTCCATGCCAAACATTATCACCCATCGAACAGCGTGATCATGACGTATGGTAATTTAGATCCTAAAGAACATCAAAAAGTGTTTGAAGAGCGCGTATTATCCCATTTCTCTGAAGAGAAATTTGACTTTGCTGTGCCAGATGAACATCGCTTCAGTGCCCCTAAATATGTCACCAGTTACTATCCATTGCCAAAAGAAGAGTGCATGGAGAAGAAAACCCATGTGATCAATGCATGGTTGCTTGGGCCAATTTATGATACGTATGATGTGATGCGTGCCCGCATTTTAAGTGGCGTATTGTTAGATAACTCAAGCTCGCCATTGCGTTTAGCATTAGAATCCTCTGATTTAGGTGTTGCGCCCTCCACATTCTGTGGTTTAGAAGACAGCACCAAAGAGATTTTCTTCAGCGCAGGCTTAGAAGGTGCAGAGGCAGAAGATGCTGCAAAAGTGGATGAATTGATTGTATCCACGCTCCTTAAAGTGCGCGATGAATCTGTGGATGTTTCGGTGGTGGAATCAGTGTTGCATCAAATTGAATTGTCCGCGCGCGAAATCACAGAAGGCAGAATGCCCTATGGCTTAAACTTGATTTTACAATGCTTAGCGCCTGTACTTCATGGCGGTGAAGCGGTTGATGCTCTGGCAATTGACAACGTTTTATTAACCATGCGTGAAGAGATCAAAGATCCTAAATTCATTCCGAATTTGATTGATCGCTTACTCATCAACAATCCACATAAATTGTGTTTAACGGTCAAACCGAGCCATACGCTTGCTGATGAATTGGTGGCGGATGAAAAAGCCCGTTTAGGGGCGATTCAAGCAGAATTAACCGATGAAGAGAAAGCAAAAATCATCGCAGAAGCTGCCGAATTAAAACGCCGCCAAGATGAAACAGATGACATCAGCTGCTTACCGATGGTGACGCGTGAAGACATTCCTGAAACTTTAGCCATCCCACATGTGGAAGCAAGCACAGTTAATGGTCAAACCATTTATACGGGTTCTGTGAACACCAATGGCATGATCTATCAAAGTTTATTGGTGAAATTGCCTGCCTTAACCGAAGCAGAAAGCCGTTTGTTGCCTTATTTAAACAGTATTTTAACGGATGTGGGCTGTGGTCAATTGAGCTACACTGAGCAGCAAGCACGCATTTATGCGGTGACGGGCGGTTTGAGCGCGGCAACGGTGTATCAAACCGATCGTAAAGATGGTCAATTAAAAGGTTTGTGGACGTTATCAGGTAAAGCGCTTGCGAGCAACAGCACCCATTTAAGTGATCTATTAAAAGAGACATTTTTCAATGCGCGTTTTGATGAAATCAAACGCATTCAAGAGCTGTTGAGCCAATTGAAATTATCCCGTGAAGAAGGTATTGTGTCTAATGGTCACATGTATGCGATGGGCGCTGCGAGTCAAAACCTTTCTGAGATCAATTATCTCTCTGAAGAGCTTGGCGGCATGCGCGGCATTCAGCAGGGTAATCAATTGACGAATCGCCTAAAAGATGTGGCAGCGTGTGAAGCATTTGCCGCTGACTTAAAAGCATTGCTTGAAAAATTGCAAGCGGCCGAGTATGAGTTGATGGCCGTGTCCAGCGTTGTAGAATTGCCAAGCTTCAGTGATTATTTCACCCGTACATTGAGCCATGAAGTGCGTGATCATGCACCGTATCAATTCCCATTTGCCGTACCAACAGATGCTTTAAACATCGGTTGGGCCATCAATGCACCAGTGCATTATTGTGGCAAAAGTTATCGTGCCGCCACAAGTGGAGATGCCGATGCGCCGGCATTGACCATTTTAGCGGGATTCTTACGCAACGGTTATCTACACCGTGCAATTCGTGAACAAGGAGGGGCTTATGGCGGTGGTGCAAATTACAATCCAAGAGGTGGCGCATTTAATTTCTTCAGTTATCGTGATCCTCGTTTAACAGAAACCTTACAAGACTTTGATGCAGCCATTGACTGGATGCTGAATACCAAGCATGATCAATTAGCATTGGAAGAAGCAGTGCTTGGCGTGATCTCCGGTATTGATAAACCGGCATCTCCGGCGGCTGAATATCAACAAACAGTGATTGCCAATTACTTTGGCAATACGCCAGATGTGCGTGAAGCATTCCGTGCCAATGTCTTGAAGGTGACGTTAGATGACTTAAAAGCCGTGACTGAGAAGTATTTTGTGGGTCAAAGGGCAGACATTGCCGTCCTTGGGCCAAAAGAGGCGCTAGAAAAGGCGGATCTCAAGGTTTATACTTTGGCTTAACATTGTTAAAATGAGCGCTCGCAAGGGCGCTTTTTTTATTCACGCAATCAAGGAGATGATGTGGTTAGACAACGATTCCTGATGGGTTTACACACCCTTTTGATCATGGGGCTTTTAGTGATGGGCATCGCTCATGCCAATGACAGCGGCCAATTTGCTGAGCTCAATCGCGTGGAGCAATCGTTGAGTGATAACTTAGAAAAACAAAAAAGCCTACAGGCAACCTTGAAAAAAACGCGCGATGAAGAGCAGCAAAGAGAACTGCAAGCCCAATTAAAAACGTTAAAGTCACAAGAAAAGAGTTTGGAAGATGTTTTCAATAAGATGGTGTTTGGTGGCATCAATCCACAAAATTTTAAAACCCAAGAGCAAGTGGACAATTACAATTGGCAAGAAGAGCTGTTGGTGATTGTCAAACCGCTCTTTGCTGAGCTTCGCTCATTGACGGCCAAACCGCGGGAGAAAGATCGCCTCAATTATGAAAACAGCGTGTTAACAGAGCGATATAAAACCTTAACCAATGGCTTAAATGCCTTAAAAGAGATCCCGCAAGATCAATTGACAGCGAGTGCAAAAAAACGCATTGAACAATTGAGTAAAGAATGGGGCGCTCATCAGCAGGAATTGCTGAATCAAAAAAACATTATTGAACTGCAGATTAAAGAGCTTGAAAGCAGCGACATTCCCTTAGAAGTGCGCATTAAAAATGCATTGAGTTCCATTTTTCTTGGGCGGGGATTGATTTTATTGTTAGCGGTGTTAGCGGGTGCGACGATTGTGCTCATTTTTGGCGTGGGCGCTAAGCGATTATTCATGTGGTTTGATAAAAAGCGCAACCGCAATTGGCACAAAGCCCGCTCAGAAGCACATAAACAGGTCAATACGCGCCTGCGTTTTTTATGGATCATTTACAGCATTGTGGTGTACATCGCAGCGATGCTGGCATTTTTAAGCGTGATTTACATTCAAGGAGATATGGTGCTCTTTGGTTTGGCGGTGCTGGTGATTTTTCTTGGCATCATCAGTTTACGCAATTATGCGCCACAATATGTCAGTGAGCTGAAAATCTTTTTGAATTTAGGCGCAGTGCGTGAAGGTGAGCGCATTATGTATCGTGGCATTCCATGGGTGGTGACGCGCTTGAGCTTTTATTGCACGTGCGTCAATCCATTATTGGAAAATGGCCGCATTCGTATTGCATTGAGCGAGATCGCCCATTTAAATTCGCGCCCATTTAATTCAGAAGAGGATTGGTTCCCAACAAAAGTGGGGGATGACATCTTTTTACCCAATGGCAAATATGCCAAAGTGCGCCGTCAAACGCCAGAAATGGTCTATTTAGACAGCTTCTTTCGCGAAACCATGATTCCAACGCCCGAATTTTATGCCATGAAGGTGGAAAATTTGATCAATGGTTTTTATGTCTCCCCAACCTTTGGTCTGGATTATTGTCACGTGGACTTGCCCGTCAGTACAGTGACGCGTGCTTTTGAAGAAAAAGTGCGTGAAAAATTGATAGAGATTGGTGTCACCGAGTATTTACGCAGTTTAAGTGTACAGGTCAAACGCATCATTTACGGGCAAGCCATTGAATATGCCATCATCATGGAGTTTGATGGCGCATGTGGCGGCTCCTATTTTAGGATTGAACGTTTGGTCAATCACGCTTGTTTAGAAGTGTGTCAGGAACACGGGTGGCAATTGCCGCGCCAACAGATTGCCATGAGTGAAGGAGCTCAGATATGAATATTTTTGAATTAGAACGCATCCTAGATGCCAAACTCAATGCCAAAGCCATTAAAGATTATGCGCCCAATGGCTTACAAATCGAAGGGCGCCATGAGGTGAACAAAATCATCACAGGTGTCACCGCTTCCATGCGTCTGATTGAGGCGGCCATTGAGCATGATGCGGATCTCATTTTGGTGCATCATGGTTATTTTTGGCGTGGGGAAGACATGCGTTTGATTCATGCCAAATATCGTCGCATTAAGGCGCTCATGCAGCATGATATTGGTTTGATGGGCTATCATTTGCCGCTCGATATGGCGCCAGAAATTGGCAATAATGCGCGTTTAGGCCAACTTTTGAACATTCAGGATGTGACGGGACTTGATCCAAATGATCCCGCGCCATTGATTTTAAAAGGGCGCTTGGCTGTGCCGATGAGCGGTGAAGCTTTCAGTCAGGTGATTGCTCAGGCATTGCACCGTGAGCCTTTGCACATTCCATCTGAGCGCAATCAATCGATTGAAACCATCGCTTGGTGCAGCGGCGGGGCGCAAGATTATATTGATCAAGCAGCATTGGCGGGCGTGGATGCTTATTTAACCGGCGAAGTGAGTGAGCGCACCACGCACAGTGCCCGTGAAATGGAGATCCATTTTTATGGTGCAGGGCATCATGCCACTGAGCGCTATGGCATCGAAGCATTGGGCAAATGGTTGGCCGAAACCCATCGACTTGATGTAGAATTCATTGATTGTGACAATCCTGTATAGATAATGATATGACTGAAGAATCTGATAAGAAGCACACAGTAATCACGACAGACGCGACGGCAAAACCGATGCGTAAAAGCCCTTGGCGTTGGCTCAAACGCTTGGTCTATGCATTGCTGGGTTTAGTGGTGATGATGGTGGGATTGATCGCCTTTATCCTCTTGACGGAAAGTGGTTTAAAACTCGTCAATTATGGGCTAAAAAAATCACCTCTCAATGAAATGGTACAGATCGATGCATTAAGCGGCACATTGTGGCGCGGCATTGCGTTTGATCGTCTGTATTTACAATTACATGATGACAATCACATTGAGCTCAATCACGGCGCATTATTTTGGGATTTAAAAGGTTTACTTGATCGCAAAGTGGTGATTGAAAGTGTGCACCTTAAAAGTGGCGATGTGATGCTTGAAACACCCGGTGAACCAACACCAGAAGATCCAAATGAACCGCCATTTTTACCGTTCTCCTTTGAGCGCGGTCAATTGCCGGTGGACATTTACATTCAAACGGTCAACGCCAATGATGTGGCAGTGATTCTGCCAGATTTATCCGTCTATGTGGAGAGCGCAAGCGTTAAAGATGGCGAAATTAGCCAAACCACATGGGCCTTTAAAGATGTTTTGTATCAAGGATTGTTAAATATTGGTGAAGAGGTGACTTTGCCACTGAACATGAGTGCGAGCATCGATGCCGATAAAGTCAATGATCACATCAACATTCGTTTAAAAAATGCCACGCGAGAAATGCGCGTGGGCGATGATTATTTTGATCATGCCATGAATTTGATTTTAACGGGCTCTTTAAATGATCTTAAAATCCATGACAGCATCACCTTTAACTGGCCGAATAAATTGGCTAAGCCCTTGGTGATTGAAAGCGCGATCGACATTCGCAATCAAGCGGATGTGGCATGGGATTTGACACTTTTTAACATCTCCAATCAGTTGGCAACAACAGGGCAATGGTCACTGAGTCGCCCCACAGAGATTCAAGCGAATTTAGATCTTTATCTTGCACAGCTAAAAGATGCCTATCCTGACATTTCAGGGGCTTTAAAAGGTGATTTTAGCATCGCGGGTGATGTGAAAAAGCCGCTCTTATCCGGTGACATTAAAGGCCATGACATTGAAGGCTTTGGCTTGATACTTGATGAGCTCACCGTGACGGCTGAGCACAATGAGGTGCAAACCACCAATTTTGTGGCGGCACTGAACAACTTAAAGTTTGATGAATTTTCCATGCAGTCGGCTAAGGTTGAGCTTCATGCAGAAAAGATCGAACATTTTGACATTGCCGTGACCGCAAAAAACATTGTGGATAAAGAGAAAACCCTCATTGATCAAATGACATTTACCACTGTGGGATCGCTTGATCAGCATGACATTGAATTTAAAATTCGCAGCATCTTTAACACGACGGATTTTAAAGGCATTGGGCACGTGGCCACAAATGCAGAAGGTGAACAAGAATGGACGCTTGATATTAATCGCTTTGATGTGTACAGCGACATCATTGGCCGCTATCGATTGCTCAATCCTGCAAAAGTGGTGGCATCCAGTGGTGACATTACGCTCTCGCAGCTCTGTTTAGCGGAGTTGCCCACCACCATTTGTGTGCAAGGGCAGCATCATCAAGACAACAGCTTTGGGACTTTAGCGGTGCGCCGCCTGCAACCAAAGCGCATCAATGCATTTTTGCCGCCGGAAATTCAGGTCAACACCACGGCAGATCTTGTGGTGGCGGGGCAATTTAAAGATCAAAAGAGTTTCAATGGGATTGTGGATGCATCATTGTCATCGGGGCAAATTCGCTATCGCATGCAAGGCTATGAGATCAACGTGCCATTAACAAAAACGCAAGTGTTGGTGCGCGCTAAACCTGAAGCCATTACCTCGACGGTGGATGTGGATTGGGGACAATATTTGCAGGTCCATGGCGGTGGTTCATTAGATGATCCTTTTGGCCGTCAAATGGTCAAAGCGAGCATTGATGGTAATGCGCCGACGTTAAAATGGATTTTACCTCTCGTGCCGCAGCTGCAAAAATTGGAAGGTCAATTGACCATGAAGGCAGAAGCCGCTGGCGAACTCTCCAAACCAAAAGGCGTGGAAATGGGCTTTAGAATGGGGCTGGCCAATGGCGAGATCTATAATGCTGAGTACAACACATCGCTGAAAAACATTGCGTTGAATGTGGTGCTCAATAAAGGGCAACCCACATTGAATCTCACCGGCGGTTTGATGGCCGGCAAAGGACGAATGACGATCCTTGGTGACATTGATTTAGTGACCCTCAATGCCAATTTAAAACTGAGGGGCGATCAACTGCTCCTTGCTGACAGCACCAACGTTAAGGCGCTTGTTTCGCCAAATGCGGATGTCACCATGCGTAATGGTCAGCTCAACATTCAAGGGGGATTGAAAATTCCGGAATTGCGCTTTATTTATAAAAGCTCAGATGATCCAAGGGGCAGCGTTGAACATGTCTCGCCCGATACTATTGTGATTTCATCGAAATTGCCTGCGCCTAAAGATAAGGATCAACCTGATTTTTGGAAAAAAGCCTCCATGAACTTTAACATCTCCTTAGGTGATAAAGTTTCTGTGGGTGCCGTTGGCTTTGTGGGTAAATTGACAGGGGGGATTGACCTTAAAAAGAGCATCAATGAGCCTTTAATGGCCATTGGCATCATCAATATTGGCAGCGGTGTGTACAATGTGCTTGGGCAAGAATTGACGCTCGATAAAGGGCGCATTCAGTTCACGGGGCTGAACATGACCAATCCCAACATTGAGTTTCAAGCCACGCGCGTGTTTGACAATAAACGCACTGGCTCAAAAGTGAGCGTGGGTGTCCGCGTGACGGGTACGGCCAACAATCCTAAACTCAATTTATTCTCACAGCCCACCATGCCGGCGAACTCCATTGTCTCTTACTTAGCGTTAGGGACGGATGTGGACTCATTGACGGCGATTGAAGTGCTGCAAATTGCCAAAATGGCCCAGCGCATTGCATCCGGTGAAATTGTCACATCGCCTGAAGATGGCTTTGCCAAAAGTGTCGGTTTAACGGATTTTGGTGTGATGAAAGATTTATCTGGTAACACGAGTCTTGGCATCGGTAAATATTTAACGCCAAACTTTTATGTGGGCATTGGCTTTAGTATTTTCGAGGAGAGCAATGGTGCCTTTGGCATCATGCGTTATAACTTCTTAAAGCACTTTAGTTTTGACACACAAGTGAGTGATGAATACTCAACGATTGATCTAAGATTCTCGAAAGAGATTTAGCAAAACAAAGTCAAACAAAAAGCCATCAGAAATTGATGGCTTTTTTATGATGCGTAAGTCATGAAATTCTATGATTTATGCATCTTTATGCAATGAGCTTAAATGCATGTTTTTAAAACGGATGACGCGCTCAAGGGTGCTTTTTTCATTGGTTTTAGGATTCACAAGCGTGAAAGTAAAACGGATGGCGCGCACTTGCTCAGTCGCCTTTTTATTTAAAGGATAGGTGATCATATCTTTAATTGGTGCTGCAAACTCACTGTGAAGTCGATTGTTCACCTTTTTAGCGGTTTCGTGGTTGCCTGTTTTGTCCACAATTAAATTGTATTTGGTTTCATTCTCATAAGGATCTAACCAGCCACCTGTGGTTAAGCTAGTCATTTTGATGTTTGGTACAGAAGAGGACTCTTGATGATTTGAGAAGCCTAATTCAATTTTTACGTCATTTTGTTTAAAGGGTAGGCGCATTTCCTGTGCATTGGCCATCAGTAACAGAGAAACCCCATCATGAATGCTTAAAGGATAAGGAGAAACCACCGTTTTATGGGTATTGTTAGTTTTCCAACCTGTGGGTACCAAGTCACTTTCTTTACTGACGCGTGTTTGATATGTAGAGAGAATGACGAAATCTGTATATTGAGACGTAAACTCTTGTGTGGTGATGAAAATGCCATGTTTAGCTTTTGGTGGAATCACTTCAAGAATGGTGGCACCCACATATAGACTGCTGTCGTCTTGCCCGCAGCTTGATGCCACTTTAATAGGGCTATAATTGAGCTCATCGCCCGTTGCTTCAATGATGCCAAGACTGTCCATCACATGTGCTTCTGTGATCGGATGGGCAAACACAAATTGTTTACGATCTTTATTTTTATAATCACCAAGAGCGATGACATTGCGTGGGAAGCGATTGTCATTAAAGATGTCGCTGTTTTTAGCGCATTCAAACGCGCCCACATTTTCTAAATCTTTTGACAAGAGGTTGAAGAGTTTGCGCAATTGTTGTTGCTCTTGATTGGCCATGCGATGAGTGGTGACATTTTGCTGCGTCACGGCATAAAACGCCAACATGGAGAAAAGAAGTAAAATGCCAAGGGCCAATGCCACCATCAATTCAATGATGGACAACCCTTTACTGTGAGGTATTTTTAACATGTGATGTCCTAACTTAACGTTTTATTGCATGAAAACTGAATGGCAGGCTGAATTGCCAAAGGCAAATGCTGGGGAAAATTTATTCGCCGAATCCATCGCGAAAAGATCCGCAGGGAGCATGGCATCTTGGTTAAACGTGTAACTGATGGTGTCTGCAATTTTGCCTTGATGGGTGCGACAACCGCCTAAGAGCGCCACAACATTGCCGGTGGATTTACCTTTTGCAAAGCCTTTATATGTGCCATCAAAGACACCACGCCATTTTTCTGAAAGGCTGGTGAATGCGTGGTTTTCCCCCTCTTTAGCAATGACAAAAATGGGCAATGTCACCTCACCTGACGGTGAAAATTTAAGAAAACCTGGTTTGCCACCATTTTGACTGCGATAACCATTGAGCGCATAAATGCCATCAGGTTTACTGATCAAACCATTGCTTGCATTCATAGCGCTTTCTAGAGTGTAGATGTTAAATTGGCCATTATCTTTAAAGACTCTTTGACGGGCAATTTCATACGGTGAATTGTCTTTTAATAAAAGCTCTTTTTCTTGCTTTTCAAAGGTCACAAAATCTCTGCCCACAGGTTTAAAGGACATGATCCAAGGTTGATTCCAGTAGTTTTCTTTTTGGGCTTTGTCTGCAACATCATAACCTTCTGTATAAACATAAACTGTGCGGTTCGTGGCTGTGGCAATCTCTTGGGCAGAGCGTAGGAAGTTTGCGGCTTGTGCCACTTGATTTTTCATGTCTGATTTGCCCAAAAATGCATAAAATGCGGGCAAGCCAAAGAGGGCAATGATGGCGAAAATCACCAAAGTTATCATCAGCTCAATGAGCGTATAACCTTTGCTGTGAAGGGTTCTATGTGATCGCATTTGTTATAACCTTATGTTGGCCAATAGAATACAAGTAAGTATGATTAAAATTTTGCTATTGTAGCATTATGAGGGCAAAAATACCGCCCCATAATGTTGAATCTAGATCAAAATTGTGGTGATTGAGCCATCGGGAAAAGTGTGTGATCTTTTCGGCAGTCGTTGCCTTTTTTGTTACAATTGAACCTTTCTCATTATTTGGAAGTGTTTATGGAATTTGATTTGCCCACCTTATTGTTGATGATCATCCCATTGATATTTGCCATCACTGTTCATGAAGCGGCGCACGGCTATATGGCCAATCTGTTAGGCGATAATACGGCGAAAATGCAGGGGCGTTTGTCTTTGTCACCGTTAAAGCACATTGACCCGATTGGGACGATTGTGGTGCCTTTGGTGATGCTTGTGGTGTCAAGCATGGCAGGCTCGATGTTTGTCTTTGGTTGGGCAAAGCCGGTGCCATTTGATCCGCGTAATTTTAAAAATCCACGCAAAGACATTGCATTGACTGCGTTTGCAGGGCCATTATCGAACCTCATTCAAGGGTTTATTTGGGCGCTGGTGTTGATGATTGTCTCCAGCACCATGCATGTGACCAATGAGCCGAGCATGGGGCTTGGATTGTTAAAAATGGCGTATTTTGGCATCTCCATCAATGTCTTTTTAATGGTGCTCAACCTAATGCCCATTCCACCCCTTGATGGCGGACGCATCGCGATGATGCTGTTGCCATACAATGCAGCAAAACAATTAGAAAAAATTGAGCCTTATGGTGTGTGGATTTTGCTTGGGTTATTGTATGTCAACATTTTACCGTTAGGCTTGATCTCAAACTATGTGATCAAACTTATTTTATCCATTGTCGGAGTCTTTTTTTAGGATAGTCAAATGTCTCAACGAATTATATTAACGGGGATTACCACCACAGGCACGCCACATCTTGGCAATTATGCAGGCGCCATTGGTCCTGCCATTGAAATGAGTCAGCAAAATGATAACTGCTTTTTCTTTTTAGCCGATTATCATGCCTTGATCAAATGCCAAGAGCCTGAGCGCATCATTCAGTCGCGTCAAGAGATTGCTGCAACGTGGCTCGCTTTAGGATTAGACACAGAAAAAGCCACGTTTTATCGTCAATCAGACATTCCTGAAATCACGCAATTGATGTGGTTATTGACCTGTGTGACGGCGAAAGGGCTGATGAATCGCGCACATGCTTATAAAGCGGCTGTGGATGCGAATACAAGCAATGATGAAGATGCAGATAAAGGCATCACCATGGGTTTATTCTCGTATCCTGTGTTGATGGCAGCGGACATTTTGATGTTCAATGCCACCGATGTGCCTGTCGGGCGCGATCAGATTCAACATGTGGAAATGGCGCGTGACATTGCCCAGCGTTTTAACTACTTATATGGTGAGCATTTTGTCTTGCCAGAAGCCAAAATTGCTGACAATGTTGCATTATTGCCCGGCACAGATGGCCGTAAAATGAGTAAGAGTTATAACAACACCATTCCATTGTTCTTGCCTGAAAAACAGTTGCGTAAAGCGATTATGCGCATTGTGACTGATTCCAGTGAGCCTGGTGAGCCTAAAGACCCCGATCAATCCATATTGTATGAAATGTACAAAGCCTTTGCCACTGAAGCAGAGTGCGCACAGATCCGTCAAGCGTATGCAGATGGCATTGCGTGGGGCGAGATGAAGCAAGTGCTCTTTGAAAAGGTCAATGCTTTACTCAGTGAACCACGTGAAAAATACAATGAATTGATGGCCAATCCGCAATATGTGGAAAACATTTTATTGCAAGGCGCTGAGAAAGCACGCGCGCATACTGTGCCATTTATTGAGAATTTGAAAAAAGCTGTGGGTCTATAAGATGCAGTTATCCTTTGAGCAGGACAACGTTGGAGCGATTTATAAAGGGGAAACGGTGGCAGCACCAATGGATCTCTTTATTCCGCCCGATGCGCTTGAGCTGTGGCTCGATGCTTTTGAAGGTCCCTTTGACTTATTGCTTTATTTGATCCGTAAAAATCACTTTGATATTTTGGACATTCCCTTGTCTGAAATTGCGCGTCAATATATGTCCTATGTGGATGTGCTGAAAAAAGATCGCTTTGAGTTGGCATCTGATTACTTAGTGATGGCGGCCTGGCTCGCTGAAATTAAATCGCGCCTTTTATTGCCAAAGCATCCCACGGTGGAAGAGGAAGAAGAGGGCACAGATCCGCGTCAAGAGCTCATGGAACGCTTACAATTGTATGCTCAATATAAAGAGGCCGCCCAAACGCTGCAGCAGATGGCTCGTTTTGAGGAGGAAATTTTCCCCATCACGCCGGTGCTGCCAGAGCTCATTGTCAATGAAGCCTTACCCGAGGTGCACATTGATCAGCTCACAGCGGCGTTAAAGCGTCTATTGAAGGATCAAGCGCACTATACGCAGCATGTGATCACGACGGAAGTCTTATCGGTGCAAGAGCGCATGGTGAACATTTTAGACTGTTTAAGTGATGTGGCCTTTGTCTCATTTGAAGCGCTGCTGAATCTCAAAGAGGGTAAGCTTGGCATTGTGGTCTCGTTTATGGCGATTTTAGAGTTGACGAAGCAACAAATGGTGGAAATTGTCCAAGATGATGCATATGGCACCATTCATTTGAAGCTCAAATGAGGATCGCTGATATCAAAACCGCCTAATTTTTAGGCGGTTTTGTTTTTTTGGCACTTTTTTTAAAAGTTTTTTCAGAATTTTTTAAAAAGAATCATAAAAAAATGGGGTGAAAAAAGGTATATTGTCAGGGGTCAAGCTGTGCGCAACAACTTTTTTCAAAAAAAATCAAAGAAATTTTTAATGTAAATTACTGAAAAATAATGATTTATCATAATTGATCAAAAGTTACGCACATATAGGGGTAGACAAGTCCTCAAAAATCCCTATAATGCAATCCATCTTTTGGGCTGTAGCCAAGCGGTAAGGCAGCGGGTTTTGATCCCGCCATTCCCAGGTTCGAATCCTGGCAGCCCAGCCAAATTTCTTCTTTTCTATTGAGTTTGCAGTTTTGAGCTTCTAATGCTTATGAAAAATATAGTCATATATCCATGCTGCAAACATCACCTTCATATCCATCACTTTTTAATCAAGGAAATATAGTCATGAGCGGCGCTCAGATGATGATCTTTGCTGGTAACGCAAACCCAGAATTAGCGGAAAAAATTGTTGAACACCTAGGAATGACTCTCGGTAAAGCTACTGTTGGTCGTTTTTCTGATGGTGAAGTTATGGTTTCTATTGATGAAAACGTTCGTGGTAAAGATGTTTTCTTAATTCAGCCAACTTGCTACCCAACCAATGACAACTTAATGGAGTTATTGGTGACTGTTGATGCACTTCGTCGTGCTTCTGCAATGCGTATCACAGCGGTTATCCCTTACTTTGGTTATTCAAGACAAGATAGACGCCCTCGTTCAGCTCGTGTTCCAATTTCTGCGAAAGTTGTGGCCAATATGATCACAAGCGTTGGTTGTGACCGTGTATTGACCATCGATCTTCACGCTGACCAAATTCAAGGTTTCTTTGAAATTCCAGTTGATAACATCTATGCAACTCCAGTAATGTACCGTGACATCATCGGTTTACAACCAGAAAACTTATGTGTTGTTTCGCCTGACGTTGGTGGTGTATTACGTGCACGCGCGATTGCTAAACAATTAGAAACCAATGATTTAGTGATCATTGATAAACGTCGCCCTGCACCTAACGTGTCTGAAGTGATGAACATCATTGGTGATGTGCGTGGTAAAAACTGTGTGATCGTTGATGACATCGTAGATACAGCAGGTACTTTAGCTTCTGCTGCCAATGTATTAAAAGAAAACGGTGCATTGTCTGTTCGCGCTTACTGTTCTCACCCAATTTTATCGGGTAAAGCGATTCAAAACATCGAGAACTCAGCGTTAGATGAAATGATCGTAACAGATACCATTCCATTGCGTCCTGAAGCAGAAGCGTGCGAAAAAATTCGTGTATTGTCTGTGTCTCACATCATTGCCAATACCATTCGCCGCATCCATGCCGAAGAATCAGTGAGCAGCCTTTTTGCTTAATTGAAAATTTAAGTTATATTATAAAGCCAGATTTTATCTGGCTTTTGTTTTTTATAGAGGATTTAAAATGTCGCGCACTGTATTTTGTCAAAAATTAAAAAAAGAGGCTGAAGGTTTAGCTCGTCCGATGTACCCTGGTGAAATCGGTCAAAAAATCTTTGAAAACGTGTCTAACGAAGCTTGGCAGCAATGGTTAAAACAACAAACCATTTTGATCAATGAGTATCGCGTCAATCCTTTAGATCCAAATGCGCGTAAATTCATTGAAGAGCAAATGGTTAAATTCTTCTTTGAAGACAGTGACATTCAATTGCCGGATCAATTTGTCCCTGAGAAATGATGAAAACCGCTCGTTTGAGCGGTTTTTTGTTATTCAATGACGCCTAAACGATCATCTTCCACCAACGGGTACTCATAGCTGTTAAAAAACTGATAATGCCACCATTCGTGGGAATAGTTATCAAAGCCTGCATTGAGCATCATGCCTGCAAGCATCAGGCGATTTTTTTGTGCCTCAATGGAGACATTGTAGTTAGCATGCCAAGATTCGGGTAAAAAGCTGTCAAAGGGCGTGCCCATGTCGAGGTATTGCTGCGTTTTCATGTCCACTAAACCAACATCAAGGGCAACGCCACGAGAATGCGGTGAGCCTCGTTTATGTGGATTGGCTAAAAAATCAGGATCTGGCGTGTGATCCCAGAAGATAAATTGCGCCTTTGGTGGGCGATAGGCATCATACACCACAAACTGGAGTCCTAAATGGGCGGCTTGTTCGATGGCCTTACGGAATTTAAGTTCTGCATCTTTGTGCAATAATACACGCGCTTTGTCATAAACAGCACGGCCGGTGAAATTTCTTTCATCCGCATAGGGCATATCTATGATAATATTGTGAGATTCGGGCGTCAGTTCGACTAAATCACTCATGGCTAACCTCGTTATAAGACAAGGAGTTATGATAGCGCTCTGAAAAGATTTGTGTTATTTTGCATAAAGAATGATCAAATCTAAAAATAGTGTTGACGACTCTATAGAACCTCTCTATAATGCGACTCCTCAACACAGCACGGACATGTAGCTCAGCTGGTTAGAGCACAGCACTCATAATGCTGGGGTCGGTGGTTCGATTCCACCTATGTCCACCATATAAAACATCTAAGCCCTTGTAATTCAAGGGCTTTTTTGTTATCTGAAGATAATTTGTCCCCTTTTTGTCCACATTTGTTTTTTTGGCTTCGCCCATTCATTAAAAGAGCAGTACACGCCAAATGTGAGTCTATTTGTGTCTGTAGATCATCAGGAAGGATATGCCTATAGGTTTCATAGGAACGCACTAGGATCGTATTGAGAAGCTTTTTATTGGCTCAAATGAATATGGGCAGGGCATTGACAAACAATTGCTAGAATACGTCTTAAATGAGCAGAATCCACAGGCAATAGGTTTTTATCAATATATGGACTGTGTCGTGGTTAAGCACATCGAAACTGATGGAGAGAGTGATCCTTATCCTATTTTGACGATGAAATATCAAAAGTATTCATGTACACGCAATCAACATGTTTGAATAACGTGTCGATTTTTTTGGATTTTTTAAACATGTTTTTTGTATTGGTTGATTGCATCAACATAAAATAATTTTGTTATGATATGCACATTCAGTCTTTAATCACAGTATGCAGATTTTGCATGCAAAACCGAGAATCTCTCATGACACAAAAAACTAAATTCTATCTTGAAAACCATCCTCATGTTGCTTTAAATGACCTATTGAAAATGGAAGGCATAGCCGATACAGGCGGGCGCGCAAAATTGATGGTGGCAGAAGGCAATATTCGCGTCAATGGCGACATTGAACTTCGTAAAACTGCCAAAATCCAAGCAGGCAGCCTCGTCACAGGTGCAGGCTTTGAAATTCTGGTCTGTGAAGGTTATGAAGCATAATTAAAAGTCGGCCATGTGCCGATTTTTTTATTCATTAACAAAGATTAGGAAGACTCAGAATATAATGTGGATATGAGGATCGTACGCGTGATTGACTCAGGACCTTTTAGAACTGTGTGCGATGAATGATAAACACTAAAGTCAATGGCCAGATGTACTTAAAATAAGCGCGGAAAAAAAGGAATAAACCACCGCATTTTTTTCGTTTGAATCACCTAGGTAATTTTGTTGTTATAGAGCCATTCTACAACATATAAGGCATCTGCCACCTCGGAGGATTCAACCATGCAAGTGACACCTGCGCTCTCGATTGTGCATCCTGTTTTGCTCTCACACGGTCAAAATGCCACTGTGTGGGACACGGATGGACAATCGTACATTGATTTTATCGGCGGCATTGGCGTCCTCAATTTAGGCCATTGTCATCCAAAGATTGTGGCGGCGATTGTGGATCAAGCCCAAAAGCTCACCCATTATGCATACAATGCTGCACCGCATGAAGCATATCAATCTTTGATGACGGCGCTCTCACAATTCATCCCAACGCGCAGCCCGATGATGGGTATGTTGACCAACTGCGGGGCAGAAGCGACAGAAAATGCCCTTAAAATTGCCCGCATTCATACAAAACGCACGGCAAGCATTGCCTTTGATGGCGGCTTTCATGGTCGCACATTGGCTGCCCTTAATTTAAATGGCAAAGTTGCGCCTTATAAGCAAGGTTTGGGGCCATTGCCGGGGCCTGTGTATCATTTGCCATTTCCAAGCCCGGACAATGGCATCAGCTGTCAGATGGCGATTGCGGCATTAGAGCGCCTCATTCAGGTGGAGATTGATGTCAACGAGATTGCCAGTATCTTTGTGGAGCCTGTGCAAGGTGAGGCGGGTTTTCAGCTCTTAGATCGTGACTTTGCCCATTATCTTCGCGCATTTTGTGATGAACACGGCATTGTGCTCGTGTTAGATGAGATTCAGTCGGGCTTTGGACGCACAGGCAAACCCTTTGCTTTTGAGCACTTAGGGATTGAGCCCGATTTATTGTTACTGGCCAAAAGCATTGCCGGCGGCATGCCGCTTGGCGCTGTGATGGGCAAGGTGCATCTGATGGAGCATGTACCAAAAGGCAGTTTAGGCGGCACCTATTCAGGCAATCCGATTGCGTGTGCCGCAGCATTGGCCACTATTGACATTCTATCCGATCGTGATGCCTTGACACATTGGGGCGCGCATTATGAAAAAACCGTCAAAGCACATCATGCTCAATGGATGAAAGAGGGCTTGACATGTGTTGCACCACTAACGGGCATTGGCGCAATGCGTGGCATCCCGTTGATCACAGAGAATGGCGAGCCAAACACACAACTATTGGCAGAATTATTACCAATGGCGCGTGAGCGCGGCTTATTGTTGATGCCAAGCGGTAAGCATCGCAACATCATCCGCCTTTTAGCGCCGTTGACGATAGAACCTGAACAACTTGAGGCAGGCTTGACCATTTTAGGTGATTGCCTGCACACCATAACCAAACCATCGATGGAGAAATGATATGTCCAATGCTGTATTTGTCTCGCCGGATGTGATCCGCGCGCAGTTTTCTGCGGCGATGTCCGATATGTATCAAAACGAAGTGCCCCTGTATCGTGATTTGATGAATTTGGTGTCCGATGTCAATGCGGCCACATTACAAAAAGATGGCGCATTATATGATCGCCTTGCCCAAACAGGTGAGCTTGAACGCTTAGATGAGGAGCGTCACGGTGCCATTCGCGTGGGCACAGCCGAGGAGCTCAGCACCATTCGCCGCCTGTTTGCTGTGATGGGCATGCATCCTGTGGGTTATTATGATTTAACGCCCGCAGGCGTGCCGGTTCATTCTACGGCGTTTCGAGCCATTCATGAAGATGCCCTTAAAATCAGTCCATTTCGTGTGTTTACGTCGCTGCTGCGTTTAGAATTGATTGAGGATCAAGCACTGCGGGACGAAGCGGCGCAGATTTTATCTGAGCGCAAAATTTTCACAGATGAAGCATTGCGCCTCATTGAGCAATATGAGCAGGCTGGTGGTTTGACAGAAGCAGAAGCGGCACAATTTGTGCAAGAAGTGCTGGAAACGTTCCGTTGGCATGCCGATGCCACTGTGACGGCAGAGCAGTATCAGAATCTACATGATCAGCACCGCTTAATTGCCGATGTGGTGGCATTTAAAGGGCCGCATATCAACCATTTGACGCCAAGAACGGTGGATATTGATGTGATTCAGCAACAGATGCCTGCGCGCGGCATGAATGCAAAAGCTGTGGTGGAAGGTCCACCGCGCAGACGATGCCCAATTTTATTGCGTCAAACCAGCTTTAAAGCTTTAGAAGAGGCAGTTTCTTTTAAAAATCAGCCAGCGGATGATACTGGCAGCCACACGGCACGCTTTGGGGAGATTGAGCAGCGTGGGGCAGCATTGACGCCCAAAGGTCGAGCTTTGTATGACCAACTATTAAATCAAACGCGTGCAGAAGTGCCGTCAACCACTGAGCGCAATGCCGATGCGTATTATGCGGCGCTTGAAAAGAATTTTGCAGCCTTTCCTGATGATTATGCCACGCTCCATGATGAAGGCTTGGCCTTCTTTGCCTATTATCCCACAGAAAAAGGGTTGGCCAATCGTGGGCAATACTCAAAAGAGATGAGCACTGCTGATTTAATTGCCGAAGGCGCCATCACTTATGAGCCGATTGTGTATGAAGATTTCTTGCCAGTCAGCGCTGCGGGAATCTTTCAATCGAATTTAGGTGAAGGGGCAAAGGCGGATTATGCACAAAACTCAAGCCAAGCGCAGTTTGTGGCGGATTTGGGTGCCGCGGTGATTGATGAGCTTGAGCTGTATGCCGCTTCCCAAGCGCGTTCATTAGAACAGTGCAAAGCGGCATTGGGCATGGTGTAAATTTTCCTTTCATCAGATGAATCGGCGCCCTGTGTGCCGATTTTTTGTTACAATCGGGTTCATTTTCATAACAACATGAGCACAATAAAAAATGAAATGACATGAACCAATCGCGTTTTGATGTTAGAAAATCAATTAAAAGTCATGAACACTCGGCTGAATCAAATCCTCAATCCCGCAGCATAGCACCCGCTTGATTTGACAGTCACCCATTATCTCGGATATTATTTATTAATAAATAAAGATTAATTTATTTTAAGTTAATCTTTATGTTAAACGACAGATTTTAATTTACATAATGCAGTTCGTTTATGGGTGACTACAATGAGAAAAACCTACACAAAAGCGGTACGCACCGGCGTCATTCTCATGGCCATGATGGTTTTATCAGGCTGTGATCTTGCGCTCTTTAACCCAAAAGGTGAAATTGCCGAATATGAAAAATGGCTATTGATCTTCAGTGCGGGGATCATGCTGCTGGTGATCATTCCGTGCATCATTATGGCGGTGGTGTTTCCATGGTGGTTTCGCGAGTCGAACCAAAAGGCCAAATATCATCCCGAGTGGCGTGAGTCAAAAATTTTAGAGAAGTTCATGTGGGGCGTGCCGATTGTCATTACGGTGATTTTAGCCTTCATCGTGATTCAAAGCACCATTGACCTTAATCCGAAAAAGCCCATTGAATCAGAGCATGATGAATTGGTGATCGAAGTGGTTTCGATGGATTGGCAATGGCTTTTTATCTATCCCGAAGAGGGCATTGCCACCATCAATGAGCTCTATTTACCGGTGGATCGACCATTGAAATTTCGCTTAACCTCGCAAACAGTCATGAATGCCTTTTTTGTGCCGCAATTGGGCACACAGCTTGATGTGATGAGCGGCATGGAAAACGTTCTTCATTTGATTGTCAATGAGCCAGGTCGTTTTCAAGGTGCATCATATGGCTACAGTGGCGCGGGTTATTCTGACATGAAATTCCCCGTCATCGCGGTGCCAATGGCGGATTTTGATGCATGGGTTTTAAAAATGCAGAGCACTGATGACAATCCATTGACGTGGGCAAAATACCAAGAGATGGTCAAAGCGCAGCCCATCAATGCACCGGTGCAATATTTTCATCCCATCGATAAGGGCATTTATTTGCGAGTCATCGGGCAATTTATGGATTTAAAAATGCTCGAAGAACACATGATGCACATGCATCACATGCCTGCCTCTCAACCCTAAGGAGCCGAATATGTTTGGACGATTAACCATTGATAGCATTCCATGGAGCCATCCCATTCCCTTAGCGGCGTTTGGTTTCATCATTTTGGTGGTGTTGGCGGTTTTAACCACCATCACTGTAACGCGCCGTTGGGGCTGGCTTTGGACGAACTGGCTGACCACAACAGATCATAAACGCATCGGCATCATCTATATTATTGTGGCGATTGTCATGTTGCTGCGCGGTTTTTCCGATGCCATCATGATGCGCACACAAATGGCGCTCGCCTCCACTGGTGATCGCGTGGGATATTTACCGCCTGAGCATTATGATCAGATTTTCTCAGCCCACGGCGTCATCATGATCTTCTTTATGGCGATGCCATTCATCATCGGTTTGATGAACATCATCATCCCGCAGCAACTTGGGCGCCGTGATGTGGCATTTCCTGTGTTAAATGCGGTCAGCGTTTGGCTCACCGTTGCTGGGGCGATTTTAATCAACTTATCCCTCGGGATTGGTGAATTTGCCAAAACAGGTTGGGTTGCGTATGCACCGCTCTCTGAAAGTTTATACAGCCCCGGCGTTGGTGTGGATTATTACATTTGGAGTATTCAGATCTCTGGCCTTGGCACCACCTTTGCGGCCATCAATATGTTTGTGACCATTTTACGCATGCGCGCGCCTGGCATGAAGATGTTTCAAATGCCACTTTTTTCTTGGTCAACCTTCTGTACATCCATCTTGATTTTAGCCACATTTCCCATTTTAACGGCCACCATGATCCTGTTAGCGCTGGATCGTTATTTAGGCTTTGAGATCTTCACCAATACATTGGGCGGCGGCAGTCAAATGATGTATGTGAACCTCATTTGGGCTTGGGGCCATCCTGAAGTGTACATTTTGATTTTGCCAGTCTTTGGGATCTTCTCAGAAGTGGTCTCCACCTTTAGCCGTAAATATCTCTTTGGTTATAAAGCATTGGTTTGGGCGATCATTGCCATTTTATTCATGTCGCTGACTGTATGGCTCCATCATTTCTTTACGATGGGGGCAGGCGTGAATGTGAACGCTTTCTTTGGCATTACTACCATGCTGATCGCGATTCCGACAGGTGTGAAGGTCTTTAACTGGCTGTTTACCATTTATCGTGGGCAAGTGCGCATGGAACCGCCAATGTTATGGGCAGTGGGCTTTTTGGTACTCTTTGTATTGGGTGGAATGACAGGTGTGATGCTGGCGATTCCGGGGGTGAACTATTCTGTGCACAACACCATGTTTGTGGTGGCGCATTTTCACAATACGATCATCGGCGGCGTTGTCTTTGGTGTGATGGCGGGCTATAACTATTGGTTCCCGAAAGCTTTTGGCTTCAAGCTCAATAAAGGTTGGGGCGTGGCTTCGTTCTATCTTTGGTTCTTTGGCTTCCTCTTTGCTTTCGTCCCGCTCTATTTAGTGGGCTTTGATGGCATGCCGCGCCGCGTCAGTCAAAACATTGATTATCGTTATGGCCCTTATTTGGTGGTGGCATTCTTTGGGGCAGTGATGATTCTCTTTGGCATCATCACCATGTTGATCCAGCTTTTTGTGAGCATTAAAAATCGTGAACAGTTGCGCGATGAAACTGGGGATCCTTGGAATGGCCGTACATTAGAGTGGTCGATTCCATCGCCGCCACCTGCATATAACTTTGCGGTGATTCCAGAGGTTGATGACATCGACATGTTTTGGAAGCTCAAACAAGAGGGCAAAGCGTATGATCCGCATCGAACTTATGAGGACATTTATGTGCCCAAACATACAGCCCTTGGGTTTGTGTCAGGCGGTGTTTTAGCGGGATTAACAGCCTTCTGTTTGGTGTGGAGCATTTGGTGGCTTGGCATCATTTTCTTTGGTGCAGCGATCATCTTCTGGATTGTGGAAAGTTTCCGTGAACATGAAGAGGTGAGAATTCCAAAAGAGGACATAGCTGCGGCCGATCAAGCCTTTTTACAACATGTTCAGCAATATCAACTGGCACAAGGAGGTCGCTCATGATCAATGCCATCAGCAGTCAAGAGATCAAAATGCGCCAATTAGAAGAGAGCGCACACAATAAAATCTTTGGCTTTTGGATCTATTTAATGGCCGATGCCATCATCTTTGGCACATTCTTTGCGGTGTTCGTGGTGCTTGTGCGAAATACAACCGATGGTCACACGCCACAAACGCTGTTTGATCTGACCAATGCCTTTGTGGAGACGATGGCGCTCTTAACGAGTAGCTTAACCTGCGGGTTGGCAATGCATGCTTTAAATGCAGGGCGCATCAAAAAAACCTTATGGTTATTGGTGGCAACGTTTATCTTTGGCGGGATTTTCCTCACCTTAGAAATCCGTGAGTTCATCGGCTTTATTGACATTGGCGCAACACCCCAAAGCAGTGGATTTTTATCAGGATTCTTCTCCTTGGTGGGACTCCATGGTTTTCACTTATCCATCGGGATGATCTGGATGCTTGTGATGATGTTTCAATTGGCGTTTAAAGGCTCAACATTAGAAACACGCACACGCCTTAAACTCTTTAGCCTCTTTTGGCACTTTTTGGACATCATTTGGATCTGTATTTTCTCCATCGTCTATTTAATGGGGGTATCGCTATGACCACAAACAATCGCTCAGAATTGCTTCACTATTGGGTGGGCTATGGCTTTTCCATTGCATTAACTTTGGCCGCGTTTGGTGCTGTGGTGTATTTAAAAGATGTGGTGGCCATCGGCTTATTGGCTTCAATCATTGCTGTGTGCGGCATCACACAGATCTTTGTTCAGATTGTTTATTTTCTGCATGTGAAAAAATCAGACAACGATGGCTGGAATGTGGCATCGCTCTCTTTTACGGGGATCATTTTATTGATTGTCATTGGCGGTTCCGGTTGGGTGATGTATTACCTGCACATGAACATGATGCCTGAGTTGCCGATGTGACGCGCATGCGCCCCTATTTAAAGCTCATCAAGCATGGCATCATTTTAGGTAATTTGATGCCGGTGCTGGCAGGTTTTTTGCTGGCATATGCCGCTGTGGGGCAATGGCAGGGTTTGCGCCTTGTGTATACTTTGGTGGGTATGATGGCTGTAATGATCTCTGCCACTGTGTGGAACAATATCATCGACCGTGACATTGATCGGCACATGGCGCGCACGAAAAATCGCCCGTTGGTGAATGGTGAAATTTCGCTTGAGATTGCCGTTGCCATTGCGGTGATCGCATCGCTGATTGGCTTTAGTGTGCTCTATGGATTGGTCAATCCCCTCAGTGGACATTTGGCGATGATTGGTTTTGTGGATTATGTGATCATTTATTCACTTTTTTTCAAACGCCATTCTCGATTGAGCATTGTGGTGGGCAGCATTTCTGGCGCTGTGCCGCCATTGGTGGGTTATGTGGCGCTTAAAGGCGCGATGGATGTGATGGTGTTGTGTCTATTCATCATTTTTTCCACATGGCAAATTGCTCACTCTTATGCGATTGCCCTCTATCGCAAAGCCGATTATTTGGCCACCAACATTCCAATGCCGCCACTTTTTATGAGTTTTGCACGCACACAAATGCGCATGCTTGCTTATGTCAGCATGATGTTGTTGGCCGTTTTGTATCTGGCGGCGTTTGAAGTGCGTGGTTTTTGGCTGCCAAGCGCGATGGTGATCACGGTTGCCGCTTGGTGGATCAGCTTACAACGCCCCATAAGAACCGATGTGGAAAAATGGGGCAAACAACAATTCATACATTCGTTGTGGGTGATCATGGCGCTTTGCCTATGGATGATGCTCACAGCCCTTTAGGAGGAAGTGATGACAAAACGATTGACCACAGTGAACAGTGCAACAGATGCTTTTGGCGAATTGCCCCGCGGCATTCATCATTTAGGAGTAACTGTACCGAACATTGATGCGGCCACCGAGTTTTTCCGCAAAGCCCTTGGGGCAAAATGGTGTTATGACGGCTTAACATTGCAAGATGAACCGCGCGGCGGGCAGATTGTGGAGTTGCAATTGGGTTTACCAAAAGGGGCAAAGATTGTCCGTCAACGCATGCTTAGAATTGGCAATGGCCCCGGGCTTGAATTGTTTGAGATTAAAGCATTAGAGCAGCGCCCGCCTTTGCGTTTGTCCGATTTTGGCATCAATCACATGGCGCTTTATTGTGATGATTTAGAAGGTTGTGTGGCGCGCATTCAAGCAGCGGGCGGCAAATTGCTCGATCAAATTCATGGCAATTCACGCCACGAAGACAGCGAGGGCAATGGCAGCATTTATGCTTTATCGCCGTGGGGCATGCTCATTGAGCTGCAATCGATTCCCAATGGTTACTATTATGATGAAGACTCCGAAGCCATCGCATGGTTGCCCAATCGTCGCGGCGGATGATCACAAAGTGTAAAAACTTTGATATTTATCAAGGTTTACAAAATGTGGTATGATGCGCGCGAGTGAGGATTCATCCCCACATCGATACTATTGAAGGAGTTTATATGCGTTTAAAAAGTTTATTATTATGTGTGCCATTTGCCTTGAGTTTAGCAGCAGCTGATACAAAAGCAGAAGCGGTGATCACACATAAAATGGACAATTTCCCAATTGCTGAATCTGTAGAGATCAATGCAGGTAAAGACATCATCTTTTTAAGTGGCAAAGTGCCAACGAAAAAAGCAGCCGATTTACCCAATACAGAATTGGCATCTTACGGTAACACAGAAGAGCAAACCATCAATGTTTTAGAACAAATTCAAGCGCATTTGGCTCAATTAGGCTTAAGCATGGAAGATGTGGTTAAAATGCAAGTGTTTTTAGTGGGTGGTGAAGAAACAGACGGCACTATGGACTTTAAAGGCTTCATGGATGGTTATACCAAATTCTTTGATGGCAAAAGCAGCAAATTGCCCGCGCGTTCTGCATTTCAGGTGGCTAAGTTAGCAAACCCTGCATGGCGTGTAGAAATCGAAGTGACTGCGGTTCGTCCGTAAGCATTCGATGAAAAAGCCTTGGGACGCCAAGGCTTTTTTTATGCCTAAAATTTAAGGCGCATCCACTTTTGATAAGAATTGATCGATAGCACGAACCACCGCATCGGTTTTTTGGGCATGCACCCAATGACCTGCGCCTGCAATCACTTTTGCCTGCACATTTGGCAATTGCGCGGTGATCGCGGCTTGATCTTTACGGGAAACATACGGTGAATCACCACCCACAATGAATAAACAAGAACCGTTCCATGGGGCAATGGTTTCCCAACCCACAATGTTTGCGTATTGATTCTCTAAAACTGGCACATTGAATTTCCATTCACCTTTGCCCGCGCGAAAGGATTTTAATAAAAACTGAATCACAAAGGGTTCGTCTAAATATTCAGCCATCGCAGCTGCGGCGATTTTACGATCCGTAATGCCTTGAGCACTCACCCCTTTGAGGGCGGCAAAAATCTCACTGTGACGATTTTCTTGATAAGCAACAGGTGCAACATCGATCACCACCAAAGCTGTGATGCGATCGTTCATCATTTCTGTCATGCGCATGGCGATTTTTCCGCCCATTGAATGGCCAATGATGATGGCTTTTTCCACATTGAGATGATCAAGCAGCGCCACCACATCTTTGGCCATTTCGCCATAATTCATGACATCGGTGTGAAAGGATTCGCCGTGATTGCGCACATCCACTTGAATGGTGGTGTAATCGGTCAATGCTCGGGCAATCATGCCAAGGTTGTTCATGTCGCCAAATAGGCCATGAATGAGCACAATCGGTGTGGTATGTCGCGGTGCATCGGGTGTTGTGATTTTATGATTGAGTAATGTTTGCATAATGGTGTTTAAAATGAAGGATCATGGCAGAATTCTAACATAATGCATCACAATTGCTCATTATGCTCTATGCTTTAACCATGATTCATCCACAATAAAGAAAGATAGAATAATGAACAGTACCGTCATCATATTTTTACTGGTTTACATCGTCATGGCCTTAGGCAAATTTCCCGGGCTGAAATTAGATCGCACGGGCGCTGCGCTCGTGGGGGCGCTTGCCATGTTGGTGATGGGCGCAATCAGTGGGCAAGAAGCATGGAATGCCATCAGTTATCCAAGTTTGGGCTTATTGTTTGGCTTAATGGTAGTGTCAGGCGCCTTTGGCGTGTCGGGATTTTACCGTTTTGCCGCAGAGCGCGTGGCCACTTTAAAAGTCAGCCCGCCAAAATTATTGGCCATTTTAATAGTGGTGTCCGGCACGTTGTCCTCTGTGTTGACCAATGATGTTGTGGTGGTGGCCATGACGCCGCTTTTGATCGCGGTGACACTGTCGCGCGGCTTAAATCCTGTGCCATTTGTGTTGGCATTTTGCTTTGCGGCCAATACAGGATCTGCAGGCACATTGATCGGTAGCCCACAAAACATGATCATCGCTCAGCAACTGGAATTGTCATTTACAGGATTGTTGAAGGTTGCCGGTGTGCCTGCGGTATTGTCACTTGTGATTGTATGGGCGGCGATTGTGCTCATTTATCGCAATCGTTGGGATTTGCCGCCGTTTTACCGCAAAAGCCATGACAGCGCGCCAAATGTTGCGGTGCTCAATACATTAGAAACCACCAAAGCCCTCATTGTGACTGTTGCGGTGATCATCGCCTTTATGCTGAACATTTGGCCGCAAGCCATTGTGGCGCTTGCAGGTGCTGCGGTGTTGTTGATGAACCGTAAAATCTCTTCTCAAGATCTGCTCAAAGAGGTGGATTACAGCTTACTCATTTTGATCATGAGTCTATTTGTGGTCAATGCCGCGATGGCAAAAACAGGGTTGCCTCAAGCATTGCTTGGAGATTTAAAGGCAATCGGTTTGAATCTTAATGATCCCTTGTCCCTCTTTTTCTCCAGCGCTATTTTAAGCAACATTGTGGG
This sequence comes from Wohlfahrtiimonas sp. G9077, assembly GCF_002252155.1. Lineage (GTDB taxonomy): Bacteria > Pseudomonadota > Gammaproteobacteria > Cardiobacteriales > Wohlfahrtiimonadaceae > Wohlfahrtiimonas. Next base: position 229,445 of record NZ_NEFD01000003.1, read on the forward strand.
CAATAATCCTGCCGTGATGCTCCTTGCGCCCTATGTGCATGTGGGCAGCAATGCCGATGTGTTAGGGGCAGCCTTGGTGCTTGGCACCGGTTTTTCCAGTAATTTAATTGTGTTTGGCAGTTTAGCGGGCATCATCGCAGTGGAGGAGAGCGCAAAATATGGCATTATGATCTCCTTTAAAGAGTTTGCCAAAGCGGGCGTGCCGGTGGCATGCATCTGTTTAGCGATGGCAGCGGCATGGATTGTGTTGTTAAATTTCATCCATTAGGAGGCAATATGTTGCATTTAATCACCCATTACACGGTGCTCGCACTCAATGTTTTTTCCATCGCCATTTTGCTTGTGGGCGTCGTTAAAGCCTTTTTTGGATTCATCATCAATGAAGGCAAGGGCGGCGATCGCTTTGATGTGGCCTCTAAAAATAACCATATTAAAATCTATTTAGGCTCGTACATTTTATTGAGTTTAGAGGTGTTGATTGCCTCGGACATCATCGAAACCATCATGAATCCAAGTTTAGATGACATTTTAGTGCTTGCTGGCATTGTGGTGATTCGTACGACCATCTCTTACTTTTTAGGCAAAGAGATCGAAGTGGCAGAAAAAGAGCGCACATCTTAAGTCAAAGTGATCCTAGGTTATCCACATCTTCTGTGGATAACTTTGTGAAAAACTCATGATTAATGCCATAAAACCCCATTGAAAAGTGGGGTTTTATGGTGTGTTTTTTTAAAAAATATTTTAAATTCAAATAGATGAATTATGAGCGCTCAAAGAGCGAAGCATTGTGCATAACGTGTGAAAACAAGTGCGCAATAATGATGCAGCAAAGGCAGCGCTTGGAAATAAGAGTGGAAAAAAGTGGGGAAAAGTGGTAAAAGTATGGCATAAAACTATATTTGGATCGATTTTTTCATGTCAGAGTTTCAGCACGTTTCCGTTCTTTTAGATGAGGCGATTAATGCGCTCAATATTCAACCTGCCGGCGTCTACGTGGATGGGACATTTGGTCGCGGCGGTCATTCCTCTGAAATCCTCAAGCGTTTGGCAACAGGACACTTGATCAGCATTGATCGTGATCCAATGGCACAAGCCTGTGCCAAAGAGCGTTTTAAAGGGGCTGAAAATTTCACATTTTTTGCCGGCTGCATGAGTGACATCAAAGCGGCGGTGGCTTCTGCACATTTTGAAAAAGTCGATGGCGTATTGTTAGACATTGGTGTGTCATCGCCACAATTAGACGATGCTGAGCGCGGATTTAGCTTCATGAAAGATGGTCCGCTTGACATGCGCATGGATCCAACCTCTGGCGTCAGTGCCGCGCAATGGGTGGCAGAGAGTGATTTTGCCACCATGGCCAGCGTGTTTCGTGAATTTGGGGAAGAGCGTTTTGCCGGTAAAATTGCTGGTCACATCATTAAATGCCGTGAGCTTGCACCGATTGAAACCACCCATCAATTGGCCGACATCATCTCAGAGGCTGTGCCTTTTAAAGATAAGCATAAACACCCGGCAACACGTGTATTTCAAGCCATTCGCATTGCCGTCAATGAAGAGCTGACGGAGCTGAGCCAAACCTTAAATGCCGCCTATGATTTATTAAATCCTGGGGGTCGTTTAGTGGTGATCAGCTTCCATTCATTAGAAGATCGCATCGTGAAAAACTTTATGAATCACTATGCTAAACCTAAAGATTTATTGCCTGATTTACCTGTGGCGCAGTTTGTGTCTGAGCCCACGCTTAAATTAATCGGCAAACCTGTCAAAGCAAGCGATGAAGAGTCGCGTCATAATCCTCGGGCCAGAAGTGCCATCATGCGTATAGCGGAGAAATTACCGTGAATATCACAAAAAGTTTGGTGATTTTGTGTGGTTTAGCGCTCATTGCTGTGGGAATGTTAAAAATTCACACCACACAAGAGCATCGTCATTTATGGCATCAGTACGAAAAAGCACTGACGCAAAAAATGGACTACGATACAGAGTGGAACAAACTCAAGTTAGAAGAGAGCATGTTGATTACAGCGGTGTTGATGGACAAAACGATCCGTGATCGCTTGAACATGGTATTACCTAAACAAGAGAGCATCGTCTATGTGACAGAGAAAAAGACTGCAACATTGGTGAGTGCTCAAAATGATAAAGATCGTTACATTCAATAATTCATGATGCGTCAAACTCCAAAGAAGCGTCGCTCGAAAAAGGCGAAAAGCAAACGGCCAGTGTTGCCCGGTCAAAATTACCGTCGTGTTTTCGTGCTGGGTATTTTTTATCTATTAGCGATCGCATTGATGATCAGCGCCTTTGATTTACAGATTCTCAATCAGCAATTTTTGCAATCAGAGAGCAATAACCGCGTTTTACGCACCCAAAACATTCCTGCGGTGAGAGGGGCAATCATGGATCGCAACCATGAGTCTTTGGCCATCTCGACGGAAGTTTATTCCATTTGGGCAGACCCCAAAATTTTATTGCCTTATGCGGAGTATTTGCCAGATTTAGCCAAAGCCCTCGACATGAAGGAAAAGCATCTGTATGAGTTATTGACCAAGCGTGACAATTCCCGTTTTGTGTGGTTAAAGCGCCAATTGCCGCCCCATGCAACGAATGATGTGGTCAAACTGAATTTACCGGGCGTGACCATTGAAAAAGAGTATAAGCGTTATTATCCGGATGCGGAAGTGACCGCCCAGCTCCTTGGCTTTACGAATTCAGAAGATGTGGGTATCGAGGGAATTGAACTGACGTTTGAGGATCACCTCAAAGGTAAAATGGGCAAAAAACAGGTGGTGAAAGATTCGGCCAACCGCATCATTGATCAGTTTAAATTGATAGAAGGGGCAGAGTCTGGTAAGAATTTGGTGCTCACCATTGATCGACGCATTCAATTGGCCGCTTATCAAGCCCTTAAAAATGCCATCATTGAGCATAAGGCAAAAAGCGGCACAGCCATGGTGGTGGATGCTTGGACGGGCGAAGTGCTGGCATTGGTCAGTCAGCCATCGGGGAACCCCAATAATTTGCAGCACCGCATTCCTGAAATGATGAAAAACCGCGCCATTGCCGATGTCTATGAGCCAGGTTCCACCATTAAGCCTTTTGTGATTGCCCTTGGCCTTGAGTCTAAAAAATGGCGCCCAACGAGCGTTGTGCCAACCGGTTATCAATTCATGGTGAGCGGCAATGCCATCAAAGACGTGTCTAAATCAGAATCCATGGATTTGATCACCGTACTGGTGAAGTCGAGTAATATTGGTGTGGCGCGTGTGGCTTTATCGATGCCGCCTGAAGTTTTGTGGAATTTATACAAATCCTTAGGCATTGGCCATAAAACGGGCTTAGGCATTGTCGGTGAGCAAGCAGGCCATTTGGGCAGCGTTCGCCCTTGGCAGCGCAATCAGTTTGAGCATGCCACCAAATCCTTTGGGTATGGCATCAGCTTAAATACGGCACAATTGGCACAGATGTATTCTGTGTTTGCCAATGGTGGCGTTTATGAGCCTTTAAAAATTGTCAAAGATTTACCTGCCCAAACGGATCAACAGCGCCGCCGGATTTTCTCAAAACAAGTGGCAGCCTCGATGGTGGGCATGCTTGAAAAAGTGATCACCAACAATCCCAACTCAAAAGCGAAGGTTCAACATTATCGCGTGGCCGGTAAATCGGGTACAGCGCGTAAAATTGAAAAAGGACGCTATAGTAATACCAAACACCGGGCATTTTTTGCAGGCTTTGGCCCCATCTCAAATCCGCGCTATGTTGTGGTGGTGATGATTGATGAGCCTTCTGCCGGTCAATATTATGGTGGCGCGGTCGCAGCACCTGTATTTGCTGAAATTATGGGTGATACGCTGCGCATTTTGAATGTCAAACCCGATGGTTTAGCGGAGCTACCTAAACTACAAATGTTATCCCACTGATAAGGAAAACCCCATGAAACTTTTACACTTATTTCCAACGCTTGAACTGCCCATTTCGTTGCAAGAAGTGACGGTCTCGGGGTTGTCGTCAGACAGTCGCTATGCGCAAAAAGGCGATCTCTTTTTTGCATTGCAAGGGGCAAATGGTCACGGTTTAGATTATATGGATGCATTGCGTGAAACCGGCATTGCCGCGATCTTTTATGAAGGTGAACCGAGCAATGTACCGGCTGACATTCCAACGATGCAAGTTGAAAACATTCACACACTGATTCAACATGCGGCAACAACGTTTTATGCTGCTGCTTTGCAAAAATCGAACATTGTGGGCATCACTGGCACAGAAGGCAAAACATCAGTGGCGATGTTTACAGCCGTTGCACTGCAAAAATTGGGCCGAGCGGTGGGAATGATTGGCACCAATGGCATTGGTCCATTGGATAATCTGAAAGAAAATACACACACAACGCCGGATTTTCTTGCGCTTTACCGCTCCATTGATGAGATTGTGGCGGCGTTTGAAACCGCTAAATCTGTGGACATTGTCTTAGAAGTCACGTCCCACGCTTTAGATCAAGGGCGCGTGGCCGGTTTATCTTTTGCCGTGTCAACCTTTTTAAACCTTGCCCGTGATCACTTAGATTACCACGAAACGGTGGCCAATTATCGCGCCGCGAAAGAGCGCTTATTTAATGAGTATCCATCGATTGCCTCAGTGTTGAACATTGATGATGTTGTTGGATATGATTTATTTAAGGCTTTACAAGCAAAAGGTGACCGTGCGTTGTATCCCTTTGGTGCACAAGCGTGCGCGCATGAGAACTATTTACGCATTTCAGAGATTGATCTGCATGCCCAAGGTTTACGTTTTACATTGACGCATCAAGGGCAATCTTATGCCATTGAGAGCCCCTTGTATGGTCACTTTAATGCATATAATTTGGTGGCGATGGTGGGTAATTTACTCGCGCTTGGCATCGAGATGCCGCGCATCATTGCCTTATTGCCTCAGATCACTTTGGTGAAAGGGCGCATGGAGGCGATCTTTTTAGACAATGGCGCGGTGGCGGTGATTGATTACGCTCATAAGCCTAACGCTTTATTACAAGTGTTAAAAGCCTTGAAAAAACACATTCCAAACGGCGATTTATACTGTATTTTTGGTTGTGGCGGTGATCGTGATCGTGGCAAACGTCCATTGATGGCGGAGATTGCCGAAGCGAATGCCGATCATGTGATTGTGACCAATGATAATCCGCGCACTGAAGATGATGTGGCCATCAGTAATGAGATTTTCACAGGTTTTAAAGCCCCTGAAAAAGTGGCGCGCATTTTAGATCGCAAATCGGCCATTGAACATGCCATTGGCGTGGCCAAAGCCGGTGACATTGTATTGATTGCCGGTAAAGGACATGAAGATTACCAAATCATTGGTCACACTAAACACCATTTTTCCGATGCTGAAATTGTTGCAGCATTCATTACACAGGATCGTTGATATTGTATGAAACTTTCACAAGCAGCCCAAATCCTACAAGGTGAGCTCAAAGGCATTGATGCCATTTTTTATGGTGCATCCACCGATACGCGCTTGATCCAAGCCGGCCAGCTCTTTTTTGCATGGAAAGGCGATAAGCACGATGCCCATAATTTTTTGGACAGCATTGAGGCAAAAGGTGCCATTGGTGCCGTGGTTGAGCGTTATACGCCTTCTGTGAACATCAGCCAAATTGTGGTCAAAGACAGTCAAAAGGCGCTTGGCATGTTGGCAAAAGCATGGATGGACGATTGGCAAGGCACAACGGTTGCCTTGACGGGATCCAATGGCAAAACCACATTAAAAGAGATGATTGCCTCCATTTTGCGTGGCAAAGGAGCAACGCTGGCCACAGAAGGTAACTATAACAATCATGTGGGCTGTCCTTTGACGATTTTAAAGCTCACAGATCAATATGAATATGCCGTGTTAGAAATGGGTGCCAATCACTTTGATGAGATTCGTTATTTAACGCACATTGCGCGCCCTGATGTGGCAATTCTCAACAATGCAGGGCCTTGTCATTTAGAAGGGTTTGGCAGTATTGAAGGGGTTGCCCGCGCAAAAGGTGAAATCTTTGAAGGATTAAAACCGGGCGGCGCGGCCATCATCAATCAAGATGATGATTATGCCGATTATTGGCACAGCCTGAATACAGAAAATCGCATTTTAACTTTTGGCATTCGCAACAATGCCGATGTGATGGCTAAAAACATCAGCGGTCAATCGTTTGATTTGGTGATTCATGGTCAATCAGTGCCCGTGACGCTAGCGCTGGTGGGCATTCATAACATTTTAAATGCTTGTGCGGCTGCGGCGGCAACGTTTGCCCTTGGTGCCACGTTAGATGAGATCAAAACGGGGCTTGAGAATCTGCACTGCGTCAAAGGGCGCTTAGAGAAGATTCAGCTCAGTGATCATCACATTTTGCTCAATGATGCCTATAACGGCAATCCGGCCTCTTTACGCGCTGGCATTGATGCCTTAGAGGGGATTGCGGATCATACATGGCTTGTGCTCGGCGACATGCGTGAGCTCGGCACACAAGCGGTACAAATGCATGAAGAGTGCGGCCGCTATGCAAAAGTGCGCGGTTTTGATCAGTTATTGGCCTTAGGAGAAATGGCGGCAAAGAGCGCAAAAGCCTTTGGCGAAGGTGGGCAAGTCTATGCAGATCATGATGGGATCATAGATCACATTAACCAAGCATTGGCAACACTGAAAGATGAATCGGTCGCCATTTTGGTGAAGGGTTCTAATTCCATGAAAATGTATTTAATTGCCGAGGCGATGGTTCAAAAAGAGAAGGAAGTTTAAATGTTATATGCGTTACTCACCTACTTAGCCGAGCATCAATGGGGTGCTTTGCGAGTGTTTCAATATTTATCGATGCGTGGCATCTGTGCTGTGTTAACAGCGCTTGTGTTTGCGCTCTTTTTTGGTCCGAAATTCATTCGTAAATTGCAGGCCAATCAAATTGGGCAGTTTGTGCGTGATGATGGTCCGCAATCCCATTTATCCAAAAAAGGGACGCCAACGATGGGCGGCGTGCTCATCATCGCGAGCATTTCTGTGGCGGTGTTATTGTGGGCTGACTTAAGCAACATCAATGTTTGGGTTGTGATGGGCGTGTTGTGGGGCTTTGGTTATGTGGGCTTCATTGATGACTATCGTAAAGTGGTGAAAAAGCAATCCCTTGGGCTGCGTGCGAAAGAAAAATATCTCTATTTAACGATTGGCGGCTTATTGGCAGCAGTGATTTTGTACTACAACGCAGGCGAACAGGGCACGCAATTGCTCATTCCATATTTTAAAGAGTGGTACATTCCTTTGGGTATTTTCTTCATTCCATTTGTCTACTTTGTGATTGTGGGTGCCAGTAATGCCGTGAATTTAACCGATGGTTTAGATGGCTTGGCCATCATGCCCACCATTTTAATTGCCGCAGCGCTTGCCATTTTTGCCTATGCCACAGGGCATGTTGAATTTGCCAACTATTTAGCGATTCCATATGTACAAGGCGCCGGTGAAATGGCCATCATTTGTGCTGCCATCTTTGGCGCCGGCTTAGGGTTTTTGTGGTTCAATACTTATCCTGCTCAAGTGTTTATGGGCGATGTTGGGGCATTGGCATTGGGTGGTGCATTGGGGGCAATCTCTGTTGTGGTGCGCCAAGAGCTCGTATTTTTCATCATGAGTGGTTTATTTGTGGTGGAAACATTGTCTGTCTTTATTCAAGTGGGTTCATATCGCATGTTTAAAAAGCGCGTCTTTAGAATGGCGCCGATCCATCATCACTTTGAGCTCAAAGGTTGGCCAGAGCCACGCGTGATTGTGCGTTTTTGGATTTTAACGGTGATTTTGGTATTAATTGGTTTAGCATCCCTTAAAATCCGTTAAGCATGACCGAAACCTACTTTGAAATTGCCGCTGATGTGCACTCAGAATTTACCGAGCAAAAGAGTAAATTTCTGGGTTTTGCCCATCGAGTGCAATCTGAAGAGGCGGCAAAAGCCATCATTGCTGAGTTGCGTGCTTTGCACCCGAATGCCAATCATGTGTGTTATGCCTATCGTTTAGGGCAACATTATGAGCGCTATCGTTTCAGTGATGATGGTGAGCCAGGCGGTACAGCAGGGCGCCCAATTTTTGGGCAGATCGAAGCCTTTAAAGTCACCAATGTTTTGGTGGCGGTGGTGCGCTATTTTGGTGGCATTAAACTTGGCACGGGCGGCCTTGTGGCCAATTATCAGAAGTCTGCACGCCTAACATTAGACGCAGCTCAAGTGATTGAGCATAAAATTTTACAATCCCTACAATTCGTTTATGATTATGATGTAACCAGTGATATTCAACAACTGTTACATGTGTCAAAAGCGGTGGTCAAAGCCACCGATTATGCAGAACGTTGTGTATGCACAGTGGCGCTTGAGCCATCGCAAATCGACGATTTTCAACATAAATTGATACAAATAAAAAACACGCAGTTACTCAGTCCTTAACAGATGCCAATGGATCATTGGCCCGTGATATAAAGTGAGCAATGATGCAGGTGTGGAAACGTTTGATGATTGTAATGTTGGTTGTGTTTTCCGTCACGCTTGCATGGAGCCGAACATATGATGAGCTCGTGTGGCACAATGGCCATGTGCAATATGTGGTCTTGCATCATCCTGAGCGGGCAGAATTTGAAATTCAACGCACACAATTTGCCAATCAGCCCATTCATCCGCCGACAGCCATTTTTATTCTATCTGCAAATGTCACAGCCTTTGAAGAAGAGTATCTCTACTCATTTTTATCCCAAATCTTTAATTTAACCAGCATTTATACCAATACGGATCATGATCCGAACCCTGATTGTGTGGTGCATTTATGCCAATCTAACAGTTATCATTGTGTACGCGTCAGTACGCAACTCTTTGAGCATCAAGGGGATCGCTTTGTATTTGACCGCTATATGCAAAGCTTATCTTGGCCAGAATAAAAAACCCTGCAAGCAGGGTTTTAGCATCAATGGTTTAATGTCATTTATTTAAAACTGTCTGGAAAATCTAAGGTGCCCACAAATTGATTGAGCGCCCAGTGATTTTTAATGCCTTTTTTGATGGCTTCTTTGGCTTCAAAAACAGATTCACGTGGGGAGAAGCCTTTGCAAAGGTTTGCAGCCACATGTGCGGCAAATGTACAGCCTAAACCATGTGTATGATGGGTATCGATGAAATCACCTTCCATTAAGATGAATTCATGGCCATCATAAAATAGATCGCCCGAAGTTTTAGGTTCCATCACGCGGCCAACATTGGTGATGGCCACAGCTTTACAGCCTAAGGCAAGAATGCGGCGCGCCGCTTCTTTGGCTTCTTCGTAGCTTGTGATCTCTTCCATATCAGCCAATTGCGCTGCTTCAAATAAGTTTGGCGTTGTGACAGTGGCATGTTTGATCAAATGTGTTTGGATGGCTTTTGCATGCTCAGGGAATAAAGGTTTATTGCCTTTACACACCATCACAGGATCGACAACCACAGGCACTTTTTTGGACCAAGTGTTTAAATAGCCGTCCACATTCTCAATGATGGCAGGCGTTGGCAACATGCCAAGTTTAATCGCATCGACGCCCACGCCATCAAGGGCCGTTTTAATTTGAGCATCAATCACGGGCAATTCAATGGGAAATACACCGTGTGACCATGTGTCCGTTTCCATCGTCACGATCACTGTGAGGGCAGAAAAGCCATACAAATCATGCTTAGCAAAGGTGCGTAAATCCGCTTGAATGCCAGCGCCGCCGCTTGAGTCTGAACCTGCAATGGTCAATATCTTTTTCATCGAAAATCCTTTGTGTTATATCCAGCAAATTAGGTGGAAAATATAGAGTACAAAAAAAAGCTCTAAATTTATAGAGCTTTTCAGGAAGTTTTTTAAATGACGCGGGAGAAGCGTTGATCATTTTTTTGCAAATAGGCATCAAACACCATGCCAATGTTGCGAATGAGTAAGCGGCCGCGATCTTGCACGTAATAGGTATCGCCCTCAACAACGATTAAGCCATCGGGCGCCATTGCACGTAGATCTTCCAATTCGATTTTAAAGTGTTCTTTGGCATCGATGTTAAAGCGGCGGCTGACATCATTGATGTCGAGCTTTAAGTTACACATAAGCTCTGTGATCACATAACGGCGAAGTTCATCTTCAGGTGTTAAGGTGACGCCGCGCCAAATCGGCAACTGTTCGCTGTTGATCACCGCTTCATAATCGGGCATATCTTTGACATTTTGTGCGTAGATGTTGCCAATTTGCGAGATGGAAGATAAGCCCATGCCCACCAAATCACAATCAGAATGAGTGCTGTAACCTTGGAAGTTGCGGTACAAATTGCCTTCACGTTGGGCGATCGCCAATTGATCGGTTGGTTTTGCAAAGTGATCCATGCCAATGTACACGTAGCCTGCCTCTGTTAAGCGCTCAATGATGTTTTTAAGGATCAAGAGCTTCTCTTCAGGCTTTGGCATGTCTTCTGCGTTCATCTGCTTTTGTGTTTTAAAGAGATGCGGCATGTGCGCATAGTTAAAGACAGATAAACGATCAGGAGAGATCTCAATCATCTCTTCTAATGTTTGATTAAACGTGTCCACTGTTTGGAAGGGCAAGCCATAAATCAAATCCACCGAGATGGAGCTAAAACCACATTCGCGCGCAGCGGTTAAGGTTTCAAGGGTGATCTCTTTAGGCTGAATGCGGTTGACGGCCACTTGCACTTTCGGGTTAAAGTCTTGCACGCCCATGCTCAAACGGTTAAAACCGATGCTGCGTAAAAAGCGCACTGTGTCCGCATTTGCTTCACGTGGGTCCACTTCAATGGAGTATTCGCCTTGATCTTGATCGAGCAATGTGAAGTGTTTAGCGGTGGCATCCATCACCGTGAGCATTTCATCACGGGATAAAAATGTGGGCGTGCCGCCGCCCCAATGGAGCTGCTTCACTTTGCGTTGACGATCAAAAAGATTGCCTTGCATTTCAATCTCTTTGAGTAAATGTTCAACGTAAGGCAAAGAGCGCTTGCGGTTTTTGGTGATGATTTTGTTACAGCCACAGTAAAAACAGATGGTGTCGCAAAATGGCATGTGGAAATAAAGGGATAAATCACGATCAGATTCATTAGAGGCTAAAGCGGCCTGAATGTAATCCTCACGGGTAAATTCGGTGGTAAATTGTACAGCGGTGGGGTAAGAGGTATAACGAGGACCAGCCTTGTCATATTTATCGATGAGTTCACGATTAAAAATAGATTGTGTCATGTTGCCCAACTAGTATATTCGTTAATAAAGTAATCATGGGGTATATTGTACTGAATTACACCACAAACTGCGATTTTGTTTTATCGATGGGGCAGATTTATATTCATAATGCATGAAAAAAGGAGCAATTGATGAAAAGAAGGACAAAGATTGTTGCAACATTAGGGCCAGCGAGTGATCGCCCGGGTGTGTTAGAAGGTATGATCAAAGCAGGTGTGAATGTGGTTCGCCTGAATTTCTCTCACGGCACCCATGAAGATCACATCAAACGTGTCAATGCGGTGCGTGAAATTGCCGCGCGCTTAAAAGTGAATGTGGGCATTTTATCGGATTTGCAAGGCCCTAAAATTCGCATTGAGAAGTTTAAAAATGGTTCAGTCGAATTGATAGAAGGCGCACCGTTTATTCTAGACAGCACGCATGCCGATGATGCTGGCGATGAAACGCGCGTTGGCATTGCCTATAAAGCCTTGGTCAATGATGTGAAGCCCAAAGACATTTTACTCCTAGATGATGGCAAAATCGTGCTTGAAGTGACGGCAGTGAAAGATTCAGAAGTGTACACCAAAGTGGTGATTGGCGGCACATTGTCTAACCGTAAAGGTATCAATTTGCAGGGCGGCGGTTTGTCTGCGCCCGCTTTGACGGATAAGGATCGAGAAGATCTCATTTGTGCGGCGAACTTTAACACCGATTACATCGCCGTCTCTTTCCCAAGAAATGGCAGTGACATGGATGAGGCGCGCGAATTGCTCAAAAAAGCAGGTTCACAGGCGCATTTGGTGGCGAAAATTGAGCGCATTGAAGCGGTGGCAAACATCGATGAGATCATTTTAGCCTCCGATGCCATCATGATTGCCCGCGGCGATTTGGCGGTGGAAATTGGTGATGCAAAATTGATGGGCGTGCAAAAGCGCTTCATTTTACGGGCGCGTGAATTGAATCGTGCCACGATTACAGCGACGCAAATGATGGAATCAATGATTGAAAACTCATGCCCAACGCGCGCCGAAGTGATGGATGTATCAAACGCTGTGTTAGATGGCACCGATGCGGTGATGCTCTCTGCTGAAAGCGCCGCCGGTAAATATCCTGTGGAAACGGTGAAAGCGATGGCAGAGATCTGCATTGGGGCAGAGAGCGAAATGATGAACCATTTGAGCGCGAACTCCATGATTAAAAATAAACAGTTCACGCAAACGGATGAAGCGATCGCTATGTCCTCAATGGTGTTGGCCAACCACTATGATGTGCAAGCGTTGGTGTGCCTAACAGAATCAGGCACCACAGCAATGCTCATGAGCCGCGTTAATTCAGACATTCCCATTTATGCTTTAACGCGCCATGCGAAAACTGCCGGTTGGATGACATTGTATCGTGGTGTCGAGCCATTAGAATTCAACATTCATCATGCGAATGAAGAAGATGTGGTCAATGAAGTGATTGAGGTTTTAAAGGTGAATCAAGCGGTTAATGTGGGTGATCGCATCATCATTACACGCGGTTCACTCAATTATGTACAAGGCGGAACGAATAACCTTCGCATCGCGGTGGTTGAATAACCGTTGATAGCCATGAAAATCCCGAGCATTGCTCGGGATTTTTATTTATTGATAGTACATGACACCGAGTTTAATCGGCGCGCGACCTTTGCTTTTACGGAATTGATTGGTGTCACGCAGTGAATAGGCGCAACCACAATACTCTTGTTGATAAAAGTTTTCGCGCTTACTGATCTCGATCATGCGTGCAGAACCGCCGCCTTTACGCCAATTGTAATCCCAATAAGTGAGGTTGGGATAAGGAGCAACGGCGCGTTCACCGCAATCATTGATTTGTGCCATGTTTTTCCAGCGCGAAATGCCAAGGGAACTGGTCATCACATCAAAGCCATGTTCATGGGCATAAAGGGCAGTGCGCTCAAAGCGCATGTCAAAACACATGGTGCAACGAATGCCGCGTTCAGGCGCCATTTCCATGCCTTTTGCACGCTCAAACCAATTGTCTTTATCATAATCGGCATCGATGAAGGGAATGTTGAATTTTTCAGCAAAGCGAATATTTTCCTCTTTGCGAATCTCATACTCTTTCAATGGATGAATATTCGGGTTATAAAAATAGATGGTAAAGTCTATGCCTGAAGCCACCATTGCTTCCATCACTTCACCTGAGCACGGGGCGCAGCAAGAGTGGAGCAGTAATTTTTGGCCATTGTTTGGCAAGGTTAATGTGTCGCGGATGAGTTCAGTCACGTGGGCTCCGATGGGGTCAAAAGGTCTTAGATTACAATAAATTTCGAGAAAATCAATCCTTTAAGGAGGTCAATGTGTCAAACCTTTCATCCCTCATTTCTGTCTCTGATTTGCAACAGAAAATGCTGTCCTCAGAATCACTCGTGATTTTAGCCGCAGAGTCGAGCATGCAGCCCATTGACAAGGATCATTGTTACATTAAAGGCGCGCGGCGCATCGATTTAGAACAAGATGTGTGCGCAGAACCAACGCCTTTATCCGGGCGTCATCCTTTAAAAAGTATGGATGAATTGATCGCAGTAATGCAGCGCTTAGGCATTGATCAAGGCGACACCGTGGTGGTGTATGATGCCGGTAACACCATGATGGCTGCATACATTTGGTGGATTTTGCACCATTTAGGCCATGGGCACACATTTGTGCTCAATGGCGGTTTACGTGCATGGCAAGCGGCCGGTGGCGATGTGATGTCTCTGGCGGAATCTTCGCCAAAATGTGGAAACATTGTATCACTGCCATCGGATTTTCAGCGTGTGACGGCTGCAGTGATCATGGATTCCATTGATGAATCTGAACCGCCGCTTTGCATCATTGATGCCCGTAGCCACGCACGTTTTAGAGGTGATGTTGAACCGCTTGATCCTGTGGCAGGGCACATTCCGACTGCGATTAATCGCCCATTTGAGCGCAATTTGCAAAGCGATGGCACATTTAAGCCAAAAACAGTCTTGGCAGAAGAATTCAAGGATTTGCTCAAGCATCATCAGGGTCAAACCATTGTGCATCAATGTGGTTCTGGCGTGTCAGCGTGCCACAATGTATTGGCGATGGCGTACGCGGGTTTAGGGGCAACGGCATTGTATGACGGTTCATGGAGCGAATGGTGTAAAAATCCGGCGCATCCGGTTGCCCGCGGGGATGATTAGAACTCCTCACATTTGCCGGTAATGATCTACAATAGAGACTTTCAATCAGATGAACAGATGGAGCAAACATGCGCTGGGAAAATGAAAGACGCAGTGAAAATGTCGAAGATCGTCGCCGCTCAGGCGGTAAAAACAGTTTAGGGGGCTTGCCCATCCCGATGAATGGTAAAGCGGGCGTGGTGTTGTTTATTGTGGTGATGATTGCCGGTTATTATGGCGTTGATTTATCACCATTGTTAGAAGGGCAAGTGCCCACGCAAACCAATGCACAATCGGCCAATGTCTCCCCACAAGAAGAGCGCATGGCCAATTTTACGGCCACTTCCTTAGGGATGACGGAAGATCTTTGGCAACGTGAATTTAAAAAGCTTGGCAAAACGTATCAAGAACCAACGCTTGTGCTCTATTCGGGGCAAACATCGACGGCATGTGGTTATGGTCAAGCGGCGATGGGGCCATTTTATTGTCCTGCCGATTATAAAGTGTACATCGATCTCTCGTTTTATGATGACATGCGTAAAAGCTTAGGCGGTGGCGGCGATTTTGCTCAAGGTTATGTGGTGGCGCATGAAGTGGGTCATCATGTGCAAAATTTATTGGGCATCAATCAGCAAGTGCGCCAATTACAGCAACGCGCCAGCAAAAAAGAGGCCAATCAGCTGTCCGTGAAAATGGAGCTGCAAGCTGATTGCTTGGCCGGCATTTGGGGCAAGTATGTGCAAGAACGTGGTTTGCTTGAAATGGGTGATTTGGACAAAGCCATGAAAACAGCAGAAGCGATTGGCGATGACCGTTTACAAAAACAAAGTGGCGGCGCTGTGGTGCCTGACAGCTTTACACACGGGACATCCGCACAGCGCAAAGCATGGTTTGAGCGCGGATTTAAAACCGGCGACATCAACGCGTGCAATACCTTTCAATGAGGAAAATGCAGTCATTGCGTGATTCTTCGGTGTGCTTGATTGCGTTTGTTTAAATCATTTGTGATATTTTTTTCGGAAATATTGTTTTTTAAAGCACTTTTCTAGTAAATTAGCAGCTTGATTAAAATGCGATTTAGGAGATTAGATGTACAAAAAAATTCAATACTTTTTTTCTTTACCCACGGCAGGCGGCATTGTCTTGATGATTTCAGCGCTGCTTGGCCTTGTGATTGCCAACAGTCCATTGTCTGGTCAGTACTTTGCCATCTTAGAAAGTTATGTGGCAGGTTTATCCGTCTTACATTGGATCAATGATGCCTTCATGGCAATCTTCTTTTTGTATGTGGGCCTTGAATTAAAACGTGAATTTTTGGTGGGTGAGCTGGCAACGAATTCTCAGCGTATTCTTCCAGGGTTAGCCGCGTTAGCAGGGCTTGCAATGCCAGCTGTGATCTATTATCTCTTTAACCGAAATGATGGCGCAGCCCTTAATGGTTGGGCGATTCCAACAGCGACAGACATCGCCTTTGCCCTTGGGATTGTGGCATTGTTAGGCAGCCGCGTGCCATTGTCATTGAAGGTGTTTTTAACGGCATTGGCCATCATTGATGACTTAGCGGCCATCATCATCATCGCAGTGTTCTACACTAGTGAATTGCACTTGATTTACTTATTAGGGGCGCTTGCGAGCATCATTGCGCTTGTGATCCTTAATAAGAAAAAAGTGGTGCAACCTTACTTGTATCTCTTGTTCGGTGTGATTTTATGGTTCATGGTGTTAAAGTCCGGCATTCATGCCACTTTAGCGGGCGTAACATTGGCCTTGACCATTCCATTAAGTGGCGTGAAAGAGAATGCTAAAGGTGAAACCCCATTATTGGCTTGGGAACACGGTTTGGCCAATTGGGTGAGTTTTCTCATCATTCCGGTGTTTGGTTTAGCAAATGCGGGCGTTTCCTTTGCTGGTTTGGAATTGTCAATGTTGGCGCATCCTGTGGTGATGGGCGTGGCTGTGGGCTTGTTTTTGGGCAAACAGATCGGTATTTTTGGCATTGTGTACATCGGTGAAAAATTGGGTCTCTTCAATCGCCCAACGGGTGCAACATGGTTACAAGTGTACGGTGTGGCATTATTATGCGGCATCGGCTTTACCATGAGTTTATTCATCAGCATGTTGGCATTTGCCGCCCCTGAATTGCAAGATTTAAGTAAGATTGGTGTGTTTATTGGCTCATTCTTATCGGGCATTTTGGGTTACTTGATTTTGCGTTTCCATCCTGTGGTGAAAACTGCATAATATAGGGTTTTAAAGATGAAAAAAGGCAGCCTAAGCTGCCTTTTTTATTGTGATGCGGTTGATCAGAAATCTTCTGCCAAGATGCGCGCCACTTCTTCACCCCAAACGGGCACTTTGCCATCGGTATTAAAGAAGATGTCTTTATATTGCATTTTGAGCATGTATGGGATGCGCCCCATTTTGAGCACTTGTGTCTCGCCACCAAACCAAGAATCTGAGCGAATGTAAAAGCCTTTGCCGCTGCCAATGTCACCAATGCAAAAGACAACAGGTTTGAGTGGTTCATTGGCTTTATCCGCACTCATGTGCCCTAAATCTAAGGCAATTTGTCGGCCGATGATTTCACATTCTTGATGGCCAATGGCGCCAAGTTTTGGCATGGTCACCGCCGCGCAATCGCCGGCGGCAAAGATGTTTTTGTAAGTTGGGTTACGCATGAGAAGATCGGTGATCACAAAGCCTTTGCTGTCGGCTACATGCTCGATGTTTTTGACAAAATCATGCGCCACCCAATCAGGGAAGACAATTTTCAGCTCGGCAGGGAGCTCTAAACCATTGGCAAAAACGATGGAATCTTTCGTGAGTTTGACCACATCTTGCACATTGTTGTAGTACTTAAAGCCCATTTTCGATGCCGTATCGAGAAGCTCTGTGACCACTTTTTCCCCAGCATCCTCCGCAATCATTTTGCCTGGTGTGACGAGCGAGATTTTACTGGCATCGCCCATTTTGTGGCGCACCAACCAATCGGCGAGCCCAAGGCTGATTTCAACGGGTGGTCCTTCACATGCCGCCATTGCTTGTGGAATGGTGCCGCCCGGATAAGGTGCTAAACCATCTGCGCCATCACCTTGATGGAAGCGGGCAGAAGTCACCACAATCGGTCCGCCTTTGTAGGTGCCATCATGCAACTTTTTACGCAATTTATTGCCATGATAAAAGTCAGAAACGGTATCACCATATTCAGCAAAGCCTTCGATGTGATCATAGGCGAGTTTTGCCCCAACGGCGATGACCAAATAATCATAATCAATGGTTTGTGGCTCAGCGCCGGGGCGTTCATTTGGCGTGATTGTGACGGTTTGTTTAATAGGATCAACCTGCGTGATTTCCGCTTGAATGAAATCGATGTGTTCTTTATGGAGAACCTTACGAATGTCCATCGTGAGGGAAAGCTCAGGATTGCGATTTTCTAAGACTTCAGCAGGGATATTTGGCACATACAATAAATAAGATTTTCGATCAATGACCGTAATGGCCACATCATCTTTTGAGTATTCTTTGATTTTTTGTGCCGCGCCAAGGCCCGCAAAATTACCACCTAAAACAACAACTTTCTTTTGCATAAAAGACTCCTTGTGTGATCAGTGATGAGTAAATTAAATAATATAATTATAATATTAGTTTAATTATTTTAATAATAACATGGTATAAGTACCATGGGAATTTAAAAATTATATGAGTTTTAAGAAACTGTATTTGATATTTTAATATGCTTTCGAATACATCAAAAAAATAGTACCACTTAATGAAAAGGGTCATGCATTATGAATAATATTTTTAAAGTTGTTTGGAATCAGTCTTTAAACATGTTGGTGGTGGCATCAGAATATGCCAAACATTCAAGTGGTATGGGCGGCAGTGTCGTGACAGAGGGGGCACGCACATTTAAACGCACTAAGATCGCAGCGAGCATTTTATTGTTGCTTTCGGCAGCCCTAGGTGGTGCGCAGGCCGACAGCTTAAAAGATTTACTCAATAATGGTCAGGACAGTGGGACATCTGCAAAGCGTGCCTTTTATTACACAACAGAGTCCATTTTGACGAAAGATAAGACTTATACGCTTAATTTTGCTTCTAATATTACCGATGAAAGAGAGATCAAATGGGTCAATAATGGCGGTAAAGCAGGGGATACCAGTTGGACAGTGGACAACAGTCATTTGACCATTAACGGACGTTATTATACAGGCTATGATCCTTCTGGCGTGACCTCCACTGATCAAAATACGTATTATACAAAGATCATCAATAACAGTCAGGTGACATTTAATGATTGGCTGTATATCGGTGTGGGCAATCCTGTAGTCTCAGATACCACTAAATTCATTATGCAAGTTGATAATAATAGCCAGTTAACAGGGCGAGTGCTCACACTCGGTTATACTGGTGGCGTAGAGGTGGACAATGGCAGTGTGTTCAATGTTTGGAATACGAACTTATATATCAAATCTGTGATTAATTCTAATACGCCACGTGAGCTTAAGCCATACATTAAAATTACCAATGGTGGTGTGCTCAATAATGGTTATGGTGAGACTAAAGATTCTAACGATAACTTACGCCTCATCACAGATGGTACGGGTTTTTATAACTTAAGTGGTGTGATGCAGGCTTACACCTCTAACCCCGATTTTAAAGCAAAATTCACCATCGGGACGCAAGATGGACAAGATGCCAGTGCGACAGTGAATTTACATAAATTAGATGCCTTTGGCTCTGAAAAGATGTATTTGACCAATACAAAAGCGGTGGTGCAAACGCTTGCCGATGGTCGTTTTCTCAATACCTTGATCGGTAATGGTGCTTTATATGTTAAAGCGAATAACAGTTTTGAACACGCACAGTCTGATTTTACAGGCACAGCGACCATTACAGCTGGTAACTCTGCGACGGTATCAATCAATGAAGGTTTAGGGACAAATAACAGCATTTATACCCTTGAGAATGCGACATTAAACTTTGTCGATGGTACCGTCACTGAGCTCAACAGTAATTTATATGGTGCGGGCACCATCAATGTGGGTAAAAATAACATTAAAGTGACCGGTAACCATGCTTCATTAAATGGCTTGGTGGTGGTGGGCTCTGAGGATTCAACATGGAATCTTCAAAAACTCTATAACTATGATTTCCGTTATCGTTTGCAAGGCACAGGGAACGTTAACATCAGTGCCGGTAATCAAAATCAAATGATTACTTTTAAAAATGAAACGAAAAATCAAGATTTTACGGGTAAATTTACAGTAGAGCGCGGCATTTTAAAAGTAGACTCATTGAGTGAAAATGCATTAGGCAATGCGTATCTTGGCATTTTGCCAAATGGTACAGGGCAGGTGCATGACAATGTTTCTGTGGGCAGCTTAGGATTACAAAATGCTAAATTGCATGTGTTAAATAATGGCACGGCATTTAATTTATTGACGGCGAAAAATGGCATCACTTTGACAGGTAAAAACACCATTATGATTGATGATGCCAATTTATTGGGTCAAAAATCTGCCATTGATCAAATGAAGCCCACAGGCACTTTATTAGATCAACAAAATCAATTGACTTTAGGGGAAACCTTTGCCGCAGGTAAAACTTCAGGAGATCGTGATGATGTGACATTAGTGGCCAACAGTGGCGATATTAATGCCATGAACATTAAAAAAGACATCGTGGGTCAAGAAGCGAAGGGGCAAGGTGTTTACGGTTATCAAAAAGTGGTGGCAGATGACACCGGTTTACATGCGGGTTATGGTTTAAAAGCACTGTCTGCCAATGAAAACCAATCTGTGACCATTGATAGTACAGGGGCAAGCGAGCAAAAACTCTTTGTACAATTGACGGGCAAAGGTGGTTTTACCTTTACTGGTGCACCCTTGGTGACAGTGACCGGGCAAACGAATGATTATGAAGGCGCGACGGCATTAACAAATGATGCAAAAGTGGCGCTGGGCGTGGATCAAGCCCTTGGTCAAAAAGGGGCATTGACGCTATCTGATCAAGCTCAATTAGATTTAGGCACACACACACAAAATGTGGCGGGAGTAACAGCAAGCAATAAGACACAGTTGAACCTTAACACAGGGACATTGAATTTAACTGGAAATCAAATCCATGAGATTGATGGACAATTGAATGGCACGAATCAATCAGCATTGAATGTACAGCAAGGCGCCCTCAAAGTGGGCGCAAGCAATGGTGAATTGGCCGCTAACGTAACGTTAGGCAACAAAGTCGCGGCAGATCTTACCAAAGCCGATGGCTTAGGCAAAGGCAAGGTGACGCTTCAAGGCGCAAACGCTGTTAATATCAATGGCGGCGGCACATTGGCCAATGCATTTGTCGGTGACAATACCAATACTTTAGCGCTCAATACAGGCGATGTGACCTTAAAAGGTGACAACAGCCAATTTGCGGGGAAAATCAGCATTGAAAAACCTGCAGCAGCGAATGTGACCGCCATGAATAATCTAGGCACAGGTGCTTTAGAGATTGAAGGCAAGTTAAACTTTGCCGATGGCATCAAGGGTGATCTCAAGAATGGCTTCAGTGGTGACGGCCAAATCACTTTAACGGACAATCAATTGAATGTTAAAGGCGAACATGATGGCTTTACAGGTACATTAAAAACAGGTGATCAAGCAGCATGGAACATTCAAACCGATGCACCGTATGATGTCAATTACGCTTTATCCGGCACCGGCACCGTTTCTGTGGATGCTAACGGTGACATTGCCCTTAAAAATGTGGGTGCAAAAGACTTTACGGGTAACTTTACTGTGAAGGGCGGCAATGCACAGCTCGATCAAACCGCCTTTGATGTTTTAAATAATGCGAGTTTAAATCTAACGGGCGGGGCGGCGACGGTGACCGTCGATGGCCAGCATGTGGACAATTTGGTGATTCACAATGGAACATTGTCATTAGATCCAAAAGACCCGAATGCATCCAATCACCTTAAAGTGACCGATACCATCACTTTGATTGGCGATAAAAATGCCATCATGGTGGATAAAGATACAGTGGATAAGCATGTGACCGATGCGAGCGCAGGGCAAGTGGATCAAACCACCTCGTTCTTAGATCAGCAAGAAGGGTTTGTGGGTGAAACATTGGTGTCCGGTAAGGTGGTGACCAAAGACAATGCCGGCAACCCGATTGATGACTTTGAAGCCATTTTCTTACGGGATCGCGATGGCAAAATCATTGAAGCAAAAGATGTGGGTCAAAGCACAATTGAGATCCAAAATGGCGCCGGTGAAGCATATTATGGCTTCAATGGATTGCGCACCGATGATAAAGGCATTCATTTAAACTACGGTTTAGATGAAATTCAGGCCTATGATGGCAAAGTGGTGACGGTCAAATCTGACCAAAGCAACGTGACCACACAGAGCCGCGATCTACGTGCAGAATTGGTGGGCCAAGGTGGTTTTACCTTTACCGGTGACCAAGGCATTACTTTATCGGGTAACCCCAATACATACACAGGCAATACGGTGATTGATGGCACCAGCATCACTGCTGGCATGGACAATGTGTTTGGTCAAAAAGGTGATTTAACCTTAAAAGGTCAATCCACTTTTAATTTGGCTGGTATGAAGCAATCGGTGGACAATCTACAGCTGGGTCAACAAGGTGTGATTGATTTAAACCAAGGTGAATTGACGTTGGCAGAAAACAGCGCATCCACCGTTTCGGGCCAACTTTTGGGTAATGATCAATCTAAGCTCAATATCAATGCGGGCACGGTGAATGTTGAATCAAGCAATGCGGGTTTAAATGCAGCGGTGACGTTGAATCAAAAAGCGGCAGCAACATTGGCGAAAGTGGATGGTTTTGGTCAAGGCAATGTGACCCTCAATGATGAAAGTGCATTGACGCTTAAAGGTGCAGGTCAGTTCAATAATACCTTGGCAGGCACGGGTACTTTAACCATTGATGCTGACAGTGTCACGTTGCATAAAGACAACAGACAGTTTACGGGCACTGTAAAAGTGACGGATCAAGGCACAGCGAATGTTGATGCCCTCAATAGCCTAGGCAGCGCAGCTGTGGATGTGGCTGGTACATTGAACATCAACGATGATGTAAAAGGCGATTTAAATAATGTCATTTCAGGTGCAGGGACCATTGCACTTGGCAAAGGCAGTGATTTGAATGTTAAAGGCGAACATGGTGCTTTAACGGGCACGGTGAAACTGGCCGATCAATCGGCTTGGAACATCACAACTGATGCCCCCTATGATCTCAATTATGCATTATCAGGCGCAGGCACTGTCTCTGTGGATGCTAACGGTGACATTACCCTTAAAAATGCGGGGGTACAAGACTTTACCGGTGAATTTGCGGTTAAAGACGGTGAATTGACCCTTGATCAAACAGGTTTTGATGTCTTAACAAATGCAAGTGTGAGTTTAGTTGGGGGGGATGCATCGCTTCAATTAGATGATCAATCATTGAAAAACTTAACCTTCAATCAAGGTGCGATGACGTTGCAAACTAAAGACACGAATGATCGCGTGAATCACTTAAATGTCACAGGTTTAGTGACGCTTGAGGGTCAAAATAACAGTTTACGCGTGGATCCTACGAAATTGCAAAAAACAGAGTTTGATCAAAAAGTGGACACATCGCTCTCCTTCTTAGATCAACAAGAAGGTTTTACTGGTGAAACGTTGATCAAAGGTCAAGTGGTGAAACAAGGCAATGCCGATATCCATTTAGCTGATCTCCAAGGACAGCAGATTGACAATGATGCTGTGCCACAAAGTGCGGTGACAATTCAAGAAGGTGCGGGTCAAGCATTTTATGGCTTTAATGGCTTGCGTACGGATGATCAAGGCATTCATTTGAATTATGGTTTATCTGTGATTGAAGCTTATCAAGGTAAACAGGTGGAAGTGTTGTCTAGCAGCGCCAATGTCATCACAGACAGCCGTGATCTACGTGCTGAGCTCAAAGGTGAAGGTGGATTTACCTTTAAAGGGAATCTTGGCATTGAAGTCTCTAATGGCAAAAACAGCTACACAGGCAACACGGTGATTGATGGTGCAGTTGTCACCGCCGGTGCAAACAATGTCTTTGGGGAAAAAGGTGCCTTGAGTTTACTCAATCAAGGTCAATTTTACCTCAATGGTCAAACGCAAACGGTGGATCAGTTGGTGATGGATGAGGGCACGCGCCTTGACTTCAACTCAGGTACACTCACATTGAATGATCAGAAAACATCCGACATTAAAGGCGCTCTGTTCGGTGATCAATCAGCGACATTGAATATGGCCAAAGGCACTGTGAATGTTGACAGCATCAACAAAGAATTCGCTGCGACTGTGAATGTGGATGATGCTGTGGTGAACCTCAATCAATTACAAGGTTTAGGCCATGGCCAATTGAATTTAGCAGACAAAGCCGTTGTGAACATTGCCGACCAAGGGGATTGGTTGAACACAATCGCTGGCAGTGGTCAAATCAATGTCACGCCCACAGGTCAAGTGGCGGTGAAAGGTCAACATGATGCCTTCAAAGGTACTGTGAATGTGGCTGAGAAAGGTTCATGGAACATCACAACCGATGCGCCCTATGATCTCAATTATGCATTATCAGGCGCAGGCACTGTCTCTGTGGATGCGAAAGGTGACATTACCCTTAAAAATGCTGGTGCAAAAGACTTTACTGGTGAATTTGCAGTCAAAGGCGGTGAGCTGTCCCTCGATCAAACAGCGTTTGATGTGTTAGATCAAGCCCATGTGAATTTAGCGGGTGGTGAAGCGAATTTAACGCTTGATGGTCAAACATTGAAAAACCTCACCTTTGATCAAGGGGCAATGACATTGCAAAAAGATGCCAATGGTCAACGTTCTAACCATTTAACCGTCTCTGACACCATCACATTGGTGGGGGATCAAAACTTGTTGAAAGTCGATCCAGCAACGATTGAGAAACATGGCATTGATGCTGCAAATGTGGACCAAAAAACATCATTCTTAGATCAACAATTTGGCATGGTCGGTGAAACATTGATCTCGGGTAAAGTGATCACCAAAGATGCTAATAATGGTCAAGTGAAGGATTATGAGGGCATTTTCCTAGCGGATATGGATGGCAACCTCATTGAGTCTAAAGATGTGGCACAGAGCTCTGCGGTGATTCAAAATGGTGCCGGTGAAGCATTCTATGGCTTTAATGGCTTGCGTACCGATGACAAAGGCATTCATTTAAATTATGGTTTAGATGAAATTGAAGCCTTTAAAGATAAAAATGTGATGGTGTTATCGGATGCGAGCAATACAACCACAGATAGCCGTGATCTACGTGCTGAGCTTAAAGGTGAAGGTGGCTTCATCTTTAAAGGCAGCGAAGGCATCACGCTCTCTGGCAATTTGAACACCTATGCTGGCGATACCATGATTGATGGCACAAGCATCACCGCCGGTATGAATCAAGTCTTTGGTACGCAAGGCAACCTCACCATTAAGAACAATGGCCAATTTAACTTAAATGGCATGAAGCAAACGGTGGATCAGTTGAATGTTGCCGCAGGTTCAAAGCTGGGTGTCAATGGTGGTGAATTGACCGTACGTCAATCAAGCACATTATTGGGTGAGACCATGTTTGGCAGCGGTACGTTGGTGATCGATGGCGATAAAGCGCCACAGATCCTTGTGCAGGGTGATCATACTCAGTTTGATGGCAACACTTGGGTGAAAAATGGTTACCTCAACATTGAGAAAGATGCCATCTATGGTCATGGCACAGCATTGGTCACTGTGGATCAAAATGCTGGCATGGGCGGTTATGGTACGGTCAATGGTGATGTGCTCTTAAAAGGCCATTTAGATGTGGGCAGCACTGTGAATCATCAAGCCGGTCAACCGATGGGCAATTTTACGGTGCAAGGCAATTTTACAGCGGAAAAAGGCAGCCTCATTCATATTGCCAGTGACGGTCAATTGGCTGGTCGCTTAATCATCACCGGCAATGCAGAGGGTGAAAGTGCGCTGAAAGTGGATGACATGCACGGTGCGCCATTGATGCAGTTGGCCAATGGTACGCAAAAAGTTGAAGTGGTGAGCATTGGTGGCAAAACCAATACCATGGTACTCACACAAGAAGGCCGTGCGGTGCGTGGTGCCTTTGACTATCAATTAGAAAAAGGCAGCGATGGCAACTGGTGGTTAGTGACGGCTGCAAATGATGCAAGTCGCCGTCCTGAAACGGCAGTGTATGTGGGTGGTTTAAATGTGGCCAATACATTGTTCAACCATAAATTGTCGGAGCGTAACTATTTGTCAGAAGATAGCCGCATCTGGACATTGGTGGGCGGTCAGTTCAGCAAGTTCTATGACAATGGCAAAATTAACCGAGCCACGATTGACAGTTACCGCATGATGATCGGTGGTGACATCCTTCGCTCAACGATTGATGAGCAACCCATTAAAATGGGTGTCTTCGGTGCTTATGGTCACAGTAAAATTAAGAGCCAACAGCAGCACAATGGCTTAAATGCGAAGGGCAGCAGTGATGGTTACGGTGTTGGTTTGTATGCCACATTCGGTGATCAATTGACCAAAGGCTTCTACCTTGATGGCTCTGTGCAATATGTGTACTTTGATAACACTGTGACGGGTGATCAAATCAGCAGCGAGAAGATGAAAACCAAAGGTTTCATTGCCTCGTTAGAAGGGGGTTATACTTTTGGCTTGACGGATGATCTTTATCTACAACCACAAGCGCAAGTGACGTGGATGGGTGCGAAGATGAATGACATCACAGATGCCACAGGTACACACATCACCGGTAGCAAAAACAACATTGAAACACGTTTAGGGGCTCGCTTATTCATGGAGAAAACCTTAGACAACGGCAATGTGGTGACGCCTTACATGGAAGTGAACTACTATCACAACTCAAAACCATTTTATGCAAGCTTTGATGGTGTGCGTGTGGATCAGCATGGCACGCGCAACTTAGGCGAAATGAAACTCGGTGTTGAGGGCCAAGTGCAAAAGAACTTAAGCGTTTGGGGTGATGTGGGTTACCGTGCAGGTTCAAACAGCTATCACGACACCAAAGTCACTTTAGGGGTGCGTTATAACTTCTAAGTGAACCATATGAAAAAGCGCCTTCGGGCGCTTTTTTTATGTGCGTGATGAGTTGATCAACGGCGCGTTAATAAACGGCCGGTCATCTCAACACGATCAAAACTATACACATGATCAAACGGACTTTCACCACAGCGGCCCACCAATGGTAAACGCTGGTCTTTCCAACCTTCACGCAATGTCACTTGAGCGCTGCAAATGGGACATTCGCCAATGAATTGTGTCAAACTTGTGATTTGTGAATGATCATCACGGTGCATTTCGATTTCAGCAGACGATTGATTCATGGCAATCATCCACGGCGGCGCCTTTAAAATTCGATATTCTGGCAATCGAAAGAGCGGCAGTGTCACATAACGCATCACCAAATAAAAACAGCCCATCGGTATTGAGAGATAGAGCAGCTGCCACAAAGTGAGATGATCTGTTTTGAGGGCAACGCCCATAATGATGATGAGCAGGCCTGTGAGGGCCATCAAGGTCAATAAAAACCACATGAGATAAAAACTCATGCCCCGAAGGCTGCGATTTCTAAAGGTGCCTTGATGCATGAAAGGGCGCATGTACCATGCAATTTTAATATTGGCAGGCGGCGTTCTGTGGTAGCGGATCGATGTGGGATCAATCTCTTCAGGGGGTGTTTCTTTGGCAATCGGTTGGATGTCAATGTACATCAAATTTTCATTGCCTTTGCCGCCTTGTGGATTGGTGCCTGCAATGGATGGCACATAACCAATTTTTTCAAACACCGCCTGATTTTGTAAAACAATGCGTTCACATTGCTGATTGAGCATGCTTTGATTGATCCATTTATTGAGATTAGCAGGAGGCACATAGTCCGCAATCCCCTTTGAATCATCATAGTCCGCCTTCATGGAATGGCGTGACAATCCATGGAATTCTTCCCCTTTTTGATGGGCATTGAGGGTGCATTCACACAAATAACGCAGGCAATGATCCGTCTTTTTCAGGGATTTATTGGTCTGTAAGATGGCATGCAATGCCTCAATGGTTTCAATAGATTCAGTCATTTACACTCTCCTTACCCGGTTAGATACCTGGTTATGGTCTGTTTTCGCCTCATGATACTTGTCACAATCGATCCATTCAATCAATGGAGGTATTTTATGAAACAGCATTATCACATTCACAATACACGTTTAACGGTACACACTTTAGCAGAAGGCAGCCTTTGCATTGAGGCAATGATGAATGATGATACGGTCGAATTGTTGATGGACATGCGCCGTCGTTATCATGGGCGTTTTCATTTAGAGTATACAAAAATGGTGTTTCCGGTGCGTTATACTGCGCGCATTTTAACGTATCTTGAAAAGTGGCAAAAAAAAGCACCATCACAAGATGGTGCAAAGAGGGGTAAGGAACGAGTAGAACAGAGGATTGTTAATTAAGGGCAAATCTCATTGATGCAAGCACCGCGCGTGAGCATCTCATGGAAGTTTTCATAACTGGTTTCCACCATGTTTGACAGCGCTTCTTCTGTATTTGAGCCCACATGTGGGGTCACAAGAACGCGCGGAAAAAGTTCAATGAGTTTTTGTACCGTGCCATCAGGAACAGTTTGCCACGGCATGAATTTGCGTTGGAAAAATTCGGCTTCATTTGAGAAGACATCGGTGGCAAAGCCGCTGAGTTTTTTGCTCTCAAGGGCAGCAAGCACCGCTTCATTGTCTTGAATTTCACCGCGTGCGGTGTTGACTAAAATGGCATCTTGCTTCATTTTGCCGATGAAATCTGCATTGACGAATTTTTCATTTTGCCCTGGCACATATGGCACATGCAGGCTGATGATGTCACTTTGGGGCAATAATTCATCGAGCGTCATAAATTCCACAAACTCTTTGGCTTTTTCGGATTCAAAAATGTCATAGCCAATCACGCGTGCACCTAAACCATGAAAGAGTTTAGCTTCAGCGAGCCCAATTTTCCCAAGTCCGATGATGCCCACAGTACAGTTATGGATTTCACGCGTGAACATCTCATCATCAATGATGAAGTCGCGATAGGCGGATTTGACCGTCATGTAGGCCGTTTTACGCAGCAGCATCATGGCAAGCGTCACAGAAAGCTCAGCAATGGCTGTTGGTGAATAGGAGGGTACGCGCGCCATGCGAATGCCAAGGGATCGGGCATATTCCACATCAATGTGGTTAAAACCCACGGTGCGTGTAAAGACATATTTAATGCCATAACTGTGCAGCGCATCTAAGTTTTGTTTATCCGCCACAGAATTGCCGCGCAATAGAACCGCATCATGATGTTCTGCGGTGCTCACGTTATCATGGCGCAATAAGTCGGGAATGAGCGTTAAGTCATAATTGTATTTATTGAGTTTGTTAAAGTACTCAATTTCATTGTGTCTAACGCCATAGCATGCAATTTTAAACATATCAGTCACCTATGATTCGTGAGTTAAAAGAAATAGTGTTGAATGAGCTCAAGCACCACGATCCAGATCGGGATGAAGATCACCGCTAAAATGGTGGAGATCAATGAGCTGTTTGAGGCAAGGAGCGCCTCACGATCAAAACTGATGGCATAAGTGGTCACCACAGTTGCAGCAGGCGCCATCATCATGAGCACCACAACGGCGATCACATCATAGCTCATTGGCATCACGCCTGTGCCATGGAGGAACAATAACACCACTAAAATGAGAGCAGGAATCAAGACAACTTTAATGAAGCTGTAATACCATGTGGTTTTGTTTTCAGCCGCCTGTTTTAAATTGATTTGACCCAGCGTTGCACCAATGGATAACCACGCAAGCGGTGAGGCAAGGCCAGCTAAATACTTCATCGCTTGTTGTAACCAAGGTGCCGTTTGATCGATGCGAAGGAAGGCATATTGCTTCACAGCGCCGCCACTTGTGGTCACATCCACTTGGGGTAATGAGTTTTGAAATGCCCAGATGAATAAACCCGCGAAGGTTGCGATCACAATCGGATTTAAAAACATCTCTTTGATGTTTTTGCTGCTCATTTTCAAGCCGCTCATTTTGATGTAGCCATATGAGTAGAGAAACACACGGTAACTGATGTTAAAAATAGAGCTTAGCATCACGCCCACAGGGCCAAATAAGCTACTGATGATGGGGGTGCTGAAAAATGTGGTGGAACCAAAGATGCTCAAGTTACGCAGCGCTGTTTGCTCATCGCCCACATATTTAAAATAAAAGAATTTACTTAAAATGATCAACGCAATGTAGATGACAAAGCCAAACACCAACAGTGTCATGCCGTCGGCCATTTTTTGCGGATCATTGTCTTGCATAAATGAGGTAAAGGCCAAAGCAGGTAAAGCCGCGGTTAAGACCACAGAAGAGAGGATTTTACCCACCTGATTATTAAAGATGCCCGTTTTTCTAAAATAGTAGCCAAGACCAATGATCGAAATGGTGGAGAATATCGCACCAATCATGGCAGTATTGCTTAAGGTTTTGTGCAGCAATGCTAAAATTTCCATTTGAATGTGCCCTCTTATTGATCGACAGAGTCTATGTTTGGCTATATTGGATATAGATAATTCTAATATTAATAATTATCTATAATATTAATAACGCAACATAGTCTATATAATAATAAATAAAATGCCAGTCTAAATTAATTTATTTATTAAATTTGCCAAAAAGGGACGGATTATTTTATGGGCAGGCATTGACACAAGCGTGTAAATGTTTAGATTAATATCAGAACCATGATAAAAATAACAACCTTTCAATGAGGAATGTATGATGAAAAAACGATGGACACTCGCAGCAATGATCACATGTACACTCACATGCGCTGTGGCACAAGAAGAGGGGCGCTTATTGCAAACCCCAAAGATGACGCGTGCTGAATTTAATCAAGCGGCGGGTTATGGAAAAGATGCAGATCCTGACAGTTATTGTTACATCGTACTCGATGAGCCTTATGCCAAAGATGATGCGCCCGATTTAACTTTAGCCCGCGGCATTGGTGATGGGGCAGAAAAGATGGTGATTAAGGTCAATCAATCGCCGGTTAAAATGGTCAGTGAGAATCTTGGTGTGTCATCGCCTTATATTTGGCACAATCAAAAAGCCAACCTTTTTATGGTGTTTGACACCACGCGTGTTGTGGATTATGGCGAGAGCTCCATTTTGTTTGGGCAATTGAGCATCATCACGCCTCAAGCAAAAGAGGTGTATCAAGCGCGATTCAGCTGTTTAGATTAATGTATGACGTTTGGCATCAATCAAGTGATTTTAGTGGGGCACGTGCTCGATGCTCCTGAAATAAAAATGCTCACCACAGGCGGTGCAATGGTGATCTTTACGCTCGCCATTGAGATGGAAAAACACGTAGAAAAACATGTGGTGAAAATTTATGGTCATTTGACTGAGCAAGCCGCTGTTTTAGCACAAGGCACATGGATTTATCTAGAAGGGCACCTGCAAACCCACACATCAAAAGATTTAACGGGTCAAACGCATGAACACCTTGAGATCATTGTTGGCCAAAAAGGTGTGTTGCAGGTGCTAGATGAATGATTATAGCGTCGTGGTTTCAAAGCGCTTCAAATCGTGCCCTTTCAATGCGGCACCAATCATCTCTGGTAATTGATCCGGCGTACAAGCAAAGCAAGGCACGCCAAGGTTGCTGATCTCTTTACCGAGCGCTTTATCATAATCAGGGCGGCCGCTGTCCGTCAGGGCAAGTAGTGTGATGACGATCACGCCATCGTCTTTCATGCTGGCTAAACGGCGCAACAAACCTTGGCGAACGCCACCTTCATACAGATCAGAGATCAAAATAAAAATGGTTTTTTTGGGCTCTGTGATCAAGGTTTGGCAATATGAGACGGATTTATTGATGTCGGTTCCGCCGCCCATTTGAAAGCCAAAGAGCGCATCCACTGGATCATTGCGGCACAATTCTGTTAAATCCATGATGTTGGTATCAAATGCCACCACATGCGTTTCAAGTACGGGCATGCTTGCAAAAATCGCCCCCATGATGGATGAATAGATGATGGATTCATACATCGAACCACTTTGATCGATGTCGAGAATCACCGTCCAATTTTTCTGCTTTTGGCTGCGCTCAAAGAAGAAAAATCGTTCTGGGATGAGGCGCTTTGTGGCAACATCATAATTTTTGAGATTGCGCTCAATGGTTCTTTTCCAATCAGTACTGGAAAAATTGGCAATCGGCGTGTGTGCTTTTTTATTGACAGCGCCCGTTACAGCACGACGAAGATCCGTTTCCATCTTTTTCATGATTTGATCAACGACGGCTTTAATGAGCGCGCGCGCAGAATCTTTGGACTTTTCCGGAATGGCATCTTTGAGGGCTAAGAGATTGCTCACCATATTGATGTCTGGCGTGACATTTTGCAAAGATTCAGGCTCAAGCAACAGTTGCGTGAGCCCTTTGCGTTCGATGGCATCGGCTTGAATCACGCTCACCACATCTTTCGGGAAATGGTTACGCACATCCACCAGCCATTTAGCCAATTTAGGTGAGCTTGCGCCACGACCTGCGCTGCGGGCACTTGAATCATCTTGCCCATTGCTTTCATAGATCAATCCTAAGGCTTGATCCATGATCTGTTCAGAATCTGATAATGGCGCGGCTTCTAGTGTGCTCGCATTGTCGCCTAAGATCAAGCGCCAGCGGCGAAGCTGCGTATTTTGATTGTCCATACTGTCCTTTAAAAATCAAAGTCAAAATCATTGAGGGCATCGAGCGCATCATGCTCCTCTGTGCTGAGCTCAGTTTGTAAAAACTCGGCAGTCGCGGCGGCATTTGTGCCCCAAAAATCATTGAGTAAATCCACAATGCTGGCTTTTTGACTCGGTTCAAATTGCCCAAGAGTGCGGCGTAAAAAGACAACCGCCCGTTGAAAACCTTCTTCATCTAATAGTGTGACGTAATCATTGAGCTCGCGCCAAATGGCAATGCGTGACAAGAGTGCATAGCGATTGCAAGAGGCTAAGCCTTCAAACCATGTGGCGGCTAAATCAGCAGGAACACCGGGAGAAAATCGCCTGGCCACTTCGATGCTGCATGCTTCTTCACTCACCAATTGATGTTCGAGCAATAACGCAAAGGCTGTGCCGGATAAATAGGTATTGTGATGATCTTCCATCGCTAAGGTACGCAATTGAGTTTGCCACAATGGCACATTGAGCCATTCATAGAGATCATGTGCCACGCGCTCAAGCATTTGTATGCTGCTGGCCACCTTTTTAGCGGTGAGATAATCACACGTTGCCGCATCAGGCAATAAGAGAGAGGCGCGTAAAAAGAGCTGTTCGATGATGGGTTTGAGCGTTGCTGTGTCAATGCGGCGCAATGATCCAAATTGATATAGATGGCTAAGGGCAAAGCAGGCATCACTGATGGCATCAAAATCTTCATTGTCCACCAATAAAGCTTGCAAGGCAGCAATGGCGCTGTCAAACATGTGGGTTAAATCACATTCGCAAATCGCCCGAATGATGTGTGCAGCTGCACTAATGTTGTCACAGTTTTCTAAGCGTTGCTGTAGCTCGTAGGCAGCAGCGATTTCGATGGTTTCACCTTTGAGGTTGCTCTCAATGATCGTGATTTCCACTTCTGTTGACCATTGCAGCACCCATTTTTCTGACCATGAAGCATTGTCCTGCGTTAAGCGCATTTGTGTGGCAAATGGAACATTGAGGACTTGTAAGCGGTGCAAAAATGTGGAGCGATGCAAGTCTAAAAATGCCGCAGCCTCTGATTTAACACGGATGTTCTCCCGTAAATCTAAGGCCAAAGTTTTTTGTACGGTGTTTTGATACTCTTTGAGTTTAAGGCATTTGAGTTGCTCTGCCATGTCCTCTTGAATGGGCGTTTGCCCAACGCCTTCTGGTAAAAATCCCATATCTGTGCCAATGTCCACGCGATTTAACGCAACGGCGACTTTAGCAATCTCGCCTTCGCCTAAGCACGTCATGGCAGCTTCATGTAAATCACTTAAAACGGGAAATTGTCCACCTTTGAGCATCGTTAATGCATTCGCAA
The DNA here is from genome assembly GCF_002252155.1 of Wohlfahrtiimonas sp. G9077. Taxonomy (GTDB): domain Bacteria; phylum Pseudomonadota; class Gammaproteobacteria; order Cardiobacteriales; family Wohlfahrtiimonadaceae; genus Wohlfahrtiimonas. The sequence goes on from NZ_NEFD01000003.1 coordinate 263,007, forward strand.
GGCGCACCGCTTCAATGACGCTCGCAGAGGATGCATTGTGTCCTTCATCTCGCAAATGGTGCGCAATGTGGGTCAAATATGTGGCGGACAATTCCGCTTGTGTACCGTTTTGTAGCGCCTGCCAGAGCATGCCAAAGTAATAGGGTGCGCGGTTGCCTGCGCCATAACCGGTGCGGCTGCTTAAACGTAGGTAAGAGTAGGGCATCAATGTTTGTTTGATGGCAACTTTTGGCAGTGGCGGCATTGCCTCTACATTGGGCGCGGCAAATAAACGTTGTAATCCCGAAACATGATAAGCGCCCACTAGCATCACAATGTCATCAAGGTGATAACCCTTCTCCTTTTGAATGCGCAGCACTGTTTGATGCATATACGCTTCGCGGATGTGGTTATAGGCATGATCAAGCGGTTTTGCATGGTGTTCTTGCTTTTCTGTCAGTGCGCGAATTTGTTCGGATTGATAGAGCATTGCCGCTTGATAGGCATCATCATCGGCCGTTTGCTCAAAGTTTCGCTCAAAATAACTGTCATAATCCTGCTCATCACTGAGCTGAGCAATCGTGTCATAGAGCATTTTTTGATGCTGATGAAAATCCATCGCATCAATATCATCAGACTGATCATGGCTCAATGATTGTGCTTCCCGCATCAACTGCCTAAATTTTAGAGAACTTTCAGATGGGAGATCAAAAAATGCCACATCGCAATCATGTGCTTTGCCCCAGCGCATCGCTTGATATTCAGGGGAATAATCTGCGAGCGGATAGAGAATGCTCTCCATCGGGAACGCTTGCGTATAGGCCATGATGGCAATCGGCAGGCGAACCTCTGGTTTAATGATGTGATCAATCAGATCTGTCGCATCGCTTGGCCCTTCAATCAAGATGCATTTAGGCTGCTTTTTTGATAGATAGCGCTGTAAATGGTGCGCCGCCGCGGGCGATAGATGACGCACACCAAAGATTTGTGGCGTCATAGATTATCCATTCATTTCAATGCAGCTGTGGTAAAGATCACGCCAGTTGGCGCCGCGCTTTTTCATCACGTTTTCTAAATACTCTCTCCAGACGATTTGATCTTTTTCATCATCCTTAACAATCGCGCCTTGAAGCCCTGCGGCAAGATCATTTTCACAAATGGTGCCTGTGCCAAAGCTTGCAGCGAGCGCCATGCTGTTGGTGATCAAAGAGATGGCTTCCGCCGTGGAAACCACACCGCTTGGGCATTTGAGTTTCTGTTTTTGATCAAGGGTTTTGCCTTCACGCAGTTCGCGGAAAATGGTGACGATTTTTTCAATGTCCGCGCTTGTGGGCAATGCTGCTTTGAGTTGATAACTATTGGCAATTTCAGCCACGCGTTTAGTGACAATGCTCACTTCTGTGTCAAGCGTGCTTGGCGCAGGTAATACAATGATGTTAAAGCGGCGCTTGAGGGCAGAGGACATATCATTGACCCCTTTATCGCGTGTATTGGCAGTGGCAATGATGGCAAAACCACGCTGTGCGCGCTGTTCGCGGGCAAGTTCAGGCACAGAAACTGTTTTTTCAGACAAAATAGAGATCAATGCATCTTGCACTTCAGAGGCGCAGCGAGAAATCTCTTCAAAGCGTGCGACTGAACCTGTTTCCATTGCTCGGAAAATTGGGCTTTGGATCAAAGCCTCTTCAGATGGGCCATTCGCTAGAAGCATCGCATAGTTCCATGAGTAACGAATGTGCTCTTCTGTCGTGCCCGCTGTGCCTTGCACCACTTTACCGGAATCACCACAGATGGCGGCGGTTAAGTTTTCAGATAACCATGATTTCGCGGTGCCCGGTTCGCCAATTAATAAGAGGGAGCGATCGGTTAAAAGTGTCGCAATGGCGATTTCTACTAAGCGATCATGACCAATGTATTTTGGTGTGATGATCACGCCATTTGCTTCACCGCCCACGATGAATTTAAGCACGGCTTTTGGGGAGAGCTGCCAACCGGCGGGTTTTTCCTGTGAGGCATCCTCTTTTTTAAGGGCATCTAACTCATGGGCATATAAAAGTTCTGCAGGTAAGCGCAGGGCATCGTTGGTTTTTTGAGCTTTTTTAGCCATGGGTGACTCCGTTGTTTTGCGCCGCGGCGCGTTGTGTGAGGTTGGCAAGATATTCAACGCTGCCTTGTGGCTTTTTGCCAAGGCGCGCAAACTCTGCATTGATTTTTTCGATGATGCGTGGCGCAGCTTTAGCACTGCCCATGCGCTCTTCTAAATATGCAAAAATTGTGCCCATTTTATCGTAGGATAAATAGTGCATCATATGAGTGAGGCACTCAATCATGCGCGGGCTATCTTTAGGCTCAAGGCCATGCAGCAGTGCTAAGACATCAAAGGCATTGTGAGCATTTTGACCACGTTTGGTGTAATTAGAGCGCAGCATCATTAAAAATTCTTGTGTGGAACAAAAATCATAGAGATCATCAGCCCAGCGTGGATCGGCATATTGTGGATTAGGCGCCGTCAATGCATATTGATAGAGCACATAAAAACGTGGCGCAATGCCATCGGTATAAGGTGAATTATCCACTGAGTCAATCAAATAACAGAGGATGTTGGCAAAATTGATCACCTGATCCATCGGATAGAGCTGTTTAAACGCACGATAGATAAAATGCGGGCAGAAGCTTAAATGGCGCATATTCTCGATGAATAATCTTCGCGCATAATGATCCTGGATCAGTACGGCATTTAATGTGCGCTCAAAATCAGGATGATCTTCAGGCAATCTTAGCTCACCAAAATAGCGGGCAATTGAGGATTGTAGGCGATCAAACTCTTCTGAGAAGGGTTTAAAATTGGCATCACCCTGTTTTTGGCTACGCTGACCTTCATAATCATTGAGTTGCTGGCTGAAACTGATTAAATGCTCGATGAGCTCAGGATAATAGATGTGGTCAAAAATACGCACATAAGCATTGATGTGACGGAAAATATCAGCGGTTTTGCCATAATCTTCTGACCACTCAAATGTGCTGAGTGCTTCAATCTGAGTCAATAACGGGGCAAGGAACGTTGCATCATATCCTCTCAAATCTGTGATGGATTGTAATGTATTGGCCATGAGCTCAAGCGTGCTTAATTTTTGCGTGTTAAATGCCGCCATTAAGAAATCCCAAGCTTCTGGCAAGGGTGAGCGCGCAAGTCCAAGATAAGCCGCTTCTTTCAACGCTTTTTTCTGACTTTTGGCAGCCGCCAATAAATGATCAAGATGATGCAAATTTCTTGAGAGCGCTGGCATCAATGCCACTTGTAACTTTGTGGCTTTACCATTGAGAATGTTGTCAATCCATTCATCGGTGAATGTGTGCCCAAGTTGATCAAGCAGCTCAATGCGGCGCGCATTGCCTTTATTGTCCACTAAAGTGAGGTCTGCCAATAAAAACGGAATCATCGGTGCGCCAATGGCTGGAATGATGGTCTCGGCGACTTCATCAGCAATGTCTGCATATTTATCTTCAATGCCGCGGGCGATGTGGCTATATAGGCGCACATCATGAATCAAGCCACGCGCATAAGCATCTGTGATGATTTCATAGCGCCCTGAACCTGTGGTATTCAATGCGGTGATGGTGGGGGCAAGTTCTAAATAAGTCAGCGGCGTTTTGAGGGTTTCGATGTCTAAGATCGGTTGGGGTGATGTTTGCTCGCCATTAATCACGCTTTTGCCTTGTGTGTATAACACAGCATAGAGCAGGGTAGAGAGCGCAGTTAAATGGGCGGCGCTGTCTTGTGTCTCTGCATTGACCAATGTGTGGATGTGCTCGGCAATTTTTTTGAAAATGGGGGCTTTTCCCCCCATTTTTTCAAAGATGGGCAGTAATTTTTGTAAGCGCGGATCATGATGAGCAAAACGGCTGCCCGCGATCATCAAGCGATTGACCTCTGTGCGTAGGTCAGATAAAGGCTGTAGTAACATAAATGGCGTCCTATTAGTAAATTAAGCGAATGATGCCATCTGTACGCACAATGGCGAGCACTTGTACGGCAAAGGTTGCAGAGGCTAAATCCGTGTGACAACGCACCACTAAAGCAGTATTGTCCGCAGTCTCTGGCAATAGATTGGCCAATAATGTGGTGGTTGGCTCACTGTTTTTAAGATCTTTGACCACTAATGTTGCACCCTTTTGATCCATCAAAACAGGCCTATCATCCACGAGCGCAGCACGATGAAAGGCAATGAGGGCAACGGGATATTTATCTGCCAGCGGATTTTTAATGCTGTTTTTCACAGATTTAATGAGCTCAGCATAATCAGTCGCAGCATGCGTCAATGTACGGGCGTAATCGTTAGTTTCTGCGGCGCGCGTTTTGCACTCTTGATCTTCCCAGCGAATGCGCGGATTGACATCGCCAGGGTAAATGTACAAGGTATCTAGCGTATGAATCTCCGCGGTGGAATTCGTTTGCTGAATGTATTTAGCCGCGCGATAAGGGCGATAATTGAGGGTGGTGAAGATGCGCCCTGTGTTTAAATTGAGCCATAAGCCTTCGTCCACGAATTCTTTACGCGCAGTGTGATCAAAGACATTAAAAGAGAGCTGGATCAATGATGCATTTTCTTCAAATTGTTGCAATTCTGCCAATTCATTGATTTTCCAAGTGCGCCCAATTTGCTCCTCAATCGCGGAGCTCACATCAGGCGATTGCGTGGGTTCTGCATGCCATGTGGTTAAATGCGCACGGCTCTTTTTAAGAAGGGTTGCGATGTAATTGACTTGATCAATGGCGATGGTGTAATCATCTGCTTCAATGTGTGTAATGGCGACAATCAGGTGATTAAATGCCGTTTGAATGCCATTGATGTTGTAATTACCAAGCGCTTTAATTTGTGCTTGATAGGCATCAATGAGCTGACCATCTAATGCCGCTAAGCCAGAATGCACAATGCTATTGAGGAGAGTGTCTGCAATATCCAGCCCAAGCAGCTGTTGATCAATGCGCTTACGCACCGTGGTGGCATTGATTTTTTTGGGTTTGTCAGCACTTTTTGCGCTTGCAGCGTCTGCCTTTTTCTTTTCCGCACGCATCTCCATTTTCCCGCGCTTTGCGGCGATGTCGTCAGGGACAGGATGCTCTACAAATTGCGTGGGCGCATTGCTATAGAGATAGAGCAGGCCAAGGGCATGTTTACATGGGAACTGACGGCTCGGGCACGTACAGCGGAACACAGGATTGTGCTCATCAATATAGTCAGCAGAGCAGTAATAAGGATTTTTACCGCTGCCTGCGCACTCTGCCCAGATCAAATCTTGATCGGGTGAGATTTGCATCTGACTGAATTTATTTTTCGCATAGAGCGCATGGCCATTTTTAGCGGCTGCTGCGTTCGGTGCGAGCGATACAATGCTCGATTCGTTGATGTTCATACTCACTCACTTCTGTTATGGATATGTAGCTCGATATATTTCCGTGTAGGATAACAAAATCGCGCCCAAATAAAATAGAAGCAAGTGAATAAAAAACATGCAAATCAAAAGGATTTATCGAGGTGTTCTCAAGCCACCTTGTACGCCATTTGGGCTCCACATGATTTGCCATAATTGGATTTCTCGAGAGCGAAAAGCCCCCGCGCAAACCAATAAATAGTAGCGGAACATGCGTTCAAATCGCGGTGTATATTGATCACATAATTCTGGCCAAGCGGCTTGAAAACGCTCAAACCAAGCCATCAACGTGCGATCATAATCCGCGCCAAAGTTGTGCCAGTCTTCCATCACCCATTGATTTTCACTGGCATCGGCAATTTTTTGCATGGAGGGCAAAATGCCATTCGGGAAGATGTATTTCTCAATCCAAGGATCAACGTTGATTTTATTGTATTTTGAGCCAATGGTGTGCAATAAAAATAGCCCATCTTCCTTAATGTTGCGGCGCACCACATTAAAATATTCACGATAATTTTTAGGGCCCACATGCTCAAACATTCCAACGGAAACAATGCGATCAAATTGATCATTGAGATCACGATAATCTTCCAACAAAATGGTGACATCTAAATCTTGACAGCGATCTTGTGCAAATTGCTGCTGCTCTTTTGAGATGGTGACGCCAGTGACCGAAACGCCATAATGTTGTGCAGCATAAGCAGACAATCCGCCCCAACCGCAGCCAATGTCCAATAAACGCATGCCGGGTTTTAATTCAAGTTTTTGGCAAATGAGTTCTAATTTATCGCGCTGGGCACTCTCTAAATCCGTGGCGGTTTTCCAATAGCCGCAGGAGTATTGCATGTAAGGATCTAGCATGTGCATGAACAGATCATTGCCAAGGTCATAATGCTCTTTACCCACGATCCATGCGCGGCTTTTGTTCTGTAGATTCCAAATGCGCGCGGCGAGGATTCTCAAAGTGTCATGCCAATTATTTGGTAATTGATCGTCTAATTTTGCACTCAGCACGCGCGTGAAGAAAATATCGAGGCGCTCGCAATCCCACCAACCGTCCATATAGCTTTCACCAAGGCCAATGGAGCCTTGTTGCAACACGCGATCAAAAAAATCAGGATGATTGACTGTGATGTCATAAGGACGTGTACCATTGATCTCGATACCCGCTTTATGGAGCATTTCTTCAATGATGCGTTGTGAATGCGCAACTTTTTTTGATGCAATTTCTGTCATTTGACTCATAACATTCTCCCATGGTCATTCTGTTCATAATAATCTTTCGATTGTGGGGATAGTATTTATGTGAATGATTAAAAAATGAATAATTAATATATTATCTAAAATTATATGATTGGGGGATTGATAATTTTAATGGTGGATTACCAAATGCCGACGAATGCATGCTGAAAAACTAAAGCTTGATGGTAAAGGGTGGATCAATCATCTACAAGAAGTCATTACAGTGCATGGATTCCGTTCTACATTTAGAGATTGGGCTGCTGAAACTACCGACTATTCAAATATGGTCGCGGAAATGGCTTTAGTACATAAAATCAAAAATAATGCTAACCCCCAATATCAATCGATTATAAATCCATTGATATTGGGGATTTTCTCATTACTTATTACAAGACAATAACTTCAAATTTCCGCCATCAATGGTTAAATAGCCATTTTCTAATCGATAAGCTGATTCTGCTGTGCCATAAGTTTGAGAGTAATCAGGTGCAAATTGAGAAAACTCAACCCAACCACCAAAACCTTCATCAGTGTTAAAGTGATCTTCAGGACTTAAAAAATCAAATGTTTCACTTCTCGCATACTGCCAACCAACGATGTGAACTTTATTCCCTGAAATATTAACAATATAATCTGAGTCAGTTTCAACTTCTGGCTTAGAGCACAATCTTTTATCAGTAACCCATGCTCCAATGAAAGTTCTATTAATAGCATCAATACCTGGCGTTGCTTGAACAGAAACTCTTGCTAACTTTGGATTTTTAGCATGAAAAATACTCAAAGGTAATTCGACTTTACGACCACCTAATTTTTCGACTACACCAACAACTTCAAACTCACTAATATCCTGATCAGGACATTCCATTTCTAAATATGTTTCTGCAAAGCGTGTCGCATTTGAATCACCAAAAGCATCTACCGACATAGTGCCATAGCTGATCAATCCACCAAAAGTATCTAGTGCTTTCATAGTAATTTCCATATCAGAAAATTCATAACCACCACCATCAATGGTAAATGCGTATGAACATACACCTCCATTAGCATAATTCATTGCTGTATGGTTAATTTCCGCAGAACGCTGATCTACTGCCACTGCAAATGAAGGAATTAAAGTAGACAACAATGCAACGCATAACAATTTTCTCATAATCTTTCCTTAAATTGATTGATACTCAATTGCTTCAATTATTTGCCCATTTTCTATTTTTAACCTTGTTTTATATATAGGATTTTCTAATGTTACCCTGCACAAATGCTTAGCTTCTGTGCGAGAAGTGTCAATTAAGTTTGTCATATCCTGAAGTTTATCACTAATACTTTTTAGAAAATTATCTGCACTAGATAATAATGCATTAGAAAGCTCAATCTTAGATTGAAGATGCTGCCTTACAATCCTCAAAGACTGACCAAACATATCAATTTCTTTTATAGCTTCCTGAGCTATTTGAACAAAACGATCTTTATTTTCCTTACTATTAGCATATAGTAGTGCATTCAACGTAATACGAAGAAACATGGTTTGAACATAATGAGTCAACAAAGCACTTATTTTATTTGCCTGTTCAAAAACACCATTCCGATACTGTTTTCGAGAAAAGAACCCACTAGAATTATCAGATGTGACTTCGCTCATGATTACACCAAACCTTCTTTTAAAAGTATTAGCTAATTCATAATTTTCTTTTAAGCAATTCTCAATTGAGCTTAATTCTTGCAATGACAATGATGAAGTATTTTGTTGCAAAAAGCTTTGAATATATTTAATTTGCCCTTTCAACTTATCTGCTTGTACTTGTTCTACTTCATCCCTAATACTATCCAACTTACTGATAATACTTGTTAGCTTTTCACTAATATCTTGCATATGCTTCTGAGCCACAGCAACAGATAACCCTGACCAAACCAAACCCGTAATATTAATTTTCTGTAAAGTCTCTGCTTCACTCAAATTGACATGTTGCTGAATCTTCCCGTCAGCACCATGCATAATCCCACGTTTAGCGCCATCCACAGCCTTGCTATTAGCTAATTGATCAAATGGAATATCACAAAAAACATACCCTCCTCTTTGTAATTCTGCAAAATTAGCTAAACCTGGAGCAGCAGATAATAAAGAATTTAATCGATTAATTTGTGCTTGTGGCATATCTCTTGTTTTATCACTCACCATGAGATTAAAATCACATGCTTTTAAACTCAAAATTTCATTACCATCTTCATCCAATATTTTAGATACCGGCTGCTGATATGCGATATTTAAGGCAGATGTAGAATTAACTCTATCACTATATGGTTTTTCATGTTGCAGCCTTAATTCCATACGTCCAAAAACAGCTACACATGGAATTATAATTCGGTCTGCTTGATTAGCTATATTGAACGGAGAGTATTTAAAAACTTTTTTAACCAACTTATTCGGCTTTAAAACCGACATTGTTTCTTGGATTTTCTCAAAAACAGAAATATCATCAGCGAATATTTTTTTTGCTACAGCGATCTCTTTTTCTCTAAGCGACTCATCCTCTCCATTAATGACCTTACGATATGCATCAGACACAATCTTTTCATAAGTTACCAAAGATTTTTTAATGACTGTACGAACCACATTTAACACACTGTTTCCACCATATCTCTGAATTTCACGAGCCAATAAAGTTAAATCGTCATCATTATAGTGAATATTGTTTTTGGCCAAAATAAACTGTTTTTTAATCTCACTATCTAAAGAAACTCTCCCCCTACCCTCATCCGTAAGAATATTAATCAATTCATCTATTTCTGATTTATTTGCTTTTTTTAGCTTCTCGAATAAAACTGGATCACATATCATTTTTGTCATTTCATTTCTTCCTTTATTAACTCTTCCGCCAACTTCTCCGCCTGCTCCAACACTGTTTCTGTCGCCAATTCAGCCATATTTGGCGGGTAGCCATACTTACGCAGCAATCGTTTGACCACAACACGTAAATTGGCTTTTGCAGACTCCTTTTTCGTCCAATCCAATGTTGCATTCTTACGGATGCTTTCAGTCAAAACAACAGCCAATTCTCGCAATGTATCTTTTTGCATCAATTCGCGCGCGCTATCATTATCGGCAACTGCTGTATAGAAAGCATATTCATAATCTGTTAAACCCAATTCATTGGCTAAGTGATCAGATTCCTGAATGGTTTTGGCCAATTTAATCAGTTCATCAATCACTTCAGCAGCTGTTAATACTTTATTCTGATAGCTATTAATCGCAGTTTTGAGCATTTCATAAAGCTTTTTACCTTCCACTTTATTCTTACGTTCACGGATGCTCACTTCATCACTCAAGAGCTTTTTCAAGGTTTCTAAAGCAATGTTTTTATGCTGATAATCGCGCATTTCATCCATAAACTCATCTGAAAGAATGGATATGTCAGGTTTTTGGATGCCTGCTGCATCAAATATATCAACCACGTTATCTGTCACAAGTGCTTGATCTATGGTTTGCTTCACGCGTTGCTCTAAAGCTTCAGCGGTTAAATCACCTGCGCGTGTGGATCCGTTATCAAACTTGGCCAATCTTGCTTTAATGGTTTGGAAATACGCCACTTCCTTTGCTGAATCCATCGCGGTAGGATGAGGTGCAGCCAATGCAAAGGCTTGTGATAAAGCGGTCACCGCTGTCATAAAGCGCTTTGTACCATCATCCAATCCAAAAATATGATTCTCGCTTTCCAAAATAATGCGCAACTTATCACTCGTGGATGCCGTAAAGTAGGCTTTGTAATCATAACCATGCATCATGTTATCGAGGATCTCTAATTTCTCTTGCATGATGGTGACGGCTTCTTCTTGTAACTCAGCAGGATCACCTTTGCCACCGGCATCCGAATAGAAGGATAAAGCTGCTTTTAAGTCAGATGCAATGCCAAGATAATCCACCACTAAACCCCCCGTTTTATCTTTGTAAACGCGGTTCACTCGTGCAATCGCTTGCATCAAGTTGTGGCCTTTCATCGGTTTATCAATATATAGCGTATGCATGCTGGGCGCATCAAATCCTGTGAGCCACATATCACGCACGATCACCAATTTAAGCTTGTCATCCTCATCTTTCATGCGTTTAGCTAAATCTTGGCGCTCTTTTTTGGTGGTATGGTGTTTTGCAATCACTGGGCCATCGGATGCACTCGATGTCATCACAACCTTAATCACGCCATCATTCAAATCATCACTGTGCCATTCAGGTTTAATGGCGATGATTGCATTATATAAATCAACAGCAATGCGGCGTGACATACAAACGATCATACCTTTGCCTTGGTTCGCATTGGCTACGAGACGATCTGAGAAATGCTCTACAATATCTTTAGCAACGGCATGAATGCGCTCTGTTGAGCCAATCAATCCTTCAACTCGTGCCCATTTAGCACGTACTTTCTGAGTTTCTGTGAGTTCATCTTCATTGAATTCATCATCAAAGTCTTTGAGGATTTTTTGCCCTTCTTCACTGATGCGCACTTTGGCCAATCGGCTTTCGTAGAAGATGCGTACGGTCGCGCCATCTTCCACCGCCTGACTGATGTCATAAATATCTACATAATTACCGAAAACGGCCGGTGTATTCACATCAGTTTTTTCAATCGGTGTCCCTGTAAAACCAAGATACGTTGCATTTGGTAATGCATCACGCAAATATTTGGCATAACCATAAGCTGTGCGCTTACCAATAACGTTACCTTCTTCATCTAATACATCAATTTCTTTCGCATGAAAGCCGTATTGTGAACGATGTGCTTCATCGGCAATCACTACAATATTGCTGCGGTTTGATAATGTCTCAAAAATCCCTTCATCATTATCTGCTTGGAATTTTTGAATCGTAGTAAAAATCACGCCGCCTGATTCAACCTTTAATAACTCTTTTAACTCTTCACTGCTATCTGCTTGCTGTGGTGTTTGGCGCAATAATTGTTTAGCTGCACCGAATGTTCCAAATAATTGGTCATCTAGGTCATTTCGATCCGTCAAAACCACAACCGTTGGATTATTCAATGCCAATACGATTTTGCCTGTATAGAAAACCATGGATAATGATTTCCCTGAGCCTTGCGTATGCCAAACAACCCCCGCCTTGCGATCGCCTGCTTTCTGTTCAGAAACCAAATGATGACGTTCACGACCTTGCAAGCGCATCGCAACCTCAGCAGATTCTGATTGCGCGTTCACATCTGCTGCACGAATTGTAGAAAGAACCGCAGCATTGACCGCATAATATTGATGATAAGCCGCTAATTTTTTCACGGTTTTAATGGTTTTAATGCCTGCTTGATCTGTACTTGCCATCTCTTCAAACACAATGAAATGACGGATTAAATCCAATAATGTCACGGGATTGAGCATCCCCTCGATCATCACGATTAATTGTGGTTGCGTGGCTGAAGCCTGAGATAATCCATTGCTGGTTTTCCAAGCCATATAACGGCTCAAATCCGCAGAAATCGTACCTGCTTTGGCTTCTAATCCATCAGAAATGATATTAAATGCATTATAGGTAAATAGGTTTGTAATTTCGCTTTGGTAGGTTTGGATCTGTTGATACGCAGTTTCCATCGTTGCCGTTTCTGAAGCAGGATTTTTAAGCTCAATCACAACCAAAGGCAAGCCATTGATATATAGAATCAGATCAGGTCTTCGTTCATGGCGATCTTGGCGAATCGTCATTTGATTGACAACAACGAATGTATTATTGAGCGGATTGTCAAAATCAATCAATGATGCCAATAAACCTTTTGTTTCACCGTTTTGGTGCACTTCAAGATTAATGCCTTCCGTTAATAAACGATGAAAAGCCTTATTATCACTGATTAATGATGTGCTGTAGATTTGTGTAATCGTACGAAAAACTTCTGCACATTGTGCTTCTGTCAATGTGGGATTGAACCGAGCAATTGCATCCATCACATGTTCATTGATCAAAACATCTTGATACGTTCTTAATGGATGGTTGCCCTTTGGCTCGATATCAGGGCCATGAATGAACTCATAGCCAAGCTTCTGTAACTCTTCAACTGCCATTTGCTCAATATCATCTTCGTATATTTTTGTCATAATTTATCTTTGGTTATGTTTTATTACTTTTCAGGATCGTAAGCAAAATTTCCATCTTTATCAGTAAAAGTTTCAGCGATTGCTGCTCTTGTAAAGCAATCACCTGCATCTTTAAAAGCATCATGCGCTGCTCTAACAACTTTAGCAAAGCCAACATTTTCAGTTTCTGAATAACCATCATAACCACGATCTTTCATGATTGACTTCAAAGAATCAAAAGTGATTTGAATTTCTGCACTTTTTAGTGCAATTGCAAGTTTTCCTATGAATTGATGTCTTTCATTTTCTACTTTCTGCATAATAATTTTCCTTTTATGATTAATCCAACTTAACCCGAACTTCACCGCTCATCAGCTTAGGCAATAAAGTATCTCGAAGGTTTTGTAGCGTTTGTATTTGAATTCTATTTTCATCAATTTTGATAAAATTCGAGCATACTAGCTCATGAAAATCTAGAACCTTTTCAACTGTGGGCATTAAGAATTTTTGTTCAAAAAGTACTGCTTTATAATTTAAGTTTTTAATACCTGAACTGCCATTTTCAAGAGCAAAAAACTCATCTGTGTCATACAAAAATTTCAAATATAAATAAATAAAATATGAATACTCACTATTTCTGACTGTAATTAATCGGCAAAAATTAGAAAAAATTATAGGTTGCGTGAATAACTTTCTTACCCCTTCAGTAATATAATAACTTCTGCCCGTAGATTGAGTTTCTGTACCACCTGAAATTTCTATAACAATATCGCCATTATCTGGCTCTATAGAGAAAAATTTCTTCTCTTTAATAAAACGTAATGGTGCATTTACCGACATATTTTTTTGTAAACTAGCTATATCTGTACCACGTAAACAATATACAGCCTTAGTAAAGTCATCAACTGGAACTTCTTTTCCCCAATCTCCACCTTTAGTGCCTGAAATCCATTTTTCAAATGAGCATAATTCCCAATCCTCTTTCGCTTCTTCAATAAACCATTGCCTAAATAGCGTTTCTGCCATTTTTTCTAAGGTTTCATTTTGGCGCTGCAATAAGTCGATCTTGTCATCTAATGCAGACAAAACATCGGCAATGGCCTTTTGTTCGGGAAGTGGGGGAAGACTTATTTCTATATTTTCTAATGCAGACTTAGAGATATTTGCCTGATTTGCACTACCAGAGGATTGGCTAGCAATGTAGTGAGCCATTTTTTTGTCTTTTAATAAATAGTAAATAAATTTCTGGTTAGATAAGCCATCCAAAGATTCAATTTTTGCTACACGTTGATTTATTAGAGCTTTAATATTCAATTTCAATAGAGAGACAGCTCCTACAACCTGAGCTTCTGCATGAGGGTGATTACCTGTCATCGCAATTAATAAATCATCTTTTATGGCAAGTACTGTATTAAATTTCACATCATGCAAATGATATTGAACATCTTTTAAATTCACATCACCATTTGCAACATTTTTTATCTTTAATACAGGTAATGCACCTGAAACCTCTTCACTCAAAAAATTTTGTGATTTAAAAGCAAATCCATTAATAATCTTAACTACATTTCCTAGTTTTTCAGATTGCCAATCACTCATGCTTGCACCTTCGCCAATTGTTCTTGGATCAATGCATTTAAGCGCGCTTCTTCCTTGAGTTGTTCGTTAAACTCAGCTTGTAAGGCTGTAAAGCGTTCAGCAAAGTTAAAATCATCCTCTTCTTCAGGTAAACCAACATAACGACCTGGCGTTAACACATAATCGAGCTCTGCCACTTTCTCGATGGCAACGGATGCACAAAAGCCCGCGACATCTTCATATTCGCCATCACGATTGCGCCAATTATGATAAGTATCGCTGATTAATTGGATATCTTCATCCGATAAAACCTTAGTGCGGCGATTGATCAAATGGCCAAGATTGCGAGCATCAATGAATAAAATCTCGTTGCTACGATCTTTATACTTCGCTGAGCCTTGACGATCACGGCGCATGAACCACAATGCCGCAGGAATTTGGGTATTTAAGAACAGTTTCGCCGGCAAATTCACAATGCAATCGATCACATTGGCATCTTTAATCAAATTGGCTCTGATCTCACCTTCACCACTTGTTTTGGATGTCAGCGCACCTTTTGCCAATACAACACCTGCTTGTCCTTTCGGGCTCATGTGATACAAGAAATGCTGCATCCATGCAAAGTTGGCATTACCTGTTGGTGGCGTGCCATATTGCCAGCGCGCATCGTCTTTTAATAAATCACCGCTCCAATCCGATACGTTAAACGGAGGATTAGCAATGATGAAATCTGCTTTTAAATCTTTATGGGCATCATTTAAGAATGAGCCTTCACTGTTCCATTTAACATTATCTGAACCAATGCCACGAATCGCTAAGTTCATGCGAGCCAAGCGCCATGTGGTTTGATTGCTCTCTTGCCCATAAATGGATAAATCCTCAATGTGTCCTTGATGCGCTTTTACAAACTCTTCAGATTGCACGAACATTCCGCCAGAGCCACAGCATGGGTCAAAGATACGGCCTTGATAGGGTTCTAACATTTGTACCAATAAATTAACGATGGATTTTGGCGTATAGAACTGTCCACCTTGTTTGCCTTCTGCTAAAGCAAATTCACCTAAGAAATATTCAAACACATGGCCAAGCACATCCGCAGAGCGATCCTTTGCATCATTCATATTGATGTTACCAATCAAATCGATTAGTTCACCTAAATTGGTTGGATCAAGATTTTGGCGTGCATAGACTTTTGGTAAAACACCTTTTAATACAGGGTTATCCTTTTCGATGGATTCCATGGCTTTATCAACAATCACACCGATATCAGGTTGCTTTGCTTGGCCTAACAATGTTTGCCAACGGGCTGATTCTGGCACAAAGAAGATATTTTCAGCGGTGTATTCATCACGATCCTCAGGATCAGCCCCTTCATATTCACCTTCACCTGCCACTAATTTTTGATAATGCGCATCAAAAGAATCGCTGATGTATTTTAAGAAAATTAAACCTAAAACCACATGTTTATATTCCGCAGCATCGATATTTTTACGGAGCTTATCTGCGGCTTTCCATAAAATCACTTCGATTGGATCTTGTTTTACTTCTTTTTTAGCTTTAGCCATCTGAATTATGCCTTTACTTCAATATATTTTCTAAATTATGGCTATTGTAAATGCTTCTAACAATTGTGCAATCACTAGATCAATGAAAGTTCATAGCTTCCTGATGGATCAATCCGTACAGGGTATAAAGGCGGGCAGGGCATTTTAGGCAGACAACAAAAAAGCCCTTAGCATTGCTAAGGGCTTTTTCAATATGGCGGAGGCGGTGGGATTCGAACTCACGAACGGTTTAACCCGTTGCCGGTTTTCAAGACCGGTGCCTTCAACCACTCGGCCACGCCTCCAAAAGAGAAGCTCATTATATATAAAAATTTCATTGTTGCAAGTTTTTATGTTGTAGTTTTTTTGATCAATGGATGATTTAAGGCGTAAATTTAATTTATCTAATTGATTATAAAATATAAATCTTTCCTCTGAAAGATGTGTTATGCCTAAAACTTAAGCAAAATTATGCATATCTATGCGTAAAAAAATCATGATGCGGTGCGGATGTGAAAGATTGACAAAGGATAAAAACGCGCTATGATCAAGATTCACTGTTTTTTAGGTACGTTATGACACATTTATTCGCAACTTATTACTATTATTATCTCCACTTCGCGGGGAGATATTGTTGCGTGTACCAAAAATAACCACACAAACAATCATCGAAGCCCGCACACCGCGGGCTTTTTTTATACCTAAGGAAAATGAGATGGCCTCACTGACACAATTGAAAACATTACCCGCAACTGAATCCATCATCAGTGGCATTACAAATGCAGATGATTTAAACACTGCAACCTATGCAGGGCTCATCTTTGTGCTCACGTCGCCTTATGGCATTGCCATTGATGCGGCGCTTGAGTTTGCAGATGCTTCACCGATTCCGCTCATTGGCATTTTTCAAAACTCTGACCTTGAGGACATCTTATATGTGAGTGAGCAGATTCCATTGTTTGCCGTTTTGCTCAATGGTTGGGAAACGCAAGGCTTTATCAATCAATTGCGTGAGCGTTTACCGATGCACATTAAAATTATTAAAATCGCCCATATGTGTGATGGTAACCCAAAAATGAATTATCAAAATGTGGATTTTTACCTTCTTGGCGGCCATGTTGGGGAACAATTGGCACCGAATTGGACACTTTTAGAACATTTAAACATGGAAAATGTTTTTCTCTCTGGCAATTGGGCAGATGATACAACCCCGCCAAAAGTGGCTAAAAAGCTGTTAGGTTTTGAGATGAATGTTAAAATGATGGTATAACAGCATAACCAATTAACCACAAAAAGGAGGAGTGGTGATGATACGTTGCGTTCGGATGTGGACAGGTGACGATGGTAACTCTCAGTTTGAAGAGGGCTTTATAACATTAAAATCGGGGGAGCGTGGGGATCACGCAAGTTTGAGCATTCCTGTTAAAGAGTTGTCGTTTCGTGAAACAACCTCAGGCGGTTCATATGATTGGCATCAAGATCCTGTGCCAAGATATGTCATTACATTATCAGGCACTTTAGAGTTCGAAATGAAAAATGGCGCTACATTTGTACTCCATCAAGGTGATATACTATTGGCGCAGGATAACAGCGGTACAGGTCATAAATGGCGCTTAATTGGCGATGAGCCTTGGCGACGTGCTTATGTGGTGTATCAAGATGATGCTGATTTATGTTTTGTGCCAACAGTGAAGAAATAGGGAGAAGTGATGAGTCAATCCATGACAGAACAGGCGGATGTCGTTTTAATTGGCGGCGGGATTATGAGCGCGACGCTCGCCACATTTTTAAAAGAACTCGAACCGTCATTAAATATTATGATGTTTGAACGCTTAGAAGATTGCGCACAAGAGAGTTCATTTCCATGGAACAATGCGGGCACAGGTCACGCTGCCCATTGTGAATTAAATTATACACCACAAAAATCAGACGGCACGGTCGACATCAGTAAAGCCGTGAAGGTCAATACTGAATTTGATGTGTCACGCCAATTGTGGTCATATCTTGTGAAAGCAGGAAAGATTGAAAACCCACGTGATTTTATTACGCCATGTCCTCACATGAGCTTTGTGTGGGGCGATGCGAATGTTCAGTTTTTGCGTCAACGTTTTAAACAGTTATCTGAGCATCATTGCTTTGGGGCGATGGAATTTACAGAAGATCGCGCACAGATCGAAGCGTGGGCACCTTTGATTATGGAAGGGCGCGGCACAGATTTACCATTAGCCGCCACGCGTTCTTTAGAAGGCACAGATGTGGATTTTGGCGCTTTAACTCATTTATTAATGAAAGAATTGGTGAAGCAACCAGGATTCACAGTCAATTATCAGCACGAAGTGTTGGATTTAAAAGACAATGGCCAAGGCGGCTGGCGCGTTGCGGTAAAAGATTTGAAATCTGGCCAAAAACGTGACATTTCTGCCAAATTTGTTTTCGTTGGGGCAGGCGGACGCTCCATTGATTTATTGCAAAAATCGGGCATTCCTGAAGGTAAAGGGTATGGCGGTTTTCCAGTCAGTGGCATTTGGTTGCGTTGTGATGATGAATCGATTGCCTCACGCCATGAAGCAAAAGTGTATGGTAAAGCCTCCACGGGTTCACCACCGATGTCTGTTCCGCATTTAGACACGCGCGTGGTCAATGGTAAACGCTCACTGTTGTTTGGTCCTTATGCAGGTTTCTCCACAAAATTCTTAAAACACGGTTCGTACATGGATTTGTTCGGCTCCATCAAAGGCAATAACATTGAGCCGATGTTGGCGGTTGCAAAAGACAACTGGGATTTGACGAAATATTTAATTGGTCAAGTGTTGCAAAGTTCACAAAGTCAATTCAATGCCTTAAAAGATTTCTATCCAAATGCAGAGCGCATCCATTGGAACAAAGCGGTGGCGGGTCAGCGAGTGCAGATCATTCGCCCAAATAAAGAGAAAAAAGGTGTGTTGGAATTTGGTACAGAGCTCATCACCAATGAAAACAAATCCTTGGCAGTATTGTTAGGGGCATCGCCTGGTGCTTCAACTGCGGCACAAATGGCATTGAATGTGCTCAATCAATGTTTTGCCGATGATATGGCACAAACCGATTGGCAAGCGCGTTTAAAAGCGATGATTCCAAGCTATGGTGTTGATTTGAAAGTCGATGCCCAAGCGTGCCGCGACATTAGAAATGAAACGACAGAAGTATTGAAGCTAAAGATGTGATAATTATGTTACCAAGTGTATAATTAATGTTTATTCAACATTCATTTTCATAAGGTAACATTATGTCATCATTTTTTTCTCTGCCTGCATTGCTCGGCGGATTGCTCATTGGGCTCTCCGCCGCAATTTATTTTCTCTTTTTAGGGCGCGTGATGGGCGTCAGTGGCATTTTAGGCAATCTATTGAGCCGCTGTGGTTTGACAAGTTGGCGCTTGCTGTTTGTGGTGGGCGTGATCATCTCCCCTTGGATTTATAGTCTCATTGCACCTTTACCGGTGCCAGAAATCACGAATAATAAAATTCTGCTCATTGTGGCAGGCTTACTTGTGGGCGTTGGCGCTGCATTAAGCTCCGGTTGCACGAGCGGACACTCCATTTGTGGCATTTCACGTTTGTCGCCAACGTCTGTGGTGGTGACGATGATCTTTATGGTGGCGGGCGGCATTGCTGTCTTTTTCGTGAAACATTTATTGGGACTGTAGGGGGCAATATGTACGCATTGATTTCATTGATCGCAGGCATTGTATTTGGTTTGGGCTTGATTTTATCGGGGATGGCAAATCCTGCGGTGGTGCAAGGATTCTTAGATGTCTTTGGCGCTTGGAATCCTGCTTTAATGTGGGTGATGGTGGGCGCTTTGGTGGTGAGCTTTATTGCCGTCACCATTCTTAAAAAACGCGGCCGAACGCTTTTAGGTGAGCCGCATCATCTGCCCACCAATACGCCTTTAGATCAAAAGCTCATCATGGGTGGATTGATCTTTGGTGTGGGTTGGGGCTTGGTTGGCATTTGTCCCGCGCCTGCTTTGGTTTTAGTGGGTGAAGGCAACAGCGATGGTTTAATCTTTGCCGCTGCCATGATCATTGGCTTATTCATCCCACGATTATTTAAAAAATAATGGGTCGGCTTTAAAAGAAAAGCTCAGCATGGCTGAGCTTTTTTGTTGGGCATTAGGATCGTTCAAGTGCTTCAATCGGCGCAAGTTGTGCGGCTCTTCGTGCCGGGAAATAACCAAAGAGCATACCAATGGCGCTCGATGCACCTAAGGCAATGATGATGGAGCTGGCAGAAAAGCCTACGCTCAAATCCATTTTCAGCTGATTGATGCCAAAACCTGCTGCATAAGCCACCAAAATGCCCACAATGCCGCCTAATAAGCACACCAGCACCGCTTCAATTAAAAATTGCATGGAGATGTCGCTTTTACGTGCACCCACCGCCATGCGCATGCCGATCTCTTTGGTGCGCTCGGCGACGGAAACGAGCATAATATTCATCACGCCAATGCCGCCCACCACAAGGGAGATCATGGCAATGGAGAAGATCAAAAAGCGCATCATAAATGTGGTTTCCTCTAGGAGCTCTTTAAAGGAGTCGGCGGTGAAGATGAAAAAGTCCTTGCTGCCGTGGAGCTGCGTCATGAGATTGGTGAGGGTTTGCTCTGCCAATTTCATGTCAATGTTATCCTGCACAGTGACGGTAATATTGCGAAGATAACTCTGTCCCAATAAACGCTTCATGGCGGTGGAATAGGGAATCATCACCGTGAGATTGCTATAGCCGCCGGCACGTTGTGCTTTTGAGGTGGCAACGCCAATGACGCGCACGGGTAAGCGGTTCATGATGATCACTTCACCAATCGGGTCGCTGCCATCACTAAAGAGCTCATCGCGCGTGCCTTCGTCAATCACCACTTCAAGGCTTAAATTTTCCTCACTTTTTTCATCAAAGAAGATGCCTTCTGCGGGTGTGTAGCCTTCTGTTTCAAAGTATTGGCTGCCAACGCCCATCACAGAGACATTTTTTTCCGTATTCCCATAGCGGGCAAGGGCGGATGTTGCCACAACGGGCGTCACATTTTTCACAAAAGGTTGCTGCTTTAAGAATTCCACATCTTGCGGCGTTAAACTGCGTACGCGCCCTGAACGTGCATCCCCAAAGCCGCTGCCAGGATAAATGGTGAGCGTGCTTGTGCCCATCGAATTGATGTTGCTTAAAATTTGGTTCATGGTGCCTTGCCCAAGGGCAATGACGAGCACCACAGAGGCAATGCCGATGATGATGCCAAGCATGGTTAAAAAAGTTCGCATCCGCTGCATGGACATAGAGATCAATGCCATGCGAAAAGCGTTGAGCACGCGATCCATCATCAACATCCATGATGAACCGCGTTGTTCTGTTAAAGGTGGAAGATCCACAGAAGGCATTTGAGCAGGCAAGGGCGGTGGCGTGTTTTTTTCATCACGAATCACTTGGCCATCTTTGAGCTCAATGATGCGTGAGGCATGTTTGGCAACATTCGGATCATGGGTGACCAAAATAATCGTATGTCCCGCTTGATTGAGCTCTTGAAGAATTTTGAGCACTTGCTCGCCGCTTTCACTGTCAAGGGCACCGGTGGGTTCATCGGCTAAAATCACCTCGCCGCCATTCATTAACGCACGCGCAATGCTGACCCGTTGCTGCTGACCGCCTGAAAGTTGTGTGGGGTAATATTTGATGCGTTCTTTGAGCCCTAGGGCGGCTAATAAGGCATCGGCGCGGGTTTTGCGTTGATGGGGCGAAAAGCCTGCATAAATGGCGGGCACTTCCACATTGCCTTGAGCATTCAATGTGGATAACAAATGGTAACGCTGAAAGATGAATCCAAAGTGCTCGCGGCGCAGCTCTGCCAACTGATCATCATCGTAGTGACCGATGTTTTCCCCATGGAAATGATAATCGCCGGTAGAGGCCTGATCTAAACAGCCCAAAATGTTCATCAAGGTGGATTTACCAGAACCTGATGCACCAATGATGGCCACCATTTCGCCAGATTCAATCGTCAGATCAATGCCTTTGAGGATTTGTACGGATTGATCCCCAGATTGAAAAGTACGCGTGATGCCGGATAATGCGATGAGTGCCATGGTTTACCTCATTCGTGGCATGCGATTGGGGCCATTTTTGGCATCTGAACTCGTTTCAGAGAGCACAATCACTTCATCACCGCTAAGGCCATTGATCACTTCGGTGTAGATGTTGTTGCTGATGCCAAGGGTCACTTTTTTAGGGGCAATGGTACCATCGCTGTTTTTAATCCAAACATATGCTTCATTGGGTGCAAGACGCTCTTCTGGCATTGGGAGATTAGAGGGTTTAAAGCGCGTTGCCATGGTGGAAATGGTAGGTTGATTCGTGACGCCATCGACCACAATGTAAACTTGTGCCGTCATGTCGATGCGAAAGCGGCGCTCATGGTTGTCCACCGTTAAAATGCCCGCATAATAGATGGCTTCATTGCTCGCTGTGGTGGCCGCATTGCCTGTGGCGGTTTGGAATTTTTCTGGCGCAGGTTCTGTGGACTCTAGCGTGGCCGGATAATGATTTTTCGGCTCGCCCAAAATGGTGAAGTACGCCTTCATGCCTGGCGTGATTTTGGTGATGTCCGCTTCAGAGATCTGCGCTTTGATGTTCATGGTGTCTAAATCTGCAACTTTCACAATGGTGGGCGCGGTTTGCGTGGCATTCACCGTTTGCCCCTCTTTGACCACAGTGGCCACCACAACGCCATCAATCGGGGAGACGATTTTGGTGTAATCTAAATCCAATTGTGCTGAGTCTAATGCAATTTTGGCTTGGGCGATTTGTGCATCTAACGATTCAAGTTCTGCTTCTAACACTTGTAGGTTCGCTTCGGCCATGTCCACTTCTGATTGTGCTGTGGCTTTTTGTTTAATGAGATTTTGTTGGCGCTGAAGATTAATGCGTGCATTGACGATTTGTGCTTGCTTGGCCACTTTTGCCGCTTGTACATTTTTAAGGCGTGCTTGGCTGTCTTTGACGGCATTTTGGCGCGGCAGATCATCAATCTCCGCAAGCAATTGCCCTTTTGTCACCACATCGCCTAATTTAACGTGGAGTTTTTTAACTTGCCCAGAAACCTGTGCACCCACTTCCACTTGCTCAGAGGCTTCAAGTTTACCATCGGCTAAAATGGTGACTTCTAAATCCTGCGTTTTAACGTTGTCCGTAAGGTAATAAATGGGCGTTTGGGTCCAATATTTTTGATACACGACATAACCCACCGCGAGTGCCGCGATGAGGGTAAAGATCACAGTTTTTGTGCGTTTGATTTTCATGATGATGTGTCCTAACAGTGTGCACGGGATTATAGCGAAGAAAACCGATAAATTTGTATAGAGAATGTAAAGGTTTAGGTGCGCACGCGGCGCTTGAAGATGACAAACAGCATCAGCAATAACAGCAATGCGCACATTAAACCGATGCCAAGCGCATCCCCAAGTTTGACATAAGTGGTTAGCCCTTGTTTACCAGTGATGGCATGGGTTAAGGTTGTGGCGGTAAAGAGCGGCGCTTTGGCAATGATGTTGCCGTAATGATCCACAAATGCCGTCACGCCTGTATTGGTGGCGCGTGCAATCGGGCGAGCAAACTCAAGGGCGCGCGCTTGGACGATCTGTAAATGTTGCCACGGGGCAAGGGAATCGCCAAACCATGCATCATTACTGATGTTCACTAAAAATCCGCTTTGCTTTGCCTGATAACGCAAAGATTCTCCAAAAACGGCTTCAAAGCAAATGGATCCGGTGGTTTGCGTGCTAAATTGTGGAAAAGTGAAGGGCGCTTGCTGTGCTTGGCCTTTGGTAAAGCCCACCAATGGCATGTTGATCCAATCATAAATGGTGCCAAAGATGGCGGGCGCCGGAATGTACTCACCAAAGGGCAAGAGGCGATGTTTGTCATAAAATTGATCCGCTTTGGCCGTTTGCCCAAGGTGCACGAATGCATTGAATTGCTCGAGATTTTCATTTTCTCGTGGGATGCCAATTAAAATTTCTGTGTCCGTTAAGTCAGACCAATGGCGAAGGTTCGCCATCAGATCGGCAACTTGATCATAATAGGCAACCACCGCTGTTTCAGGCCAGATCACAAGATTGGCATGCTCAATCACGGTGCTGGTGAGATCCACATACGTTTGAATGGATTGATAAAAATGGGCTTCATCAAATTTTTGATCTTGCGTAATGTTGCCTTGCACCAAAGCGATGTTGAGGGTTTCGGGTTGATCCTCAATCGGGTCGCTCATGTGGGCAAAACCAGCGGTG
Organism: Wohlfahrtiimonas sp. G9077; assembly: GCF_002252155.1. Lineage (GTDB taxonomy): Bacteria > Pseudomonadota > Gammaproteobacteria > Cardiobacteriales > Wohlfahrtiimonadaceae > Wohlfahrtiimonas. The sequence continues at coordinate 287,157 of NZ_NEFD01000003.1, forward strand.
ATCACAGCAATGGCAACGATGCCAAGTGCGATGGGCACAAGATTTTTAAGGGCTCTAAGATGCATCACGATGTACAAAAGCAGTCCGGCCATAAAGTAGACCACAAAACTTGAGATCAATGCACCAAAAGTGGGAAAGAGCCACAAGGCAAAGGGGGAATCTGTCAATGAATAGCCAAGCGCCAACCATGGAAAACCGGTGAAAAGGTGCGCACGCAACACTTCTAAAAGCGTGCCCAGTGTCGGAAGCCAGAGAAGATAACGCATTGCCGGTGGTAAATTCAATTTGCGTACGCCATACAAGAGCGCGCCATAATAGAGGGCAAGATATGCCGCGAGCAGCATCACCATGGCAATGGCTAAGGGCAGCGGTGCACCGCCAAACTGATGGACGCTGATGCGCACCCACCACAATCCCACTGTAAACATGCTCAATCCAAAGAGAAAGCCGAGCCAAGCGCTTGCTTGAGCGCTTCGGTGCTCTACTGAGTAGAGCAGGATCGCGAGCGCAATGGGCGCCACATACCAAGCATGAAAGGGGGCAAAAGCCAAAGGCATCAAAGCGCCCAATAAAAGGGCGATGATGGGCGATAAAAAACGTTGGGTCAATTGCATGCCGTTAATCCTAATGCCATATAAATTTCATTGATGATGTTGCGATATTGTCCTGCCCACAAAATATCCCCTAAAAAGCGGTTGGGATTGAGTGAGGGATTGAGTACTTTACTATGTTTGCGGTTGGTTAAATAGAGGATGGTTAAATCATAGCATGGGTCAATGACGCAGACGCAACCTGTCCAGCCAGTGTGGCCATAGGCTTTGTCTGAGGCAAATTGCCCAAAATGGTATTGCATGTCTCCGCCTCTATTGAGGCGCCAACCGAGCCCAAAGCTTGGATCCTGTGGTTGGCTGCCCAGAAATTGTTGCTGAATTTCTGGGTGAAAAAATGGCGTTGGCGCAGTCATGAGTTGTAAGGCTTGATAAAGCGCGGCACAATTGGCAAAGAGCCCCGAATGGCCCGAGATGCCTGCCATACAATGAAAGGCCTTTTCATCTTGTACCTCGCCTTGCAGCGTATGTGTGCGAATGTTGGTAAAAGAGAGCGCATGATCCCGTGTGTTGCCATGCAATTCTGTGGGGGCAATGTCATCGGGCGCGTACCCGCGCGCCAGCGGTGTAAATGTGATGCGCTCATTGTTGAGCATCGGGAAGGCTTTTTGCCAAAGTTGATCCAATGGCGCGCCATACATCGCCTCTAATGCAAAGGTTAAGAGCATAAAGTCCACATCTGAATAGAGAGATTGGCTGCCTGGCGCATGAATGAGCGGTGCGGACAACAGTTTTGGGAGAAATTCTGCCCGGTTCTGACAAAAGAGCGCAGGATTATAATGCTCATCATAAAATAGAGGATTCGGCTCAAATCCCGCTTCGTGCGCAAGCAACATGCGAAGCGTAATGTGTGCTTTATCCGCTCTTTGATCATCTGTCAATTCAGCCGGAAAAATGTCTGCTAAGGTTAAATTAAGGTCAAGATTGGCGGTTTGTGCATAATATTGGTACAAATAGGTGGTGGCAAAAATTTTAGTGAGGGATGCAATGTCATACAAAGTGTGGCGCGTGGCATTGCCATATGCTTGATGATGGATGATTGTTTGGGATTTTGCGATCAATAATTGCGCAGAATCAAGCCCCGCATCAATCGATGCACGAATGTTTGTCTCAAGATTTGCCAATAGCATTTCAACAGGTTCCATAAGATATGAACCTTATATTTTAGGTGACAAAAAAGAGAAAAGTGCAATATGGTTAAAAGTTAGTCATATACAGTGCTTGACCAAAGTGGATTAATAGTGTTTAATGCTCACCTGCATTAGCGATGAAACATTGCAAATGGCTCGATAGCTCAGTTGGTAGAGCAGAGGATTGAAAATCCTCGTGTCGACAGTTCGATTCTGTCTCGAGCCACCATTAATGCAAACACAATACGGCTCGATAGCTCAGTTGGTAGAGCAGAGGATTGAAAATCCTCGTGTCGACAGTTCGATTCTGTCTCGAGCCACCATATTCTAGAGAACAGTAAAATACATTGCGATTTTACTGTTTTTGTTTTATACTAGAAAAACTTAAATGGGGGCGTTCTTGGATTCGACGGGGATGTTGAAGTTTGAGGTGCATGTCGAGAAGGTCGAGAGTCTCGTAAAAACGCGGCAATCAGTTATAATTGCAAACGATAATAACTACGCTTTAGCAGCTTAAGCCTGCTAACTGATCTTACTACTGTGTTCGTTCGGTGGTAACATCAGTCAACTTAAACGATCTAGAGAGATGTTTGCCTAGGAGCTCCCTCTCGAAACCTAACTAGGACAGCTGTTTGTTATCCTGCCGGTCGGATGAGAAACAGTTAAATTGAAGATACGGCTAAACATGTAGTACCAAGGATGGATAGTTTTCGGACGCGGGTTCAAATCCCGCCGCCTCCACCACATACCATATCATATGATTAACGATATGATGCAAAACCCCCTAAATCTCTACGGTTTAGGGGGTTTTTCTTATCAGTGCATTTCACCGATTTCTTTTACTTTGCAGTAAAATAGAAGTAAAATTAGAAGTAAATATCAGCTTGATGAGGATTTTACTTCCATGCCTAGAGTAATCGTTCCATTAACACTTAAAGAAATTAAAGAAGCTAAGCCAAAAGATAAGCAGTATCGACTATTTGATGGTGGTGGTTTACTTCTATGTGTCTATCCAACAGGTAAAAAAGTTTGGCGATTAGACTATACAGACGTCAATGGAAAACGTAAGAGTTACACCATTGGTGATTTTAATGAAGTTTCATTAACTGAGGCTCGAAAGGTTAGAGAAGAATTAAAAGCTCAATTAGATCGTGGTAAAACAATTCAGCTCAGTGCGCAAAATACATTTGAAAGTGTATTTAGAGATTGGTGGACAAGATGGTCTCAAACAGTTTCAAAAAGGCATGCTGATCGTGCCATTGTTTGCATGGAAAATGATGTTTTTCCCATCATTGGTGCAATGCCAATCGATAAGATTGAGCCTCAGCATATTGTCCTTTCTCTTCAAGAAATTGAAAAGCGTAATGCATTAGAGCAATTGCACAAAACTAAATCCACAATCAAAATGGCATTTGATTTTGCAGTGGCACGTGGATTATGTAAGTACAATCCTGCTGCTATGGTATCTGCGAAGGCTTTTAAACCACATGAAGCAAAAAACTATAGATCACTAGATAAGCAAAATATTTATCAGTTGTTTGAAATGTTTGAAAATGAGCGCTTCAATTTATCGGTCAGATTATGTACGGAATTTATTTTAAGGAATATGAGCCGTGCATCTGAAAGCGCCAAAGCAGAATGGAAAGAATATGATGAAGAACGCCAGCTTTTAATTATTCCTGCTGAACGAATGAAGATGGGTAGGGAGCATATTATTCCATTATCAACTCAATCCATTGAGATTCTCAACAAAATACGCGAATTGAGCGGTGGCACTCAATATATTTTCCCTAGCCAAAACTTTGCATCTCATTTAAGCCAGGACTATCCTTTAATGGCATTAAAGCGCCAGAAAATTGATACAACCATTCATGGTTTACGACACTTGTCATCAACCATTATGAATGAAACAGGATTGTTTAGACCTGATGTGATTGAAGCGTGTTTGGCACACAAAGATAGCAATACTGTACGAAGTACCTATAATAAAGCTCAGTATATTGAAGAAAGAAGAGAAGCACTGCAATGGTGGTCTGATTTTATTGATCAGTGCAAAGATAGAAAATCTAATTTAGAGACGCTGAAAAAATATAAAGTTCAATAAAATTTATGAGGTGTTTTTCTTATGATCAATTTGAATCAAAGTTTAAATTTGGGTTGAAAAAACAAGTACAACAATAAATTTAAGCCCCTGAATTGGGGCTTTTATTATTTTCTACTATTATTGTATGCGTGAATTTTTTCAATAATTGATTCTTTGCTGGTATTGAGTGCTTTGGATAGCTCCTCTACTGAATAAATGTAAGTGTTTCCGCTCTTCTTGCCTTTAGGGATGGTAATCCTCCCATAAATAACCGAAGTTAAAAGTAGAGGTTAAGCAGCCATTAAAGGTGGTCGTCCTTGATTAGCTTGGTGTGGCCTTTCATGATTATAATGCCAAAGCCATTGAGTTGCATAATCT
>NZ_NEFD01000004.1 GCF_002252155.1 Wohlfahrtiimonas sp. G9077
AGATTATGCAACTCAATGGCTTTGGCATTATAATCATGAAAGGCCACACCAAGCTAATCAAGGACGACCACCTTTAATGGCTGCTTAACCTCTACTTTTAACTTCGGTTATTTATGGGAGGATTACCGTACAGCATCATTAATTGTAAAATAATCTTGAATGTTATCTAGAATTGTCATGATTTATAATCCTAATCTATATGCTTAAAATATCGTATTTTTGAAGTGTTAAAAGGTTGTTTTCTTCTGTGTCGCATTGATCAATAAAATCAGACCACCATTGAAGAATTTCTCTTCTTTCCTGTAAGTATTTTGCTTTGTTGTATATGGCTCGGATTGTGTCTTTATCTCTGTGAGCCAAACATGCTTCAATCGCCCCTGAGCGGAATAATGATCCCTCATTAATAATTGTTGAAGCCAATGATCTAAATCCATGTGTAGAAGTTGGGATTTTTTGCTGTTTCATGGCGTTGGTGGTTGCTTCTGTATTAATGTGATCTGTAAATTCAGCATTCATGAAAATATATTCATAATCGCCTGTTATCTCTTTGAGCGTGTGCAAAATCTCAATTAATTGGCTTGATAGTGGAATGATATGGTCATTACCATCTTTAACTTTCATATTCTCACTAGGGATAATCATTAATTGATTTACTTCGTCATAGTAATCCCATTTGAGCGTACAAGCTTCTTTAGCTCTTAAAGCGGTTCTCATGAGGAATTGAGTACATAAACGGATCATAGGGCTAACGCCCTCATAATTAAAAAAGCCATGAATTAAATAGATCTGATTATTCTCTAATCTTCTATGATGCGATTTTTTTGGCTTTTTGAATATCGAGGTTGCTACCTGAATGACTGGATTGTATTTGATATATCCCTCAGCAACTAAATAATCAAACATCAATTTTAAGCCTGATTTAGTTTTAAGTAATGTATCGAGCTTATCCGCTTTTTCTAGCTCTCTGAGCGCCTTAACGATTTGAGGTGGTTCAATCTTGCTTACATCATAATCTTTCAATATAGGCATGATATAACGCTGTATAACGGATTCAGTCGCTATATTGTGTTTTGTGCCTGTACTCCAAAGGTTAAACCATTCAGGGAATAGATCCTTAAATAATTGAGATTTAGTTTTGATTTTTGGATCAATACCTTTGGCTACCATGCTTCGCTTTTCTGTTTGGATGATACGAGCTTCTGATAATGAGATTAAAGGATAATCGCCTATGATGAATGTATCTTCTTTTTCTGTGATCGGATTCTTAAAGCGATACTCCCAAATTTTAGAGCCTGAGCTTAATATTTTTAGGCATAAGCCATTACCATCAAATAAGCGATAAAGCTTATCTTTAGGTTTTGCGTTGTTGATTTTCGCCACTGTAAGCGGTGTAACAGTCCTAGCCATAAATTATCATCCTGTAAAATTCTGTACCCTTATCCGTACCCTTATTATTTGTAGATTCTAATGGATTTTAGTGGATAATCCTAGACAATATTTTATGATGTATCTTTCAAACACCGCATAAATACTATATTGTATTGGCTGTGGTTAGATTATTTAGGACGTATATTCGTTCGATGCTGCTTCCGCCAAAAAACACCGAAAAGCCCTTATTTAGCAAGGGCTTTTTTGTTGCTGAAAATTTTCTATGGACATCTCAGTGGTCAATTGATGTTTAGGATTGAATGGATCGCCAAATAACGTTACAAATATTCCTTTGCCCATAAAGGAATCATTATGACCATTTCCCTCATTGATTGCACAGAGCACGAACATTCGGCGGCGATTTTAGAGATTTTTAACGAAGCCATTTTAACCTCCACCGCCTTGTATGAGTATCAAGCGCGCACGATGCAAGACATGCAAACATGGTTTAAGCAAAAATCAGCGCTGAATGCACCGATCATAGGCGCGGTCAATGAGGCTAGGCAATTGCTTGGCTTTGCCACATGGGGACATTTTCGTGCGTATCCTGCTTATCAATATACGATGGAACACAGCATCTATATTCATCACAGTGCCCGTGGGCAAGGGCTCAGTAAACGTTTGATGCGGGCATTGATTGAAGCGGCAAAAGCGGCAGAAATTCATGTATTGATGGGCTGCATTGATGCCGATAATGCCGCAAGTATTGGCCTACATCAAGCTTTGGGATTTCAGTCTGTGGGTCTTTTGCCGCAAGTGGGGTTTAAATTTGGGCGTTGGTTGGATTTGGCATTGTATCAATTGATATTATCAACGCCGCTAGAGCCTGTGGCCGACTAAATATTTGGTCAAGCACATTGCTTAATGTTCAGCGTTCCACTATAGTACTCAACTTTCAAACCTACCGGTCGGTAGGTTTATTTCTTTGGGCATTGCCCACACGCATAAAATGGATTGTATGAATACTCAACAGACTCAAACGCGCATCATTACAGCATCTTTAATCATGCTGATGGCGCTGCTCACCGCTCTTGATTCAATGGCGATTGACATGTACCTCCCCGCGATGCCAGACATCGCTTCTGATTTTCAAATCTCCTCAGGTAAAGTGCAACAAACCCTCGCCATCTTTTTAGCAGGATTGGCGATTGGGCAAGGCTTGTATGGTCCGCTTCTGGATCGTTATGGTCGCCGCTTGCCATTATTGATTGGCATTGTGATTTTCATCATCGGTTCAGTTTTAAGTGCATTGGCACCGAATGTGGAATGGATGTTAGCTGCTCGTTTTATTCAAGCCATTGGTGCATCTGCTGGGCTTGTGACGCCGCGTGCCATTGTGTCGGACACATGTGATTTAAAAGACTCTGCGCGCGTGTTTTCACTGTTGATGAATGCCATGATGTTGGGCCCAATTTTAGCGCCGATGCTCGGTGGTTTTGTTTTAGGCTTTGGGGAATGGCGCGTCATTTTTTACATCATTGCCATCATTGGCGGCATAACGCTGTTATGGGCTTGGCAACAAGTGTCAGAAACTTTAGTCATTGAAAAACGCACGCCATTAAATCTAAAAGCGATTGCCAAAACATATGGCGGACAATTCACCAATCGTACATTTATGTGTTACGCGATGGCCTCAGGCTTTGCCATGAGTGGACTATTTTTATATGTGGGCGGCTCATCCTTTATTTTCCGCGAACATTTTGCATTGAGCGCTACGCACTTTAGTTATCTATTTGCATTAAACTCAGCAGGATTGGTGATTTTTGGCGCAGTTGCTAATCGTTTATTAGTGAAGGGATTGTCTGCCCGTCGTTTATTGATGATTGGGATGGCGATGCACACAGGCTTTGCATTGTTGCTCTTTATTTTGACGCAATCGATGACGCTTTCGATTGTGCCTTATGCATTATTATTGGCAGGGGCAATCAGCGCCTTAGGCTTTGTGCTTGGGAACGTCACAGCATTGACCATGCATTATGGTGGCCCTCAAGCCGGTGCGGTCTCTGCTGTGATGGGTGTATTACAATATTTATTGCCAGCATTGATGGGGTATGTGGTGAGCTTATTTGCACAAAGCATTAGCGTATTGCCCTTCGCAATTGGAATTTGTGGTTTAATGGGCATCCTTTTTATATTTGCCAGTCAGGATAAAACTGCGTGACCGCCGCGAAATTACAAGAAGTTGCATTGATGCGTTTTGCCACTCAAGGATTTGAGGGCACCAGCATGAATGAATTGGCTGAAGATGTGGGGATTAAAAAATCCTCCATCTATGCTCATTTCAGCAGTAAAGATGAATTGTTTTTAAGTCTATTACCCATTTTGATTAAATCTGAGCTTGATTATGTTCGGACAGTGATGACGCAAAATGACGCCATTAAACCTGCTTTGTATGCATATTTAGAGAGCATTTCGACTCGCTTTGAGAGCAGTTATCATGTGCGCTTTTGGCTGCGTAATCTGTATGCGCCGCCTGTGCATCTGCGTGATGAAGTCATTGGGCACATGCAATGCTTTATGGATGAATTGGAAGTGATCATTCATGCGGCGATTGAATCATCAACGTGGCATACAAATGCATCTGTGAGCATAGCGCTAATCACTGCAAACTATATGGCGATGGTGGATGGGTTACAAACAGAGCTGTTATTCGGTGGCATTGAGCGTTATCAAAAGCGCTTAACAGCAACTTGGCGATGGTTTGAGTTGGCATTGCGCGTTTAATCAAACAGTGACAATTGCTGCATAAAGCCTTCTTGCTCACTCTGTAACGTTAAGCCCATTAAGCGAATGGGGGCTTTGGGCAGCAGGGCAAACAGTTGCCAAAAATATGCGGTGAGCAGCTTAGCATCATGCGGAATGGGTGTGGAGAAGGTTTTGCTGCGCGTCATGATTGTAAAGTCTGCAAAGCGCACTTTCAGCACAAGTGTTTGACCATGAAAATGCTCGCGCATGAGACGCGGTAATAGAATGTGGATGATCTCATCAATCGCCTCTGCAATGTCATGCTGCTCAATTAAATCAGTTGTGTAGGTTTGTTCTGCACCCACTGATTTTGTGGGGCGATTAGGCTCCACTGGCCGATCATCTTGTCCGCGCACACATTGATAATAAGTCTCCCCAGCTTTGCCAAAATGGAGCTTTAACTCTTCGCGGCTGCGGGCTTTGAGATCTTTGCCGTTATAAATCCCAAGGGCATGCATCTTTTTGGTGGTTTGCTCGCCGACGCCATAAAATTTTGCAATCGGCAGCGTCTCTAAAAATGCTTGGCTATGCTTTGGGGTGATCACTGTGATGCCAAAGGGCTTTTGTATGCCGGATGCCATTTTCGCTAAAAATTTATTATAAGAAACACCAACTGAGCACGTTAAATTGAGCTCTTCTAAAATCAAGGTTTGGATTGTTTGTGCCAATTGCGTGGCGCTTGGCTCATGCATTGAATTATGCGTCACATCTAAATAGGCTTCATCTAATGATAGAGGTTCAATCAATGGCGTGATGCGCGCAAAGATGGCGCGAATGGCCATGGAAACTTCACGATACACCTCAAAGCGCGGCGATACAAAGATTAAATGATCACACTTTTGTTGGGCAATGCTTGAGGGCATTGCAGAATGCACGCCAAATTGACGTGCTTCATAGCTTGCCGCAGCAATGACGCCGCGCCGCTCAGGACTGCCCACCACTAAAGGTCGCCCACGATAATGCGGGTGATCACGCTGCTCAACTTGAGCAAAAAAAGCATCCATATCCACATGGAGAATTTTTCTTGTCATGGTAAGTCTATGAATATAAAATTTAAGAACTGTTAATTAAGGAGGCTGACATCATGAGACACTCCGCAAAAGGCTTTTTGTTGATAGAAGTGCTGATGGCGATGGTGATCATCATTGCCATTGCCGCGCTCGCATATCGTCATCATATGACGCTGATGGTGCGTAATCAAGAACTCAGCACTTTAGAAGAACAGTTATTGATGGAGGAAAATGCGTTTGATCGCGCATTTGGCGAGCATCATGCGGCGTGATCAAGGCTTTACCTTAACAGAATTGATGGTGGGCATGTCGATGGGGCTCATTTTAATTGTGGGATTTGTCTCTGTGTGGATGGTATTGTCGCAAAGCAGTCATCAAGAGATGCGCCGATATGAGCGCCTACAAGATTATGTGGAAGCGGCAAGTTATCTGCGGCAAAATTTGGGCGATGCCATTTTTGATCCTTTATGTCCACATCCTGAATGGCTCGATTTGCCAACGCCTAAAGTTCAATTGCATCGCTCGATGCTGCCGTTGGATGTTGGGACAAAAAAGATGGTATCAGCGAATACACAATTTCGTGATTGGCCGCTCGATGCAAACATCAAGTCATTAGCGGGGTTTGATGCTTTAGAATTGACACATTTGACGCCATTAATGGTCGAGCATGGTGTTGTGATCAATGATCAAACATTGCGTGGCACAAGAGAAGGCGTATTGTTGGCCACCGATTGTCGTCATGTGGTCACAGGGCGTTATCGCCGCGAAGGACAGGGCGCGGTTTACGTTTTGCCAGACACGATGCATCAGATTCAGCGCACATTCGATGCTGAGCGCTACATACAGTATTACAAAGTCAACCATGATCTTTATTATGTGATTTATGAAAATGGGCAATATCAATTGGTGCATAATTTTTTAGATGGTGCAAATCACATGCGTTTTTATGGCATTGAAGGGTTGGTTTTGCATGCATTGCAAGCATCGCAGTTGTTAGAGATGACCTTGTACATTCAAGGAGACTTGGCGGCGGAGCCTAAAGATCTTTCCATTCGGTTATTGAATTTATGAAACGGCAAACAGGCAGCATTTTAGTCATTGTTTTAATTTTAGCGGCCGCTTTTTATCTGCTGGCCAGTTTGGTGCTCATTGTGCATCGTCAATACATTGATGATGTTGATTTGACGCAGCGTGCCATGCTCAGCCGGCAAAAATTATTGCAAAACAGTCAAATGGATTGGGGAAGAGAAGATCATGAGCTGCCATTGTGGCCTCATTGCAATGAAATTGTATCGCCAAATGCTGATGCGCTGATTTGGCAAGCCAGTGAGCGCATATGGATCAGTCAATGGCAGTTGCCCAATGAATGTGGTTATGGACAGGATGCGGCTTACCTTTGGTTCAAAGAAGCCGATTGGCCATTGCCTTTACAGGTGAATGTGATGATTCCTAAAGCGGAGCATTGGCAGAAGCGCATCGAAACGCATGATCATGACATTGATATTGAGAGGACAGATGACGGCTGGCAATTGGTGATCTTGATGGATGATCGAACATCGAGCATCGCTTTGCCACAGCATGATGCGGATATTTTGCGTTGGCAGCGTTTTCGCGTGATGGATGATCATTATGAAGCTGTATTATTGTGGCAAATGGAGAAAGATTGGATGCTTGAACATCTTGTGCTGCCTTTTGATCAGGTCACCTTAGGAAAGATGCATCAAGACAGCATTCGGCGTGTGAATCATTTTGGGGAAGGGCGCTTGATCATCAATCGTCCTAATGAACAACATTTGGCAAATTGGTCTTTGATCATTCCTACTTGGCAGCCACAGCACATTGAAGTGGCCGATGATGTGATTTGGTTGACGCTCAGTGCATCTCATGAACGCGCATTGATGGCAGTATATTTAGATGGAGAGACATTTTATGGTGAGGATGTCATTGGCGTGATTCGGACAGAACGTGAGTTGTCAGAACATACGCCGATGATTATCAAGCCTTGTGAGCAACGTATGCCTTGGATTATTGATGGCCAATGGCAAGTGGGGTGCCGTGCACAAAAGAGGGTGCGTTATGTTTTTGTTGAGTGATAGAATGACCAATATTTATAAGGGAAAACAGCATGGATGCGGTTAAACAGTGCAACATGGTGACCTATACTGAATCAGAATGCCTTGAAAAAGAGGATCTGTTGATCAGTGAAGAGCCCATTCAATTTGTGTACAACGGCATCGCTCATATGGTGATGATGTGTACGCCCATTGATCTTGAAGATTTAGCGTATGGATTTAGCTTAACTGAAGGGATCGTTCAAGATGTCGCTCAAATTTTGGGTGTGGATGTGGTCAATACGCCGCATGGCATTGAGTTACGCATTGAGATTGACCCCATTTTAATGAGCCGCTTAGAAGGCAGCAAACGCCAAATGAGCGCACGCACAGGTTGTGGCGTCTGTGGTGTTGAAAATTTATCCTTGGTGGAAAAAACCTTATCGCCTTTAACAGCAGGGCAACCGATTCATTTTTCATTGATCCAAACGCTCTTAAAAGAGAGTCAAGCGTGCCAACATTATGGGCAAATGACGGGCGCATCTCATGCCGCATTTTTGTGTGATCATGCAGGAAATATTCTACTGACGCGTGAAGATGTCGGGCGCCATGTGGCATTAGATAAATTGATTGGCGCATTGATGAAAATGGCGCGAAATCATCAAGATGTCATCATCTTAATGAGCTCAAGGGCGAGTTTTGAGATTGTCCAAAAAACAATTGCAGCCAGAGTGCCAACGTTGATCACCATGTCGGCACCCACTGATAAAGCGGTCTTGATGGCTAAAAAATATCACCTTTCCCTTTGGGGCTTTGCACGAAAGGGGCGCGTAAATCATTATGCAACTTGACACTTTCTATACAGTCTTATAAAATTTCCCATCTTTGGATAGTTATATCCAAGATTTGCTTATGTATAATTTTTATAATCATAGGATTGAATTTTAATGGTAACAGTAAATCAGTTAGTGCGTCGTCCACGCTCGGTAAAAGCTGACAAATCTGACGTACCTGCATTACAAAGCTGTCCTCAGCGCCGTGGTGTATGTACTAGGGTTTATACAGCGACACCAAAAAAACCAAACTCAGCGTTACGTAAAGTTTGTCGTGTGCGTTTGACGAACGGTTTTGAAGTGTCTAGCTACATCGGTGGTGAAGGTCATAACTTACAAGAACACAGCGTAGTATTAGTACGCGGTGGTCGTGTTAAGGATCTTCCAGGTGTTCGCTACCACACAGTTCGTGGTGCATTAGATGCACAAGGTGTTGCGAAACGTCGTCAAGGACGTTCGAAATATGGTGCTAAGAAGCCTAAGGAATAATTGATATTCTATGAAAGGCCTTTTTAGTTAGGATTTAGTATTTATTGAGAGTATCTCATGTCAAGAAGAAGAGAAGTCCCAAAACGTGATATTTTGCCAGATCCCGTTTATGGTAGCAAAACGTTGGCGAAATTTATGAACATGGTAATGGTTTCTGGTAAGAAGGCTGTTGCTGAAGGTATTTTATACGGCGCTTTAGATGGTATTAAAGAGAAGGGTCATGAAGATCCTATGGCTGTATTAGAACAAGCATTAGAGAATGTACGTCCGAAGGTTGAGGTTAAATCTCGTCGTGTAGGTGGTGCAACTTATCAAGTGCCAATCGAAGTTCGTGCTGTTCGTCGCGATACATTGGCAATGCGTTGGATCATTGATGCTGCACGTAAACGTTCGGAAAAATCAATGTCACGTAGAATGACGGCAGAATTATTAGATGCTGCAGAAAGCCGTGGTGCTGCAGTGAAAAAACGTGAAGATACACATAGAATGGCAGAAGCAAACAAAGCGTTTGCTCACTTCCGTTGGTAGTCGCGTGATTTATTTAGTATGAATGTAATGCGGTGCTATCAGCAAGGTAGTGCCGCATCGTCATTTTTAAGATATTTATTTGTCTAATATAGAAGGGAAAAGATATGGCTCGTACAATGCCAATTAATCGATATCGTAATATCGGTATTAGTGCTCACATCGATGCTGGTAAAACAACAACTTCTGAACGTATTTTATTCTATACAGGTCGTACCCATAAAATCGGTGAAACACACGAAGGTACTGCGACTATGGATGGTATGGATCAGGAGCAAGAGCGCGGTATTACCATTGCATCTGCTGCAACAACATGTTCATGGAAAGGGATGGATAATCAGTTCCCAGAACATTTGATTAACTTGATCGATACTCCGGGACACGTTGACTTCACAATCGAAGTTGAACGTTCTATGCGTGTTCTCGATGGCGCGGTAATGGTTTACTGTTCAGTGGGTGGTGTTCAGCCTCAGTCAGAAACTGTATGGCGTCAAGCAAACAAATATAAAGTGCCACGTATGGCGTTCGTTAACAAAATGGACCGTACAGGCGCTGACTTCTTCCGCGTAATGGAACAAATGAAAGAGCGTTTACGTGCAAACGTTGTGCCTGTTCAAATTCCAATTGGCGCTGAAGAAAACTTTGAAGGCGTGATTGACTTAGTGATCAATAAAGCAGTTTATTGGGACGAAGCAAGCCAAGGCCTCAAATTTGAATACAGAGACATTCCTGAGCATTTAAAAGAACAAGCTGAAGAATATCGCACAGCGATGATCGAAGCGGCTGCTGAATGTTCAGAAGAAATGATGGAAAAATACCTTGAAGAAGGTGAATTGACCATCGAAGAAATCTACAAAGGTTTACGTATCCGTACGTTGAACTCTGAAATTGTACCTGCAATGTGCGGTACAGCGTTCAAAAACAAAGGTGTTCAATGTGTATTAGATAACGTGATTCGTTATTTACCTGCACCAACAGACATCGAAGCGATCAACGGCGCATTAGACAATGGTGAACCAGCAGTTCGTCACTCAAGTGATGAAGAACCATTTGCAGGTTTGGCATTTAAAATCGTGAACGATCCACACGGTAACTTAACATTCGTACGTGTTTACTCTGGTGTTGTTAAAAACGGTGACTCTGTTTACAACTCTGTGAAAGGTAAACGTGAACGTATCGGCCGTATGTACCGCATGCACTCAAGCAACCGTGAAGAAATTTCTGAAGCGCGCGCAGGTGACATCGTTGCATTCGTAGGCTTGAAAGATGTAACAACTGGTGACACTTTATGTGATCAACAAAACCTCATCGTTTTAGAGCGTATGGAGTTCCCTGAGCCAGTAATCTCTGTTGCCATTGAGCCAAAAACAAAAGGCGACCAAGAGAAAATGGGTATCGCGTTGTCTCGTTTAGCGCAAGAAGATCCATCATTCCGCGTATCTACTGACCACGAATCTGGTCAAACGATCATCGGTGGTATGGGTGAGCTTCACTTAGAAGTTATCGTTGAACGTATGAAACGTGAATTCAAGGTTGAATGTAACGTAGGTGCACCACAAGTTGCTTACCGTGAAACAATCAGAAAATCTGTTGAACAAGAAGGTAAATTCGTTCGTCAGTCTGGTGGTCGCGGTCAGTTCGGTCACGTATGGTTACGTATTGAGCCAAGAGAAGCGGGTGAAGGTTACGAATTCGTTAACCAAATCGTGGGTGGTGTTGTTCCTAAAGAATACATTCCTGCGGTTGATAAAGGTATCCAAGAACAAATGGAAAATGGTGTTCTTGCAGGATTCCCAGTGGTTGACGTTAAAGTAACATTGTTCGATGGTTCTTACCATGAAGTTGACTCCAACGAAATGGCGTTCAAAATCGCAGGTTCTATGGGCTTCAAAGAAGGTGCTCGTAAAGCAGGCGCTGTATTGTTAGAACCAATGATGAAAGTTGAAGTTGAAACACCAGAAGATTACTTAGGTGATGTAATGGGTGACTTGAACCGTCGTCGTGGTAACTTACAAGGTATTGATGATGCATACGGTTCTAAATTGATCCGTGCTGAAGTTCCATTATCTGAAATGTTTGGTTACGCAACTGCACTTCGCTCTGCAACACAAGGCCGTGCGACTTACTCTATGGAATTTGCGAAATATCAAGAAGCACCTTCGCACATTACAGATGAAGTAATTAAGAAAAATCAAGGCTAATCTAAATTCATTTTAGATTTGCAAACATAAAAAATAGCGCTATAATATAGCGCTATTTTCATTCATTCTTTAACAATTGAGGTGATATTGTGTCTAAGGAAAAATTTAGTCGTAGTAAACCACACGTAAACGTGGGTACAATCGGTCACGTTGACCATGGTAAAACAACTTTAACTGCTGCTTTAACAAAAGTAGGTGCAGATCGTTTCGGTGGTGCTTCTCAAGCATACGATCAAATCGATAAAGCGCCAGAAGAAAGAGCACGTGGTATTACAATCTCTACATCACACGTAGAATATGAATCAGAAGGCCGTCACTACGCTCACGTTGACTGTCCTGGACATGCGGACTATGTTAAAAACATGATCACGGGTGCTGCTCAAATGGACGGCGCTATCTTGGTATGTTCAGCAGCTGATGGTCCTATGCCTCAAACTCGCGAACACATCTTATTGTCTCGTCAAGTAGGTGTTCCATACATCGTTGTATTCTTGAACAAAGCAGACATGGTTGATGATGCTGAGTTGATCGAATTGGTTGAAATGGAAGTTCGTGACTTGTTAAGCACTTACGATTTCCCAGGTGATGATACTCCAATCATCGTTGGTTCTGCATTGAAAGCATTAGAAGGCGACGAATCAGAAATCGGCGTACCTGCAATCATCAAATTAGTAGAAGCTTTAGATACTTATATCCCTGAACCACAACGTGACATCGATAAGCCATTCATCATGCCTATCGAAGACGTATTCTCCATCTCTGGTCGCGGTACAGTTGTAACTGGCCGTATCGAAGCTGGTATTGTTAAAGTGGGTGAAGAGTTGGAAATCGTTGGTATTACACCAACAATGAAAACAACTTGTACTGGTGTTGAAATGTTCCGTAAATTATTGGATCAAGGTCAAGCTGGTGATAACGTGGGTGTTCTTTTACGTGGTACAAAACGTGAAGAAGTACAACGTGGTCAAGTATTAGCAAAACCAGGTTCAATCAAGCCTCATACTAAATTTGAAGCTGAAGTTTACGTATTGTCTAAAGATGAAGGTGGCCGTCATACTCCATTCTTCAAAGGTTACCGTCCACAGTTCTACTTCCGTACAACTGACGTAACTGGTGCTGTTGAATTACCAGAAGGCGTAGAAATGGTTATGCCTGGTGACAACATCAAGATGGTTGTTGAATTGATCAACCCAATCGCAATGGACGAAGGTTTACGTTTCGCAATTCGCGAAGGTGGCCGTACTGTTGGTGCTGGCGTTGTAGCTAAAATCATCGCGTAATTGGATCAATTTAACTAGTATACGCCCTGTCTATCATGGGGCGTATCATTTTGAGATTTAGAGAATGACAAACCAAAAAATTCGTATTCGTTTGAAAGCATTTGATCATCGTTTAATCGATCAATCCGCTAAAGAAATCGTTGAAACAGCTAAGCGTACAGGTGCACAAATCAAGGGTCCAATCCCTTTACCTGTAAAAACTGAACGCTTTACAGTATTGATCTCTCCGCACGTTAACAAAGATGCGCGTGATCAGTACGAATTAAGAACGCACAAGCGTTTAATGGACATTATCAATCCTACTGAAAAAACAGTTGATGCTTTAATGAAGCTTGACTTGGCAGCTGGTGTTGATGTTCAGATCAAATTAGGCTAATTTAGCCTATTGGGGCGAAGAAGGTGGCCAACCTTCCTCTCGTTATTTATCTATATTGAGGTTATAAAATGGCAATTGGATTAGTAGGACGTAAAGCGGGGATGACTCGCGTATTTACTGAAAGTGGTGAATCCGTCGCTGTAACCGTTATTGAAGTGACTCCTAACAAAGTGACTCAAGTTAAAAACGGTGATGTAGATGGTTATACTGCAGTTCAAGTAACAACTGGCGTAAGAAAAGCAAGCCGTGTAAACAAAGCAGCCGCTGGTCACTTTGCTAAAGCAAAAGTGGAAGCAGGTCGTGGCTTGTGGGAATTCCGTGTAAACGAAGACGCTATTGCATCATTTGAACTCGGTCAAGAAATCACAGCTTCAGTATTCGAAGCGGGTCAAAAAGTTGACGTTTCTGGTATCAGCCAAGGTAAAGGCTTTGCAGGTACAATTAAGCGTCACAACTTCGCAGGTCAAAGAAATTCTCACGGTAACTCATTATCACATCGTGTTCCTGGTTCTATCGGGCAATGTCAAGATCCTGGTCGTGTTTTCAAAGGTAAGAAAATGACAGGTCACATGGGTGCCGTTAAGCGTACAGCATTGAACTTAGAAATCGTTCGTATCGATGCTGATAGAAATATCGTTTTAGTTAAAGGTGCAGTACCTGGAGCTAAAGGCGGTAACGTGATTATCAAACCTTCAGTTAAGGCAAAGGGGTAATCAATGGAATTAAATATTAAAAATGGTTCAACGATTTCATTAGCAGACGCGATCTTTGCTCGTGAATTCAACGAAACGCTTGTTCACCAAGTGGTTGTTGCTTATCAAGCAGCTGGCCGTTCTGGTACTCGTGCTCAAAAAACACGTGCTGAAGTTCGTGGTGGCGGTATCAAACCTTGGAGACAAAAAGGTACAGGCCGTGCGCGTGCTGGTTCTTCTCGTAGCCCTATTTGGCGTGCTGGTGGCGTAACATTCGCTGCTAAACCACAAAACTGGGAACAAAAAGTTAACAAAAAAATGTACCGTGCAGCAATTTCTTCAATCTTATCTGAATTGATCCGTCAAGATCGTTTAGTTGTTGTTGAAAAAATTGAATTGGCAGAGTCAAAAACTAAAGCAGCTTTAAAAATGCTTGCGGATTTGAACGTAGGTCAAGACGTATTGTTAGTAACTCAAGCGATCGACTTACCTTTATACTTAGCAACTCGCAACTTGCCATACGTGCAAGTGATCGATGCTGCAGGTATTGATCCAGTAAGCCTAATCCAATTTGAAAAAGTTGTTATGACTCAAGAAGCATTAACATCTGTAGCGGAGTGGTTAGCATGAGTATGAAAGAAGAACGTTTGATGCAAATTATTCTTGCGCCTCACGCGTCAGAAAAAACAGCTCGTTTAGAAGAAAAAGCGGGTCAAATTTGCTTTAAAGTATTAAAAGATGCTACTAAGCTTGAAATCAAACAAGCAGTAGAATTAAATTTCAACGTTAAAGTTAGCGCTGTAACGGTAGTGGTTCAAAACGGTAAACAAAAACGTTTAGGTCGCTTCGTTGGTCAAAGACAAGATTGGAAAAAAGCGTATGTAACTTTAGCTGATGGACAAACTATTGACTTCGTAGGTGGTGCATAATGGCAATTGTAAAGACTAAGCCAACGTCAGCTGGTCGTCGCAATATGATTAAAATCGTGACGCCAGGTTTACATAAAGGGGCTCCTTATGCGCCTTTATTAGACAGCAAATCAAGAACTGGTGGTCGTAATAACAACGGTCGTATCACTACACGTCACATTGGTGGTGGTCATAAGCAACATTACCGTATCGTTGACTTCAAACGTGATAAGGACAATATCCCTGCACGCGTTGAGCGCATTGAATACGATCCAAACCGTACTGCACACATCGCTTTAGTATGTTATGCAGATGGTGAACGTCGTTATATCATCGCACCAAAAGGTGTATCTGAAGGCACAGTATTATTATCTGGCCCAGGTGCTCCAATTAAACCAGGTAACGCTTTACCGCTTCGCAATATCCCAGTGGGTTCTACCATTCACTGCATCGAGTTGAAAGAAGGTAAAGGCGCTCAAATGGCTCGTTCAGCAGGTGCTAGCGTTCAGTTAGTTGCTCGTGAAGGCCAATTTGTAACTTTACGTTTACGTTCTGGTGAAATGCGTCGCGTTCATGTTGATTGTAAAGCAACTTTAGGTGAAGTTTCTAACGGCGAGCACAGCTTACGCGTATTGGGTAAAGCAGGTGCAAAACGTTGGTTAGGCGTTCGTCCTACAGTTCGCGGTGCAGCAATGAACCCGGTAGATCACCCTCACGGTGGTGGTGAAGGCCGTAGTAAAGGTGGTCGTCATCCTGTGACTCCATGGGGCGTACCTACAAAAGGTTACAAAACGAGAACTAATAAACGCACTGAGAAGTTTATTGTTCGTCATCGTAATAAGTAAGATAAAGGATAATTTATGCCACGTTCTATTAAGAAAGGCCCATTTATCGATCATCACTTAATGAAGAAAGTTGAAGAAGCAATCGCTTCTAACAGCCGTAAGCCAATTAAAACTTGGTCGCGCCGCTCAATGATTCTTCCAGAAATGATTGGGCTAACAATTGCTGTGCACAATGGTAAGGTGCACGTTCCAATTTTAATCACTGAAAACATGATTGGTCACAAATTGGGCGAGTTTGCTTTAACTCGTACATACCGTGGTCATGTTGCAGATAAAAAAGCGCGATAGGAGTTTATTATGCAAACAGCTACAATGAAATTTGCGCGTATCTCTCCTCAGAAAGCGCGCTTAGTTGCTGATCAAATTCGCGGTTTACCAGTTGAGCGTGCTTTAGCGCTTTTGGAATTCAGCGATAAGAAAGCAGCTGACATTATGAAAAAAGTTTTGAACTCAGCGATCGCTAACGCAGAAAACAATGCTGCATTAGATATCGACGGCTTGAAAGTACAAGCTGTTATGGTTGATGCTGGTCCTGTTCTTAAGCGCATGAGAGCGCGTGCAAAAGGTCGCGGTAGCCGCATCCTTAAGCGCACAAGCCATGTTGCGATCACAGTAGCGGAATAAGGGAGACTATAATGGGTCAAAAAGTTAATCCAACCGGAATTCGTTTAGGTATCTCTAAGGATTGGAATTCACGTTGGTATGCAAGTAGCAAGGAATTTCCTGAGTTTATCGAAGCTGACTTCAGAGCTCGTGAGTTCCTTCGTAAGGAATTAGCAGCAGCTGCAGTTTCTAAAATTCAAATCACTCGTCCAAGCAAATCAGCACAAGTTACGATCTTTACTGCTCGTCCTGGTGTTGTGATTGGTAAAAAGGGTGAAGATATCGAGAAATTACGTGCAAAATTAACCAAAATTATGGGTTGCCCTGTGCACGTAGCGATCGAAGAGATCAAAAAACCTGAATTAGATGCATATTTAGTTGCTGAAGGCATTGCTCAGCAATTAGAACGTCGTGTAATGTTCCGTCGTGCGATGAAACGTGCTGTATCTAACACTATGAAATTAGGTGCGGAAGGTATCCGTATCAACGTTTCTGGTCGTTTAAATGGTGCTGAAATTGCTCGTATGGAATGGTATCGTGAAGGTCGTGTGCCATTACATACATTGCGTGCAAACATCGATTATGGTACTGCTGAAGCTTTAACAACTTACGGGATCCTTGGTATCAAAGTTTGGATCTACAAAGGTGAAGTATTCGACTATCAGAAAGCAGATGAGCAACCAGCAGATAAAGGTCGTCGTGCTAAAAGGAAAGGTGAATAATTATGTTACAGCCTAAGCGTACAAAATTTAGAAAAATGCGTAAAGGCCGCAACCGCGGTAATGCGCTTGCTGGTAATAAAGTCAGCTTTGGTGAATTTGGCTTGAAAGCTACAACACGTGGTCGTATCACAGCGCGTCAGATCGAATCTGCACGTCGTGCGATCAACCGTTACGTTCGTCGTGGTGGTAAAGTTTATATTCGTATTTTCCCAGATGTGCCAATCACTGAAAAACCATTAGAAGTTCGTATGGGTAGTGGTAAAGGTAACGTTGAATATTGGGTAGCTAAAGTTCAACCAGGTAGAGTGTTATACGAAATCGAAGGTGTATCTGAAGAAGTTGCACGTGAAGCGTTTCGCTTAGCATCTGCTAAGTTAGCTGTTCAAACAACATTTGTTGCTAGAACAGTACTATAAGGTGATGATTATGAGTCAGCAAAAGAAATTTATGGAAGAATTATCTGCTAAGAGTGTTGATGAGCTCAAAAAAGAGCGTCTTGAATTGCGTAAGGCTCAGTTCAATTTGCGTATGCAAAAAGCAACTGGTCAATTAGAAAAGCCGCATTTATTCAAGGCTGTTCGTAAGCAAATCGCTCAAATTAACACTGTTTTAGCACAAAAGGCAGGTGAATAATGTCTGAAGTTAAACAAAAAGTTGAGCGTACAGTAGTTGGTACAGTATCCTCTGATAAAATGGATAAAACAATTACAGTATTGGTTGAACGTTTAGTAAAACACCCAATCTATGGTAAATACATTAAGCGTTCTACGAAGTTCCACGCACATGATGAAAATAACATCTGTAAAGTGGGCGACGTTGTTGAAATTAAACAATCACGTCCAATGTCTAAGTTAAAATCTTGGGAATTGGTTAAAGTGATCGAAGAAGCAAGAGGTTAGTGAAATGATTCAAACTCAATCTATGCTTGAAGTTGCCGATAACTCAGGTGCAAAGCGCTTGATGTGTATCAAAGTATTGGGCGGTTCTCATCGTCGTTATGCTGGTGTTGGTGACATCATTAAAGTATCTGTAAAAGATGCTATTCCACGTGGTCGTGCGAAAAAAGGTGAAATCTACAACGCATTAGTTGTTAGAACACGTAAAGGCGTTCGTCGTGATGACGGTTCTTTGATCAAGTTCGACACTAACGCAGCTGTATTGTTGAACTCTAAGTTCGAACCAATCGGCACACGTATTTTCGGACCAGTAACTCGTGAGCTCCGTGGTGATCGTTTCATGAAGATCATTTCTTTAGCTCCAGAAGTAATTTAAGGTGGTATAGCATGAATAAATTACGTAAAGGTGATGAAGTTGTTGTAATCGCTGGCCGTGACAAAGGTAAAACTGGTCACATTTTAGCGATTGCGAAAGACGGCTCAAGAGTGTTAGTGGCTGGCGTTAACAAGAAAATCAAACATGTTAAGCCAAACCCACAACGCGGTATTGAGGGTGGTCGTGTAGAACAAGAAGCAATGCTTCATATTTCTAACGTGATGATCCTTAATCCTGAAACTCAGAAAGGTGATCGTATCCGTATCGAAGTGACTGCCACTAAAGATGCGAACGGTAAAAATACTTTCACAAGAGAAAGATTTTTCAAATCAACTAACAAAAAAATTGGCTAATAATTGATTTTTCTGTTATTGTAATGCGCTCTACTCTCATAGATGTATGTCTATGAGAGTGTTTGTTTTAACAATTGCTGAATAGGATGCATTCCTGAGATATATCCGTTTGGCTGGGATTAATTTTATGACAAGATTAAATCAGTACTACAACGAAGTAGTAGTTCCAAAATTAATGGAACAATTTGGATATAAAAATCCAATGGAAGTTCCAAAAATCACTAAAATTACCTTGAATATGGGTGTTGGTGAAGCTGTTGCTGATAAAAAAGTAATGGATTCTGCAGTGGCAGATATGGCTGCGATCGCTGGTCAAAAACCAATCGTAACTTTATCTAAAAAATCAATCGCTGGTTTTAAAATCCGTGATGGTTGGCCTGTAGGTTGTAAAGTGACTTTACGTCGTGCGCACATGTATGAGTTTTTAGATCGTTTGATCAACATCTCTTTACCTCGTGTACGTGACTTCCGCGGTATCAATGGTCGTTCTTTCGACGGTCGTGGTAACTACAGCTTTGGTATCAAAGAACAAATCATTTTCCCTGAAATTGATTATGAAAAAGTTGATGCTTTACGTGGTATGGACATTAACTTTACGACAACTGCAAAAACTGACGCAGAAGCGAAAGCACTTATCGCTGCATTCGGTTTCCCATTCCGTAATTAATAGGTAATATTATGGCAAAAAAATCAATGATCAACCGTGAGCTTAAAAGAGCAAAATTGGTTGAAAGATTACACGCTAAGCGCATCAGCTTAAAAGATATTATTAAAAGTGAAACTGCAACGTTTGAAGAAAAACAAGCAGCAGTGGTAGCTTTACAAAAAATGCCTCGTGATTCCTCAGCATCTCGTAAACATGCTCGTTGCTCGATCACTGGTCGTCCACACGGTGTTTACAGCAAGTTTGGTTTGGGTCGCAATAAATTACGCGAAATCACTATGCGTGGTGATATCCCAGGCTTACGTAAAGCAAGTTGGTAATTGAGGAGATAATTCATGAGTATGCATGATCCGATTGCAGATATGTTAACGAGAATTCGTAACGCACAAGCTGCACACAAAGAAACAGTGGCAATGCCTTCTTCTACTAAGAAAGAAGCAATTGCAGAAGTTTTAAAGAACGAAGGTTATATTTCTGGTTTTAACGTAACTGCTGAAGGCGTTAAAAAAACATTAGAAATTACTTTGAAATACTATCAAGGTCAACCTGTAATCGAGACACTTGAGCGCGTTAGCCGTCCAAGCCTCCGTATCTACAGAAGTAAAGATGAATTGCCATCAGTATTAGGCGGCTTAGGTATTGCGATCGTTTCAACCTCTAAAGGTTTGATGACAGATCGTAAAGCAAAAGCGTTGTCCTTAGGTGGTGAAGTAATTTGTTTCGTAGCGTAAGGAGTTAGTAATGTCTCGTATTGCAAAGAAAATCATTCCAATTCCTGCTGGTGTTGAAGTTTCAATCGCAGGTAACTTGGTAAAAGTTAAAGGGGCTAAAGGCTCTAGCGAATTACAATTGCATTCTGCAGTTGGTATTAAACAGGAAGATGGCAATTTAGTAATCGTTCCTGATTTAGCGCAAACAAAAGGTAACTATGCTTTAGCAGGTACCATGCGTTCATTGGTAAACAATATGATTATCGGTGTTTCTGCTGGTTTCGAAAAGAAATTACTTTTAGTGGGCGTTGGTTACCGTGCGCAAGCGCAAGGTTCTGCTTTAAATCTTTCATTAGGTTTTTCACACCCAGTGGTTCATCAAATGCCTGCTGGCGTAACTTGTGAAACACCTTCACAAACTGAAATCATCATCCGTGGTGTTGATAAACAAGCAGTGGGTGAAGTTGCAGCAAAAGTACGTGCTTACAGACCACCAGAACCATATAAAGGTAAAGGTGTTCGTTATGCGGACGAAGTTGTTTCATTGAAAGAAGTTAAGAAGAAGTAGGTGAATATGAACGTAAAAAAAGAAGCTAGATTACGCCGTAGTCGTAAAGCTAGAGCAAAAATCAGAGAAATTGGTGCGACACGTTTAACTATTTATAGAACGCCTCGCCATATCTATGCACAAGTGATTTCTCCATGTGGCAAAACGATCTTAGCAGCAGCATCTACATTAGATGCAGAAGTACGTGCACAAATCAAAAATGGTGGCAACGTAGACGCAGCTAAAGTAGTGGGTAAAGTTGTTGCAGAGCGCGCATTAAAAGCAAACATCACTGAAGTTGCTTTCGATCGTGCTGGCTTCCAGTTCCATGGACGTATTAAAGCATTGGCAGATTCAGCTCGCGAAGCTGGCTTACAATTCTAAGGGAATTTGATATGGCAAAGAAAGAAAATACAAACGTTGCAGCACAAGCAGATGCTTTTCAAGAGAAGCTTGTTGCAGTAAACCGTGTTTCTAAAACAGTTAAAGGTGGTCGTCAATTCGCATTTGCTGCTTTGACAGTAGTGGGTGACGGTAACGGTCGCGTAGGTTTTGGTTACGGTAAAGCTAAAGAAGTTCCTTTGGCAATCCAAAAATCTGTTGAGCAAGCTCGTAAAAACATTAGAGAAGTTGCTTTAACAAATGGTACATTGCAATATCCAGTAACTGGTGTTCATGGTGCTGCGCGTGTTTACATGCAACCAGCTTCTGAAGGTACTGGTATCATCGCTGGTGGCGCAATGCGTGCTGTGTTTGAAGTTGCTGGCGTGACAGATGTGTTAGCAAAATGTCAAAATTCACGTAATCCTATCAACGTTGTTCGCGCAACAGTAGAAGGGTTATGCTCTATGAAATCACCTGAAGAAATCGCTGCTAAGCGTGGTCTTTCAGTTGAAGACATCAAGGAGTAATGCATGAGTACAATTACTGTTACTTTGATCAAAAGTACCAATGGTCGTTTACAATCTCATAAAGATTGTGTTCGTGGTTTAGGATTAAGAAGAATCAGCCATACTGTGGAAGTTAAAGATACTCCAGAGAACAGAGGCATGATTAATAAAGTATCCTATTTATTAAAAGTTTCTGAGAAATAGGTGAAAGTATGCGTTTAAACTCTTTAACAAGTGCAGAAGGTAGCCGTAAACCTAAGAAACGTCTTGGACGTGGTATTGGTTCTGGCTTAGGTAAAACAGCAGGTCGCGGTCATAAAGGTCAGCATTCACGTTCTGGTGGTTTCCATAAAGTAGGTTTCGAAGGCGGTCAGATGCCTTTACAACGTCGTTTACCAAAAGTAGGCTTCGTTTCTCAACTTTCTTTAGTAACAACAGAAGTACCTTTGTCAGCTTTAGCTAAAGTACAAGGTAATGAAATTGATTTGATCGCATTAAAATCATCTAATGTAATTGCAGGTAAATTTGAAAGAGCTAAAATTATTCTTTCAGGTACAATTGATCGTGCAGTGACCATTAATGGTTTAGCTGTTACAAAGGGTGCTAAGGAAGCAATCTTGGCAGCAGGTGGAACAATCAACGAATAAAGAAATAGTATGAAAAATAATCAGCTTCCTCAATTTGGCAATTTATCGGAATTAAAATCACGTTTTATATTCTTGATATTAGCCTTGGTTGTGTACCGCCTTGGTGTTCATATCACCGTGCCCGGTATTAACGTTCCATTATTAATGGATCAAATGACACAACCAGGTGAAGGCCAAGGTTTAAGTGCGATGATGAACCTGTTTTCAGGTGGCGCATTTGAAAGGATGTCGATTTTTATGCTAGGGGTTATGCCATATATTACAGCATCTATTGTTATTCAGATGCTGACTGTGGTATACCCACCACTTGAACAAATCAAAAAAGAAGGTCAAGCGGGACGTCGTAAGATAACGCAGTATACGCGTTATCTCACTATTGTTTTTGCTGCTGCACAAGGTACAGCGTATGCGTTTGGTATTGTCAATGGATCACTCGGGTTTAACTCGAGCATCGTTGTCATACCAGCGCTTAATTTCGTTTTATTAGCTGTGATCACTTGGATTACAGGTACAATCTTTTTAATGTGGCTCGGTGAGCAAATTTCTGAAAGGGGAATCGGCAACGGTATCTCCATGATTATTTTTGCAAGCATTTTGATGGGCTTACCAACAGGTGTGAGTGCTTTGTTTGACACAGCACGTACTGAAGGTGGCGCATTGGCTTATTTAAAAGTTGTATTTGTCATTTTGTTTGTTATGGCGATAGTATTACTTGTTGTGTTTATTGAGCGTGGTCAGCGTCGTATTACGATCAACTATGCAAGAAAACAACAAGGACGCCAAATGTCAATTGGTGGGCAAACGACACATCTCCCATTGAAGTTAAACATGGCGGGTGTGATTCCAGCAATTTTCGGATCGGCATTCTTATCGTTCGTTTATACAATTTCAGCAGCGTTAGCAAAAATTGAAGTGAGTGTTGCTGAAGGTCCTGTGTCTGGTTTTGCTAAGTTCGGTTATTTAGCAAGTCAATTTTTCCAAAAAATTGGCAACTACGGTGTTAAATATTTCACACCTGGTCAACCAGCTTATATGATTTTATTTGCAGCTTTAATCATCTTCTTCTGTTTCTTCTACACTGCGATTCAGTTCAATTCAAAAGAAACAGCAGAAAACTTAAAGCGTTCGGGTGGTTTTATTCCAGGGATTCGTCCAGGAATTCAAACTTCTCAATTTTTTGATAAAGTACTCACACGAATCACACTTTGGGGCGCGCTCTACATCACAGCAATCTGTTTATTACCAGAAATGCTCGGCGCTATTTTTAACTTCCCAAGCTATTTCGGTGGTACTTCTATTCTGATTGCGGTTGTAGTTGTCATGGACTTAATTGCTCAAGTTCAAGCTCAGTTGGTGTCTCAACAATATTCATCTGTGATGAAAAAGGCCAACATTAGTTCTGCTTTAAATGGCAAGCCGCCATCAATCTAAAATATTCTCGATTAGGAGTTTTTATGAAAGTTAGAGCATCAGTTAAAAAAATTTGCAGAAAATGCAAAATCATTAAACGCCATGGTGTTATTAGAGTTATCTGTGAAGATGGACGTCATAAGCAACGTCAAGGATAATTAAATTTGTGGAATTCTGGAAAACAGTATAGAATTCCACCCCTTGGTCATAAAACAAAAATTTTCGGAGTTTCATAACATATGGCACGTATAGCAGGTGTAAACTTACCGCTCAAAAAACATGTTATTATTGCTTTGCAGTCCATTTATGGCATCGGTGCCACGCGCGCAAAAGCAATTTGTCAAAATGCACAAGTTGATCCAACTACTAAAGTCAGCGATTTGACTGAAGATCAAGTTGAAGCACTACGTGCGCAAGTTGCGCAATTCGTAGTAGAGGGTGACCTTCGTCGTGAAGTGTCAATGAGTATTAAGAGACTAATGGATCTTGGTTGTTACCGTGGTATCAGACATCGTCGTGGTTTACCTGTGCGCGGACAACGTACCAAAACGAATGCACGCACTCGTAAAGGTCCAAGACGTTTAGTTAAGAAATAAATTTATAGGAATTAGTGATGGCAAAACCTTCAGTAAAAGCACGCAAGCGTGTTAGAAGAACTGTTGTAGACGGTGTCGCACACATACATGCATCGTTCAATAATACAATCGTAACTATTACAGATCGTCAAGGTAACGCGTTATCTTGGGCAACTTCTGGTGGTTCCGGTTTCCGTGGTTCTAGAAAATCTACACCTTTCGCGGCACAGATCGCTGCTGAAAGAGCAGGTACAACTGCTAAAGAGTATGGTTTAAAAAATCTAGACGTTGAAGTTAATGGTCCAGGCCCAGGTCGCGAATCTGCGGTTCGTGCGTTAAATGCTTTAGGATACAAAATCACATCTATCGTTGACGTTACGCCAATCCCACACAATGGTTGTCGTCCACCTAAGAAACGTAGAGTATAATTGGAGTATTTAAATGGCACGTTATATTGGTCCAAAATGTAAATTAGAAAGAAGAGAAGGTACTGACCTTTTCTTAAAATCACCTGCTCGTCCTTTTGAATCTAAAACTAAGCTTCATGACAAAGCACCTGGTCAACACGGTGCACGTCCTAAGAAGTTATCAGTTTATGGTACGCAGTTACGTGAAAAGCAAAAATTACGCCGCATCTATGGTGTATTAGAAAAGCAATTTAGATCTTACTACGCAGAAGCAGCACGTCGTAAGGGTTCAACAGGTGAAAACTTGTTGCAAATCTTAGAATGTCGTTTAGACAACGTTGTTTATCGTATGGGTTTTGCTGTAACTCGCGCAGAAGCTAGACAATTGGTGTCACACAGAGCGGTATTAGTGAATGGTAAATCTGTAAACATTCCTTCTTACCAATTGAAAGCAGAAGATGTTGTTACACTTTCTGAAAAAGCAAAACAACAAACTCGTGTTAAGTACGCTATGCAATTAGCAGAAAGCAACGGTTTCGTTGAATGGTTATCTGTAGAACCTTCAAAAATGGAAGGTACTTACAAACGTATCCCTGATCGCAGCGACTTGCCAGCAGACATTAATGAATCACTAGTAGTTGAATTGTATTCTAAGTAATATTATTGATTAACGTTAATATCTAGGTGAATATTTATTATGGCTGTACATGAATTATTAACGCCAAAGATTGTCGATATTAAGACAATTAGTCCTACACGTTCTGAAGTCTCGCTTGAGCCTTTAGAGCGTGGCTTTGGCCATACGTTAGGTAATGCTTTACGCCGTATTCTTTTATCTTCAATGCCTGGTTCAGCGATTACTGAATGTGAAATTGAAGGTGTTCAGAAAGAATATACTGCAGTACCTGGAATGTATGAAGACGTAATAGATCTTCTTTTGAATCTAAAAGGAATTTCTTTATCCCTTCACGATGCTGATGAAGCGTATTTGACGCTAGAGAAATCTGGCGAGGGTCCTGTGACTGCAGGTGATTTAGTGTTACCACACAACGTTGAGATTTTTAATCCTGACTATGTGATCGCTAATTTGACTGCTCAAGGCTCTTTAAAACTTCGCTTGAAAGTTGAAAATGGTCGTGGTTATCAACCTGTTGCTGCTCGTGAATCTGCTTCTGAAGCGACACAGAAAATTGGTAACTTCAAGATCGATGCTTCTTTTAGCCCAGTGAGAACTGTAAGCTATAAAGTAGACACAGCACGTGTTGAACAAAGAACTAACTTAGATCGATTAATTATTAATCTTGAAACTAACGGCAGTTTAGATCCAGAGAAAGCCATTCGCGCCGCTGCAACAATCTTGCATGAGCAATTGGCTGTATTCGTAGATTTAAAATCTAAACCAGATGTTGTTGAAGAGAAAGAAGAGCCAGTATGTGAGATCGATCCGATTTTATTGCGTTCTGTAGACGATCTTGAGTTGACTGTTCGTTCAGCAAACTGTTTGAAAGCGGAAAGCTTGTACTATATTGGTGAGTTAATCCAGAAGACTGAAGTTGAACTCTTAAAGACACCTAATTTGGGTAAGAAATCTTTAACTGAAATTAAAGACGTATTGGCACAGCACGGTTTATCTTTAGGAACTAAATTGGATAATTGGCCACCTTCACACCTAGATGTGAGCAAGCCGCCAGCATAATTAAGTTACAAATTTTTAAGGAATTATTCTAATGCGTCATCGTAAATCAGGTCGTGCCTTTAGTCGCACATCAGCGCATAGAAAAGCAATGTTTAAGAACATGGCTGTTTCTATGATTGAGCATGAATTAATTAAAACAACATTACCAAAAGCTAAAGAATTAAGATCAGTGGTTGAACCATTAATCACTTTAGCAAAAGTAGACACAGTTGCTAACCGTCGTTTAGCATTCGCTCGTTTGCGTTCAGAAGCAGCAGTTGCAAAATTGTTCACTGACATCGCACCGCGTATGCAACAACGTCCAGGCGGTTACTTAAGAATTCTTAAGTGTGGTAACCGTGCAGGTGATAACGCGCCAATGGCTTACGTTGAGCTCGTTGATCGCGTAGTGGCACCCGCTGCTGAGTAATGATTAGTTAAATTGATAGAATAGGCCGGTTCATCCGGCCTTTTTATTGTTGGGGCAGTATGTATTTCACACATTTAAATCTCTCCTTAGCATCGAATGAATTCGATGGCCGCGCCATCACCATTGGCTCCTTTGATGGTCTTCATATTGGACATGTGAAAATCATCAACGCACTCAATGAGCACGCAAAAGCGCACAATCTAAAACGCACCTTAGTGACATTCACGCCATTGCCGCCTGAATATTTCAATCAAGGTTCTTTTCATCGTGTGATGTCGCTGCGCGATAAATTAGATTATCTCAAAGCTCATGATTTGGTGGATGAGGTGATTCTCATTCCATTTTCTCAAGGCATGGCGACGATTACCGCTGAGAGCTTTTTAAATGACATTTTGCTCGATACCCTTGAGATGAAAGCCCTGTTTGTGGGTAAAGATTTTCGTTTTGGGCACAAAGCTCAAGGCGACATAGAATTTTTAAGCAATGCGCTCAAGGATGATTATCATTTCAGAGCGATTGAAGACCTTGAACAAGACAACATTCGTGTCTCGTCAACAAAAATCCGTGAGTTTTTGGCCAACAATGACTTAGCCTCAGCTGAGCAATTTTTAGGCCGCCGTTATTCACTCATCGGTAAAGTGGTGTATGGCAATCAACTTGCCCGCACATGGGGCATGCCCACCATTAATGTGCATTTAAAGCATCATTTTCCATTGCGTGGCGTCTTTAATGTGATTGCGGACAATCTCTGCACTGGCAAGCGCTATTATGGCACTGCAAACATGGGGATGCGCCCAACGATTGATGGTAAAAAGCTCTCTTTAGAGGTTCACCTACACAATACCAATGACAATCTCTATGGTGATTACTTTAAAATTACCTTCATCAACAAAATTCGCGATGAAATCAAGTTTAACGCTTTAGAGGATTTGCGAAAGCAAATTGAGCGTGATATAACAAATTCTTCCACTTTTTTTAAAGACTTTTCAGAATAGGTACATACTGTGAGTAAAAATAAATCTCAAGACAATGGTAATCACCAGTATAAAGATTCGTTGAATCTTCCAACGACTGACTTTGACATGCGCGCAAATCTCCCAACGAAGGAGCCAAAGTTTGTTGAGTTTTGGGAATCCATTAATTTATATGCCAAACAACGCAAAGCCTTTGAAGGCAAGCCAAAGTTTGTATTGCATGATGGTCCTCCCTATGCCAACGGTGCCCTCCATTTAGGCCACTTTGTGAATAAGACGCTCAAAGACATTATTACCAAGTCTCACAGTCAATTAGGCTTTGATACGCCGTATGTACCCGGTTGGGATTGTCATGGTTTACCGATTGAATTGGTGGTTGAACGTAAATATGGCAAAGTTGGGCCAAACATGACGGCAGAAGCATTCCGTCAAAAATGCGCTGAATATGCTGCCACACAAGTGGATTTACAAAAAGCTGAATTCCAACGTTTTGGGATTTTAGGGGATTTTGATCATCCTTATTTAACGTACGATAAAAAAATCGAAGCAAATACAGTGCGTGCGTTGGCAGAAATTTATAAAAATGGCCACATGGAACGCGGTTCTCGTCCTGTGAACTGGTGTTTAGATTGCGGCTCATCTTTAGCAGAAGCAGAAGTTGAATATGCCGATAAAGTCTCCACAAGCATTGATGTAAAATTTGCGGTGCAAGATGTTAAAGCATTGAGCGATGCCATTGGTTTT
The DNA here is from genome assembly GCF_002252155.1 of Wohlfahrtiimonas sp. G9077. Classification (GTDB taxonomy): domain Bacteria; phylum Pseudomonadota; class Gammaproteobacteria; order Cardiobacteriales; family Wohlfahrtiimonadaceae; genus Wohlfahrtiimonas. The sequence continues at coordinate 28,007 of NZ_NEFD01000004.1, forward strand.
ACCGTGACAGAACCTGTCTCTGTGGTGATCTGGACAACCACGCCATGGACATTGCCGTGTAATGAAGCCGTTTCCGTACATCCTGAATACGATTATGCACTTGTGCGCATGAATGGTGAAAACATCATTGTGGCCGCAGAATTGGTGGAAGGTTTAGCCAAACGCTGGAAAACTGAATTAGAAGTGATTCACACCTTTAAAGGTCAAGTGATTGAAAACCTAGCATTGAGCCACTGTTTCTATGAGAAAACAGTGCCAGTAATTTTGGGTGAGCACGTTACATTAGATGGCGGTACAGGCTGCGTTCATACAGCACCATCTCACGGTGATGACGACTATAAAGTGGGTCTACAATACCATTTACCAATGGGCAATTATGTTTTAGGCAATGGTGATTATGCCTCTGATGTGCCATTGTTTGCGGGTCAAAACATCATGAATGTGACGGACAATGTATTAGATACATTGCGCAGTCATAACAATTTAGTGTTTGCCACGAAAATCGAACACAGCTATCCACATTGCTGGCGCCATAAAACGCCAACCATTTACCGTGCCACGGCGCAATGGTTCATCAGTATGGATAAAAAAGCGTTGCGTCAAGAGATCTTAACTGAGATCGACAAAGTGAAATTCACGCCAAGCTGGGGTCAAGCACGTTTATACGGCATGATCGAAGGCCGTGGTGATTGGTGTATCTCTCGTCAGCGTTATTGGGGCGTACCGATTCCTTTGTTCTTACATAAAGAAACCGGCGAATTGCATCCACAAACGGGCGAGTTGATGGAACAAGTGGCCGCAAAAATCGAAGAGAAAGGTTTAACCGGCTGGTTTGAAGCCGACATTACAGAATTCTTAAATGCAGAAGATGCTGCAAATTATGAGAAAAACAAAGACATTTTAGATGTGTGGTTTGACTCAGGGACAACGCATTATACGGTGCTTCGTCAACGTCCTGAATTGTCTTATCCTGCCGATCTTTATTTAGAAGGTTCCGATCAGCATCGTGGTTGGTTCAACTCATCGATTTGTACCTCTGTGGCGATGGATGGCATTGCGCCTTACAAACAGTTGCTCACACACGGTTTCACTGTGGATGCACAAGGCCGTAAGATGTCTAAATCTTTAGGCAATGGCGTTGAGCCACAAGATGTGATGGACAAAATGGGGGCAGATGTCTTGCGTCTTTGGGTGTCTTCGACAGATTACCGTGGTGAAATCCCCGTCTCTGATGAGATTCTAAAACGCACTTCAGAAACATACCGCCGCATTCGTAATACCGTGCGCTTCTTATTGGCGAACACAGGCGAATTTGATTATGCCAAAGATGCTGTGCCAATGGATGAATTATTGCCATTAGATCGCTGGGTGATTGATCGTGCGCATCAATTACAAACTGAAATTGGTGAGCATTATGTGGAATTTGCATTCCATAATGTGTATCAAAAATTACAAAGCTTCTGCTCCATCGATTTAGGCAGCTTCTACTTAGACATCATCAAAGATCGTCAGTACACTTGTGCAAAAGACTCTAAAGCGCGTCGCTCATGTCAAACAGCCTTGCATCATGTGTTAGAAGCATTGGTTCGCTGGATGGCGCCAATTTTATCCTTCACCGCTGAAGAGATTTGGCAAAACATGCGTCAAAAAGATGACAGCCGCGAAGAATCCATCTTCTTAGCTGAATTCTATAAAGATTTAGTGCCATTAAATGATGCGAAATTTGATCGTGCCTTCTGGGACATGTTGCTCAATGTGCGCTCTGAAGTCTCTAAAGAGATCGAAAAACACCGTGCAAATGGTGAAATCGGCTCTTCATTGCAATCAAATGTCACCATCTACTGTACAGAGCATATGTACAATCAATTGATGCAGTTAGAAGATGAATTGCGCTTTGTATTATTGACGTCATATGCAAATGTGAAACCATTGTCTGACAATACAGAAGAGTTGCCTGTCTTGACATTAGAAGATGAGCAATTTGCCATCGAAATCTCTGTGAACCATTACAAAAAATGTGTTCGCTGCTGGCATTATCGTGAAGATGTGGGCACGCATGCAGATCATCCTGACTTGTGTGACCGCTGCATTACGAACTTAACTGAAGAAGGTGAGAATCGCAAATATGCCTAAGTCATCTTTGCCCACAAAGAAGGTCATGATCTTCTTTGTGCTTGCGATCATTGGCATTGTGGTGGATCAACTCACAAAGCTTTGGGCAACCGCTGCATTGAACAATTCTGTGATCACTGTGATTCCAGATTTTCTAGAGTGGCGCTTAGCGTATAACTATGGCGCAGCCTTTAGCTTTTTGTCCGATCACTCCGGTTGGCAGCGTTGGTTTTTCATTGCCATTGCCATCATTGCGGCGATTGTCCTTTCTGTGCTGATCATTCGACGCAAAGCCCATGAGCGCATTTTGCCTTATGGCTTTGCTTTGATCATGGCAGGCGCGATCGGCAATGTGATTGACCGCATTTGGCATGGTTTTGTGATTGATTTCATCAGTGTGCAATTTGGCAGCTATTACTTTCCCATTTTCAATGTGGCTGACATCTGCGTCTCTGTGGGTGCAGGGTTAGTCATTTTGTCCTCTTTTATTGAACGAGATGATTCACGCAATGAGTAAGAAAATTTATTTGGCCAACCCACGCGGTTTTTGTGCTGGCGTTGACCGAGCCATCGGCATCGTTGAAAAAGCATTAGAACAGTTTGGTGCACCGATTTATGTGCGTCATGAAGTGGTGCACAATAAATTTGTGGTGGATGGTTTGCGTGATCGTGGTGCGGTCTTTGTGCAAGAGCTTGATGAAGTGCCGGATGATGCGATTGTGATTTTCTCCGCTCATGGCGTTGCTAAAGCGGTGCAGATGGAAGCAGATCGTCGCGGCTTAAAAGTTTTTGATGCCACGTGTCCATTGGTGACAAAAGTGCACATGGAAGTGAGCCGAGATGCAAAAAATGCGCGTGATACCATCTTAATTGGCCATGCAGGGCATCCTGAAGTGGAAGGTACCATGGGGCAGTTTGATGCGGCACATGGCGGTGAAATCTACCTTGTGGAAGATGTGAAAGATGCTGACAATCTTGTGGTGAACAATCCTGACAATGTCAGCTATGTGACGCAAACCACATTATCGATTGATGATACAAAAGAGATCATTGACCGTTTACGCGCGCGTTTTCCTGTAATTGCTGCGCCAAAGAAAGATGACATCTGTTATGCCACGCAAAATCGTCAAGATGCCGTGCGTGAGCTTTCTAAGCAATGCTCATTGATTTTTGTGGTGGGCTCTAAAAATAGCTCAAACTCCAATCGCTTGCGTGAATTGGCAGAAAAGCAGGGTGCGATGGCATATTTAATTGATCGGGCAGAAGATATAGATCTTGCAGTCTTAAAAGATCATGATAATATTGGCGTCACCGCAGGGGCATCTGCACCGGAAGTGCTCGTTCAAGAAGTGATTGAACTGCTTGAAAAGGCAGGGGCAACCCTTGAGCACAGCATTGATGAGAATCCGGAAACCATCGTGTTTCCATTGCCTAAAGAGCTGCGCGACTAAATTCCCTAGATATTAGCAATAATATCGAACTATGATGATTAAAAAAGGACTGCTTGCAGTCCTTTTTATTATTCATTGTATGGGGATGTGTGATCAGTTCACTAAAATCATCAACATTCTGCGCACAGGTTCAGCGGCGCCCCAAAGTAATTGATCGCCCACGGTAAAGGCAGATAAATACTCATTGCCCATCTTCATTTTTCGTAAGCGGCCAACGGGTACTTCGAGCGTGCCAGAAACCGCAGCCGGCGTTAATTCACGCATGGTGACGTCACGGTGATTTGGAATCACGCGCACCCAATCATTTGAGGATGTGATGATGCTCTCAATCTCAGACAACGGAATGTCTTTTTTAAGCTTCAAGGTCAATGCTTGTGAATGGCAACGCATCGCGCCGACGCGCACGCAAATGCCATCGACGGCAAGCGGGCTTTGAGTGTTGAGGATTTTATTGGTTTCCACCATGCCTTTCCACTCTTCGCGGCTTTGTCCATCGGACAATTCGCTGTCAATCCATGGGATTAAGTTGCCGGCTAATGGCACAGTAAAATTATCTTTCGGGAAGTGATCCGCTTTTAAAAGATCAGACACGCGGCGGTCAATCTCTAAAATCGCTTTGGCAGGGGAGATGATGTCGCTTGCCATCTCTTGGCCAATAAAGTGCATTTGTTGCAAAAGTTCACGCATGTTTTGCGCACCTGCACCTGAAGCCGATTGATAGGTCATGGAGGTTGTCCATTCCACCAAATCTTCTTTAAATAAGCCGCCAAGCGCCATCAACATTAAGCTGACGGTACAGTTGCCGCCCACAAATGTTTTGATGCCCTTGTTGAGCCCTTGATCAATGCTCTCGCGATTGATGGGATCAAGCACGATGATGCTGTCATTATCCATGCGAAGGGTTGAGGCGGCATCCACCCAATAACCTTGCCAACCAGCGGTTTGCAATTTTGGATAAACATCTTTGGTGTAATCGCCACCTTGGCAGCTGACGATGATCTCTTGCGCCATCAATGCATCGATGTCATAGGCATCGCCTAACGCACTTTCTTGCGCACCGCCCATCACAGGTGCATTGCCGCCTGCGTTAGAGGTGGAGAAAAATGTGGCGTGAATGTGTTGAAAATCGCCTTCTTCCACCATTCTTTCCATGAGCACAGAGCCCACCATGCCACGCCAGCCAACTAAACCTACTTTTTTCATTGTGTATCCTTTCCCTAATTCTTATGCGTTGAGCTCTGCGATCACTGCATCACCCATCTCTTTACAACCCACGATGATGCTATCTTTTTGAGCAATGTCACCGGTGCGAATGCCTTTTGCCAACACGCGCTCGATGGCGTCATCGATCTCTTGAGCGATGTCAGGGCGGGCAAAGGTGTATTTAAACATCATGCTGACGGACATAATGGTCGCCAATGGGTTGGCTTTATTTTGACCGGCAATATCGGGTGCAGAACCGTGGCTAGGTTCATATAAGCCTTTATTGTTCTCATCTAATGAAGCCGATGGCAACATGCCAATCGAACCTGTGAGCATCGCTGCTTCATCGGATAAAATGTCACCAAAAATGTTGCCCGTGAGCATGACGTCAAATTGTTTTGGTGCGCGCACCAATTGCATGGCAGCATTGTCCACCAACATATGTGAAAGCGTGACATCCGGGTACTCTTTAGCCACTTCAGTGACCACATCACGCCACAATTGCGTGGTTTCAAGCACATTCATTTTATCAATCGAGCACACACGTTTATCACGTGCTTGCGCTGCCTGAAACGCCACATGTGCAATGCGGCGGATTTCAGATTCTGAATACAACATGGTATTGAAGCCCACTTTTTCGCCATTACGCACTTCGATGCCGCGCGGATGACCAAAGTAAATGTCGCCCGTCAACTCGCGCACGATCAAAATGTCTAAACCTGACACCAACTCTTCTTTTAATGAAGAAGCATGGGCCAGCTCTTTAAACACATGAGCAGGGCGCAAGTTCGCAAACAAGTTTAAGCCTTTACGGATCGCCAATAAGCCTTGTTCAGGGCGCACATTGCGAGGCAATGCATCGTATTTAGTATCACCCACCGCACCGAGGAGCACCGCATCGGCGTTGAGTGCTTTTTCGAGGGTTTCATCAGGCAGTGGCTTGCCAGTCGTATCATAAGCAATGCCGCCAATCAGCGCATTTTCTGTTTCAATGCCAAGATTGTGCTTGTCGTTCATGGTGTTTAATACACGAACGGCTTGTGCTGTGATTTCTGGACCAATACCATCACCGGGTAATACTAATACTTTCATTCAATTTCCTTATTGATTATTAATTTCGGCCTGTGTGGCCAAAGCCACCAGCACCACGTTCGGATGCTTCAAATTCATCCACCTCTTGGAAGTTTGCTTGAATGACTGGCACGATGATCATCTGCGCCAATCTCTCCCCCACTTCGATTGTAAAAGCTTGATTGCTGCGGTTCCAAGCGGATACCATTAATTCGCCTTGATAATCAGCATCAATCAAACCCACGAGATTGCCAAGGACAATCCCATGTTTTGTGCCAAGGCCAGAGCGCGGCAATACCATCGCAGCATAGTTAGGATCTTTTAAATAGATCGCCATGCCTGTTTTGACAAATGCGCTTTGACCGGGTTCTAACGTTAAGGGCTCATCGAGCATGGCACGTAAATCAAGGCCTGCTGATCCTTTTGTTGCATAGCTTGGTAATGGAAACTCTGTCCCTAAACGTTTATCTAAGATTTTGTAATCAACTACTAACACTCAAACTTCCTTTAAATAATATTTCGACCTGCTGTCATTCGATCCGCTTCATAACGATCTTGTAAGCCATATTTGTATTCGTAACTCATGACAGACTGAAACGACTGTGGCGAAATACTTAATTGCTCTAGATTATTTGTATCTGAAACGCTATCAATTTTCAAGCAGTTGTATTGATTCATCGTAAATGGGGCTTTTGGCATCCAGCCGGTGGTCAATGCTAAGAGGAAGGCAAAGGGTTTTGGCATGGCGATCGCCTTTTTACGACAAAGGTGAGAATATCGCAAAACATCACGAATCATCTCTAAAAATGTCATGCGCTCAGGACCCACTAATGTGTAGGTGGCTTGCATCTCTGATTGTGTGCACATGATTTGTTCGATGGCGCGAGTCACATCACCCACATAAATGGGTTGAAATTGTGTGAACGCTCCTGGCACCATGAACATTGGGAATTTATCAATCAAACGCACCAAACCATCCAAACTTGGCGCACGCTGACCAAACATGAAAGAAGGGCGCAGGATGGAAACTTTAATGCCGCTGTTGTTTAACGCTTCTTTGAGCGCCACTTCACCTTGCCATTTGGTATCAAAATAGACGCTGCCGCCTTTTTCAGACACGCCAAGGGCACTCATGTGAATGAAATGCTTGATGCTCGTTTGTTTGGCAAGTTCAGCATAACGCTTCACTAAATCCACGTGGGCTTTGGTGGCGCGTTTACGGTTGCCATCCATGGTGCCAACGAGGTTGATGATCACATCCGCATCATGAATGTGGTATAAAATCTCCGCATCTGTTTGTGGATAGGTTTTGAACTTCACAAATGAAAATTGACGGGTGTCTTCTTGTACATTTTTACTGCGTGAAAAAGCGATGATGTGGTTATTTTTATCTCTCGCTAATCGACTGATCACATGATAGCCCACATATCCGCTACCGCCCAAAACGATGATTTTAGACATTGATGAATCCTCCTGTGTTAGGGATAAGAACTTGTCCATTCTAGCGAAAGGGGGGTAAGGCGTAAACTAAATCAGGCGTTATTTCCATGTGCTTTGACCAAAGCGGATAAATGGGCAAAATGTGGGATGATTTTGCCCATACCATTTTGGCAATAAACGCGTTAAAATCAGGAGATTCGACAAATTAATAATAAAGGAGTCTGTATGCGTCGTTATTTTGGGACTGATGGAGTGCGTGGCCGCACAGGCGAGCTACCGATGACGCCAGATTTTATCTTACGTTTAGGCTATGCTGCTGGCAAAGTGTTGGCCAGGGAAGGCGCGCGCGTATTGATCGGCAAGGACACGCGCATTTCAGGCTACATGTTTGAATCGGCATTAGAAGCGGGCTTAACCTATGCAGGCGTGGGCGTGGCTTTAACAGGCCCGATGCCAACGCCAGCGATTGCGTATTTAACCCGTACCCTTGATACATCCGCGGGTTGTATGGTGTCAGCGTCCCATAATCCCTATTTTGACAATGGCGTCAAATTCTTTGGGGAAGATGGACAGAAATTAGATGATGCTTTAGAGCTTGAGATTGAGCGACATTTAGATGAGCCACTGGCGCCCGTTCATCCTGATGGCTTTGGCCGCGTGCGCCGCATTACAGATGCTGCAGGGCGTTACATTGAGTTTTGTAAAAGCTCTGCCCGTGATCTGAATTTGCGCGGTATGAAGATTGTTCTAGATTGTGCCAATGGCGCCACTTATCACATTGCACCGCACGTGTTTACAGAGCTTGGTGCCAAAGTGATCGTGATTGGCAATGAGCCCAATGGCTTTAACATCAACGATCAAGTGGGTTCGACGCAGCCTGCGGCGCTTCAGAAAAAGGTGCTTGAAGAAAAAGCTGATTGTGGCATCGGGTTTGATGGTGATGGTGATCGTTTAGTGATCGTCGATGGTAAAGGCGTTGTGTACGATGGTGATGCCATTTTATATTTGATCGCAACGCATCGCAGAGAAAAGCAGATTGTGGCCACCATCATGAGCAATTTAGGGTTTGAACATGCCCTTAAAAATGAAGGCATTGAATTGATCCGCGCAAAAGTCGGTGATCGCTATGTGCTTGAGCAGTTAAAGCAGCACAATCTAACATTGGGCGGTGAAAGTTCAGGGCACATCATTTGTATGGATAAACACACCACAGGTGATGGCATCATTGCTGCACTGCAAGCACTCCAAGCGATTTTGGATAAAAACATGACGATTGCAGAATCTTTGCAGCACATTCCTAAATCCACCCAAACCATGATCAATGTACAACTTAAAGATCGCAGCGGTTGGGAGACAGAAGCTGTGACGGCTGAAATTGAGCGTGTGGAAAAAGCATTGGGTGACAATGGCCGCGTGCTCATTCGTCCATCCGGCACCGAGCCTGTTGTACGCGTGATGGTGGAAAGCTTTGATGTGGCCGCTTCTAAAAAATATGCCCAAAGCCTTGCAAATCTCATCAAAAATCAGAAATAATAGACGAATGCCCCGGTAGCTCAGCAGGATAGAGCGTTCCCCTCCTAAGGGAAAGGTCACATGTTCGAATCATGTTCGGGGCGAAAGTTTTCATAAGCCATTGACTACACAAATTTTCAATTAAAGAGTAAAATGACTCCTCTTTGGCTTTTAGGAAATTATCCATGGATAAGCAGCTCGCCGTTATTTTCAAAATAATGGGAATGTTAATGATGGGTTTTAGTTTTACCTTTTTGATTCCGGTGGGAATCTCCTTTATCTACTCAGACGATCAAGCGCGCTATTTTCTCGCCGCTTTTGTCAGCACTTTCTTGCTCGGTGGGCTCTTATGGCTCCCGTATCGTAAGAGCAATTACGAGCTCAAAACACGACATGGATTCATCATAGTGGCGCTCTTCTGGAGCGTTTTAAGTTTGATTTGTGCCGTGCCAATCTATCTCTCAAAAGAACTCAACATCTCTTTTGTCCATGCCTTTTTTGAAGCGACCTCAGGCTTTACCACGACGGGTGCAACGGTGCTTGAGCATCTTGAAACTTTGCCAAAATCCATTTTATGGTACAGAACGCAACTGCACTTTTTTGGGGGCATGGGGATCATCATCTTAGCTGTAGCCATCATGCCGCTTTTAGGCATGGGCGGCATGGCGCTCTTTAAGGCAGAAGTGCCAGGACCCATGAAAGAGGAGAAGCTTACGCCAAGGATTGCACAAACCGCTCGCAATTTATGGTTTGTGTACATTGCGCTCATGGCAGCATGTATCCTGAGTTATTATGTGGCGGGCATGAGTTTATTTGATGCCATCACGCATGGTTTTTCCACAGTGGCCACGGCGGGTTTTGCCAACTATGATGACAGTTTTGGCTACTTTCAAAGTGAGCTCATCAACTGGATTGCCATCTTTTTTATGTTCATGGGCGGAATCAACTTCACGCTCCATTTTTTAGTCTTTCGTGAAAAGAGCATCAAACGTTATTTTCAAAACTTTGAGCTTCGCACCTTTTTCTTTGTCACATTAGGTGCTTCTGTTGTGGTGGCGTTGACGTTGCACTATTTTTCAGTGTTTGAAGGCTGGTATGATGCGTTTGTCAATGCATTTTTCACTGTGATCGCGATGATTACAACCACAGGATTTTTGATCAATCCCTTCAGCGATTGGCCCACATATTTGCCATTATTATTGATCTTCTTATCCTTTATGGGCGCATGTGCCGGCTCCACCACAGGTGGGATTAAGATGATTCGCATCATTTTATTGTGTAAACAAGCCCACAGCGAGATCAAACATCTCATTCATCCACGGGCAGAGCTGCCAGTGCGTGTGGATGGTAAAGTGATTCCCGTCTCCATTTTAGCGAGCATCTGGGCATTTGTGGTGCTCTATGGTTTATCCACGGCCGTTTTAACTTTGGTGATGATTGGTTGCGGCTTAACGCCATTAGATGCATTCTCCGCGGTGGCGGGTTGTTTAAACATTACAGGTCCTGCCTTGGGATCGATTGCTAATAACTACTCTTCCATCAGTGATGTGGGTTTATCTGTCTTAAGTTTTACGATGTTGTTAGGGCGATTAGAGATCTTCACCATCTTTGTATTATTGACGCCAAGCTTCTGGCGCAGTTAGTTGTGCACAAAGTTATCAACAGCATCTGTTTGATGGTTTTTAGGTGAGGATAACGATTAAATCAATCACTTAACTTTAAGTTAATCCATTGATTTTATTGGATAAATTATTTGTGTTTAATCTTTAGGCGTTCGCTTGACTCACTGATGATAGGCGGCGTTTGAGTGCCTCTCCACAAGATATGCACATAATTATCCACAGGCTATGTGGATAGATTGCGGATAACACAATGCCCGAGGTCATCGGGCACTGTTTTCATTCCATGAAAGATTGAAGCTTGACTATTTTTTCAAGAAATTATCTTTGAGCATATTCACAAAATCTTTGCCTTGCCCACCTAAAATGGCTTTCGCGCCATACAGCGCCATATTGGTGTAGTTTTCTGGTTCTGTGTGTGGTGGCCAGAGCAGTTCTAAACGACTGGTGTGTACATCTAAGATGGCAGGACCATCGTGCTCAAGGAAGGCTTTGACAGCATCTTCAAGCTCATGAGAACCTTTGACGCTATAGCCTTGCATGCCCACAGCATCGGCGAGTTTTGCAAAGTCAGGATTGTGTAGATCCGTATAGCTATTGACGATGCCTTCGGCTTTCATCTCAAGTTCCACAAAATCAAGGGCACCATTGTTTAAAATGGCGATTTTGATGGGAAGTTTTTCTTGCACAATGGTGAGCAAATCGCCCATCAACATGGTTAAACCACCATCACCAGATAAGGAGATCACTTGACGATTCGGGAATGCTTTTTGTAAGCCAATGGCTTGTGGCATTGCGTTCGCCATGGTGCCATGCTTCATAGACAGCATGGTGCGGCGCTGACCATTGGTGTGGAAATGGCGTAAAATCCAAGCCATCGCAGAGCCACAATCGCCGGCAATGAGGCAATCATCTGTGGCATATTTGCTCAGAAGCTCCACGAGATATTGCGGATGAATGAGATCTTCACTGCCAGCCACGGCTTTTTTATTGAGCTCAGCGGTGCATTTTTTGTGCATCTCCGTATAAGTGTCTAAAAACTCCGTGTTTACTTTTGTATTCAGATGCGGCAATAGGGCGCGAACCGTATCAATCGTATTGCCAATCACGCCCATCGTAATCGGATGACGTAAGCCAAGTTGCTGTGGGTTAATGTCCACTTGAATGATTTTTGCATCCTTCGGGTAAAATTGTGACCAAGCAAAGTCTGCGCCTAAAATGAGCAATGTGTCACAATGTTCCATCATGCGATAGCCGGATTCCACACCGAGCATGCCCGTCATGCCAACATTATAAGGATTGTCCCATTCCACAAAATCTTTCGCGCGTGATGTGTGTGCCATCGGTGCTTTGAGCTTTTCACAGAGGGCGATGATTTCATCATGGGCGCCTTCACAGCCAGCCCCTGCATAAATGCCTACGCGTTTACCGCTGTTGAGGATCTCTGCCATGGCCATCAATTCGCTCTCTTGTGGATGAATCACGGGCTTTTTCGGTTGATAGGTTTGGAGAACCGGCGCATCTTCCACTTCCATGGCACTGATGTCTGACGGCAAAATCACCACCGCAACGCCGCGCTGTGTTAACGCCGCTTGGCAAGCGCTCATGACGATGCGTTTAGCAGATGCTGCATCATTGACCTGTTCACAAAAGACAGAACAGGTGCGATAAATCGGCATGTAATCCACTTCTTGTGGAAAATTGGTTTGTAGGACATTGGTGGGCAATTGACTGGCAATCAACACAACGGGCGAACCATTTCTATGGCTTTCAAACAAGCCATTGATGAAGTGTAAAGAACCCGGGCCACATGAACCTGCGCACGCTGTTAATGTATCACTCATATACGCTTCAGCACCGGCTGCAAAAGCGCCAGCCTCTTCATGGCGCATGTGCACCCATTCGATGTCTGTGTGATGACGCATCGCATCCGTCACTTGATTGAGCGTATCGCCGACAACGCCATAACAACGTTTGACGCCAAAATTTTCTAAAGCTTCCACCACAATGCGGGCCACTTTCTTTTTAGACATGGTCACTCCTAACTTGTTATTCAATTATATTTGTTATAAAAAAATAGCGGTCTGAACGGCCGCTATGGATGAAACTCAATTTATTTTGATGCGTTCATCTTTTTCACAAGATAGAGCACAATCGAGGTAATGATCAATGCAACAACGCCAATGCCGATGATTTGAAATGGATACGGTGAAAAGTTCGGCAATTCGAAAATGGCATCCACCACGATGGCAAGCACCATCATAATGACCGGCACAATCACATACACCGATCCACCAATGTTGCGTAAGATCCATGCCAATGCCGCAGCAATGACCAAATAAGCAGGGTTCAAGATGGTTACAACAATGTCAACAATATTATTTTCCATGAGTTTTATCTCCTATTTATAATGTATCTTTTTCACCATTCTAACACTTTCTAAACATTAATTAATGATTAATTAATCTTTTTGTGGCTTGTTTGACCAAATACTTTATCGTGTATTTCTTTCACAAGTTGCATTGACTCTACCAATTCCGGTGGTTTTTGCAAGGTTTCTTGATCCGATAAACGGGCATAATGCTGAATTTTTCGGATGGATCGATATGTATCACGCAGTACCATTGCTTCCCATGAACTCAAGCGCCCAAGGGCTTCAAGGGCAGCGAGTTGACGAATATTATCGGTAAAACGCACCAATAAAGGTTCATGATATGCGTGAGAGAGCACCAAATATTGCACCAAAAATTCAATGTCGATCATGCCGCCTTTGCCATATTTTAAGTTACGGGCAAGGTCAGATTGTTTAGCGGCAAACTGTTTATCAAGCTTTTGACGCATTTTGATGATCTCTTGCTTTAAATGCGGGATTGAGCGTTGGCGCGTTAAAATCTCTTTGCGAAATTGGTTAAAGGCATTGCTTAATGTTTGGCTGCCTGTGATGGGGCGCGCACGAATGAGGGCTTGATGTTCCCAAATCCATGCATCATTGGCTTGATAGTTTTTAAAGCGCTCAAAACTTGACACAAGTAACCCAGAATCGCCACAAGGACGAAGGCGCATATCCACTTCATATAAGCGCCCAGATGCTGTTTGTGCCGTCAAATAATGAATGATCTTTTGTGCCAATTTCACGAAAAAGTCACTGTTAAAAATGGGATGCGCGCCATCGGTCATTTGATCTTCTACGGCATCGTGCAAAAAGATGATGTCTAAATCTGATTGATAACCGAGCTCTAAGCCACCTAATTTCCCATAAGCCACAATGATGAAATCAGGGCGACCATTTTTATGACGAAGGGAAGTGGGCTGCCCATGTTTTTGGCTGAGTTCGCTCCATGCTAAACGCAAAATCTTATTGAGGAGCGTATCGGCAAGTTCAGAGAGATAATCACTGACGATCATGAGTGGCATTTTGCCGGAAAAGTCCGCCATGGCGATTTTTAGCACGGTTTTATGCAAGAAATCACGCAGCAGGTTCAGGCGTTGCTCTTCTGTGGTTTTAGGCTGCTCAAGGGCGGTATTGAGGGCTTTGCTGAGTTTACGGTGATTAAAGGGTTTTGCATCCTCCATACTCACCATGAGCTCATCAAAGAGTTTTGGAAAACGGGCAAGGTAACGACTTAAAAAGGTGCTGTGGCAACACAGATCTAATACATGAATTAAGGCTGAATTGTACTCATGCAGCCATTCGATGAAGCGTGGCTCACGGGCGATGCTTGCTAAAATGTCCAAAAATAGATTCAGCGTGTGCGCGCCATGTTGCTGCTTTGTTTCAAGATAATGAAATGCGTGGAGTAAAATAAATGTAATGGACTTTTGTGTCTCTAAATCTGCTTTTAAAAAGGTCTCTTTTTGAAACGCCCACAATAAATAAGATTTTTGCTCGCTCTCGCGGGAATTTTGTAGATCAAACCATTTTTTAAAATCAATTGCCTCTTGCGGCTCGCGTAGTAATTTTAATAATGAGGTGAAGTTATTGTCACTCTCTTGCACCGTGACGGCGCCAAAGATGTTTTCAAACTCTTCATGCACTATGCTTTGGTGATACATCAAAGTTTTGGTGAAATTCTCCCATGAAGCAATGTTGAGCCCATGAATGAGGCGCGCTTGTTCAGCAGGCGTGCTTGGCAAAGTGTGCGTTTGTTCATCGTGCACCATCTGTAAGCGATTTTCGATGAGGCGATAGAAGATGTAAGCATTCTTAAGCGCACTCACCGTTTCAGGGGAGAGATAGCGCGTGCTGATCACATCAAATGCTTGCATGATCTCTGTGGTTTGTAGTTGTGTTTGTTTACCGCCATGAATGAGCTGAAAGACTTGGGCGATGAATTCAATTTCACGAATGCCGCCATCGCCAAGTTTAATGTTGTGGTGATTGTCTTTCAAAATCACCTCTTTTTGGATCATGTCTTTGATGTTTTTAAGGGCATCCACCAATTCATAATCAATGGTTTTACGGTAAATGAAGGGATGAATCTCTTTTAAAAAGTGTTCACCTTCTGCAATGTTACCCGCGACAACGCGCGCTTTAATGAGGGCGTAGCGTTCCCAATCGCGACCATATTGAAAATAATAGCTCACCATCGCTTGGGTGGAAAGGGCAATCGGTCCGCTGCTGCCAAAGGGACGAAGGCGCAAATCCACGCGATAGACAAAGCCATCTTCTGTAGTGGTGTGCAGTAAATGAATAAAGCGGCGTGCCACTTTATGGAAAAAATGGGCATCATCACCGGCATAACCAAAAATGAGGTCAATGTCCGAGGAGAAGTTGAGTTCAAAGCCACCCATTTTTCCCATGCCGATGATATAAGGCAAGATGGGTTGTCCTTGTGAATCTTTTGGCGCCTCGCTGTTTTTGGTGGTGAATTGGTAGGCCAAATTGAGGGCTTGCTGGCAAAAGAAATCGGCAATCTGCGTAATGTCACGATTAATGGTGAGCACATCATTGATTTGATTGATGTCGCGATAAGCCATTTTCAGTAGCAATTGATTGCGTAGGGTGCGAAGCTGTGGCAAAGCTTCTGCCTCTGAGTTTGCCGTAATGGTTAAAGAGGAGAAATCAAGGGGCGCATCCCATTGTTGGTTTAAAAAATCAGTCAAATAGCGCTCAGGGCGATTGAGGATCAAGCGACTGGCCCAAGGTGAGGACTCAAGCAAACGATTGAGGGCTAAAAAGGCAGGGTGCGTCGCCACGGTGTGATAGAGCTGTGGATGGCGTTCTTCAAACTGTAACCAATAATTTAACATGGGCAGAGGTCTCAATGAATAAAGCAAAGCCCTTCATGGAAGGGCTTCATTGCGTTTAGAATTTACGTTCAATGGCGTATTTTGCAAGGCCGATCAATGCCTCTTTATAAGGTGAATCGGCAATCGGTGCAATGGCCGCAATGGCCATGTCCACTTGCTCGCACGCTTTTTGATATGTGTAAGCGAGCGATTGTGTGCGCTCAATGATCTGTAAAATGGCAGACAATTGACTCACATCGGCATTGAGCAGGGCATTGCGTACCAATTCTGCTTCCTCTTGTGTGCCTACTTCAATGGCACGAATGAGCGGCAGCGTGGGTTTGCCTTCTGCTAAGTCATCGCCTGTGTTTTTACCCATCTCTTCGGCAGTTGAGGTGTAATCTAAAATGTCATCGATGAGCTGGAATGCGGTGCCAACATATTTGCCATATTCACGAAACGCGGCCACTTGGGATTCTGGTTGACCTGAGGTTTCATAAGCCATCACGCCTGCGATTTCTGCGGCTGCCTCAAAGAGTTTGGCGGTTTTTGAATAGATCACATTAAAGTAATTGGCTTCTGTGATATTGGGCTCTTTGATGTTTAAAAGCTGCAACACTTCACCTTCTGCAATGCGGTTGGTGGCTTCGGCTAAAATGCGCATCACACGCATGGAATCTAAATTCACCATCATTTGGAAGGCACGCGTGTATAAGAAATCGCCCACCAAAACGCTGGCTTCATTGCCCCAAATGGCATTGGCAGTCTCTTTGCCGCGGCGCATGTCTGAGTGATCCACCACATCATCATGCAATAAAGTTGCCGTATGGATGAACTCAATCAGCGCGGCCGCTGAAATGTGTTTATCGCCGGTGTATTGTGCAGCTTTGGCACACAACACGGTAATCATCGGGCGTAAGCGCTTACCGCCAGATAAAATGATATATGCGCCAAGTTCGTTGATTAAGGCCACATCCGAGGATAACGCCGTCATAATGGCTTCATTGACTTGGTTAAAATCGTCGGCAATCAACGCTTGAATATTTTTGATAGACATTCTCGCCCCTGTTTCTCTTTTTACTATGAATTAAGGTATTATAAGGCCTGTTCCATAAAAAGTATTCATATAAGAGATAATTTGTGATTCTTCAGCAATCTGTGACAAAGCTTCCCGGTGTTGGGCCGAAGATGGCGAAGACCTTAGAGAAGCTCCACATTTATACGATTCAGGACATGATTTTTCATCTGCCGCATCGTTATCAAAACCGCACGCGCCTATTGCCGATTGCGGCTTTGCATGTTGGTGATACCGCCGTTGTGGAAGTGAGTGTGGTGAAAAAAGAGGTGTCACAAGGGCGCAAAAAGTATCTGACGGTTTGGGTGAAAGATGATACCGGCATCATGCAGTTTAAGTTTTTTAATTTTAATCATGGTTTATTTAAAATATTGGATGAAAACTTGCTGATTCGTGCATTTGGCGAGGTGAAAAAGGGTTATCCTTATTTAGAAATGGTTCATCCTGAGTTTCGGGCATTGCATGAATCAATCCCTGTGGAAGAACGTTTAACGCCCATTTATCCATTGACGGCCGGCATCAATCAAAAACAGATGCGCAGCATGATCACATCCGCATTGGCATTGACAACGCCAGAATCATTCCCAAGTTTTATCTCCAAGCAATATTCATTGTCAGAGGCGATTCATTATCTGCACAATCCGCCGCCGGATGCCGATTTGCAGCAATTGTCTGATGGTGCGCATCCTTGGCAAAAGGCTTTGGCGTTAGAAGAGGTGCTTGCCTATCAATTGGCGCTTGGGCGTGCACGTGTTTCTGAGACGCATAAAAGTGCCATTGCCATTGCGCTGAATTTATCTGCGGAAAAAGCGTTGCTGCAAAGCTTGCCGTATCAATTGACGAATGCGCAGCACCGCGTGATTGCGGAGATCAAAGAAGACATGATGCAACACAATCCGATGATGCGCCTTGTACAAGGTGATGTGGGTGCCGGGAAAACCATCGTGGCGACTGTGGCACTTTTACATGTGGCGATGATGAAGCAGCAAGCGATTATGATTGCCCCGACAGAATTACTGGCAGAGCAGCACTATTTAACCATTGATAAGCTGTTGTCACCTTTGGGCATTCGCGTGACTTTCTTATCCGGCGGTTTGACGGCCAAAGAAAAACGCATCCGCTCTGAAGCAATCGCGACGGGCGAGGTGCAAATCATTGTGGGCACGCATGCAACATTTCAAGAGAGCGTTGAATATGCATCGCTTGCCCTTGTGATTGTCGATGAGCAGCATCGCTTTGGCGTGGCGCAGCGCCTTGCCTTGCAAGAGAAAAATCCACATCATCAACCGCATTTTTTGATGATGACGGCAACGCCCATTCCGCGCACATTGGCCATGATTGCGTATGCGGATTTAAAGCATTCGATCATTGATGAGAAGCCTGCCAATCGCATTGCGATCACCACAACGCTTGTGAACCATCAAAAGCGTGATCAGCTGATTGCGCGTTTAGCCCTACAATGCGCAAAAGGCGTGCAAGCATATTGGGTGTGCACATTGATTGAGGCCAATGAAACATTATCGGCACAAGCGGCGGAAGAGACGCACCAAACGTTGGCCATGATGATGCCAAATGTGCGCATTGGTTTGCTGCATGGCAAGATGAAGCCTAAAGAGAAAGAGGCCATCATGTTGGCCTTTAAGCGCCATGAGCTCGATGTTTTAGTGGCCACTACAGTGATTGAAGTGGGCGTGGATGTGCCAAATGCCACCATCATGGTGATCGAAAATGCAGAGCGGCTAGGGCTCTTTCAGCTCCATCAATTGCGTGGGCGCGTTGGGCGCGGCAGCCAAGCATCCTATTGTTTATTGATGTATGAGCCGCCTTTATCAGCGGTGGCGCAAGAGCGTTTACAAATCTTACAGAACACTGAAGATGGTTTTGTGATTGCAGAAAAAGATTTAGAAATTCGTGGCACAGGCGAGATCATCGGCACTAAGCAAACAGGCGAGGTGACGTTTAAAGTGGCCAATCTATTGGCGCATCGTGACATCATTGATCGTGCGCAGCAGATGGTGCCTAAGCTCATTGGCAATGATATGATCGTCAATGGTTTGATTCAGCGTTGGCTCAGCCATCGCACACAATTTATCAGTGTATAAGGATAATATGAAAGCATTGGCAATGATGGGCGCTTTGTTCCTTTTGACGGGATGCGCCACAACACATGAGGCAAAGGTTGACAGTGATTTGGGTGCAATCACCTTGCCAGATGGCACAACGTATGTCGGCGATCTCGTCAATGGCGTGCCAGAAGGTTATGGCACGTTAAAAACGACTGAAGGCACTTATACAGGCGCCATTAAGCAAGGCAAAGCTCATGGCTTTGGTCAAACCGTGACCAATGATGGTGCAGTTTATGAAGGTGAACACAGACATGGTGAATTTCATGGCCGCGGCAAACTCACCTTGAGCGATGGTTCATTTTTCATCGGCCAGATGCGCCACAACAAAGTGGGCAAAGGCACGATGTTTTTAAATGATGGTCGGGCAGTGGATCTACGCTGATCACTCAGCCCAGAGCAATTCACCTTGTCCCATAAAGGTGTTTTGCCCGCCGATCCAAATATCATCTTCGACAACTTTTAGATATAAGATATTTTCACGCCCCATTTTGTAACCTTGACGAATGCGCATGGGTTGCGACTGTGTGCCTTTGAGCAGTTGTAAACCGCCTAAATTGGCAGCCGCTGATCCTGTGCCGCTGTCTTCCCCGATCACGCCATTTTTCAGGTAGAAGTAGCGCGCATACACATCATTGTTAGTGCTACACCAAGCATAAATCATGGTGCGTCCTTCATAGAGCGTGGCGTGTTCAGCAAATAATGCGGGATTGATCATTATGGCATCCACCGCTTCTGGTGAAGCTAATTCAACCAACAACTGCTCGCTGCCGGTATTGACCCAAACGGGCAGGGAGAGAATGTTCTGTTCTGTTAATCCCAACATTTGTGCTGTTGCTGCCGTTGTGGTGAGCGTGCTTGGGCGCATGGTGGGCGCAAGGGGCGCTTTGATCCAATAAATGTGTTTGTGGCGATCAATCTCAACGGGTACATTGCCTGAGGCTGTTTTTACATGGTCAAAGGTGGGATTCGGTTGCAATTTCTCTAAAATTTTCAGGGCACCAATGATGGGGTGTCCTGCAAAAGGTAGGGCTTGCATGGGCGTAAAAATGGAGAGCTCAGGTTCAGTTGAGTCCACATGTTCAATGAAGATGGTTTCTGATTGGTTCATCATTGCGGCGATTTTTTGCATCGACGATGGATTTAAGGGGTCATCAAGCACAAATACGGGCAAAGGATTGCCTTTGTCTTGTTCTGTGGTAAAGACATTGATCCAAAAATAGGTGAGTGTCTTCATGTGCACTCCTTATGGCAAAAATGAAGGGTTCTAGTAGATTTACCACATTTTTGCATGGCGCACAAAAAAAGGCAGCAAAGCTGCCTTTTGATGCATACAATCATTTGATTAATTATGGCGTGCCACGATTAATTTTTTGATTTCCGCAATCGCTTTTGCAGGGTTTAAGCCCTTAGGACACGTTTTTGTACAGTTCATGATGGTGTGACAACGGTACAATTTGAACGGATCTTCTAATTCCGCTAAACGTTCACCTTTGTATTCATCACGAGAATCCATAATGAAGCGATACGCTTGTAACAATACTGCAGGACCTAAGTATTTGTCAGAGTTCCACCAGTAGCTTGGGCAAGAGGTTGAACAGCTTGCACACAAGATACATTCGTATGAACCATCGAGTTTGCGGCGCTCTTCAATGGATTGCAAACGCTCACGTGGAGGATTTGGCGTATCCGCTTGTAACCAAGGTTGAATGGATGCGTGCTGTGCATAGAAGTGCGTTAAATCTGGCACTAAGTCTTTCACCACAGGCATGTGCGGCAAAGGCGCGATGCGCACTTCATCTGTGCCAATGGATTCAATGGCTTTTGTACATGCAAGTGTATTGGTGCCATCAATGTTCATCGCACATGAACCACAAACGCCTTCACGGCATGAACGGCGCAATGTCAATGTTGGATCGATTTCGTTTTTGATTTTCAATAACGCATCGAGCACCATTGGCCCACATTCATCCATATTGACTTCATATTTATCAAAACGTGGATTTTCACCTGTATCAGGGTTCCAACGATAGATTTTAAAGACGCGCTTATTTTTCGCGCCTTCTGCTTTAAAATATTGTCCGTTTTCTTTGACAATAGAATTTGCAGGTAATTTAAACTCAGCCATAACCGATTCCTTTAGTATGTTCTTTCTTTAGGTGGGATATACTCGATATCATCCGTAAGAGTGTAAGTGTGCACAGGACGATAATCGATTTTGATCTCGCCAGTTGCATCATCTAACCACGCTAAAGTATGCTTCATCCACTCTTCATCGTTACGATTCGGGAAGTCTTCACGAGCATGTGCACCGCGAGATTCTTTACGATTGTAAGCAGAAGCCACAGTGGTCATCGCATTGGCTAAAAGGTTGGATAACTCTAAAGTTTCCACTAAGTCAGAGTTCCAAATTAAGCTGCGGTCATGCACTTTGATCTCTTTGAAGTCATTGAATGCTTCAGTGATGGCAGTCACACCATCTTTCAATGTCTCTTCCATACGGAATACAGAAACGTCCGCTTGCATTGCGCGCTGCATTTTATCACGCAATTGCGCCGTTGGAATGGAACCATTGGCATGACGGATGCTGTCAAAGCGATCTAAAATGGCAATGATTTTATCTTCAGGCAAATCTTTTTGTGTCGCATTTGGCTTTAAGATTTCCGCTGCGCGGTTTGCAGCTGCACGGCCAAAGACCACTAAGTCAAGCAAGGAGTTAGAACCTAAACGGTTCGCACCATGCACGGACACACACGCCGCTTCACCGATCGCCATCAAGCCTGGCACCACGTGATCTGGGTTGCCATCTTTTAATGTCACAACTTCAGCATGATAGTTTGTTGGAATACCACCCATGTTGTAGTGAACCGTTGGGATGATTGGGATGGGTTCTTTGGTCACATCAACGTTTGCAAAGATTTTCGCGCTTTCTGCGATGCTTGGTAAGCGCTCGTTGATCACTTCAGGACCTAAGTGCATTAAGTTCAAATACACGTGATCTTTTTTAGGACCAACGCCGCGGCCTTCGCGGATTTCTAATAAGATTGAGCGGGAGACAACGTCACGAGAGGCAAGATCTTTTGCGTTCGGTGCATAGCGCTCCATGAAGCGTTCGCCGTTTGAGTTGGTTAAGTAACCACCTTCACCGCGTACACCTTCAGTGATTAAGCAGCCTGCGCCGTAGATGCCTGTTGGGTGGAATTGAACAAATTCCATATCCTGTAAAGGCACACCTGCACGCGCTGCCATACCACCGCCATCACCTGTACACGTATGAGCAGAAGTTGCAGAGAAGTAAGCGCGACCATAACCACCTGTGGCCAATACCACCATTTGGGCACGGAATACGTGGATGGTACCATCGGCTAAGTTCCAAGCGATCACACCGCGACATTCATCATTTTCCATGATCAAGTCGAGGGCAAAGTATTCGATGTAGAATTCAGCGTGATGTTTCAAAGATTGTTGATATAAAGTGTGCAACATCGCGTGACCTGTACGGTCAGCTGCGGCACATGTACGTTGAGCTTGTGCTTCACCGTAATGAGTTGTCATACCGCCGAAAGGACGCTGATAGATTTTACCTTCTTTCGTGCGAGAGAATGGCAAACCATAGTGTTCTAATTCTAGGATCGATGGGATGGCTTCACGACACATGTATTCGATGGCATCTTGGTCACCTAACCAGTCAGAACCTTTAACAGTGTCATACATGTGCCAGCGCCAATCATCTTCACCCATGTTACCTAAAGCTGCAGATACACCGCCTTGTGCGGCAACTGTGTGAGAGCGCGTTGGGAATACTTTTGTCACACATGCTGTTTTAAAGCCTTTTTCCGCCATACCCAATGTCGCACGCAAACCTGCACCGCCTGCGCCCACTACTACAACATCATATACATGTTCGGTGATGTTATAGTCTTTATATTTTTTCAAATTCATGTGATTCCTCTAACTATTAACGATATTTGTTATCTTCTTGAACGCAATTTAGATGAAAATGTTCAATGCCACTTTCAATACAGCGATCACCAACACTAACCAAACGAGGGTTAAGAGGGTTTTGACAAGATAAATATAAAAGACGCGTTTTGTCGTTTGATGGACATAGTCTTCAATGATGGTCTGAATACCGTGGGCAGCATGATAGATGCTCACAGAAATAAACGTTAAGAGCAATGTTGTGTGAAGGGGTTTTGAGATCCAGATGATCACATCACGGATGTCAGATTTGAGTAGAAATGCCATAGAGAAGGCAAACCACACAAATAACACTGCTAAAATGACAGAGGAAACTTTCTGTAATAACCACTCTTTTGAGCCAGAGTGAGCTGAGCCTAAACCTTTAACGCGGCCAAGCGGTGTACGATAATTCATGATTGTCTCCTATTATGCACAAATGCCTACGCCAAGAATCGCAACGGTTACGATAACGCTTGCGATGATGACCCAACGACCTGATTTTTGAGCCTCTTCATTGCTGATGCCGATGCCAGCATCCCAAAAAAGGTGACGAATACCATTACAGAAATGGTAAACCGTAGAAGCAACACCGATGGCTAAAAGCGGGAAGAATGCATAATGTGTCAATAGAGATTGAATGCCAACTGCCAATTTTAAATTAAACGGAATGGCAATGATCCATGCACAAATCACAAGTACTACAACTAAAGAAGCGATACCTGTTAAGCGATGCAAGAAACTCATGACTGAGGTTTGTTGAAATTTGTAGCCTGAACCTAGCATGAAAGGTGATAAAGGCCGTTGATGCTTTTCCATACGACTCCTTGGTAAGACTTTGGTGGTAAAAATATTATGAAAACAAATTGCTTATTCTACGCCCGAAAGCGCGGTGTAACAAACAAAAACACAGATCATTTTAATGAACTTCCCACTTTTCCTCAACTGCATTCTGATCTGCTTCGCTGAATCTTGACCGATTGGGCAAACGGCGGAAAATATGGATTACATTTTGATTACATTTTCAATGATCAGTGAGCGTGATAACCATCGGCATTAAAACAGAAATGCGCTGAGCATTCTCACGAGAATCAAGGCTAAAAATATCGCGAAAATTTGACGAATGCGGGGCACCGGCAATTTATAGCTCAATTTCACACCGATCGATGCTGTGAGTAAACTCACAATTGCGATTCCAAAAAAGGCGGGTAAATAGACAAAGCCTAAGGAATATTCTGGTAAATGTGGATGATCCCAGCCGGTATAAATGTAGCTCACTGCGCCAAAAAAGGCCAATATTACGCCTAAAGTTGAAGAGGTTGCGATCGCGCGGCGCATCTCATAACCTAAATAAGTGAGCAGTGGTACAGCAATTGCACCGCCTGCAATGCCAATGAAGCTCGCTAAAAAACCGATCAATAAACCTAAGCCTAAAAATAAAATCATGGAATGATTAGGGGCAGGGCGATTGTCATCGGTTTTCTTTTTAGGTGCGAGCATCGAATAGATGGTGTAAACCAAGAAAAAGCAAAAAACGATTTGTAAAAATGTGTTTGATAAGCGGCTGACCACTAAACTGCCCAGCACAACACCGATGGCGGCACCGAGCCCTAAATAGGGCACTTTGTCCCATAAGATTGAACCGCGTTTATTGTGTGACCAAGCCGAAGCGGCTGATGATACAATGATGATGGCAAACGATGTGCCAAGGGCGATTTTCATGATGATGGATGGATCCATCTGTTGTTGTTCTGCAAAATAACTCATGATGGGCACGATGATTGAACCGCCACCCACACCCAATAAACCCGCAATGACGCCCACAAATGCGCCAATGCACATAAAAATTAAAAATATCCCCATGCTGAAAACTCCTCCTCGTCATGGATCATAGCATGGAAAAATGCTAAGGTAAGACTTTTGTATGGGTCCACCATTGTGAAGAGTTATCAAGACCTGATCACCGCTGCTGAGGCGGCTTTGGCGCATTTAGATCATCCGAAATTTGAGGCGCAATCTCTGCTTGCTTTTGTTTTAAAATGCAATCGTAGTCGCATCATTGCTTTTCCGGAAAAAATGGCTTGTGAAGAAGAAGTCACAGCTTTTTTAACATTGATTCATGCGCGGGCAAAAGGTGTGCCTTTTGCGTATTTAACTGGTGAAAAAGAGTTTTATGATTTAACGCTTAAAGTGACGCCGGCAACATTAATTCCCCGTGGAGACACAGAACTGTTGGTGGAAACGGCGTTATCGAAAATGCCAATTGATCAAAATTGCCGCGTGATTGACATGGGCACAGGCAGCGGGGCGATTGCGTTGACCCTTAAAAAACATCGCCCAAACGCCACTGTATGGGCTGTAGATCAATCAGAAGAGGCGTTAGCGGTGGCCATTGACAATGGTCAACATCTAAATTTAGATGTGACATTTATCCACAGCAATTGGTTTGATCAAGTACCGAATGAGCCCTTTGATGTGATTGTTTCAAATCCACCTTATATTGATGGCATTGATGCCCATTTAGAGGGCGATGGCGTCAAATTTGAACCGCGCTCAGCGTTGGTGGCAGAGGATGAAGGCTATGCGGATTTAGATCATCTGATGATTGCCGCTTTGCCGCGCTTAACATCACAAGGTTATTTGATGATGGAGCATGGCTTTGAACAAGGGGCGCGCTTACGTGAAAAAATGGTGGCCGCCGGTTACCACAATGTGGTGACATTAAAAGATTTAAGTGGCAATGATCGCATTACTCTTGGGCAAAAGGGGTAGGCGATAAAAAAAGCAGCCAATGGGCTGCTTTTTGCATTCATTAATTCAATTTTGCTTGAATGTCATCATTCCATAAGTGAATCCAATGGCTGTAACGGCGATGCACAGATTGACCTTTCTGTTTTAAGCCGGCACTTTTTAACAATTTAAAGTCATAGTGGCCGCGGCCATAGCGGACTTCTGTCACTGCATAACGACCTTTACCGATGTCTTGTTTAGCAATGATGGCATCTTTGGTCACTGTTTGAATTTGCCATTTACGTGCTTTACCTGTTGTGATGATGGCATCACGGATTTGGGCAGGCGTATATGTTGATGCCACTTCGCTGTGACGATTGTAATCAGATACGCGATTTGTCGTTGTACATGCTGTAATGAAAAAAAGTGTGGCAATGAGGGTGAGAATTTTTTTCATAAATGATCCTTGTATGATCTAGTTGATTGATAATCCAAGCTAATTATAAAGTTCTTTTAAAAACAAGGGAAGTATTGATGCCACCAAAGGCAAAATTATTGCTCTGTACAAACTCTGTGGCAATCGTGCGGCCTTCACCTTGAATGTAATCTAAGTCACCGCACAATGGGTCCGGCGTTGAGAGGTTTAAGGTCGGATGAAACCACTCTTGATTCATCATCTCAATGGCCACCCAAGCTTCTAATGCACCACAAGCACCCAATGTGTGCCCAACGTAGCTTTTGAAGGAAGAAATGGGCGTACTCGATTGATGCACATTGAACGTGGCTTGGGTTTCTGCAATGTCGCCTTTTGTGGTTGCTGTGCCATGCGCAGAGATATAACCGATGTCAGCAGCTGTAATGGCGGCATGATTTAAGGCTTTGGCAATACAGATTTCCATGGTCTCTTTGTTCGGTTCAGTGACATGTGAGGCATCACAATTGGTGGCAAAGCCCACAACTTCTGCATAAATGGTGGCACCACGGGCTTTGGCATGTTCATACTCTTCTAAAATCAGTGTGCCAGCGCCTTCACCAATCACGAGGCCATCGCGCATTGCATCAAAGGGTTTAGGCGTCAATTGTGGTATGTCATTATGTGTGCTTGTGGCATATAAAACATCAAACACCGCCACTTCAGAAGGGCAGAGTTCTTCAGCGCCACCAGCCACCATGATGGTTTGTTGACCCATAGCGATGGCTTCATATGCATAACCAATGGCCTGACTGCCGGATGTGCAGGCCGAAGAGGTGGGGATCACGCGGCCACGTAATCCAAAAAATAGGCCAACATTCACAGCAGCGGTGTGTGGCATCATTTTGACATAGGTTGTTGCATTGATGTTATAGACGGAGTGCTCTGTAATGAGCTTGCCAAGCTCCGCCACAGCGGCGGTGCCACCGGTTGATGAGCCATATGCAATGCCACATTCACCACTTGTTAAAATGGGATCATCCAATAAGCCTGCCATTGCCAGTGCGTGTTCTGTCGCGGCGGTGGCTAACAGTGAAACACGGCTCATGCTGCGAATCTTTTTGCGCGGATAATGTTCAGGTTGCGTGAAATTTGTGATGGGGGCGGCAATTTTTGCATGTAAACCTTGGAACATCTCCCATTGTGGCATGTAGCGGGTGGTGTTTTCATAGCGCTGTAAGCCTTGATTGATCTCTGCCCAAGATTGCCCAAGGGCACTGATGCCGCCCATACCTGTCACCACAACTCGTCTCATAGCATGCCTCCATTGACAGAGATCACTTGTCGCGTTAAATACGCAGCATCATCACTCATTAAGTAGGCGGCTAAACTGGCAATCTCTTCAGGTTTGCCAAAGCGTTGCATGGGCACCAATTTTAATGCCTCTTCTGTAAATTCTGCGGTCATGTCTGTGTCAATGATGCCAGGCGCTATACAATTGACGGTGATTTTTCGGCTGGCCAATTCGACTGCTAGGGCTTTTGTGGCACCGATGACGCCGGCTTTAGCTGCGCTATAGTTGACTTGTCCACGGTTGCCTATGATGCCAGAAACAGACGATAACGTAATGATGCGTCCGCCTTTGCGTAAGCGGATCATGGGCATGATGCAAGGATGAATGACATTAAAAAAGCTGTCTAAATTTGTGTGAATGACGCTGTTCCAATCATCATTAGACAAGGCAGGAAATGCGCCATCACGAATGATGCCAGCATTGTTGATGATGCCATAAAAAGCCCCATGTTCTTTAATATAGCGCTCTAAAATGGCGCGAGTGCCCGTTTGATCACTGATGTCAAACTGTAATAATTCACCGCTGCCGCCTTGTGCGGTGATGCGATCAAGGCATGCTTGTGCCGCAGCTTGACGACTGAAATAATGAAGCACAATGTGATAACCATCGTGTGCAAGACGTTCGGCAATCGCGCGGCCTAAACCACCGCTTGCCCCCGTCACTAATACTTTACGCATAGAGACTCGCTTAATTATTGATTTTAATTAGAAAATTGTGTTAATTGTTGTGTGCTTGCTTCATAGGCCACAATATTGGCAGATGCCACAATTGCACCATTGAGGGAAAGCTCACATTTAAAATTACTGAGGACTTCATCAAAGAGCACCATGTCCGAACGCACAATCAAATGATCATTGCGGGCAGCGTAATCAACATCAGTGACAAAGTTACGAATGCCCAATAGTAAGGCAATCGCTGGGGATCGTGCCACTTTTTCAAGACGCAAACCATTCCAAACGCCCACTGTTTGCGCCATGATTTCCACAAAAAACCAGGCAGGTAAGCCATCGACGGTTAAAAATGGGGCAAGGACGCCATCGTCTGTGACAGTGACTTCACAACGAGTGAAGTCATCGGCGCAATCGACCACTTGATCCAATAAAATCATGGGAGCTTTATGTGGTAAATAGTGTTCAATGGACTGATACATGAGATGATTTTCCAATGATTAAACTTGTATTGTTGCCACCAAAGGCAAAGGAATTTGAAAGAATGATGGGAGATGTGATCATGTAGTGCTCGGTGATGACATGGATGGGCATCAATCTCTCATCAAACGGATTGTCAGGCGAAAAAGATTGAATGGGCAGCGGGAGATCATGTTGCAAAATCAGTGCTGATAAACCAAGCTCTGTGATGCCTGCGGCACCTAATGTGTGTCCTGTCAGTGCTTTTGTGGAGCTGCATGGCACTTGATCATGAAAAATGGCATGCACTGCCTTTGCTTCTGCGGAGTCATTGAGGGCGGTGCCGGTGCCATGCAAATTAATGTAACCAATTTCTGATGGCGATAAATTAGCATGTGCCAATGCTCGCATCATAGCGGACTGTGCACCTTTGCCTTCAGGATGAGGCGCTGAGATGTGATGCGCATCTGAGGAATGACCGTAACCGAGCAACGCAAGGGGCGCTTCTTTTTTTGAAAGAATCATTAAACCTGAAGCTTCTCCGATGCTGATGCCGCTACGATGTTGACTCAAAGGCATGCAAGGCGTCATGGATAAGGCACCTAATGCATGAAAGCCATTGATGGACAATTGACACAAAGAGTCTGTGCCACCGACAATGGCGGCATCAATGATGCCGGCCTCAATGAGGGCAGCACCACTGCTGATGGCTTTTGCACTGGAGGAACATGCCGTGGATACGGTATAACAAGGTCCTGTAATCCCAAGATAAGCAGCTAAAAAGTCACTTGGATCCGAAAACATTTGTTGTTGATAATTAAAGTGAGGATCGTGCTCGCCGGTGGCTAAATGATGGGCAAGGGCACGCTCTCCTTCAGCAATGCCGGAGGTGCTTGTGCCCATGATGATGCCAATGCGATCAGTAGGATAGTTTGCCAATAGCGCCGCCACTTCTTTTTCAATCTGCATGAATGCAGCCAATGTCAATTGATTGTTGCGTGAGTTATGCTGCATTAACGGAGGGGCAATGGTGGGTAAAGCACCGGTAATTTTTCCAAGGTATGTGGGTGAGTGATCAAGCAGCATCGATGCATCTTGCACCAAGCCGGATTGATTCTCTTTTAAAGCCTGAACAATGCTTGCATTATTCATGCCAAGACCATTGACGAGGCCAAGGGCGTTGATGTAAATCATGCAGTTGCTCCCATCATTGAATGTTTTTAAGCGTTAAGGTGTAGTTTAGCACCTCATTGTGAATTTGTATGGGCACTTTTTGATGCCCTTTTTGTGCATATTGGATGGTCAAAATGGTTTTTTGATCCTCATTAACCAATGTGCGCGTTAAACCCTCATCCTGAATGCGAATGGTGCTTGGTAAATGTCCTTGCCATGCTTTGGCATCATAATGGGCCAACATGATGTTGGCTAAAATTTCAGGCATATTTGGCAAAGGAATGTTGGGGAGATATTGTTCGGTTGTGATGGCGTGTCCATCATAAACGGTTTTAAACACACGAATGCCCACAGGTGTTAACGCCATGAGGGTTAAGGTATTGTCCTTGATCGTCATCATCGCCATAAAGGAGAGTTCATGTCCACGAACAGATGTGGTGATGAGTTCTTGAGTGCTCAATGGCGCGTGTAACTTTGGTGCAGGCAGCTGACCGATCAACCGTTGTGTTAAGTGAAATTCTGTGGGTGCAAGTTGCGGTTTGTTGGCGCAAGCGCTGAGCATCATCACCAATAAGCCTGTGTATAGCCATTTCATCATCATAACTCCGAAGGGGCACGCGCACGTGCTAAAGGGGCAAGCAGCAAAGCGGTGGCAATGCCGAGCAATAAAATCAGTCCAAAACTCGAGATGGCATTGGTTTGGCTCAATGCCAATAAACCAAAGGTAAGCTCAGAAATGAGGGCCGCCAATATTAAAGTGATCAATAAGATAGGTGCAGGATTTTTGCTACTGAAAAACAGCACATAATCAATGCTGATGCCAAGGACGAGGATCAATGCCATCACACCAAAAAGATTGAGTGTGATGCCAAACCAACCAAAAATGCCAAGGGGCAGCGCGATGGCAAGCAATAAAACAATGCTACTGATCATGCCATTTTTTATGCCTTTTAAGCACACTAATGCAATCATCACAATCATCCAAGCGGTACCAAGTAGCCACTGCATGGTATGGCGATATTGGCCAAAAAGTGTGGATAAATCGCCCTTACGATCCACCCAATGAAGATTATCGTGTTGCGCAATGGCTGCTTCAATTGCTGTGGCATCTTTCATATTAATAAGGGGCACAATGACCGCACTGTCGCCACTGGGGAAGGTTTGAATGAGTAAATTCCATCCTTCACTCAAGGGTGTTTGTTGCCATTCCGATAGGTTCATGGGCTGATCAGGCAGTGAGATGTCATCCACTTCAATGCCAAGACTTGTATATTGTGCCGTCAATTGCGGTAACGTCTCTTTGAGTAAGGTTAGACGTGCATTTTGTTCGGCATTCGATGCAAATGGCAGCTGTTGATAGCCTTCGATCCAGTCACGTTGTACCCAGTTGTCAAATGTGGGTGTGAAGGCTTCTAAAGCATGGATCAATGCATCGGGTGATTGGGCTGTCAGCATCACTACGCGTTGATCCATGTTTTGTTTGAGCAACTGCCCAATGGCATGTTGTTCGGTGACTAAATCTTGTGGCAATGCTTGAAGAGCACCGATGTCATCATTGATTTTAAGCTGCCAAATGCCTGTGCCCGCTATGATCAGTAAAAAGAGCGGAACGCCAATGCGAAGGCGTGATTGCGTTTGCCAAGCGTTTGTATAAGCGGTGATGGTGCTCAATAAACGCGGCGCTGTACGGGATGGCAATGGGCGCGTTAATGGAAACCAAGCCACAATGGTGATAAAGACAGCGAGTAATCCTGTAATCGTAAACATGGCCAGTTGCGCTAATCCTGCAAATGGTGCAAACAGGAGCACCACATAGGCGAGCACAGTGCTGATCAAAGCACCCATCAATGGTGAAAAAATGGCGCGGATGGTGTTCAGCCCAGATGTGTTGGGCAGTAAACTTCTAAAGGTGAGAAACAACAGTGTGTAATCGATGGCAACGCCAATGATACTCGTGCTCATCACTAAGGTGATGAGGTGAATTTCACGGTCAATGAGGAGCACCATCGTTAAGCCAAACATACTGCCAAGCATTAAAGTGAAGAGCGTTAAGCCAATGGCGCGCCATGAGCGGAAAAATAGATAAAAGACTACGATGATGCCGATCAAAGAGGCCAATCCAATGGTTGTGATGTCATGTTCAGCCAATTTCGCTGCATGATTACCATAAAAGAGCGCGCCGCTTTGTAAAATTGTGGTCGCTTTAAAATTTTGTAACACGCGTGTTTTGGCCTCAGTGATGGCATTTGCAA
Source organism: Wohlfahrtiimonas sp. G9077 (assembly GCF_002252155.1). Classification (GTDB taxonomy): domain Bacteria; phylum Pseudomonadota; class Gammaproteobacteria; order Cardiobacteriales; family Wohlfahrtiimonadaceae; genus Wohlfahrtiimonas. The sequence continues at coordinate 59,850 of NZ_NEFD01000004.1, forward strand.
TGGGTTGTCGTTGCAACATGCCGCTGGCATCATCTGCCACTTCTGCGCGAATGAGAAACCAGGTTTGATCAGGTGTCGCAATCGTGATCCAACCATTGGTGATGGAAAATTGTTGGTGCTGCTGCATTTGATTGAGGACAAACGCACGGGTGAGCAACAGCGGATCATGTTTGATCTCTGCGATTGAGACGCCAGAAAAGGGTGAATACAGTTGTGACAAAATCCACGGTAAGTAACTGTGATTCGCCATTTTCTCAAAAAGAGTTTGTGGCATCAGCATCGGAGCGCGTTGAATGGCATCGTGCCAAGCATGTAAATCTTCGGGTGATTTTTGCGCTTGAATGTGCGTGATGTGCTCAATGTTGCTTAAATCATCCACAAATTGAGTGGCAGCCGCCTCGCCCATTTCTGGCGTGGGGGCAGCAATCATCCACACCAATTGTCGATCAAGGGTGTTGAGATAACCGTCAACGAGGGCGGGATTGTATTGCGCGGTGCTCTCTTTTGGTAATAAATCAAAAAGATTACTGTTGATGCGGCTGTTAGCAATGAGCCATGACAATAGTATCAGCGTCATGCAAACGATGACTGCCCAGAGTTTAGCAAAGGTTTGAATGGATTTAGGGGTTAAAATATTTCGCATCAAAATCACTTAAGGCATCGGCAGTTTTGTGATGCGTAAAATAGAGGTGTGTGACATCATTTTGTTGATCTTTGAGCGCCACTTCACGAATGAATTGATCATGCACCAAGGTGATGGATCGAAAAATTTGGTTAAATGGCGCCGTTTTTGGTGTCAATACAAATGTTTGCAGCCCCTTTTTTTCAGTGCGTTCTGTGACGGTGAAATATTGCTCAATCACCCTTGGATCCATAGTAAAGAGTGCCGAAAGAAGCTGATTGAATTGAAAGAGCATGGGATTGTTTTTTGCGGTGATGACCTCTTTTTTGCCATGCTCAATTTGCTGCACCATCTGTTTGGGTGTAAAGAGAATGCTCAGCATAAAAGGGGTTTGTTGCTGCCAATAGAGTCCGTGCTTTTCAGCGATGATCATTTGACCGCTTGAAATGATCGGTTGTGGTAAACCTTCAATGGTGCGCACTTGCTTAAAATCTGCAGATAAAACAGGAAATGCCGTGGGCAATGTGGGCATTGCCAAAGCTTGCATGCATAAAGATGTGAGTGCAATTAGGATGATTGAGAGAGATTTAAACATTGTTGCACACCTCTAATGAGTTCAGGGGGAGATTGAAATTCTAATTCACGACTGTGACGATTCACGCTCACTTGTGTTGTATAGCCTTCGGTGAGCTTTTGTCCATCTCTTTGATCTGTGATTTGGTAATGAATTTTGAGACGGTTTTCATACTCCATCAACATGGCGGTAATGATGATGGCTTGCTCATGGACAAGTGGTTTAATGTACTTTACATGGCTTTCCACAATCGGGAAGATGTGATCACTGTTGGCCATGGTTTGGTAGCCATAGTTCAAGTGGATCATTAAAGCTTCACGGGCTTTTTCAAAATATTTTAGATAATTGCCATGCCAAACGATGCCAAGGGGATCTAAATCATAAAATGGCACCACATAATGCACTGAGTGTTCAACGAGGGGTTGTGGACGCTTCATGTGTTGCTCCTTCGATGGGTTGCCAGAAAGGGTAAAAATTAAACCATTGTAATGGCGCTTGCAAACAGTAATGGGTTAGATGATCCACATATTCTTGCATCATGCTGATCATCGCTTGTGTGCGCTCACTGCGGGTCACTGTGGGTACATGTAAGGCATGCAGATGAATGTGATAATGTTTGCCCTTTTTTAAGCCCACCATAAAATATGTGGGAGCTTTGAGCAACATGGCCAATACAAAAGGGCCTGTGGGAAAGGCCGCAGCCTTACCCAAAAAGTTAAGATTGTGGGCATGATGTCCACGATGATGATGGGCAGCTGGTAAACGATCGGCTAAAATCGCCACATAATCGCCGCGATCTAAGGCAGATTTTAAAAAGATCATGGTTTCTGGCGTAATGTCAGCGATGGAAACCAAATTGATTTGTGATTGAGGGTTTAACTCCGTCAGCACTTGATTAAAACCAGCGGTTTGTTCCACTTGCATCAATACATGAATGGTTTGAGTGGTTTGCATTTCTGCCAGCGCACGGCATACTTCAATATTGCCTAAATGACTGCCCATGATGAGCATGCCTTCGCGGTGATTGAGAATATCGCGACTCTCTTGACTGAGCACCACATCTTTGAGTTCGATTTTGCCGCACCAACAGAGCAATTTATCCAACAATGCTTGTCCAAAACTCATAAAATGGGCAAGGGAATGGCACTTTGGCACATTCATTTGATGGGCGTTTGCATAATGACGAAGCACTGATAAATATTCGATTGATGCACGGCGAGCTGTTTTGCCAAAGAGCCAATAGAGCATCATCACCGGCCATAAAATGACGGTGAAAAAGCCGCGCCCAAGGGCGCGCTCAATCCATAATAAAATGCGAATGCCAAGCAGTGCACCTTTCATTTCAGGTTGTTCGTGCCAATCATGGGACTTAGCCATGGAATTTTCTCCGAATCAAACAGGGCAAGCGTTTGAGCATGCCAAAGACTAAACGGGTGTGCATCCATGAGATCAGAACATTGTCTTTCAACATGCGAAAGTGCGAGATGCCATGTTCAGGATAGATCACGCGCGTTTGAATGAAAATCATGGGCACATGTTGCCAATACAGGCGCACTAAAATCTCAGTGTCAAAATCCATGTGCACCCCAATTTGTGAGGTTTCGATCACATACAGTGTCATGCCCACAGGATAGATGCGAAAACCGCACATGCTATCTTTGATGTCAAATGACAGCGTTTCCACCCAAACCCAAAAATGAGTAATGTAACGGGCATATAAGCGGCCTTTTGGAATGGAATCATCATAGATGGGTTGCCCTGAGATCACAGCAGCAGGCTCTGCTTGGGAACGGGCGAGAAATTTTGGCACATCAGACAATTGATGCTGACCATCGCTGTCAATTTGAATGGCATGGGTAAATCCCAATTGATCGGCAACCTCAAGCCCTGTGATCATCGCTTGCCCTTTGCCTTGATTATGTGTGTGATGATGTAAATGAATGCCATATTCATCTGCAATGGCTTGGAGGCGCGCTGTGTTTTCAGCATCTGAACCATCATTCACCACAATGATGGGGAGATTAAATGCGATTAAATCTGGCATCAATGGCAATAATGCGGATGCGTGGTTATAACAGGGAATCACAAAACAAGATTGATGCGTGCTCATGGTTCATCCTTTGGGTTTGAGGCGAATTTTACCTTTGCTCTTGGTGGCATCGGCTTTAAATTCGAAAGTCAACAAGGCATCTGATGCCAAATCAATGGTGAGCGTAATCACATCATTCGGTATGATGGGCTGCTGAAATTTCACCTGTTGAATGCCATTGAATTGCAAATCATCGCGAATGAATTGGGCAAAGTAGTGCATCACCCAATCAATTTGGGCAACGCCCGCCAGTAATGGGAAGGTGTCAAAATGCCCTTGAAACCAAAATAGATCGGGTTCAATGGTGATTTGTAAAGTGACGTGTGTGCTCGAATGTTCTTGGCACACAACGGTATCGGCGAATTTTTTAATCATCAAAGAGCTCCTTTAAATCATAGTGGCTCACTTTACCTTGTGCATTGACGGGCGCTTTGTCAATCAATCGCCAACGTTTTGGTAAGGCAATCGGCTCAATATAAGCTTTGAGATGTGTGGTCAAATCGTGAATGACGCGTTGTGGATCATCGGGTTGCACCATCACCAACACGGCGCCCAAAATGGTACGCTGCTTGTGTGTTAAGGGCAATAGATGTGCTTGGCAATTGGGCAGATGCGCTTCAATTCGGGTTTCGATTTCCGTGAGGGAAATGCGCTTTTCCTCGATTTTGACAATGCGGTCGGTACGCCCAAGAAGCTCAAAACCATTGGAATGCATGGCAATGCGGTCATTGAGGGAAAAATCAGGCTCATCCATTAATGGTGAGTGAAGGCGCAATGTTTGATCTGCATTTTGCATGATCTGAATCCCGTCAAATGGCTGAAAAAGCGCATCGCAAATGGGCATTCGATGGGCGATCACGCAGGTTTCACTGCTGCCATAAATTTCAATGGGTGCACATTTTAATAACGCTTGGCAATCCTGGGCCGCCGATTTTGGTAAAGGGCCGCCGGCGGAGAAAATGTGTGTCATCTCAAGCGGGCTCACTAAGGTAGGATCTAAGCGCTTTAAAAATGCAGGGCTTGTGATGAAGGCGTAACGCCCATTGTGTGGCAATCCTGTCAGCGCTTCTTGATAAGTGATGGCGTGCATATGGACACAACCTTCATTGATCAAAGGCCAAAGGATGTTAAAGGTCAAGCCATATTGATGCAGCGGTGAGACCGTGGCAATCACATGAGTGCCTTTCATTATAGGCCATGTTTGATGCAGCAAAGCGCTCTCTTTGGCAAGCAGAGCCACGCGTTTTTTGATGCATTTGGCGATGCCGCTTGAGCCTGAGGTGAAAAAATGTACCCATTGATCATCGATGGGCGCTGAAAAATCGAGCGAGCAATCTTGCGTTGTGATTTGATTGAGATCCACACAAGGTGCATCTAAAGTCATGGGTAGGTCAGTGACGATAGCGTCGTAATGTTCGCGTTGTTCAGCCAATAATTTTTCACGGGTGTGCCCAAGAATGACGGGTGTTTTGCCAGCATACAATAGGGCAAAAAAGCATGCGGTGACCTCAAAACAATTGAGCGTGGCGATCACAAACCGCTGCTCAGGCATTGCACGCAAGTGTTGACTAAGGGTGGCGATGCGTGCTTTCAGATCACCGAATGAAAGCGTGCGCGCGCCATCGATGTAACGGATGGCTGCGGGATCGTGCTGTAAAAAGAGATTTTGATAATGCATCATGTTTTTGCCATGCATCGCTGACGCATACACCATTCGCCTAGGAATAAAACGCCCATTAAGCCATAGCTGATGAGCCCGTTATAAAGGGTCCAAATGGCAAAATTCATCTGTGTGGTGAGATATGCTAGAGCACCATTGAGAATGAAAAAGCCCATCCATACTTTTGTCACGGTGCGCGTATAAATAATGCCTGCTTGTGGCAAATCTGGCGTTTGTAGCCGTGCAAGCCGCTCAATGATGGGCGGTGGCACATATAAAGAGCGCGTAAAAACTACAAGCATCACGCCATTGACCATCACAGGATAATAGAGCATCACATGCAAGGAGCGAAACACGAGCGCACACAGGCACAATACCAATGCAATCACCAAAATGAGGCGCATCACCGATTTAAGCTCAGAGTGCTGTTGACTTAAAGTGAAATAGCGCACAGCAAAAATGAGCGCCATCACGCTCACCATGATTGGCAGCGGGATGTTGGCCACGCCAAAAAATATGATGAGCGGGTACAGGGCGATCATGACAATGCTCAAGGGTGTGAGCAAAGCTGTCAATGTGTGGCCTCTAGTCTTTGAGGATGTTTTCAATGACATCCACCACATCATTGACAGTGCGCACTTGTTTAAAGACGCTGGGCTCAATGTCACGTTTCAGTACTTTGCGCAGTTGCACCACTAAATCCACCGCATCGATGCTGTCTAAATCAAGTTCTGTATATAAATTAGAATCTAAACGGATATCTTCAGGTGGAATTTCAAACAATTCTGAAATGATGCTGACGATTTGGGCATAGATTTGATCGCGGGTCATGCTAGGGTTCCTTGTGATGAGAAGCAATGTAATCGGCAAGTGTTGCAACAGAAGCAAAGTAAGCTTTGTTATCTTCTGTATTGCTCGATAACACAATGTTGAAATGATTTTTAATGGCTAAACCAAGTTCTAAGGCATCGATGGAATCTAAACCTAAGCCTTCGTTAAAAAGTGGGGCATTTGTGTCGATGTCATCAATGGTCATGCCCTCTAAATTCAGAGAGTCGATGATCAGTTGTTTAATTTGGTCATGAAGGCTCATGTGTTGTCCTTTTGTGATTGTTGTAGGTTGTGTTGCAATTTTTGGGTTAAATCATCTGTCAATTGACGCGATTGATAGCTTAAACGATGTTTTGAATTTAAATACGTACAAATATTTATCTTCTCTTGTACTTTAATGATGAAGGTGGGTTGCATGGGTGGCACTTGATACCATTTGAGCTCTTTTGTGAGCATCGGTTGGTCAAGGTCAATGCTCACTAAACGAATGTCTTTTTGAGTGCGAAGGGCAATGTTTGCCGCCCCGCGTTGTAAACGAAGGGGTTCGCCTGCGGTGGTGCGCGTGCCTTCTGGAAAAATCAGCAATTTATCTTGTGGGCTGAGTTTTTCCTCACACAATGCAATGAAGCCTTCGGTGTCATCATTAGGAATGTAATCGACAGCGCCAATGACGCCCTTCATAAAGATGTTCTCTAACAGTTTTTTCTTCACAATGCAGCTACAGTGATCAATGCGGGAGGCTAAAAAGACATAATCTAAAATGCTTGGATGATTGGCCACCACAATCACATTTTGATCTTCGTTGAGCATCTCAAAGCCTTCAAAGCGGTATTGAAACACGCGAAAGGTTTTTAACCACCATAAAAAGGCACGAAATGTGCGCCCAATAGCTTTTTGTGCAAAGCATTTGCGGCGCTCTTGATCACGTTCGATCAGATGATACAGCGGGAAAATGATCATCGATAGGATCAATCCGCCAATGCCAAAGAGGGCAAAGGCTGCACCTGTCATGGTGATGCGCCAAATGCGATTGAGTTGGTGGTACATTATGCTTGGCTCTGAATGTGGCAGGTGAGTTTTTGCCCACGCAAGGTGATGTTGGTTGGATCGGCTTGCCAATCTCGCCAAAACATCAGCGGCAAAGGTTCAGTGAGCGTTTGTTGTTCACTGTGTGTGCAGTTGATGGCGTATGATGAGCCTTTGCTGAACACCATGGCAACAGCATAAGCAGGCGTTAAGGTTGCACCATAGGTTTCATAAAAACTGGGTACTTCGCCATCAAAAGCAATCAAGGCAATGCGATGATGTCCGCTGTGTTGTAAGGCCATCACTTCATAGAGTGCATGAATGAAGCCATCTTTACCGCCCGCGATCGAGGTCACTTCAATCGGTGATTGTGTCAAAATGGTGGCCAATCCTGCAGCTGTGTTGTGCACACTCATGGAGAAATCAGTAGGAGAAACACCTTCACCTTGTGCAATGTGTTTGATCACATTAAAGCTGCGTTCAAGTTCACCATGTTCACTTAAAAAAATGGCGGCATCCACTTTGGTGCTTTTTAAGGTTCTGATAAAAACCTCACATGCTAATTTAGCCGCAAGACTCATACGTCGCGCTTGCATCATCGGAATGCTTGGCGTTTTAGGGTAGTCAAATGGGGCAGTAGGCGCGCCATCGACAGGCTCATTTGCCGTCAATCCTTCGATGTGAGAAATGTCAGTGTGAAATTGCATGTGCTTAATTTATCAGAGAAATCGAGTGCGGTATTATACAAAATAATTATTTAATTGCTAGAATGCATTTTTTCAATGATTGATCCGAGCGAAGGGGCAAATTGTGCCATCAGATTTTTATAATAAAGACTCATTAAATGCATTAGAAGCCATTACATTAGCACAGCGCATTACCTTTGCGCCCATGATTTTCCAAGCGGCGGTTTGTTTGCGTGATTTTGGCATTTTAGCCCATTTAGATGCAGCAAAAAAAAATGGGTTAACCTTGCGTGAGATCGTCGATCAAGGATCATTGAGTGAATATTCTGTCAGTGTTTTGCTCGACATGGGGTTGAGCTGTTCAATCGTTTATCAGCAAGATGCCCGTTTTTATTTAGCCAAAACTGGACATTTTTTACTGCACGATGAGATGACGCGCATCAACATGGATTTCACGCGAGACATCTGTTATGACGGCTTATCCCATTTAAAAGCATCTTTAATCAGCAATACCCCACAAGGCTTAAAATCGCTCGGTAACTTTGAGCATTTTTATCGCCATTTAAAAGATCTGACACCCACGCAGCAAAAGAGCTGGTTCGAGTATGATCATTTTTACTCAGATGGTGCCTTTGATGCCGCCCTTAATGTGGTGCTCGCTGAATCACCTGCCCACATTTATGACATTGGTGGTAATACAGGGAAATTTTCCATGGCGTGTTGTCAAAAGAGTGCAGATGTACACATGACGATTCTAGATTTACCCGAGCAAGTGGGGCTTGCCACTGAAAACATTGTGGCAGCGGGTTTATCTGATCGCATTGACACACATTCATTGAACATTCTCACCGCGAAGGATTTGCCAAATGCTGCAGATCTCTATTGGATGAGTCAGTTTTTAGATTGCTTCAGTGGCGAGGAGATTGTTCGCATTTTATCCCTCATCAAAGCAACGAAAGCACCCACGGCAAAAGTGTGTATTTTGGAGATTTTTTGGGATCAACAGCGCTTTGAAGCCGCGGCCTTTAGCTTAAATGCATCCTCTTTATACTTTACGGCAATCGCCAATGGCAACAGTCGCTTTTATGATTCTGAAGTATTTAAATCTTATATTGAGGCAGCAGGGCTGAGCATTGTTAAAGAGGTCAATGGCATTGGCCCGTATCACACATTATTGATGTGTGAGTGATCAGCAATACTCTAAAATAGTTTGTGCCACATGCGTACTGTCAATTGTGCGCGTGGCACAGGCAGCGGCTTTAGGATGTGTGCCCACACAAATGCTTTCGCAGGCATGTTCAAAGAGGCTAATGTCATTGGCATCATTCCCAAAGGCAATGAATTCATCAATGCCGAGGGCTTGCACGCCACGATATTTCGTAATGCCAGCGGGGCTGATGTCAATCAACGCTTCATTGTGATAAATGTGCGCTTCAACGGGCAATGTCGCGATGGCTTGTAAAATCTCAGGGTGATCAGTCATCATCACAAGCTTAATGATGCTGGGCAATGAGCGATAGGTTGTGTGATTGCGGGCAAGTTTGAGTTCATCAACTTTGCCAAAAATATGGTGATCATGAGCACCTGTGTAGGCATAATCCCATTCGCTGTCGGCTAAATAATCAATGGGATAATGGTCTAAAAGCTGTGCAAGTGGTGAGAAATCTTCAAAGCAAGTAGCGGTTGTGACATTACCTGTTTTAACCAATGCACCATTGCCGCCCACTAAATTTAGCTCGCGCATCCATGTTGGAATCACAGGATAAATGTCTCGAATCGGCCGAGCAGATGCGATGGTTAATGTATGCGTTTCATTGAGGGCTTTGAGGGCAGCGTCAATCTCACTTGATAATGGCATGCCCTTAAAGCAGAGCGTGCCATCTAAATCAAAAACAAACTGCATTATTTTTCAAGCAATTGATAGTGAAGCGTTGCTGTATCACTTTTGCGATAGAAGATAAAAGGGGTTTGATACGATTTTAAAAATGCGGTGCGCTCAGCTTCTGTGTCAAACCAGCGCTCTGCGGTAAAATCGGCGCCGAGTAAGTGTTCGGCATTCAATGGATTGTTTTCTGGCAGCGTCATGCGAACGCCATATTTTTGACTCATACAAAACTCCTCTTTAATGATGGATTAACCGCCCGTCATGGACATGAAACGTGCGATTTTGCCTTTATCTTCGACAAACTCATGCTTTTCTGGTTTCAGATCAATGGCTTTGCGAATCGCATGCTTAATCGATTCATCGGTGCAATCAGGCGAGCGCACCAAATCACGCAATGCATATTGTTCATTTTGCCCAAGACACATATATAAGGTGCCATCGACAGAGAGACGCACGCGGTTACACGTTTCACAAAAGTGCTGTGAGATCGGTGTGATTAAGCCCAAGGTGAATTTGCCATCTTTAGATTGCCAATAACGAGCAGGGCCACCGCCACGCACTTGCATGGATTCAACGAGATCATATTTATGATAAATCTCTTTGAGAAAATCAGAAAGATTTTTACCCTGTGTATTGCGTCCGGTATCGCCCATGGGCATCACTTCGATCATGCGTAAAATGAAACCATGTTCGATGCAAAATGCGATCATCGGCTCAATCTGATTATCATTGAGATTGAGCATTGGCACCATATTGATTTTGATCTGTTTAAAGCCTGCATTTTTTGCGGCCATGATGCCATTGTAGACTTTATTAAAGCAGTTGAGTCCTGTGATCTCTTTGATCACCGATGTGGTTAAACCATCTAGGCTGATGTTTAAGCGATCAAGGCCTGCCTCTTTTAAAGCCACGGCATGTTTTTCTAATTGGGTGGCGTTGGTGGTCATCGAGAGATCTTCAACGCCATCAATGGCTTTAATGGAAGCCACAAGTTTAGGGAGATCTTTACGCAATAAAGGCTCGCCGCCCGTTAAGCGAAAGCGCTTGACCCCAAGCTCTGTAAAGTTACGAATGATGCGCGTCAGCTCATCAAAGGTCAACCAGTTTTGCGGTACCTCAAAGTCGCGAAATCCCTCAGGAATACAGTAAGTGCAACGTAAATCGCACTTATCGGTGACGGAAACTCGCACATAATCGATTGTACGGCCAAACTGATCAACTAACATAACTTACCTCACACAACTTATAAGTGGAGTGACTTAATGCATTCAGAAAGTAACTCTAACTTCTTGAGCTGAGTATACTCTTTTCTATACACCAAACCAATTTTTCTTTTTGGTACAGGGGCTTTGAAAGGGATACAAGCAATGAGCTCTTGAACGTGGTCATTGATCAATGCATACTTTGGTAAAACTGAGATGCCTTGGCCAGATGCCACAATGTTGCGGATGGTTTCTAGTGAATAATGGTGCGCATTGTTTGAGCTGATCTCAGGGCATTGTTCCACCACTTGATCACGGAAACAGTGACCAATATTAAGCAATAATGGATCATATTCATGAATCACCGCAGCATCAATGGAAGACTCGCCAGAGAGCGGATGGTGTTTTGGTGTGATGACATAGAACTCTTCATCATACAATTCATCCACCGCCAATGAAGGCTCATAAATGGGTAACGCCACAATGGCTGCATCGATTTCACCGCTTTTAAGCATCGGAATGATGTTGTCCGTTGTGTTTTCAAAGATATTGAGCGTCAATTCCGGCGCCGCTTCTTTTAATACAGGGATCACGCGTGGCAGCAAATATGGGGCGATCGTAAAGATAATGCCAAGCTTCAACTCACCTTGGGCAGAGTTAATGGAAACGCGTAACTCTTTGAGTTGTTGCACAATGGCAAAAATCTGTTTAACCTTAGGTAAGGCCTCTAAACCTTCGGGCGTTAAGAACACTTCGCTGGCAGAACGCTCAAAAAGCGTCACACCCAATGAATATTCTAAGTTTTTGATGCCAATCGAGAGGGCAGGTTGTGAGATAAAACATTTCTGAGCCGCGCGACCAAAGTGTTTCTCTTCGGCCACTGCTAGGAAATACCTAAGTTCGTTCAATTTCATCAGTCAGACTCCTATAAAGTAAACCACTCAAAGTTGCATTGTTATAATCATTTCATTATTTTATCAATGATAACACCATTGCGCATAAAAAAGTTAGGTTACAGGCTTATCTTCTCGAGATCAATCTTTCAAAGTTTTGATCATAATGACTCAATTTTTCACTTCCTTGGCACATTTAAATTATTCATTAAAAATGGCTAAAAAGTTAGGGGGTGATGAAAATATACGTTTTTCATGATTTAAAAAATTTATAATGACTCAAAAAATGATAGGGGGGTGCATTTTTTAAGAAAAAGATTGGACTATTACTCAAAAGACGATAAAATTTACGCAGCCTTCAAGCTCTAAACCAAAGAGGATAAAGATGAAACAAATTGATAGATTTAAACAGTGGTCAGCATTGTATGGCTCGAATGCGATCTATGTAGAAGAAATGTATGAATCCTATTTATCTGACCCACATTCTGTATCAGAAGAGTGGGCCGCATTTTTTAAGGACTTCAAAAACGACGAAACCATCAACGTATCTCACGCGGCTGTTAAAGAATCCTTTAAAGAATTGGCAAGAATTAAAAACCAATCGGCTGCCCAATACACCATTGACCCTGTTGCTTCTGAAAAACAAGCGGCTGTGTTGCGTTTAATTGAAGCGTATCGCATGCGTGGTCACCAAGCGGCTGAATTGTGTCCTGTGCACATTCGTGATCGCCAAATCATTCCTGAATTGTCACCAGAATATCACGGCTTAAGCAGCCAAGATTTTGAATCTGAGTTCAACACAGGCACATTGACCAACGTTGCACAGATGAAGTTAAAAGACATCATCAAAATTTTAAACAGAACCTATACGCAATCGATCGGTGCAGAATACATGCACATCACAAAAACCGAAGAGCGCACATGGATTCAAAATCAGCTAGAAAGCGTTAATAATAATATTAAGTTCTCTAAAGAACAAAAAATCGAAACTTTAAAAGAGTTGATCTCCGCAGAAGGTTTAGAGCGTTATTTACACACACGTTATGTGGGCCAAAAACGTTTCTCACTTGAAGGTAGTGACGCCTTAATTCCACTCATGCATGAGTTGATTGATGAATCAAGTGAAGAGGGTGCAGAAGAAGTCATCATTGGTATGGCGCACCGTGGTCGTTTGAACATGCTTGTGAACATCTTAGGTAAAGCACCGAAAGATTTATTTGATGAGTTTGAAGGTAAACGCACCGTTGAACGCGGCGCCGGTGACGTAAAATATCACATGGGTTTCTCTTCAAGCATCCAAACAAAACATGGCGATTTACACTTAGCGTTGATGTTTAACCCATCGCATTTAGAAATCGTTGATCCTGTGACTGAAGGCTCTGTGCGTGCTCGTTTAGAACGCCGTGCAGAAAACTTATCCCCATTACCATTTAGCAAAGTATTGCCTGTGTTGATTCACGGGGATGCGGCATTTGCAGGCCAAGGCGTTGTGATGGAAACGTTACAATTGTCAGAAGTACGTGGTTATCGTTGTGGCGGTACTGTTCACATCATCGTTAATAACCAAATCGGCTTTACCACATCTAACCCATTAGACGTGCGTTCATCTGCCTACAGCTCTGACGTTGCTAAATTGATCCAAGCCCCAATTTTCCACGTCAATGGTGATGATCCAGAAGCGGTGAAATTCATTGCAGAATTGGCCATCAATTATCGTCAAAAATTCAATAAAGACGTCGTGATTGACTTAGTATCATATCGTCGTTTAGGTCACAACGAAGCGGATGAACCAAGCGCAACTCAACCAATGATGTACAAGAAAATCAAAGCGCACCAAACACCAGCTGCCGTATATGCTGAGCGCTTGATTGCTGAAGGCACCATCACACAAGCTGAATACAAAGCGATGACCAAAGCATATCGTGATCGTTTAGAAGAAGGTAAATCAGTGGGTTATCCAACGATTCCTGCCATCAACGATACATACACGAAAAAATGGGCAAAATTCTTAAAAGATTCCCCTAAATTTGGTACACCTGAACAAGTGGTGCCAAAAACAGCCGTACCAGCGTCTGAAATCAAAGCATTGGCTGAAGAGATGAGCGTATTGCCACAAGGCTTTACATTGCATCCACGTGTTCAAAAAATCTATGAAGACCGCATCAAAATGGCAGCGGGCGCTGCACCGATTGATTGGGGATTTGCAGAAAACATGGCATACGCGACTTTATTAAAAGAAGGTCATGGCGTACGCATTTCAGGTCAAGACTCAGGTCGTGGTACATTCTTCCATCGTCATGCGGTGTTCCACAACCAAGTGGATGGTTCAAGTTACGTGCCATTACAACACGTGAGCAATGGTGCGCGCTTTACCGTGATTGACTCCATTTTATCTGAAGCAGCTGTGATGGGCTTTGAATATGGTTATGCCGCCACTGAACCAGACTCACTTGTGATCTGGGAAGGTCAATTTGGTGACTTTGCCAACGGCGCGCAAGTGGTGATCGATCAGTTCGTGTCTGCCGGTGAAACCAAATGGATGCGTTTATGCGGCTTAACATTGTTATTGCCACATGGTTATGAAGGTCAAGGTCCTGAGCACTCCTCAGCGCGTCCTGAACGCTTCTTGCAAATGTGTGCGGAAAACAATATGTCTGTTGTTGTGCCAACAACGCCTGCGCAAACATTCCACTTATTCCGTCGTCAAGTGTTGCAAGAGTATCGCAAACCATTGATCTGCTTCTCTCCAAAGAGCTTGTTGCGTCATAAATTGGCGGTGAACACCTTAGAAGATTTAACTGATGGTGCATTCCAACCAATGATTCCTGAGAGTAAAGAGCTTGAGAATAAAAAAGTGGATACACTCGTGATTTCTGTGGGTAAAATCTACTATGATTTATTCGAAATGCGCGAAGAGAAAGCATTGAACAACTTTGCATTGGTGCGTTTAGAAGAGATCTATCCATTCCCAGCAGCACAATTGGCAGAGATTGTGGCCACTTATCCAAACTTGAAAGAAATCGTGTTTGTTCAAGATGAGCCAAGAAACCAAGGTTATGCCTTCTTTGTTCGTGACTATTTGGATGTTCATGCATCGAAGAAAGTTTCCATTCGTTACGTAACAAGAGAAGCGAGTGCATCACCTGCTGTGGGTTATAACAGCGTGCATGTAGAACAGCAGCAACAATTGTTACAACAAACTTTTAATATGAGTTTATAAAATACCACCAAAGATTTTTAAGGAGAATCTCATGAGTATCGAAATTAAAGTTCCTGTGTTACCTGAGTCGGTTGCTGATGCGCTCTTAGCCGTTTGGCATGTTAAAGAAGGCGACTTTGTAGAAGAAGGCGACAACTTAGTTGATTTAGAAACAGATAAAGTGATGCTTGAAGTGCCAGCCACTGTGAGCGGTACCATTCAATCCATCAAAATCGCTGAAGGCACAAACGTGACGGCAGGCGAAGTCTTAGCCGTATTGGTAGAAGGCGCAGCTGCACCGAAAGCTGAAGCTGCACCTGCAGAAGCCCCTAAAGCTGAGGCTGAATCTGCTCACAAATTATCACCTGCTGTGAAAGTATTGGTGGAAGAGAATAAATTAGACATCTCTGTGATTCCTGCAACGGGTAAAGATGGTCGCCATACGAAAGAAGACATTTTGAACTTCTTAGAAAAAGGCGCAGCCGCACCAAAAGCAGCCGCACCTGCAGCGCCAAAAGCGGCTGCACCTGCAGCACCTTTAAACGTTGTGAGCGGTAACCGCACAGAGCAACGCGTACCGATGACACGTTTACGTGCAACCATCGCAGAGCGTTTATTAGAAGCGAAAAACAGCACAGCCATGCTCACAACATTCAATGAAGTGAACATGAAAAATGTGATCGAATTGCGTAAAAAATACAAAGACGAATTCGAAAAACGTCATGGCATTAAATTAGGCTTCATGTCTTTCTTTGTGAAAGCAGCTGTTGAAGCATTGAAAAAATATCCTGCAGTGAATGCATCGATCGATGGCAATGACATGATCTATCATGGTTACTTTGACATTGGTGTTGCGGTTTCTTCACCACGCGGTTTAGTGGTGCCTGTGATCCGTGATGCAGACCAAAAATCTTTGGCAGAAATTGAAAAAACCATCATGGATTTTGCAATTCGCGCGAAAGAAGGCAAATTAGGTTTAGAAGACATGACAGGCGGTACATTCACTGTGACAAACGGCGGTGTATTCGGTTCGATGTTATCAACGCCAATCATCAACCCACCACAAAGCGGTATTTTGGGCATGCACAAAACGTACGATCGCCCAATTGCGGAAAATGGCCAAGTTGTGATCGCGCCAATGATGTACTTAGCGCACTCTTATGATCACCGCATCATCGATGGTAAAGAAGCTGTGGGCTTCTTAGTGGCCATTAAAGATGCGATCGAAGATCCAACTCGTTTATTGTTAGACATCTAATCAATCATTGACGCAATAGAATCGGATTAGGGCAGTGCTTTAATCCGCTTCTTCTTGATAAGGAAAATCATCATGACAAAAAAATATGACGTCATCGTCATTGGCGGCGGTCCTGCAGGTTATGTCGCAGCGATTCGTGCAGCACAATTGGGTTTGAAAACAGCATGTGTGGAAAAATGGTTGTCACCAGAAGGTGATCCTGTCTTAGGCGGTACATGCTTGAACGTGGGTTGTATTCCTTCTAAAGCATTGTTGGAATCTTCGCATCATTTTGCATATGCCAAAGATGGCTTTAGCGCACACGGCATCAAAATGGGCGGCGTTGGCATTGACGTTGAACAAATGATCGCACGTAAAGATGGCATTGTGAAACAATTGACAGGCGGCATCGCACAATTATTCAAAGCGAACAAAATTGACTGGTTGCAAGGCGAAGGTACATTATTCCCTGAGCGCACCGTTAAAGTGAAAGATCACATGGGTGAAGTGTCTGAATATCAAGCGGATAACATCATTTTAGCGGCCGGTTCAACACCGATTGATATTGGTGCAGCACCGATTGATGGTAAACGTGTGATCGATTCAGCAGGTGCTTTAGCCTTGACTGAAGTGCCAAAACGTTTAGGCGTGATTGGCGGCGGCGTGATCGGTTTAGAGATGGCGAGCGTTTGGTCTCGTTTAGGCTCTGAAGTTGTGATTTTTGAAGCGATGGACAGTTTCTTAGCCGGTGCAGATGCTGGCATTGCGCGTGATGCCCTTCGTTCATTCACAAAACAAGGCTTAGATGTGCGTTTAGGTGCGCGCGTATTGTCCACAGTTACATCTAAAAAAGATGTGAAAGTGACATACTCAAACACTGAAGGCGAACATGCTGAAACCTTTGATTACTTATTGGTAGCCGTTGGCCGTACGCCATACACCACAAACTTGGTGGATCCAAGTGTTGATTTGGTGATGGATGGTCCGCGCGTACATGTGGATGGCAACTGTGCCACAAACATTCCTGGTGTTTGGGCAATCGGTGACTTGGTGCGCGGCCCAATGCTTGCGCATAAAGGTTCTGAAGAAGGTGTGGCAGTGGCTGAGCGCATTGCTGGTAAATATTCATTTGTGGACTATGATTTAGTGCCATTTGTGATCTACACAGCGCCAGAAATTGCTTGGGTGGGTAAAACTGAACAAGCTTGTAAACAAGAAGGTTTAGACATTAAAGTGGGCAGCTTCCCATTTGCAGCATCAGGCCGCGCCCGCGCGATGGATGCCGCTGAAGGTCAAGTGAAAATCATTGCCGATGCTAAATCAGACAAAATCTTGGGCGTACACATCTTTGGGCCAAATGCTTCTGAATTGATTCATGAAGCGGTGGTGGGCATGAGCTTTGATGCATCTGCAGAAGACATTGCACGCATCATGCATGCACACCCAACATTGGCAGAATCTGTGAAAGAAGCAGCGTTAGCGGTGCATAAAGAAGCGATTCACGCTGTCAATAAAAAATAATCATTGTTTCTCGCAATGAAAAAAGCTTGTGGTGACACAAGCTTTTTTTATGGGTGATTTATATGATGTGTCGGTAACGAATGTATGCCCAATATACGACAGGAATGGCCAGTAAAAATGAGCTCAGCGGCATGCTGATCCATACGCCATCGAGCCCAAAGTATTTGGGCACAATGAGTAAAAATGGCACTTGAATGAGTAGATTACCGATGGAGATCACCAAGGCTTTTGAGCCTTCGCCAATGGCTTGGAAAAAGACAGTGACCATCACAAATACACCTTCTAAAAAGAGCAGGGCTAAATGAATGTTGATGGCATGAATGGTGACCTTAGAGAGCTCTTTGTCACTCGTAAAGAGCAGCGTGAAAAAGCCTGGGAAGATTTGCAGTAAGAGGGTCAATCCAATGCCATATGTCATGCCCACAATCACCATCATGCGGATGATGGCGCGCGTGGATAAAAAATTTTCACGGCCATACAAACGGCTGATGATGGGCTGTACGCCATTGGCGATCCCTTCCATGCCAAGATAATAAATGGTGACGATGTAACCGGTAATGGTGTAAGCAGAAACCGCGATGGTGCCGCCATATTTCACCAGCATCATGTGATGGAGCATCATGATAAAGCCCACATAAATGTACATGAAAAAGGTGGAAGCACCGTTGATGACGATCTCTTTAAGTAATTTCGGGCGCGGTTTAAAGTGGCGCCATTGAAGATTTTCACCGCTTTGATACAAAATGTAATAGAGCCCTAAAAACATGGCGCAGGATTCGCCAATGATGCTTGCTAGCGCTGCCCCAAAGATCGACCATTCCCACACCACAATCATAAAATATGAACAAATGATGTTAATGGTGACGCCAATGGCCATATATAACGTGGCACGGTAAGGATTGCCCATATTGCGCACCAAAAATGGCAAGGCAAGGCTACCAATCACTAAGGGCGAGCTCACTGCAAAGACGCGGATGAAATCCACCGCCATGAGGGCAGCGGTTTGGAAGGTTTTGCTCACTTGATATTGCGGATCACCAAGCATATAGACCAAGCTTGGCGCAGCAACGTATAAAATAATGCCAAAAATGAGGCCGGGAATGAGGATTAATGGGATGGATTGACCAATGATGGCTCTGGCGGTTTCATCATCTTCAGCGCCTTTAGCAATCGAATAAAGGCTGCCGGTACCGACGCCCACTAAGAGCCCGAAACCCAGTAAAACAGTGATGTAGGACCAGCCAATATTGACGCCAGCTAAGCCCTCAGGACCGATGAAATGGCCAATGAAAAAGCCATCGATTAATTGATAAGTGCCGCTGATGAGCATGGCACCTAACGTTGGAATCACGTAGCTTATGAATAATAAGCGCAGTGTTTTTTGACTCACAAAGACCTCGGAGTTAGGGAGATGGTCAGATTATAGTCCACTTTTCAGGGCAGCGGCACAGGGGCTTGAATTATTTTTTATGAAGCTAAAAAGCGCAGTTGTCTCGATGCATGCAATTGAGATTTGATATCATCTGGCAAATGTGATAGAGTTTTTTGCGTTGAACATTTATCTTTGGGGCAAGGTGAGAAGGCAACTTCAATTCCTGACCGGCGGTGACAGTCCGCGAGCGCAAGCTGACTTGGTGCAATTCCAAGACCGACAGTAAAGTCTGGATGGTAAAAGATGAATGGGATAGAGACGGCGTGCCATCCGGCGGGTCGTGGCTGTCTGTTATGCCCCGAAAATAAATGAATAAAGAGGGCATATGAACAAGCTAACGGAATCAGATTTAAGGTTTTTAGAGCGCGCCATTGCATTGGCAACCGTGCCGGTTGGTGCTGTGTCACCGAACCCTTATGTGGGCGCAGTCATCGTCAAAGCAGGCAAAATCATTGGTGAAGGTTTTCATGCCAAAGCAGGCACTGCACATGCAGAAGTTGTGGCGATTGCAAATGCAACAGAATCCACACAAGGTGCTACCATTTATGTGTCATTAGAGCCATGTTGCCATCATGGTAAAACAGGGCCATGCACCGAAGCCATTTTAAAGGCAGGCATTACGCGTGTTGTGTATGCCACAGAAGATCCGAATCCAAATGTTGCCGGGCGTGGCAAAGCATTTTTACAAGCCCATGGCATTGAAGTCATCTGTGCAGATGATTCCACCGCCCGCGCCATCAATCGCATCTTTTTTCATAATCAATTGACGCAATCGACTTTTGTGACATTAAAAGCAGGCTTAAGTTTAGATGGCAAAATTGCCTCTAAAACCGGTGATTCACAATGGATTACGTGCCAAGCTGCGCGCAAAAAAGCCCATGAGCTCAGAGCCCTGCACGATGCCATTTTGATTGGCAAACGCACGTTACTCAATGATGATCCTGCTTTAACCGTGCGTTTAGAGGGTGATTATCGTAACCCTGTGCGCATTGTGTTATTGAGAAATTTTGATGGTATCGCACATGCTAATTACCAAATCTTTGAGACAACTGCAGCAAAAACGCTAATCATTCACCCAAATACAGCTCTGATGGATGATGCTCTTAAAGCTGATTTAACAGCAAAAGGCGTGATGATTCATGCATTGCCTGCGATTGATCCGGCAACATTACTGACTCACCTTTATGGTCAGGGCATCATGAGTGTGCTCTTAGAAGGTGGCAGCAGCATTTATAACGCCTTTTTATCCGCCGGCAAAGTGGATGAATTGGCGCTTTTTTATGGCCCACGTTTGATTGGTGATGATGCGCCCAGTTTATGGGATCACAGCGGCATTGAAAGACTCAGTGATGCCCCGATTCTAAACATCGCACACACAGAATGCTTAGGGCAATCGATTTATGTACAAGCAACCTTTAAGGAGGTTGAATAATGTTTACAGGCATTATTGAGGAAGTGGGAACACTTCAAAGCAAACAGCAGCGCGGCGACGTGATCACCATTAAGGTGGGTTGCCGCGCCATTTTAGCGGATGTGAAAATTGGCGACAGCATCGCGAGCAACGGCGTGTGTTTGACGGTGACAAAGTTCGATGCACAAAGCTTTGAAGCGGATTTAACGCCCGAAAGTCTAAAGCGCAGCACTTTTGCCACATTGCCAATGGGCAGCCCGATTAATTTAGAGCGTGCTTTATTGGCAAACAGCCGTTTAGATGGTCATTTGGTCTCTGGCCATGTGGACACCATCACGCAATTGACACGTTTACAAAAGTTGCAAAACAGTTATGTATTGAGTTTTCGATTGGACAAAGCGCACCAAAAAATGGTGGTGGAAAAGGGTTCAATTGCCATCAATGGCATCAGTTTGACGGTCACAGATGTAACGATGAATGGTTTTAGCGTGAGTGTCATTCCGCACACGTTTGAGATTACCAATTTACACAGCCTAAAAGAGGGCAGCCGCGTCAATATCGAATTTGATCAGCTTGGCAAATACATTTTAAAAGAGCAGGCTTCGACCTTAACTTACGACAAATTAGCACAATGGGGATATTAAGATGAATGCAATGATTCAACGCATGGAAGCAGCATTGGCCGCCCTTAAACGTGGTGAAATCATCATCGTGATGGATGATGAATCCCGCGAAAATGAAGGCGATATGATCATGGCCGCTGAGTTTTGTGATGATCAGGACATGAACACCATGATTCGTAAAGCCGGCGGTTTAGTGTGCGCACCGATCTCAACTGAGATTGCCAAACGTTTAGATTTAGCGCCGATGGTGGTGAAAAATGAAGATGAATATCAAACGGCATTTACGGTGACGGTGGATTTTGTCTCAACTCATACGGGCATTTCAGCGGCTGAACGTGCGTTAACGTGCCGAAAGCTTGCGGCACAAGATACACAGTCAGCTGACTTTAAACGCCCGGGGCACATTTTCCCATTGATCGCTAAAGATGGCGGCGTTTTGGTTCGTCGTGGGCACACAGAAGCGTCTGTGGATTTGATGAAGCTTGCCGGCTTAACAGAAGCCGCCGTGATTTGTGAAATTTTAAACGAAGATGGCACCATGGCGCGTCACGATGATTTATTAAAAGTGAGCGCGGCTGAAAATATGCCATTTATCACCATCGAAGACATTGTCAATTATCGTCATCATTTAGCGAATCAAGCGACCAGCATTGAGCCCTTAAGTCATGCGCATTTACCAACGGCTTATGGCAACTTTGAGATTTATACTTTCCCGAACAGTGAAGGCGAAGAGCCGCATGTGGTGCTTCGCAATGCTCAATATGATGCCAATGCGCCATTAACGATGCGCATTCACTCTGAATGTTTAACAGGGGACATTTTTCACTCGGTTAAATGTGATTGCCAAGCGCAACTTGATTTTGGCCTTAAAACCATCGCCAATGATCCTAATGGCATGATGATCTATTTGCGTCAAGAAGGGCGCGGCATTGGGCTTGCTGAAAAGATTCGTGCATATGCACTGCAAGATCAAGGGCAAAATACCATTGTGGCCAATGTGTCATTGGGTCATCCGGTGGATGCTCGTGACTTTACGGTGGCTGCGCAAATTTTGAAATATTTTGATCAAAAACGTGTGCGCATCATCACCAATAATCCCGAAAAAGTCGCCGCCCTTAAAGCCAATGGCATTGAAGTGATCGAGCGCGTGGCAACCCCACGATTTGTGACAAAAGAGAACCAAGATTATTTAACCACCAAAGCGACCGAAATGGGTCACTATCTATAAGTTTTTAGGAGACATATTATGCAAATTATCGAAGGCAATTTATCCATTTCTAACAAAAAAATCGCCATTGTGGCCGGTCGTTTCAACAGCTTAATCACCAAGCAATTGATCGATGGCGCTGTGGATGCACTCAAACGCCACGGTTTGAATGAAGAGAACATTCAATTGGCTTGGGTGCCAGGTGCATTTGAAATTCCATTGATTGCACAACAATTTGCCAAAAAAGCAGATGTGGATGCCGTGATCTGCTTAGGTGCCGTGATTCGCGGTTCAACACCACACTTTGATTTTGTGGCCAATGAAGTGTCAAAAGGCATTGCGAGCGTGAGTTTAGAAAATGCCAAACCGATTGCATTTGGCGTCTTAACCACAGACAGCATCGAGCAAGCGCTTGAGCGTGCCGGTACAAAAGCAGGCAATAAAGGTGCAGATGCTGCCATTACTGTGATTGAAATGTTAAACTTAATGGCTGCGATTGATGGCTAATTGATTTTAACAAAGGTAAGGGAAGGGCAAATGACAGGTAAACAGGATCCATTACAAGCATTTGTCCTTTTTTGTGCGCGTAATTTACGGGGTTGGTTGGTGAGCTCATTGATCATCTGTTTGATGGTGATTGTGGTGGGCAATGTGTGGATTCAGTCTGAGATTAAGCATCTGCACGCGGAAGACAATGCGGACACGCTATTGGTGCTGGGCTATAAAGTTGAAGGCGAGCCGCTTGCGCCGACCAATGCACTGGCCAATCGCTTAGAGATGGCGCGCCAATATTGGCTGGAATCACCCGATACACGCATTGTGGTTTCTGGCGGGCAAACACAAGGCCTTACTAAAAGTGAAGCACAAGTGATGCGCGATTATTTGGTGGCGCACGGCATTCCAAGTGATGTGATTGTGATGGAAGAGATATCCAGGCGCACCGCTCATCAATTTGTCAATTCTATGCAGTTAATGGATTTGGGCAATGTGGTGGTTGTGACCAATGATTTTCATTTGCCCCGCTCTTTAATGCTCGCTGAACGTTCGGGGTTGAAAAGTGTTTCAGGTTTAGCCGCGCCCACGCCGACAGATTCGCGTTCCATTTTCACCGCCTACATTCGTGAGCCTTTTGCACTGTTGAATTCATGGCTGTTTGATCATCCCTAATCATGCCCATTTTCTTGATTTTAATGATTTTTGTCTTAATGCTGATGGCCTCGCCATATCTTGCACTTTTTTATTGGTTAGCGCCGAGCACCACCGCCGGCATTGTGGGCACATTTGCATTAGCCAGCGGTGCATTGCTGTGTATCATGATCGGCATTGGCATCATCATGCATCATCGCAACAATCGTTAGATCACTCTTTGACAGCTTCTGCCTGAATCGCAATGTTCACAGTTTTACTCATGCCTTTGTCCACAAAAAAGTCCATGCCCCATTGTGTGCGATCAATCTCTGCGCTGAAGTCACCGCCACACACTTGTGTTTGCCAAATCGGGCTGTGATAACAATTAAAGCGTTCCACCGTTAACGTTACAGGATGCGTCTGTCCAAGGAGCGTTAGATCACCGGTGATGTGTGTTGGTTGATGGTTTTGCCATTGCCATTGTGTGGAGGTAAAACGCATCTCAGGATATTTGGCCGCATCAAAAAGATCACTGTTTTTAAGGTGCTGATCAAAAGCATCGGAGCCACTTTTTAGATTTTTGATGGGAATGATCACGGTAACGCTGCCCACTTCATGGTCAGGATCATACGTCACATGTCCCGTTAAACCATAAAAGCCACCATGATTGGTGGAGGTTTGAAAGTGATCAATGTAAAAACGTGCATTGGTGTGTTCAGGCTCTAATTGATAGTGTGTTGCCAAGCTTGGCGTGAGGCATAAAAGCGCGCCGAGGGTGAATAATGTTTTGGTCATGTCCATTCCTTTGGTTTAGAAAAGCTTATTCCGATAATAGAATAATGTATATGATATTGTTCTAAAAATGAACAAAACAAACCGTTGTCATTTTTAGGAGCACACTATGAAATCATTACTTCAAGTTCATCATGCCCCAGATCCTCATTGGGTGGGCGATGGCTTTTATGTCCGTTCACTCTTTAATTATCGCAATCATGGGCGTTTTTTGAATCCATTTTTACTGCTTGACCGCGGTGAGCCCACCTATTTTGAGCCAGCAAACGTGCCGCGTGGCGTTGGGGAGCATCCTCATCGTGGCTTTGAAACGGTGACCATTGTGTATGAAGGAGAAGTGGCGCACCGTGATTCTAGCGGCAATGGCGGAGTGATTGGCAAAGGCGATGTGCAGTGGATGACGGCCGCAGCCGGCATTTTGCATCAAGAGTATCATTCACAAGCCTTTACACAGAGCGGTGGGATTTTTGATGTGGTGCAATTGTGGGTGAATTTACCAGCGAAGGATAAAATGAGTGCACCGGGCTATCAATTGTTGACCGAAGAGAATCTTCCGGTGATTCAGCTTGATCAATATGGCAGTTATGTGCGTATTATCGCCGGTGACTATTTGGGCACAAAGGGCGCTGCTCGCACTTTTACGCCTGTGGATGTGTGGGACATTCACTTAAGTGCTGAAAGTGATGTGACGATTGCGGCGCATCAAGATCGTTATGTGGGTTTAGTGGTGATCAAAGGACGTGTACAACTGAATCATGATGTGGTGCTCGAACCTTCTGACTTAGCATTATTAGACCAAAAGGGTGATTCATTTATTTTATCGAGTGATGCCGACGCCACTGTGTTGTATTTAAGCGGCGAGCCCATTGATGAGCCGATTGTAGGACATGGGCCTTTTGTGATGAACACGCACGAAGAAATCATACAAGCATCGTTAGATTACACTCATGGGCGATTTGGTAAAATCGACTAAATTAAAAGAATTTATCGACTTTTAGGTTGCTAAAAGATTTATTCTGCTTATAATGCACACAAATTGCAAATCTAACCTCGTTAGGTGAGGCTCCTGTACGGAGACATGCTACTGCCCAGAAACGTCCAAAGACGCCAACGGGTTTGAACAGAAACCATCGAATTAAGGTGGTTTATAACGTAGCTAGCAGTGAAGCATGCTTCACGTCTTATGCCGTACAGTGCTAAAACTCAACGATTTGGGGGGAGAGAGCACCGTATGCGCCTTTGCGTGTATGGTTGCCCGCGTTACGGTTTTTTAAGATCGCATGCGCCTCTATTCGTTAGAGGCGCTTTTTTTATGCGAAATTTTTTGACTGTTTTTCGGGAGGCACCCATGATTAAAACATTGAACCGTGCTCAACATGTCTGGATCCAACTCACAGCGCCAACGCCACAAGAGCTCGAGCGCATCAGCCATGATTTTTTCATCCCTTTTTCCATGCTCAACTTACATCAAAATGGCGCAAAAAGCCGCATGATTGAGCGCCATGCAGAGCTTTTTGCCTTTATGCTGCAGTTACCGATCCGCAGCCGATTTGGAGAAGTGATGCCATTTACCTTACAAAATGTTTCTGTGATTGTGATGGGGCATGTGGTGATCACCATCAGCGAGCACGAGCATCCCATTTTAACAACGCTCGAGCAATCCTTTACAGAGCTGACGGATGGCAACGCCACCCATTTATTGTTGCATTTATTTGAACACACCATTGGCCGCTATTTATTGGCCATCGATGAGATCAATCGTACGATCGCTACTGTAGAAGCGCAGATTGAAAACGCCATCAGCAATCAGCACATTTTTGATCTGCTCAATCACAATAAAAGCTATGGCGCATTCATTCGTGCATTGAAACACAATGGCCGCGTGTTTAAGGATTTGGCTGCCAAGCGTTTATTGCTCAGTGACTATAAAACCGATGCGATGCTGCAAGATGTGGTGCTGGCCAATTTGCAAACACAAAAAAAGGTGGAAATTTATCATGCGAACCTTCGAAACTTGATGGATGCTTACTCTGCGGCGATTGAGAATAACTTAAGTTTAGCGGTGCAGTATTTAACAATTTTTGTGACGATTGCCGCGATTCCGATGGCCATCGCGGGCATTTATGGCATGAATACGCCGTTGCCATTTCAAGATGAACCCTATGCCCTTGTTGTGTTAGGGGCCATTGCCGCCGCGTTAGCTGGCGCTGTGATGATGTTTTTCAAAGCCCGCCGTTATTTGTAGGAGAGATTATGTTATCCATTTATCAAACCCATGCAGATGGGCAGTTATTGCCAAGTGAAACCTTAGCGCACAATAGCGTCATTCACTTGGTCAATCCAACAGAAGAAGAGATCAATGTGTTGGTCAATGAACTTCATTTGCCATTAGATTTTTTTCATAGCGTGCTTGATCGTCATGAGCGCCCACGCATTGAGCGGGATGACCATGGCACTTTGATCATTTTAAATGTACCTGTAACGGCTGCGAACGCTGAGGATTTAACGGCGCCGCCTTATCATACGGTGCCCCTTGGCATCATTCATGGGCGAGATCATCTCATCATTGTGAGCCGCGAGCCATTAACCGTGGTGGATGAAGTGTTGACGAGGCAATATGGCGATTTTTATAGCCACATGAAAACGCGCATTTCATTGTTATTGTTTAAGGCAGTGTCTGAATCGTATGAAGATCATTTGGCATTGATCAATGCACAAGTGAGTCAGTTGCAAAAGAAACTCAGAGCCTCGTATAAAAATACCGAGTTGTTTGCCCTGATGAATCTCAATAAAAGTTTGGTGTTTTTCTCAACGGCGTTGAGTGCAATGACCATTTTGTATCAGCGCCTGACCCTCGGCGATACATTGAAAATTCATGAGGATGAAAAGCAGCGTTTAGAGTCAATTTTGGTGGATTTAGAGCAATCGGCCGAGGTGATAGAAATGCGCCGCGAGAGTTTAAGTAACTTGATGGATGCATATGCCACCATCATTCACAATAACTTAAACGCTGTTTTAAAAATGCTGACGACGCTTGCGATCGTGATGATCATTCCCACCATGATCGGCAGCATTTTTTCCATGAACGTGGCATTGCCAGGGGAAGAAGATCCTGTATCTACCGTCATGATTGCCATCGGCATGGTATTGATCAGTGTGATGCTGCTCATTGTCTTTTATCGAAAAAAATATTTACGTATGTAAGGGGAGATCATGACATTTATGAACCATTTTTCCTTGGTGGCGCCGACCATCGCAGAGCAACACGAGATGACAGAACGTTTTAATTTACCAGCATATTTTATGCATGAAGCCACAGACATCAATGCACGTCCTAAGCTTGAGCAAGAGGGCGGACATCAATTGCTCGTGATTCACCTGCCTTATGTGGATCAACAGGTGACGGACAGCTCAATGGATGTGAAATATCGCACGCTGCCTTTTAGTATGATTCTTACGGGGGATACGTTAATCACTGTGTGCAGTGAAAAGACGGCTTTGAGCTTTGATCATCGCACTCATACCGCCAATATTTTGGGTATTTTGCATCAAACAGCAGTGGATTACATTCAATTGACGCAGCAGATTGAGTCGGAGATCACAGCGGCGGAAGATGAATTGTCGCGCTCTTATCGCAATCCTGAGTTGTATCGCTTGTTGTATCTCAATGAGAGTTTGCTCTGCATGGCAACGGCGCTCAAGCAGATGCGCCACATGATGCGTAAATTGGAAAAAGGGCAACTTTTATTGATGCATAAGCAAGATCAAGACATTTTTATGGATACATTGGTGGAATTAGATCAAGCGTATGCCATTACAGAGATCAGTCAGTTGAATGCGAATAACGTGATGGATGCATATGGCAACATCATTCAAAATAATGTGAGCCACGTGGTGAAATTGTTAACGGCTGTGACGATTGTGCTCTCAATTCCCACTTTAATTGCCAGCATTTATGGCATGAATGTGCCGTTGCCATTTCAAACGGCAGACAATGCTTTTTATGTATTGATTCTCGTGATGATGGTGGCAAGTTTGGGCGTTGCGGGATTATTCTGGCGTAAACATTACTTCTAAGGCGTTGATCCGCTATAATGAAAGCATCCGCATTGATGTGATTGTTAGGAGAAATGTATGAAAAAATTATTATGCCTAAGCAGTTTAATGTTGGCGTTGTCTGTTGCCCATGCCCAAGAGAGCTCATTGACAGAGGATTTGTCGAAACTCACCGATGATGTTTCTAAATCTGTGAAAAAAGGTTGGGACAGGTCAAAAGATGCCATCAGTGATTTTTCAGATGATGCAAAAGTGCAGTTAGATAAAGCAGGTGAATCCATCAAGAGCAGTTTTGATGATTTTAAAAACAGCTATGCGGTGACAGATGCCGCCACATTACAAAAATATTTGGTGGTGGAAATCCCATCCGTTTCCCTTGAAGATGGACAATTGACGGTGACGGTCATCTTAAAAAATAACCAAGATAAACCGGTGAAATTTAAAGATGTAAAAAATAAAGTGGATGTGATTGTGTTAGATCAAGACAGCATTGCCTACTTTGCCACAGAAGCTTCATTTAAACACAATCAAAAAATCATTGTGCCGGCAAAAGCGGCTGTGAAAGTGACGTGGCAATTTGACAATGTCACATCAACGCCGGTGATGCTGCGTTTGATGAATGCAGATTATCCTTTGCCCAAAATCAGCAGCGGTTTTTCCTTAAAAAGCTTAGGCTTATAAATCAATCGAATCCCCAAGCATGCTTGGGGATTGTTTTATGGGGGTTCGTATGAAAACACAATTGCCAAAAGAGGTTGAAGAACAGTTAGCTGCCATCGAAAAAGATGGTGAATTATTGCCATCAGAAGCAGCAGTGCTACATGAAACAGTGCGTTATGAAGGGATTCGCGTTTTAGAGCGCGATGGTTATGCTTTGCTGCTCTCGGCATTGGCGGCAGGTTTTGCGATGGGGGCGGGTTTCATTGCCAAATCTGTGATTGCCATGCACATTGATGATCCTAATGTCAGCTTTTTACTCAGTGGTTTTGGGTACACATTGGGTTATGTGATCATCATTTTATCGAACCAAATGCTCTTTACGGAAAATACGCTGACCGCAGTGTTGCCATTTATGAGTCATCCCTCAAAGCGCACGCTGTATCGGATCATGCGTTTGTGGGTGATTGTTTTGTGTGGCAATTTGTTGGGCGTTGTGGCGTTTACCCTTTCTTTGATTTATCTGCCCGATTTTTCTGTGGATGTGCGCGCGCATTTGCCGGCGCTGGGTCATCACATCATGGAAAACAGCCCGTATCAAATGCTGGTTAAAGGTGTCTTTGCCGGTTGGCTGATGGCGGCTTTGGTGTGGATGCTGCCAAATCTTGGTGACAATAAAATCTGGGGGATCATTTTCATCACCTACATCATCGCCCTTGGTGAGTTCACACACATCATTGCGGGCTCAAGTGAAGTGTTATATTTAGTGTTTACAGGGCACGAGCATTGGAGCCACTATTTTTATCCCTTTGCCATTCCCACATTGATTGGCAATATTTTTGGGGGAACGATTCTGTTTGGGTTGATCTGTCATGGGGAGATCAGAAGCGACATGCCCAACAATCGTTTTTAATGATGTCAAAAAACCTCGGTTCCCCGAGGTTTTTTTAGATGAATGAACAGTGGATTATTGTTCTAATGCTTTGCTCGCATCTTCAATCATCACTTTGGTGGATTTTAATCCGCCGCCAGATAAATACCAAACGTTTGGATCTAAATAGATGATTTTGCCATTTTTGAAGGCTTTGGTGTTTTTCACCAAATCATTTTCAACTGTTTGTTTAGCCGTTGTGCCGCCTGCATTGATCACTGCTGTGCGATCCACCACAAAGATGTAATCAGGATCTAAATTCATCACATATTCAAAGGAAACACTTTGACCGTGACGGGACACTTCAATGGTTTCATCGGCAGGTTTAAAGCCCAACACATCGTGAATGAAGCCAAAGCGAGAACCTGGGCCATATGCGCTGATTTTGCCATCGTTTGCTAAAATGATGAGGGCTTTTTCTGGCATGTTTTCAGTTTTTGCTTTCACTTTTGCGATCGCGTCATTGAGTTCAGCCAATTGTGCTTTTGCTTCTGCTTCTTTACCGAAGAGTTTGCCCAAGGTTGTGGCATTTTCTGTCAAAGAAGGCATGTAATTTTGATCATCAATGTTGTAATTGATGGTGGGCGCGATCTCTGCAAATTGCTCATAAAGCGGCGCTTGACGAATGGCAATGATCATAAAATCAGGTTTTGCAGCGTGAATGGCTTCAAAATCTGGCTCTTTTAAGGCGCCAAAATCTAAATATTTAGGATCTTTATATTCGCTTAAGTAAGCTGGAATGTTGGCTTTTGGAATGCCCAACACATTGACGCCAAGGGCTTCTAATGTATCTAATGAACCAAAGTCAAACACCACAGTGCGCTGAGGATTCATGGGCACAACGGTTTCACCCGATAGATGTTTAATGGTCATGGTTTTAGCCGCTTCAGGGGCTTTGTCAACAGATGCAGCAGGCGCTGTGGTTGTGGTTTCTGTTTGAGTTTCGACCACCACTGTTTCTGTTTTAGGTTGTTCATTGCCACAAGCGGCAAGCATTAAGGCAAACGCGGAAGCTAACGCAGCTTTTTTATATGACTTCATTCATAACTCCTTACAAAGCTAGTTTTAAGTAAAATAGACGCAAATGCGTTGATCGTTGATTAACTGTATCGGAATTTCCATGTCATAAATGTCTTTAAGTACATGGGAATCGATGATTCTCCCTGTTTCTCCCTCATGCACGAGTGCGCCGTTTTTGAGGGCTATAATGTGATCGGAATAACACGATGCAAAGTTGATGTCATGAATGACCACCACAATCGTTTTATTCTTCTCGCGCACTAATTTTTGTAGCACCTGCATGATCTCCACAGAGTGCTTCATGTCTAAGTTGTTTAAGGGCTCATCTAAAAAGATGATGTCCGTATTTTGTGCCACCACCATCGCAATGAAAGCGCATTGGCGTTGACCGCCGCTGAGCTCTGCAATGTGTTTATCCTGTAAATGGGCAAGCCCCATGTATTCAATGGCTTGATCAATATAATGCTGATCCTCTGCCGTTAAGCGCCCTTTGCTATAGGGAAAACGCCCAAAGGCCACCAATTCACGCACCGTAATGCGAAGATTAATGTGGTTTGCTTGCTTTAAAATGGAAATTTTTTGTGCCAATTGATCAGGCTGCCATGTGTGGATTTCGCGGCCATCGATGTAGATTTCACCTTGATCCGGCTTAAATAAGCGGCTCATCATGCCAAGCAATGTACTTTTACCGGCACCATTTGGGCCGATGAGGGAGGTGACTTTGCCTTCAGGAATCGTGATGGAGACATTGTCCACCACTTTGCGTTGCCCAAAGGATTTAGAAACATTATTGACCACTACCATTTTTGATTCTCCCGCAGTAATAAATACATGAAGTAAAGGCCGCCGATGAAGTTGATGATCACACTTAAAGTGGTGGAGAAGGTGAAAAAGCGTTCCACCAAAAGCTGGCCAAAGGCTAGGGCACAGATGCTCACAAGCACTGAACCGATCAAGAGGACTGAGTGTTTATAGGTTTTAAAAATCTCATAGGTGAGGTTTGCCACCAATAATCCCAAAAATGTGATGGGACCAATGAGTGCGGTGGAAACCGCCGTGAGGATTGCCACCACAATTAAGCTAGTACGCACAACTTTTGCATAATCAATGCCAAGATTCACGGCTTGATCGCGCCCAAGGCTCAATACATCAAGGTATTTAATGATGGGGAAATAACCTGCCATCACCACGCCAATGATGCCCACAGACCACCACAACAATTTGACTTGAACGTTGTTAAAGCTTGCAAACATCTTGTCTTGCACGATTAAAAATTCATTGGGGTCAATCAGCACCTGCATGAAGGTGGATAAGCTTTGGAACAGCGCACCTAAAATGATGCCCACCAATAATAAAAAGTAGACGGATTTACCGTTTTTCAGCATCACTCTAAAGAGTAAAACAGCAAAGCCCACTAAAATGGCAATGGAGATGAAAAAGAGCCATTGATTGCCAAGGAGCGTGTAGTTTTTACTGCCCAGTAAAAAGATGAGCAGGGTTTGCACCAAAAGATAGAGCCAATCGAGCCCAATGATGCTTGGGGTCAGAATTCGATTGTGGGTCACCGTTTGGAAAATCACAGTGGAGATGGCAATCGCACTACCGGCAACCACCATTGCCGCGATTTTAAAACCGCGTTTAGGCAGTGAATAGCTCCAGTTAGCACCGAGCTTATAAAAAAGGAAGAGCAGAATGCTCAGCAGCGTCAGACCGAGCAGAATGAATATTTTGGTGCGATGACTCATGTGTTTGCAGCCTTTTTAAAGAGTAACCAGACAAATAGGGTGCTGCCCAAAATACCAATGGTGACGCTGATGGGAATCTCGTATGGATGAATGATGATGCGCCCAACAATGTCACACACAAGCACAATGATGGCGCCCACAAGCGCTGTGTAGGGCAGCGTGATGCGCACATTGTCACCTTTATAGAGCGACACAATGTTTGGCACAATGAGCCCAATAAAGGGAATCATGCCCACGGTGAGAATCACGCAGGCAGTGATCATCGCCACAATCGCCAATCCAATGTTCACCACTTGATGGTATTTGAGCCCCAAATTTTTGGCAAAATCTTCCCCTAAGCCGGCAATGGCAAATTGATTGGCATAGAGATACGCCACAATCATTAAGGGAATGGAAACATACATGAGTTCATAACGCCCACTCATCACCATGGAAAAATCGCCAAGCAGCCATGAGGAGATGTTTTGAATGAGGTCATATTTATAGGCGATGAAAGTTGAGATTGAGCTGATGATCCCGCCAAACATTAAGCCGACCAATGGGACAAACACCGCATCCTTATAGCGGATGTGGTTTAAAATTTTCATGAAAATAAAGGTGCCCGCTAAGGAAAAGGCAAAGGCGAGGAGCATTTTGACAATCGGGCTTGAGCTGGCAAAGAGCAAAAGGGCGACCAAAATCCCCAATTTTGCCGATTCTAACGTGCCTGCAGTGGTTGGGGAGACAAAGGCATTTTGACTCAGCTTTTGCATGATCAAACCTGCAATGCTTAGACTTGCCCCCGCGATTAAAATGGTCACCAAGCGCGGCACGCGGCTCACAAAAATGGTCTGCAATTGAATCTCTGTGAGGTTCAGTGTGAGAACATCACGCACAGAGATGTTCAAGACGCCCACAAACAGTGAGATCACAGAGAGGATGATTAAAATGAGAAAAAGATGGCGTTTTCTCATGGTTAGTAATAGCCCTTCATAAATGCAATTAATGCTCGAATGATAATGATTGTATTTTACATGATATTTAACCTTTTCATAGTAAGGGCAGGAAAAATGGTGGGATTGCATGTATAATGTTTGTTCAATTTTTTGTGCAGATTTCGTCAATTAATTGAATTGATTGGCATTATAAGGATTTTAAATCTGCGCACTGTTTAGGCAACTGATGTAGAATGTTCGCCACTTTTATGAAAGATTAATCTATGGAAAATAAAGAGACATTCGCGCCGTGGGCCATTGGCGTGTTTTTATTGGCAGTGCTGACGGTGCAATCTGGCGCTGTGTTGGCAAAAAAATTATTTGAATCTGTGGGGCCAGAAGGCGCAACCTCCATGCGTTTAGGCTTTGCAGCTTTGATGCTCTTGGTGGTGTTTCGTCCGTGGCGCATTAATTTTAAAAAGGGCAATTTAAAACAATTTTTAGTGTATGGCGTGGCGTTGGGTGCCATGAACTTCTTTTTCTATCGTGCCTTAAAAGAGATTCCGATTGGGATTGCTGTGGCCATTGAATTTGTGGGGCCATTGTCTGTGGCGCTGATTTACTCGCGCCGCCCGATAGATTTTATCTGGATTTTATTGGCGGTCATTGGTTTATTATTGCTCCTACCGATTGGTCAAGAGGTGCACAATGTAAACTTTAAAGGTGTGATTTACGCACTCATTGCCGGTTTTTGGTGGGCGGTTTACATCATTTATGGTCGTAAAGTGGGCAAAGCATATGGCATTCCCATTGTCTCTGCCGGCATGATTGTGGGGGCGCTTATTTTTGCACCCATTGGCATCATCACAGAAGGGGTAACCTTACTCAATCCCACTATTTTGGGGTTAGGATTATTGGTGGCACTGTTATCATCAGCCATTCCCTTTGCATTAGAACTCATCGCGATGACGCACATTCCTGCCAAAACCTACGGAACGCTCAGCAGCATGGAGCCAGCTGTGGGCGCAATCTTTGGCATTGTCTTTTTAAGTGAGTATTTGTTGCCCATTCAATGGGTGGCGCTCAGTGCCATCATTTGTGCATCGATTGGGGCAACATTGACGGCGCGCGGAAAATAGTGGATATCGCTTGACCAAAGGGTAGTGCAACGCTAACATATCTATGTGTTCCACTACCAAAATTTTTATGCCTGTCATATATCATATAGATAACACCTCACATTTCTTAACATCTCACTTTCTACTGCTACTTTATTAGCGTCTCTATCTACTCAGCGTTGTCAATTTTTTAATTACACATTTTAGATAGAGGAATTCTTATGAACAATAAAGCTTGGTTTTATGTCGGGCTCACCAGCATTTTTGAGCTGATTTGGCTTTATGGATTTAATCGTGCAGAAGCACCATGGCAATGGGCACTGGTTGTGCTATTTATTTTCATGGACTTAAACTTTTTAGCCAAAGCGTGTCAATATTTAGCCGCCGGCACTGTTTATGCTGTGTTTGCTGCAGTCGGCACCATCGGCACTATTTTAATGGACACTTTCTTATTAGAACAAACCATCTCAAGTGCGATGATGGTGTGTATGGCACTCATTTTACTTGGCGTGCTTGGCCTGAATTTATCGGATCCTTCGGCAGACGAAGAGGAGGAAAATCATGGCTAATTACGGCACTTGGATCGGTTGGGGCTTGGTGACATTGGCTGTTGCCGCAGAGATGGTGGGTATTTTTGGCTTAAGCTTATATACCCGTAAAAAGAATCTCATCAATCGATTATTGTATTTTGGTGGTTTAGCGGCATCATTTGTGGCGCTGTATTACTCGTTTCATTATCTACCGGTGAGCATTGCATACACGGTATTGACGGGGATCGGGACAGCGGCAGCCGTTGTGATCAACATTTTATTTTTTAACGAATCTAAAGACATTAAACGCATCATCAGCTTAGCGCTCATCATCGCAGGGGTTTGCGGTTTGAAATTCTTAAGTTGATCAATCACCTCGGGTCACCGAGGTTTTTTTATGGCGTGCGTTTGTGCCATAATCAAGTTTTCACCAATGAAGGAGAGATCATGGTTAAGCACATTGTGTTGGTTCGTTTTAAAAAAGAGACATCAAAAGCGGCGATTCGTGCCATTTTTGAAAAAATCCGTGCTTTAGAAGTCGTTTTGCCCACCATGCAATCATTTGATTATGGATTATACAATGGGGCAGAAGCGCGTTATAAAGGTTTTGATTATGCATTTTATATGACATTTAACAATGCAACAGAGCGCGATGAATATTTGGTGCATCCTGAGCATGTTAAAGTGGGCACAGAGCTTCGCAGCATGTTAGATTCTGAAGGCAGTGACTCATTTTTTGCCTTTGATTATGATACGGATCTGCTCTAACTGTCAGCCATAAAAAAGCCATCTTGAGGATGGCTTTTTTAATGTGCATTATCCGGCTGATGGCGAGAAGTAAATGGCAGAACCGGGGCCCACAGGAATGCCAAACACAAAGACCCAAATGCAAAAGACAATGATCCAAACCGTGAGGAAGATGACAGAATAAGGCACCATCATGGCAAGGATTGTGCCGATGCCAGCATCTTTTTTATACTTCAATGCCATCGCGACAATTAAACCAAAGTAGCTCATCATGGGCGTAATAATATTGGTGGCCGAATCCCCAATGCGGTAAGCCGCTTGAATGGTTTCAGGTGCATAACCTGCCAACATTAACATGGGGACAAAAATGGGTGCAGTCACTGCCCATTGTGCAGAGGCAGAGCTCATCATCAAATTAATGAAGCCACAGATCAAAATAAAGCAGATAAATAGCACCATGCTGTTGATCTCAATGCTGGTTAAGAAGTTTGCGCCATGGACCACAATGATTTGCCCAAGATTCGTCCAGTTGAAAAAGGCGATGAATTGCGCTGCAAAGAAAACGATCACTAAATATAGGCCAAGGGTGCTCATTGAGCCGCTCATGGCATTGACGATGTCGCGATCATTTTTAAAGCTTTTCACGATAAAGCCATACACGATGCCGGGAATGGCAAAGAAGAAGAAAATAAAGATCACAATTGATTGGAAAAAGGGTGAGTTTGCAATGGCGCCTGTGGTTTGATTGCGTAAGATGCCATCGCTTGGCACCACCATCCATGCTGTGATGATGGCTAAGATCACAAAAGAGATGGCAGCCCAAAATAGCCCTTTTTTCTCAATGGGCGTCACTTCGGCAGATGAGGCAATGTTGTGTTCTTCATCGCTCATTTCAGCGTGATTGTACGGCCCTAATTGTGGTTCAACGATTTTTTCTGTCACAAACCAGCCCAAAAATGTCACCACAAAGGTGCTAAAAGCCATGAAGTACCAGTTGGCTTCTGCCCCCACAATGTATGTGGGATCAAAACAACATAGCCCAACTCACCGGCAGTGTTGGACATGACGCCAGCAAACACAACGGCAGCGGTTGTGAATTTCGGTGGTGCTTTTAAAACAATCAAGCGCATTGCTGAAGAAAATAGCCCCGCACGATCTGCAATGCCAACGCCTAGCATTGCCACCAATACAGTGCCAAGGGGTGCAAAGCTTGTGAAGTTGGTGACAACATTGGAGAGAATCTTACGAATGCCGGCGGCGTCCAATAAACTGACGGCATGAATGACGCCATCAGGCGCACGGCCTTTGGCGCCTTCAGGGCGCGGATCTGCAACACTTAAACCAAAATAATCCCCAAGGGCCGATGCCACCAAAATCATGGCTATGAGAATGGCAAAGAGCACCACAGGATGGGGCAGTGCATTGCCGAGCCACTCAAGGGTATTGAGTAGTCGATTCTTTTTAGCTTTCATTTCCATAACATTTTATCCTCATTTGCTGATCATTCAATTGTGCTTTAATGGTGTTAAAAAATTGAATTTTATGGTTTTGATTATTTTATTGATACGATTTAATCAGCAACAATATCAAAGTATTTTATATTTTTGTAGTTATTATGTAGTTTTGTGCGCTTTTTAGACAATGACAGAATGCATGTATCAGATGGCAATGTGCGCAAAATACCCCGAATTTGGACAAAATAAATCCCGAACGAATCGGGATTTAAGGTCAGTGTTTAAAAAGGTTCACTATTTTTTTTTAAGATTGTCCAAGAAATCTTTCACGCGGTCAATGAAGCCTTTCTCTTGTGGATTGTGTTTTTCCCCAAGGGTTTGACCAAATTGTTGGAGAATCTCTTTTTGTTCTGCCGTCAATTTAACAGGCGTTTCAATGTTCACGGTACAGAGCAAGTCACCTTGATATTCACCGCGGATCGAACGCACGCCTTTACCACGCAAGCGGAACACGCGGCCCGTTTGTGTTTCTGCCGGAATTTTGAGATTCACGCGGCCATCGAGCGTTGGCACTTCAATTTCACCGCCTAAAGATGCTGTGACGAAGCTGATGGGCACCGTGCAATGAAGGTTTTGACCATCGCGTTTGAAGATGGGATGAGGACGCACATTGATTTGTACGTATAAATCACCATTTGGTCCGCCATTGACGCCCGCTTCACCTTTGCCTTCTAAGCGAATGTTGTTACCGCTATCCACGCCCGCTGGAATTTTAACTTCCAATGTTTGCGTTTTGTATTCAGTGCCAGAACCATTACATTTTTTACATGGATTTTTAATGATCTTACCGCGGCCATGACACGTTGGGCAGGGCTGCTGAACAGAGAAAAATCCTTGTGACATGCGAACTTGTCCTGCGCCATGACAAGTGTCACAGGTTGTGACGCTTGTGCCAGGTTCAGCGCCTGTACCATCACAATGATCACAGGTGCTGCGAATGTTTGTTTTGACGCGGGCATTGGTGCCAAAAACCGCTTCTTCTAAAGAGATGTCCAATTGATATGCGACATCATCGCCACGATATGCGCGTGGACCAGAGCTGCGACGGCCGCCACCGTTGCTGCCAAAGATATCGCCAAACATATCTCCAAAGATGTCGCTAAAATCAGCGCCACCGCCTTGGCCGCCAAAACCACCAAAGCCGCCACCAAAACCACCAGCGCCGCCTTGACCATTGACAGCATCGTGACCATATTGATCATACATGCGGCGTTTTTCTTCATTCGATAAAATTTCATAAGCGGCTTGCACTTCTTTAAATTGCTTTTCCGCTTCTTCTTCTTTACCAATATTTTTATCGGGGTGATACTTACTTGCCATGCGACGATAGGCTTTTTTGATCTCATCTTGAGAGGCCGTTTTTGCGACGCCTAACACTTCATAATAATCGCGTTGTGCCATAATGTTTTCACTTCCTTGTGCTCAGAAACTCATCATTTTTCAATAATGAATCATTACGGAAAAATCAGGAGTTTCGCTTCTTTAAATAGCGCAATATCCCCGAAGGGATATTGCTTGAGTTTAATTATGAATCAATTATTTTTTGTCGTCTTTGACTTCTTCGAATTCAGCGTCAACCACATCATCTTTTGGTTTTGCGCCTGCATCTTGAGCCCCAGCTGCGCCAGCTTCACCGGCCGCTTGTTGCTGAGCGTATGCTTTTTCAGCAATTTTGCCTGCAGCTTCTGTCAACGCTTCAGTTTTCTTCTCGATCGCTTCAAGGTTGTCACCTTTCACCGCTTCTTGAAGTTCTTTGATTGCAGATTCAACCGCAGCGCGTTCGCTTGATTCAACTTGTTCGCCTAAATCTTTTAAAGATTTTTCAGACATGTGAATCATTTGTTCTGCTGTGTTGCGTGCTGCCACCAATTCTTGGAACTTCTTATCTTCTTCTGCGTGCATTTCTGCATCTTTGATCATTTTATCAATGTCATCTTGAGATAAGCCAGAATCAGATTTAATCACGATGGATTGCTCTTTATTCGTCGCTTTGTCTTTCGCAGATACGTTGATCACGCCGTTGGCATCGATGTCAAATGTCACTTCGATTTGTGGTACGCCGCGTGGTGCAGGTGGGATGTCTGACAACTCAAATTGACCCAATGTTTTGTTTTGAGCAGCTTGAGGACGTTCACCTTGCAATACGTGGATTGTCACAGCCGGTTGGTTATCGGTTGCAGTTGAGAACACTTGGCTTGCTTTTGTTGGGATCGTCGTATTTTTATCGATGAGTTTAGTCATCACGCCGCCCATGGTTTCAATTCCTAAAGATAATGGTGTGACGTCTAACAACAACACATCTTTAACATGACCGCCTAATACACCGCCTTGAACAGCTGCACCCGAAGCCACAGCTTCATCAGGGTTCACGTCTTTACGAGGATCTTTACCAAAGAACTCTTTAACTTTCTCTTGTACTTTTGGCATGCGCGTTTGACCGCCCACCAAAATCACTTCGTCGATTTGAGAAACGGTTAAACCTGCATCTCTTAATGCCACTTTACAAGGCTCTAAAGTGCGATCGATTAAATCTTCCACTAAAGATTCTAATTTTGCACGTGTTAACTTGATGTTCAAGTGTTTAGGACCTGTGCTGTCTGCAGTGATGTATGGCAAGTTCACTTCAGTTTGTTGTGCAGAAGACAATTCGATTTTAGCTTTTTCACCGGCTTCTTTTAAGCGTTGTAATGCTAAAGGATCATTGCGTAAATCAATGCCGCTCTCTTTTTCAAACTCTTTGACCAAGTAATCGATCACAGCTGCGTCAAAGTCTTCACCACCTAAGAATGTGTCACCATTTGTGGCAAGAACTTCAAATTGTTTTTCACCATCAACATCGGCAATTTCAATGATGGATAAGTCGAATGTACCACCACCTAAATCGTACACAGCAACTTTAGCATCTTGTTTAGAGCCTTTGTCCATGCCGTAAGCAAGGGCAGCGGCTGTTGGTTCGTTGATGATGCGTTTAACATCTAAGCCTGCAATGCGACCAGCATCGATGGTGGCTTGACGTTGTGAGTCATTGAAGTATGCAGGTACGGTGATCACAGCTTCTGTTACTTTTTCACCCAAGAAATCTTCTGCCGTTTGTTTCATTTTCATCAATACGCGGGCAGAAACTTCAGGTGGTGCTAATTTTTTACCGTCTAATACGCTCACCCATGCATCGCCATTGTCAGCTTTGATGATGGAGTAAGGCACCAAACCGATGTCTTTTTGAACTTCAGGGTCATTGAATTGACGACCAATTAAACGCTTGATGGCGAATAATGTATTTTTTGGATTCGTCACCGATTGGCGTTTTGCAGGTTGACCCACTAAAATTTCACCGCTTTCAGTATACGCGATGATGGAAGGTGTGGTGCGATCGCCTTCAGCGTTTTCAATCACACGAACTTTATCGCCATCCATCACAGCCACACAAGAGTTGGTGGTTCCTAAGTCAATACCAATAATTTTACTCATAATGATTTGCTCCTAAAAAAAGATTGCTTAAATTCAGTTTTAATCTCTAACGGCTATAAAGATGGGGCGCGCTTTTAGGATTTCAAGAGAAAATATGAAAATTATTTAAATCTGTTCAATTACAACGGCGGACGGGCGCCAAACACCGCGCTGCCGACGCGAATCAACGTTGCCCCTTCTAATATGGCCCACTCTAAATCATGGCTCATGCCCATAGATAATTCTGTTGCCAAAGGCGGTAATAAGCCTTTGAGCAAGGCCTCATCCCGCAGGGATCGCAATAATTGATAACCTGCGCGCACTGCCATTTCATCATCAGCATTGAGGCCTATGGTCATTAAGCCACGAATCTTCAAAGATGGCAAATGTGCTAGGGTTTCTAAGAATTCAAAAAGATGATCAGGATCAAGACCTTGTTTGCTCGCTTCATGCGAGACATTGACCTGTACGAAAATCTCTCGCGTTGTGTCATGCTTTAGACATTCATCGTGCAGCTTTTGGGCTAAAGATGCGCGATCCACCGATTGAATGCATTGAACATACGGGAAAATGGCTTTGACTTTATTGGTTTGTAAATGGCCGATAAAGTGCTGCTCATACGGCATGATGGCCATCGGCGCTGGGTGAATTAACGGAAATTTATCCATTACTTCTTGGGCGCGATTTTCCCCAATTAAGCCATAACCTAAATCAATGGCCGCTTGAATGGTTTCAACGGGCTGCGTTTTAGTGGCAAGGAGCAGTTGAATCTCCTTAGGATCGCGCTGTGCTGCTTGGCAAGCTGCCTCAATGCGCGCGGTGATGGTTTTTAAATGGTTGGCTAAAGTCATGTGGCTATCCGATTTTTTTCGGGTCGATGTCTAAGGATTTTAATTTACGATAAAGGTTTGTGCGCTCCATGCCCACTTTTTCAGCAAGTTTGGCAATATTGCCTTCACATGATTTAAATTGCGCGAGTAAATAGGCTTTTTCAAACTGTTCACGGGCTTCACGCAATGGTAAATCCAGCGGCAATAGATCTTCAGGAATCACATGAGTTTGGCTCTTTTTCGTGAGGATTTGATTGACCTCATCAAGGGAAACCTCCTCATTTTTACCGAGCACCAATAATTGCTGCACCACAGATTTGAGCTCTTGCACATTGCCATGCCAAGTGTGATTGCGAAGGCGATTTTGCACCGCAATTGGGAAATGACGATATTGTAAATGCTCTTCATCCACAAAATGATGAATGTAAAAGGCAATTAAATCGGGCACATCTTCAGGATGAGCAGAGAGGGCAGGAATCTCTAACGGTAAGACATTGAGCTTGTAGTACAGCGCTTCATTGAACTCTTTTTCATCCACTAAAACCGACAGATCATCACGAGAAATGGCGATGAAACGCACATTTTTCGGCAATAAGTTTTTACCATTGACGCGAAAGTAATCGGTGTTTGACAAAATGTCAGCCAATTTTTTTTGCGCATCTAAACTGAGCTGAGTGACGTTGTCTAAAATGACAGAGCCGCCGCTCGCTTGCTCTAAAATGCCTTGTGTGATGTGGCTACCCATCTCTTTACCAAGCAGCGTCTCTTCAATGTTTTCCTCAGACAATTGCCCTAAATTGACGGTGATTAACGGCTGCTGTGCTCTGTCTGACAACGAATGAATGTAATGGGCGAACAGATGTTTGCCTGCGCCAATGTCGCCTTCTAGGAGCACCGTGCGATTGCCAGATTCAGCAATCTGTTTTGCTTGATTGCGCAGCGCCGTCATGATGGCACTTTTGCCCACCGGTTCAAACACAGGCTGCGGGTTAAAGTTTTGTGGCTTTGCCGATGGCTGCGTGGTTTGCTCCTTTAAAGCGCGTTTGACCACCGCCACCAATTTTGCCAATGTTAAGGGCTTTTCAAGAAAATCAAATGCGCCAAGCTTTGTGGCTTCAATGGCATGTTCAAGGGTGCCATGTCCGCTCATCATCACGACAGAAAAGGGCAAGGTTTGATAACTTTGTTTCCATGCATTGAGAAGGGAAATGCCATCAATGTCAGGCATCCAAATGTCTAGAAGCACCAAATCAGGCTTGCTTTGATCAATGGCATCGCGCGCTTCTTGACCATTACACGCGGTGCGCACGGAAAAGCCTTCATCTTCTAAAATGTCTTTAATGAGGTCATTGATGTCTTCTTCATCATCGACCACCAAAATTTGTGTATCTTTAAGATCGCTCATGATTATTCACTCTCTTTTTTTGTCACTTTTTTCGTTGCGGTTT
The DNA here is from genome assembly GCF_002252155.1 of Wohlfahrtiimonas sp. G9077. Classification (GTDB taxonomy): domain Bacteria; phylum Pseudomonadota; class Gammaproteobacteria; order Cardiobacteriales; family Wohlfahrtiimonadaceae; genus Wohlfahrtiimonas. Next base: position 102,825 of record NZ_NEFD01000004.1, read on the forward strand.
TCTTAGATGCAGCTTTTTTTGCCGGCGTCTTTTTGGCCGCAGTTTTTTTAGGTTTTGTGTCACCTTTTACATCATCCGCCTTTTTGGTGGACTTTTTCGCAGGTGATTTTTTGGTCGTTGCCTTTTTCGCCGTGGTTTTCTTAGTGGCGGTTTTTTTCGTGCGTTTTGCGGGTGCTTTGGCAAGCAGCGCTTGGCATTCTTCTAATGTTAATGCGGCAGGATTTTCGCAATCTTTCGGGATGCGCGCATTTTTCTCACCATCTGTGACGTAAGGTCCCCAGCGGCCATTTAAGATTTGAATGTTATGCTCTTCAAAGGCTTTGATGAATTTTGCAGCTTCTGCCGCTTTGTGGGCTGCCACAAGTTCTAGCGCGCGCGGCAATTCAATGGTGTAGGGATCATCTTCTTTTAAAGAGACAAACTTTTGACCATATTGAATGTAAGGGCCAAAGCGACCAATGTTTGCCCGCACCGCTTCACCTTCGTCCGTGGTGCCAAGGCTTCTTGGCAAGGTGAAGAGTGCAAGCGCTTCTTCTAATGTAATGGTGTTGATGCGCTGCTCTTTACGAAGGGAGGCAAATTTGGGCTTCTCTTCATCATCTTTATCGCCAATTTGGGCAAATGGACCAAAACGCCCGATGCGCACAGACACAGGTTTACCAGATTTGGGGTCAATGCCAAGTTCACGGGCTTGGGCAACATCTGCGCGTGAGACAGATTTATCTTTGGTGACACACAGCTCATGAAACGGCGTCCAGAACTCTTTCATCACAGGAATCCATGCCAATTGTCCATTGGCAATTTCATCAAGTTCGCCTTCCATTTTGGCGGTGAAGTCATAATCCACATATTGCGTGAAATGTTCCGTTAAAAAGCGGGACACAATGCGCCCAACATCCGTTGGGAAAAAGCGGCGCTGATCCACAGTCACGTATTCACGATTTTGCAATGTGGAGATGATGGCTGAATAGGTGGATGGGCGGCCAATGTCATGTTCTTCTAACGCTTTAACGAGCGAGGCTTCAGAGAAGCGTGGTGGTGGCTCGGTAAAGTGTTGGGTGGCGATCACTTCATCAATGTGAACGGCATCGCCCACATTTAAAGCAGGCAATAATTTCTCATCATCTTCCTCTTTTTTATCATCAAAACTTTCGGTGTAAACGATGATGAAGCCAGGGAATAAGATGGTGGAACCATTGGCACGAAATGTGTGCAATTTTGCTTGCCCTAGATCCACAGCCACCGTATCTAAAATGGCAGAGGACATTTGGGAAGCCACCGTGCGCTTCCAGATCAATTCATATAAACGGAATTGATCTGAGGTTAAGTATTGCTTAATGTCATCAGGATGACGGAATGCAGAGGTTGGGCGAATGGCTTCATGCGCCTCTTGTGCATTTTTGGATTTGGTTTTATAAACGCGCGGCGTTTCAGGCAGATAATCATCTCCGTAGCGTGTTTTAACCAATTTGGCAATCTCATCTACGGCTTCTTTGGCAAGGGAAACGGAGTCGGTACGCATATATGTGATCAAACCGATGGTTTCTGTGCCAATGTTGATCCCTTCATACAGCGTTTGAGCGGTGCGCATGGTGCGGGTTGTGGCAAAGCCAAGTTTACGCGCTGCCTCTTGTTGCATGGTAGATGTGGTAAAAGGTGCTGTTGGGTTTCTGCGGCGCTGTTTTTTCTCAATGTTATAAACAGGCAGCGTTTGACCAAATGTTTGGATCAAGGCATTTTTTGCAGCCATGGCGGTTGCTTCATTCGTGAAGGAAAATTGCTCCACTTTTTGCCCGTCAAATTCAGTCAAGCGACCTTTAAATGCAACATCATTGTGCTTTAATTGTGATTCAATGGTCCAATATTCTTCGGGTTTAAAGGCTTCAATGGCATCTTCACGCTCACAAATCATGCGAAGGGCTGGCGTTTGTACGCGTCCTGCGGACAATCCCGGGCTGATTTTTTTCCAAAGAAGCGGGGATAAATTAAAGCCCACTAAATAGTCAAGGGCGCGGCGCGCTTGCTGGGCGTTGACCATATCCATGGAGATGTCACGCGGATGCATGATGGCTTCTTCAATCGCAGATTTGGTGATTTCATGGAACACCACGCGTGCCACCGATTTATCTTTGAGGAGATTTTTCTCATCTAAATACTCTTTGATGTGCCAAGAGATGGCTTCACCTTCGCGATCCGGATCCGTCGCTAACAATAACGCATCAGCATCTTTTAAGGCTTTGACAATTTCATTGATGTGCTTTTGATTGCGCTCGACAATTTCATACTTCATGGCGAAATCATGATCGGGATCAACCGCACCAGTTTTAGGCACCAAATCGCGAATGTGCCCAAAAGAGGCAAGCACTTTATAGTCTTTGCCTAAGTATTTATTGATCGTTTTGGCCTTTGCGGGGGATTCCACAATAACAAGAGTTTTACTCATGAATGTTAAAATTTCCTACAGTTGTCTGAATATGTTAAAAGGTTAAAGCTTAGTAGTTATTTAGAATTTTGTCATAAAGCTTTACGAAGTTTTACTAAAAATGTGGAGATAATACACTTTCATGTACTTAATGAAAACTAAATAATAAGCTACAATGTTGGCCCTAATCTTTCAAGTCATAGGATAAAAGATCATATGCGTCGTCGCGAAGAGAAACAAAAAAGATCATTTGGATGGTTGTACATCGTCATCATCGTTGTCTTCATTGGTTGGGTGATGATGGATGATTATGGTGCCGGTTTATTTGAAAATGAATCCATTGAGATCCCGATGCCATGATGAATAAACCCGGAGCAACAGGGCTAACACGCATTCGTCATGCGTGCGGTTACTCCATCAAAGGTTTACGGGCGGCTTTTTTAAGTGAAGCGGCCTTTCGACAAGAAGTGTATGCATTGCCGATTGTACTCTGTTTGGCCATTTGGCTTGCAAACACGGGCATTGAGTTTGCGCTCCTCTTTGGGAGTTTTGGCTTAATTTTAGTGGCAGAGCTTGTCAATTCTGCCCTTGAAGCTGTGGTGGATCGCATTGGTCCTGAGCATCATCCGCTCTCTGGGCAGGCGAAGGATATAGGATCGGCCATTGTGATGGTGGCCATGATCTTGATGGCTGTGACATGGGTTGCAGTATTGGTATTTCGCTAATTGAATCAGAAATAGAAGGTAAAAGTGTTAGTACTTGGAATTGAAAGTTCGTGCGATGAAACGGGCGTTGCGCTGTATGACAGCGAAAACGGTTTGGTGGCACATCAAATTTATTCACAAATTGCGTTGCATGCGCTCTATGGTGGCGTGGTGCCGGAATTGGCATCGCGGGATCACATTCGTAAGTTGCCTTTGTTGGTGAATGCAGCCCTTGAAGAGGCTGGGAAAGATTATAAAGACATCGATGGCATTGCCTTTACAGAAGGCCCAGGTCTCATTGGTGCATTGATGGTGGGTGCATTGTATGCCCAAGGTTTGGGATATGCACTCAATAAGCCGCTCGTGGGCATCAATCACATGGAAGCCCATTTGCAAGCGGTGCATTTAGAAGAGGATAAGCCGGCGTATCCATTTTTAACGTTATTGGTCTCTGGCGGTCATTCGCAATTGGTGTTGGTGGAAGCGTTTGGCGAGTATCAAATTTTGGGCGATACGCTCGATGATGCTGTGGGTGAAGCGTTTGATAAAACGGCAAAACTCATGGATTTACCTTATCCCGGCGGCGCTAAATTGGCCAAATTGGCAGAAGCAGGTGATGAGAAAGCCTATGCATTCCCGCGCCCAATGTTAGACAGCGGCGATTTGCGTTTCAGTTTTAGCGGCCTTAAAACCAAAGTGGCGATGACCATTAAAGATGCCACCGAAGCTGATTACCCGAACATCGCGGCGAGTTTTCAGCGCGCAGTCATTGATACATTGACGGCAAAAGCGAAAAAAGCCGTATTGCAAACGGGTGTACAATCCATTGTGATTGCAGGCGGCGTGGCTGCCAATCAGTTATTGCGTCAAGAGTTGGCGCGTGTGATGGATCCACTTGGCGTGCGCGTTTTTTATCCGCGTCCACTCTTTTGTACGGACAATGGTGCCATGGTGGCCTACGTGGGTCATGAGCGCTTGGTGCGCAATCAAGGCGCAGTGAATTATGAGGTTAAACTCAAAGCACGTTGGCCATTGTCTGACTTATCCGAAAAGGCAGAAAAACACGATGCATAGTATGAATTGGCAACATCTATTAACGACCGATCGTTTAGGCGTTGCCCGTTCGCAAGAGAGTGCGCCGTCATATCGTTCAGCGTTTCAAAAAGATTATGATCGCTTGATTTTCTCGGCGGCGTTTCGGCGCTTGCAAGACAAAACGCAAGTGTTCCCTTTGGCGCAAACCGATTATGTGCGCACACGTTTAACCCACAGTTTAGAAGTGAGCAGTGTTGCGCGCAGCATTGGCACTTTGGTGGGGCAGCATTTGGCGGACAATGATCGCTTAGGTGATCTGTCGGCAAGCGATGTGGGCACCATATTATCTGCCGCAGCGCTTGCTCATGACATCGGCAATCCGCCATTTGGGCATGCGGGAGAAGATGGGATTGGGCAATTTTTTGCTGACTCAGCAATCGGCATGCGCGCATTGGCCGAGATGAATGAAGCTCAGCAACATGATCTGCTCTATTTTGAGGGCAATGCGCAAGCTTTTCGCTTATTGACAAAATTACAAAATGTGAACAATGATGGGGGCATGCAGCTGTCGCTCGCCACATTGGCAAGCTTCATTAAATATCCCTGTGGCAGCTTAGAGCGCAAAACCCTTGATCACATAGCACTGAAGAAATTCAACTATTTTCAAGCAGAAAAGGATCTTTTTAGTGGCATTATGTCCCGCTTAGACATCTTGCCACTCTTATATAATAAGAGTGGGGAAGCGATTGCATGGGCGCGTCATCCGTTGGTTTATTTATTAGAAGCGGCCGATGATTTATGTTATTCGCTTGTGGACATTGAAGATGCGTACCGTTTATCCCTCATGAGCAGCGGGGAAGTGATCAGTTTTTATGAATCGATCATTGCGCCATATGGCGGCTTTCCCAATAAGGTTCAGCGCATCACGCGCGATAAGGATAAAATCGAGTATCTTCGTGCCTTTGCGATGGGATTGCTGATTGATGAAGTGGTCAAAGCGTTCATTGAGCATGAAGCGGCGATTTTAACTGGGCAATTGACGGTGGATTTATTAAGTCTCATTCCATCGGCAAATGTGCTTGCAAACATTAAAACCTATGCCTATGATCACATTTATGTCTCCCAACCTGTGTTAGAAGTGGGCATTGCAGGCCATGAAATCATTGAAGGCTTATTAAAGGCCTTTGTCGGCGCAGTCAACCAAGAATATTATGCGCGTTCCACTTCCAAATCGCGTATGTTGATGAGTTTCTTGCCCGACCAGTTTTTAGGGCCAAATCGCAAGCTCGATGACGATCCATATTTACGGATTTTAAAAATCACCGATTTCATTTCAGGAATGACTGATCGCTATGCAGTCCACGTTTATCAAATGATTACAGGGGTGCATTTAACTACCTAAAAAAAAATAATTCAGGTAGAATAGGGCGGTCTACAGCAGTAGTCTATTGATTTTTGTCAATGTTATTAACGCTGTATGACGTAAAATATGGCGCATTGCTATATCTTTGCAGTGTGTATAGTTAGTTAATACGTGACTTTTTATTTTATTTTCGGGGGAAGTATGGGAGAAACCGTAGATATTAGGGATACCCAATACAACTATGGTGTGATTCGTAAATTTGCGATCATGACATTAGTCTGGGGGGCAATCGGCATGCTCGCGGGCGTTTGGGCTGCTTTAGAGTTGGCTTGGCCTGTGTTGAACTTTGACCAAGCGTGGTTGAGTTTTGGTCGTTTGCGTCCTGTGCATACCAACATGGTGATTTTTGGTATGGGTGGTTCCGCTTTGATTGGTACCTCTTTCTATGTTGTACAACGTACATGTCAGGTGCGTTTAGCATACGGTAAACTTGCAGAATTCGTATTCTGGGGTTGGACTGTAGGCGTATTTTTAATCATGATCAGCTACCCATTAGGCTTTACACAAGGTAAAGAGTATGCTGAATTCGAATGGCCAATTGACTGGGCTGTTGCCATTGTTTGGGTGTGTTATTTCTGGGTATTCTTCAATACTTTATTGCGCCGTAAACAAGAGCACATCTATGTTGCGAACTGGTTCTACTTAGCGTTCATTTTAGCCACCGCTTTATTGCACATCTTCAACAACATCGCCATTCCAGTATTTGATGGTTTTACCATTAAATCATATAACGTATTCGCCGGTGTTCAAGATGCTATGGTTCAATGGTGGTATGGTCACAACGCTGTAGGTTTCTTCTTGACAGTTGCGTTCTTAGGTATGATGTACTACTTCGTACCAAAAGAGGTGAACCGTCCAGTTTATTCTTATCGTTTATCCATCATCCACTTCTGGGCATTGTCATTCCTTTATATGTGGGCCGGTGCGCACCACTTACACTGGACGTCATTACCTGACTGGGTGTCTTCATTGGCAGCAACATTCTCCATCATCTTATTGTTACCTTCTTGGGGCGGTATGATCAACGGTATCATGACATTGTCTGGTGCTTGGGATCAGGTTCGTACAAACCCAATCGTACGTTTCTTCATCGTTGCATTATCATTCTACGGTATGAGTACGTTTGAAGGTCCATTGATGAGCTTGAAATCTGTTAACGCATTGTCTCACTACACTGACTGGACTGTGGGTCACGTTCACTCAGGTGCATTGGGTTGGGTTGCAATGATCACGTTTGGTTCTTTATACCACATGATTCCACGCGTATTTGGCGGCAGATTGTACAGCGAAAAATTGGTGTTTGCGCACTTCTGGTTGGCAACAATCGGTATCGTATTGTACGTGGCAGCTTTATGGGTTGCAGGTATCGGCCAAGGTATGATGTTACGTGGTTTCGATCCTAACTACGGTACATTGACATACAAATTTATCGAAACTGTTCAATTCATGCATGTACCTTACATCTTGCGTGCATTAGGTGGTTCTATGTTCTTATTAGGTGCTGTCATCATGATCTATAACTTCTATATGACAATCAAACAAGGCACTAGAGCGCAAGCAGATAAACACGCAGCGATTCCTGCGGCTGTTGCTCATGCTTAATAGAGGGAGAGATAAATTATGATTAGACATGAACAAATTGAAAAGAACTCCGGTTTATTGTTGGTGTTGACGCTCGTCATCATCAGCATCGGTGGTTTGATTGAAATTGTGCCTTTGTTCTTCATCAATGACACCATTGAAGTTGTGAAAAAAGAAGTGACAGAGCGCACAGTCGATCCAAATACAGGTAAGCGCGTACGTGTCAAACGTGAAGTGGATGCCATTCGTCCATACACGCCGCTTGAAATGTTAGGTCGCAACATCTATGTGAGAGAAGGTTGTTATACTTGTCACTCACAACAGATCCGCCCAATGCAAGATGAATACTTGCGTTACGGTTACTACTCATTAGCAGCTGAATCTCAGTTTGACCATCCATTCCAATGGGGTTCTAAACGTACAGGTCCAGACTTAGCGCGTGTTGGTGGTAAATTCAGTAACCGTTGGCATGTTGAGCACTTGACAGATCCAAGAAGCGTTGAACCAAAATCCATCATGCCAAGCTATCCTTGGTTGAGCAAAAACAAACTTTACTATAAAGATGTTGAAGCTCACATGAAAGCCTTACGCATCACAGGTGTGCCTTACTCTAAAACAGAGGAAGAGTACAATGCGAACGTAGAGCGTTTTGGTGAAAGCGTTGCAAAACTTCTTGTGATTGACAATGCAACTGCAAACTTGGAAGACCAAGCGAAAACAGGCATGTTCGACACATCAAGTGACTATATCTCAGAAATGGATGCCTTGGTCGCATATTTACAAGTATTGGGTACGATGTATCAGTTTAAAGATGATGATGGTATCGAATACAGTAAATTCCGTTAATTATTAAGCGTTGGAGACATAAATAAATGATTGAGTTTTTTTCATGGTTCACGGATATGAGCAACAGTAAAACCGTTGCGGCGGTGATCTTTTTCACCGTATTTGTTGGAATAATTATTTATGTCTTCACTAATAAAGACCGCAAGGCTCGCTATGATGGCTATCGTATGATTCCTCTATTAGATGATGAGGATTTAGGCCAAGTCAATTCAGCCCGTGCTGGAGAGAAAGGGACGCAAACTGATGCGTCTCATAGCGGACAAAATCATGTAAGTAATGATCATAAAGCTTGATGATTACTTTATTTTGAGGATTGATTTATGAGTGAAAATATCAATAAAAAACAAGAAGTAGAAACCACGGGGCACGTATGGGATGAGAACCTTCAAGAGTTCAACAACCCATTGCCGAGATGGTGGTTATTAGCCTTTTATGGCACAGTCATTTTTGCCTTGATTTACTGGGTATTATATCCAACTTGGCCGTTACCAAACAGCTGGACAAAAGGGATTAAAACTGTAGAAGTTAAGGTTGATGGTAAAGAAGAGAAGTTACATTGGAACACCCGTACATTGTTAGCAGAACAATTACAATCTTCAACAGAAGCTAAAAACCGTGCAGAATACTACGGTAAATTGGCAGCGCTTGGTAAAATTGATGACATCGAAGCGACTGAAAATGAAGGTTTAAAAGAGTTCGCATTGCAAACTGGTGCAGTATTGTTCGGTGATAACTGTGCAACGTGTCATGGCGCAGGTGGTGAAGGTAAATTTGGTATTTATCCAAACTTAACGGATGATGCTTGGTTGTGGGGCGGTCATTACTCTCAAATCGAGCAAACCATCACTTTAGGTCGTACAGGTAACATGACGCCAGCTAAATTGACAGGTTTATCTGAAGATGAAATCAATGATGTTGCAAAATACGCATTGACATTGTCTGGTAACTACACTGCGGATGAAGCCACTGAGCGCGGTAAAGCGATCTTTGAAGGTAAAGGTACTTGCTTTACGTGTCATGGTGCGGATGGTAAAGGTTTGCCAACCATGGGTTCTGCCAACTTAACCGATCAAATCTGGGAATTGGTGCCTGTATTTGAAGCAAAAAATGATGACGAAAAAGTGGCCATGATGGCACACCGCATCACCATTGGTGTAACACCACAAGATGATCGTGTGATGCCAACTTGGAAAGAACGTTTAACGAAAGAACAAATCAGAGCGCTTGCGATCTATGTTCATGAATTAGGCGGCGGCCAATAACTTTTTTGGCGTGTCAATAAAAATTGATTAATGTAAAGGACTCTTCGAAATGTTGAGTCCTTTATTTTTATTCACCCCGAAAGAGTAGTACAATAGCGGGTGGGAGTATAGAGAGTAATTCGTTAGATTTGTAAGAGGGAGGGCGTTGTGTCAGATCAACAACCAGATTCGCTTTATCAAAAGCGCATTCCAATATTTACACGAGATGTTAAAGGGACTTTTCGCCGTTTTAAATCCGCGGTTTTATACTTCGGTTTAGCGGTGTTTTATTTATTGCCTTGGTTGCCTTGGCCGCGTGCTGCAGGTGTACCCGATCAAGCCGTTTTGTTTGACATTGCTCAAAGACGATTTTACGTTTTAGGGTTAGATGTGGACATTCAAAACATCATGTGGCTTGCAGGCGTATTGATGATCTTTGCATTCTTGCTATTTTTCATCACCAATATTGCAGGGCGCGTGTTCTGTGGTTATTTCTGTTTCCAAACCATTTGGACAGACTTTTTCATGAAGATCGAAACTTGGATTCAAGGCGGTCGTAACAAGCGCAGCAAATTGTATGAAATGCCTTGGAATGGTGAAAAGCTGATCAAAGTGGGTGGAACATGGCTGGTGTGGCTATTAGTGGCCATTTGGACAGGTTTTACTTTTACCGCTTACTGGGTACCATCTTCAGAGTTACTGAAGGAAGTGATCACAGGGGATGCGCCATTTGCCGCTTATGGTGCCATTTTATTCATCACCACAACCACATTTGTGATGGCAGGTTTTGCCCGTGAACAAGTGTGTTCTTACATGTGTCCGTATGCCCGTTTCCAAGGCGTAATGTTTGACAAAGACACATTGGTGGTGGCCTATGATGAAAAACGTGGTGAAGGGGCTAAAGGCCGCGCAAAACCCACAAAAGAGTTGCGTGATTTAGAAACGCGTCATGAAGCGGGTCACGGGGATTGTGTAGATTGTGATCTATGTGTGCAAGTGTGCCCCGTTGGGATTGATATTCGTGACGGTTTAAACTATAAGTGTATCACGTGTGGTTTGTGCATCGATGCATGTAACACCATGATGACCAAAACAGGCTACCCTAAAGGATTGATTCGCTATGACTCACTCAACGGTTTAGAGGGCAAAAAAACGCACTTCTTTAAACCTCGTAACATTGGTTATGGTTTGGTGATTTTAGTGGTCATTGGCGTATTGATTTGGAGCATGGTTACGAGTGCACAGATGTCTTTCTTGCTTGAAAAAACAAGAACACCTGCCTACACCGTGATGAGTAACGGCTTGATTCAAAACCGTTATATGTTAAAACTCAACAACCTCACCATGACACCAAAAATGGTGGAAGTGAAGTTAGTGGACGCTAAAGATTTAGATTTAGTGGTCTCTGAGAACAACGAAACCATCGCAGCGGGTGACCGTAAAAACTGGCGTGTATTGGTGCATCAAACCGTAAAAGGCGCGCCAAGCCAGCCGATTGATGTGGAAATTTTGGTCAAAGATGAACAAGGGAAGGTGATTGAAACGCATCATCTGAACTCTAAATTTGTGACCAAGTAAACCGGCAACAACCGTAAAAAATAGAGCGTAAGCTCTATTTTTCATGTGAGATAACTTTGAAGGAGAATAGTAGAAATGAATGACGTTTTAACCGTAATGATGACCGGAATCGTCAGTGTTTTAGTGGTGACGTTACTGTTGCATCATGTGTTGCGTTTTACACGGTTACAAGCTTCTGTGATCTCAGGGTTATTGAGCATTGCCGTATTGGTGCCTTACTTAATTATGAATTGGACGGGTGGCGATGTGGCTGCCCTCTATTTCTCATGTAACATTTTAACGAGTTATGCTTACTATTTAGTGGGCAAAAAAACGAATGCTCTAAAAGGCAAAGATGGTAAGCGCACCCATTGGGTACCGATTACTGTGTTTGGCTTTTTTGTGGTGCTCACCATTTTAGATGGTGCTTTTGTGTTCATGGCAGAATCAGGTTTACGTGTGCAATATGTGGATCAAGATGGCGGCGTGAAAAGCGTCAATACGCGCTTCCCCGGTGAAGTCCCGAATGCTTATCATAAAAAAGAGGCATATTTTAATGCCCATAAAGCTAAAATGCGTGAACAAGCCGAACGTGGCTGGAAAGTGCGCTATCAATTTGAACACAATCCGCCTCGCATGAATGAAGAGAACATCATGAGCTTTTTAGTGGTGGATCGTGAAGGCGTACCGATTGAGCATGCAGAAGTGTCCATCAATTTAAAGCGCCTAGCAGAGCAAGAACTCAACCGCATTGTGCCATTTACAGAAGTGGGTCAGGGCATTTATGAAGCGCCAATGACGTTTGAACGCTTAGGGCGTTGGGACTTTGAAGTGCACATTAAAAAAGGCGACGAAGTCTATCAAGATGTGAACGATAACCTCATTGAAGTGATTCCACCTGCTAAAAAGACGACTTAATCTATGTCCACACAATGTTTCCACTGTACGCAGCCGATTCATGGTGATGCACCTTTTTACGTCACCATCAAAGATCAACCGCAACCCATGTGTTGCTCTGGCTGCAAAGCCGTTTGTGAGATGATCCGTGACTCAGGATTATTGCATTATTATGAATTTCGTACAGAGGCAGCATTGCGCCCAGATTCCATTGGTGATTTGGTGCCAAAGGAATTGCGTGATGAGCTGAGTTTTTACGATCATCCGGAGATTGCCAAGCAATTTGTCTCCTCGCAAACAGAAGGGGATGAAAACTTATCTCGTTTAAGCCTCATTATTGACAACATTGTATGTGCTGCGTGCGTGTGGCTCATTGAACATCAAATTAAACAATTGCCGGGTGTGCGTAAGTTTGACATCAATTACTCAACGCACCGTGCGTATTTAGAATTCAATCCCGATCAAGTCCAGCTCTCAAAGATCCTTTTGGCCATCTACAATCTTGGCTATGAAGCGACGCCTTATGATGAGCAAACGCAACAAAAAAAACTCAAAGCAGAACGTCAAACCCTCTTTTTAGAGTTTGGTGTTGCCGCCATTTTCTCCATGCAGGTGATGATGTTCTCGTTTGGCCTTTACTTTGGTCATTATGATGGCATCAGCGATGGCTCGCGCCTCATTTTGCGTTGGGCAAGCTTCATTATGGCGATCCCGTGCGTGACATATTCAAGTTGGACATTTTATAAATCTGCCTATTATGATTTGAAAAATAAGCGGCTGACCATGAATGTGAACATCTCGCTGGCCATTATTTTAGGGACGCTTGCGAGCATTTGGAACACTGTATTTAATGTCGGTGAGATCTATTTTGAGTCAGTGACCATGTTTGGCTTTTTATTGTTGGGCGCTCGCTTAATTGAGATGAATGCTCGCCATAAAGCCCTCATGATGACGGATCACGTTTTAAAATTAAAGCCGCACATTGCCGAGCGCATGCTCAGTAATGGGCAAAGTGAATTGATTGCTGTGAATCAAATCAACATTGGCGATGTATTGCGCGTCAAACCTGGTGAATCAATCCCAACTGATGGCATTTTATTGCAAGAAACTGCATGGGTGGATGAATCGTTGCTCACAGGTGAAAGTTTACCTGTTGAGAAACAACGCCATGATGAAGTGATTGGTGGCGCCATCAACCAAGAGCAATCCCTTTTGATGAAGGTGACAAAAGTCGGAGGTGATACGGTTTTCTCCCAAATGACTTTGATGATCGAGCGCGCCATGAGTGAGAAGCCAAAGTTTGTGAAACTTGCGGATCTTGTCTCCACATGGTTTGTGCTCATTTTGATTGCCGCCTGTATTGGCACATATGTGGCGTGGCTCTTTGTGGATGATGCGCGCGCTTTTGAAGTGATGCTTTCAGTATTGGTGGTCTCTTGCCCATGTGCATTGGCGCTGGCCACACCTTCAGCCATCAGTACGGGCAATCAAGTGATGATTGAAAAGGGATTGATTGGCACGCGCTCTGGCACCATTGAAGCGTTATCCCAAGTGACGGACATTGTGTTTGATAAAACAGGCACCCTCACAGAAGGCAATTTGACCTTGGTGAAAACGCAGTTACTCACCGATCGTTTTTCAGAAGATCAATTGATGCTGATTGCCCGCTCATTAGAGGCCAGTTCAAATCACCCCATTGCCTCTGCCTTTAAAAAAGGGCATCGTGATGATGTGTTATTGACGGTGACAGATGTGGATAACATCGTGGGCAAAGGATTAGAAGGTTACATTGATGGCGTCAACTATCGCATTGGGCGTGTTGATTGGTTCAAGGCAAGCCGTGATTATGATTTAGATGATGGTATTTGGATTGCGCTTGGCAGCAATGATGAACTTTTGGCGCTTTATTGCTTAAAAGATGAGTTAAAATCTGACAGCATCGCTGTGATTGAATCCTTAAAAGCGGCAGGTTATACGCTGCACATTTTAAGTGGCGATCGCACTGAAACAGTGCAGCACATGAATCAACGTTTAGGGATTGATCATGCCCTTGGGGATCAAACGCCAGAGGATAAATTGGCTTACGTCACCGCATTACAGCAATCGGGTAAGATTGTGGCGATGCTTGGCGATGGCATCAATGATGCACCTGTTTTAGCCCAAGCCGATGTGTCAATTGCCATTGGGCAAGGGGCGCTTTTAACTCAAGCGACGGCCGATATGATCTTGATGCACTCCACAGAATTGACGCCGCTTTTAGAGGGCATAAAAGTTGCAAAACGCACTCATAAAATAATTATTCAAAATCTCGCGTGGGCTTTACTATATAATATTCTGCTATTACCTGCTGCGATGATGGGCTTTATTCTGCCTTGGATGGCAGCACTTGGGATGAGCTTAAGTTCACTGCTCGTCATCGGCAACACATTAAGAATCAGAGAAGGAGACAAAGAGTGAAAATTCTGTACTTTCTTCTGCCGCTATCATTCTTGTTATTGGTGGCCGTAGCGATTGGATTTATTTGGGCGGTGCGCTCTAAACAGTTTGATGATTTAGAAGGGCCGGCCCATCGCATTTTATTTGATGAAGATGATGATTATTATCGAATAGGTGTGGACAAAGAAGAGAAGACTTTAGAAGAGAAGGATGAAAAGAAATGAGTCAATTGAAAGCCTCTGATATCAAGAGAATTGCGACGTTGGCACAGATTGCCGTCAGTGACGATGAATTGCCGATGTTAGAAGAGAAGTTACAAAATACATTAGCGATCCTCAATCAGTTGCAAAGTGTGGATACCACGAATATCGAACCGATGAGTGACCCATTTGATCGTACACAACCTTTTAGAGAAGATGTGGTGACGGAAACGAATCACCGTGATGAGTATCAAGTAGTGGCGCCAGCCGTTGAAAAAGGCTTGTATCTCGTTCCAAAAGTGATCGAATAACCCATTTATCCATCGAAAGAATTTAGGCATTATGAAAAACTATAGCATTAAAGCATTACGCGAAGCGCTAGATACCAAAGAGGTGTCAAGCGTTGAGGTGTTAGAGCACTTCAAAACAGAGATCGAAACCCATGATCAAAAGATCAACAGCTTCATCACTAAAACGTATGATCATGCCTTAGCCCAAGCGCAAAAGGCCGATGAAGCGATCGCTAAAGGCGAGCAAAAGATGCTCACAGGCATTCCGATTGCTCATAAAGATCTCTTTTGCACCAAAGGCATTAAAACAACGGCAGCCTCTAAAATGTTGGAGAACTTTGTGTCCCCGTACGATGCCACTGTGGTTGAAAAGTTAGATCAAGCGGGTGTCATGGTGCTTGGTAAAGTGAACATGGATGAATTTGCCATGGGCGGCAGTAACCGCACCAGTCACTTTGGCACTGTGCATAACCCATGGAACTGTGATCATGTGGCAGGTGGATCGTCAGGTGGTTCGGCGGCAGCTGTGAGCGCAGGCTTTGTATTGGCTGCAACGGCATCGGATACCGGTGGTTCAACGCGTCAGCCAGCGAGCTTTTGTAACTTAACAGGCATTAAAGCCACCTATGGCCGCATTTCGCGCTGGGGCATGATTCCATTTGCTTGTTCATTTGATCAAGCGGGCGTGATTGCAAAAACGGCAGAAGATTGTGCTTATATGTTTGAAGCGATGGCGGGGCACGATGCGAAAGATTCCACCTCCCATCATGTGGCTGTGCCAAAATATTCAGATTTACTCAATCAATCGATTGAAGGTTTACGCATCGGGATTCCTAAAGAATTTTTATCTAAAGATTTAGATCCTAAAATTGCCGCCGTGATTGAAAATGCATTAAAACAGTATGAAGCGATGGGTGCAACATTGGTTGAAGTCACATTGCCAAATACCGATGTGGTGGTGCCTGTCTATTACACCATTGCACCTGCAGAAGCATCCAGTAACTTAGCCTGTTTTGATGGCGTGCGTTATGGTCACCGCTGTGAGAATCCACAAGATCTACAAGATTTATATATGCGTAGCCGCGCCGAAGGTTTTGGCGAAGAGGTGAAAAAACGCATCTTTATGGGAACGTATGCATTGAGTGCAAGCGCCTATGATGCCTATTATGTGAAAGCACAAAAAGTGCGTCGTCTTGTGGCAAATGACTATAACTCTGTGTTGAGTCAAGTGGATGTGATTATGGGGCCAACCTCGCCGGATCTGCCTTTTAGACAAGACAGCAAAGGCGGCACCAATGAATATCTAAGCGATATCTTTACGGTGGGCGCGAACTTAGCCGGTTTGCCTGCAATGTCCATTCCTGCGGGATTTGTTGAAGGATTGCCGGTGGGTTTACAGATCATTGGCCGCGCATTTGACGAAGGAAAAATCTTAAATGTGGCACATGCTTATCAAAAAGAGACGGATTGGCACACAAAATTGCCAACTTTGGATTAATTGAGCCACGCAGAATAAAGGAATTGACCATGACTTGGGAAGTTGTCATTGGATTAGAAGTACATACACAGCTTACAACGCAAACGAAGTTGTTTTCAGGTTCAAGCATTCAATATGGTGCTGAGCCCAATACACAAGCAAGCCTCTACGATTTAGCGATGCCGGGCACATTGCCTGTGTTTAACCGTGCAGTGTTAGATAAGGCCATTTTATTGGGTTTGGCCATCAATGCGCAGATTGCACCGAAAACAGTGTTTGAGCGTAAAAACTATTTTTACCCTGATTTGCCAACCGGTTATCAAATCAGCCAATTGGCTTTGCCGATTGTGCAAAATGGTTACTTGATGGTAACAGCCGATGATGGCAGTGAGAAAAAGATTCGCATCAACCGCGCACACATGGAATGTGATGCCGGTAAATCCCTGCATGATGAAGTGTATGGCATGACGGGCATTGACTTAAACCGTGCCGGTACGCCATTACTTGAGATCGTGACGGAGCCGGACATCAATTCAGCAAAAGAGGCGATTCAATATTTGCGTCAATTGCATCAATTGGTGACATGGCTTGGCATTTGTGATGGCAATATGCAAGAAGGCTCTTTCCGCTGCGATGCCAACGTTTCTGTCCATAAACCGGGCACGCCATTTGGTACGCGCGCAGAGATCAAAAACATCAACTCTTTCCGTTTCATTGAAGATGCCATCAATCATGAAGTGGCACGCCAAATCGAGATCATCGAAGCGGGCGGTGAAGTGGTGCAAGAGACGCGTTTGTATGATCCGGATAAAAATGAAACACGCTCCATGCGTACGAAAGAAGAAGCGAACGATTATCGCTATTTCCCTGATCCGAACTTATTGCCGATTGTGGTCACCGAAGAGATGATCGAAAAAGTGCGTGAAACATTGCCAGAGTTGCCTGAAGCATTACAAGCACGTTTGATCAGTGATTATGGTTTATCTGAATATGATGCATCTGTTTTGATCCAATCGCGCGCAATGTGCGATTACTTTGGCCAAATGGTGGCCAAAGGCACAGAGCCTAAAATGACGGCGAACTGGTTATTGGGTGAAGTTTCAGCAACATTAAATCAGCAAGGCACAAGCATTGACAACTTTGCCATTTCCGCAGAACGTTTGGCCGGTTTATTGATGCGCATTGCAGATAAAACCATCTCAAATTCCATTGCGAAAAAAGTGTTTGAATTGATGCTGCAATCCGAACAAACCGCTGATGAAGTCATTGATGCTCAAGGCCTCAAACAAGTGACAGACACCGGTGCAATTGAAGGTTGGGTCAATGAAGTGATTGAGAAAAACCCTAAACAAGTGGAACAATACAAGGGCGGACAAACCAAGCTCCTTGGTTTCTTTGTGGGGCAGGTGATGAAGCTCAGTAAGGGCAAAGCAGATCCTGCTGCAATCAACGCATTGATGGCAGAAAAATTACAGTAAACAATTAAACCTAGTCATTGACTAGGTTTTTTTATAGAGGATTTCGTACAAAGGATAAAGGGCACTCTCTTCAAGTTCAATGCGCCGTTCAACGTAGCGCAGCATCAATGCGAATTCTTTACAAAAATGTGAACCATTGATGGCATCATGTGGCATGTCGCAATATTGATGAATGAAATTTCTGAGGTTGATGCTCAATTGATTAAGGTCACGGCGAATGTATTGCACCATCTCAATTTCTTGGCTGTCATCCTCTAAAGCATCTTCAAGTAATTGAAACAAAATATGATTTTCTTTATCCACGTGTCGATTTAAAAGATGTGAGAGGGACTGCATGGCCGCTTGAGTTTTTTCCCATTCTTGCTCAGAGGCTAAGTGTTCGATAATAAAACAGGTTTTGAGGATCTCTTTGTGCTCTTTAGTCAAATTTTCGATCAGATCTGGGTTATAATCATCAAAAATGGGAAGATGCTTTGTCGATGTTTGATCTGCTGAAAAAGCACGATCAGTGAGCATTGCAGGGGAAAGCTTCTCATGAGGAATGGTTTTGGTGATGAATTGTTTGAACATGGCTATTTTAGGATCATTTTAAATATCAAGCGGGCAATTGAATCATTAAACGTATATTGTAAAGACAAATGTATTGTAAAGTAAATAAATATTAACGTGTAACTATTTTTTTAAGGTGCGTCATCATATAACGGAGGATAGAAATGACCAATCGCAACACCATTTTTTATACTAAGACAGACGAATCGCCACTTTTGGCCACATACTCATTTTTACCAATTGTTCAAGCCATCGTAAAACACGCAGATGTTGATGTGCAATTGACAGACATCTCTTTAGCGGGCCGCATCATTGCATTATTCCCTGAGCGTTTGACAGAAGAGCAGCGCATTGATGATGCATTGGCCATGCTTGGTGATTTAACCAAATCACCTGAAGCCAACATTGTAAAATTGCCGAACATCTCAGCATCCATTCCACAATTAAAACGTGCGATCAAAGAGCTTCAAACCAAAGGTTACAATGTACCGGATTATCCTGAAGCACCTGCTAATGATGAAGAAGCGGCCATTAAAAAAGCATATGCCAAGGTTTTAGGTTCTGCGGTGAATCCTGTTTTGCGTGAAGGCAACTCAGATCGCCGTGCACCCGAAGCTGTCAAAGCGTATGCACGCAAAAACCCACATTCCATGGGTCAATGGGTGAAAGATTCTAAAACAGATGTGGTGAGCATGACAGAAGGCGACTTCTATGGCTCAGAAAAAGCAGTGACCATTGATGCGGCCACTGAATATAGCATCGTATTTGAAAATGCTGCTGGCGAAACCAAAGTGCTGAAAGATTTTGCACCGCTTCAAGCCGGTGAAATCATCGATTCATCTGTGATGAACGTGAACAAATTAAAAGCCTTTGCGAAAGATGCCATTGCACGTGCCAAAGCCGATGGCGTATTGTTGTCAGCGCACTTAAAAGCCACGATGATGAAAGTGTCTGATCCCATCATTTTCGGTGCTTTAATCGAAGTTTACTTTGAAGAGTTATTTACAAAATATGCTGAAGAATTCAAAGCGCTTGGCATCACAGCACGCAATGGTTTGGGTGATTTGACACAAAAAATCGCCGGTCACGCCAAAGAAGCTGAAATCAAAGCAGACATCCAAGTCATCATTGATGCATCGGCTGATTTAGCGATGGTGAACTCTGATCTTGGCATCACAAACTTCCACGTGCCATCCGATGTGATCGTTGATGCATCGATGCCTGCCATGATTCGTTCAGGCGGTAAAATGTGGGATAAAAATGGTCAGCAAGCCGATACCATTGCGATGATTCCAGATCGTTGCTATGCATCCATATACAAAGTGACAGTGGATGATTGTAAAGAGAATGGTGCATTAGATCCAACCACAATCGGCACAGTGCCAAATGTGGGCTTAATGGCACAAAAAGCACAAGAATATGGTTCACACGATAAAACTTTCGAAATGGCTGACAATGGCACGGTTAAAGTGATCAATAAAGTTGGTGATGTGTTGATGAGCCAAGCGGTGGAAGCGGGCGATATTTTCCGCATGTGCCAAGTGAAAGATGCACCGATCCAAGATTGGGTGAAATTGGCCGTAACGCGTGCACGTTTATCTGGCATGCCAGCAATCTTCTGGTTGGATGAAAACCGTGCGCATGATCGTGAACTCATCAAAAAAGTGGAAACATATTTGAAAGATCACGATACCAATGGTTTAGACATCACCATTTTATCCCCTGAAAAAGCCACGAAAAAAACGTTGGAATTGATTCGTGCGGGTAAAGATGTGATCTCTGTGACAGGCAACGTATTGCGTGACTACTTAACAGATTTATTCCCAATTTTAGAGTTGGGCACTTCTGCGAAAATGTTATCCATCGTACCTTTAATGCAAGGCGGCGGTTTGTTTGAAACTGGCGCAGGTGGTTCTGCTCCTAAATTAGTGGAAGATTATTTGGCCAAAGGTCACTTGCGTTGGGATTCCCTTGGTGAGTTTATGGCTTTGGCGGAATCTTTACACCATTTAGCGCGTACGAATGACAATCAACGTGCTGCTGTGATCGCAAAAGCTTTAGAAGCTGCGAATGCTGAATACTTAGTGGAAAATAAATCCCCACAATCACGCCCAGGTCAATTAGACACGCGTGGCTCGCATTTCTATTTGACTTTGTACTGGGCAAAAGCATTGGCTAACCAAGATGAAGATCCTGAATTGAAAGCAGTATTCACAGAGTTCTACAACAATTTAGCTACAAATGAAGCGAAAATTGTGAAAGAATTGATCGATGCACAAACGCCAAATCAAGAGATTGAAGGTTATTATTTGCCAACAGATAAAGCATTGAATTCCTTAATGCGCCCAAGTGTTACCTTAAATCAATATGTTACAAGCTTATAATTTATAAAAATTTAAGGTAGAATGTCTGCCGCCGCCACTATGCTATGAAAATGGCGTAGTGGCTTTTTATTTATTGGAGGTACATTTTGGAAGCTGCGAAAACTATAACAGAAATCCCAGTGGATATTTATAACACGTTGCTTTGTGCAAGCTTAGTGTTGTTATTGGGGAGTTTTTTAACGAAGCGTTTAGCGATCTTCAATCGTTTAACCCTTCCATCGCCTGTTGTAGGTGGTTTGTTAGCCGCACTGGCGTTGTTTGCCTTGAGAAGTTTTCAGGGCATTCAGATCAACTTTGACCAAAGTTTGAAAGATCCTTTAATGCTCATGTTCTTTGCGAGCATCGGTTTGAATGCAAACATCAAGCAATTGATGGCGGGCGGCAAAATGATCGCGATCTTCTTAATTGGCGTAGTGGGTTTATTGATCATCCAAAATGCTGTAGGCGTTGGCTTGGCAACAGCATTGGATCAAAATCCATTATTGGGCTTATTGGCAGGCTCGATCACTTTATCCGGTGGTCATGGTACGGGCGCTGCTTGGGGTGCAACCTTTGCTGAAAAATATGGCTTTACCTCCGCCACTGAAATTGCGATGGCTTGTGCAACCTTCGGTTTGGTATTAGGTGGTTTGATTGGTGGCCCGATTGCGCGTTTCCTTATCAACCGCAAACCTGATCAAGTGGAAATTGATCCAACAGCAAGCGCAGATAGCTTAACCGCATTTGATCGCCCAACGATTCGCCGTGCGATCACAGCCTCTTCGATGTTAGAAACCATTGCAATGCTGGCCATCTGTTTGAGCGTTGGGACTGCGATTGCAGGTTACCTTAAAGGCACAGCTGTTGAGTTGCCAACCTTTGTGTGCGTATTGTTCGTGGGCGTGATCATCAGCAACGTTGTGAACTTTGTGCCAAGCTATCAAATCTTTGAACGCGCGGTTTCCATTGCAGGTAACGTTTGTTTATCCCTCTTCTTAGCCATGGCATTGATGAGCTTGAAATTATGGGATTTGGCAACGTTGGCGGTGCCAATGTTGGTGATCCTGACAGTTCAAACCATCGTCATGGCAATGTACGCCATCTTTGTGACATATCGCTTAATGGGGCGTGACTATACTGCGGCAGTATTGTCTGCTGGTCACTGTGGCTTTGGTATGGGTGCCACACCAACTGCGATTGCAAACATGCAAGTAGTGACAGAAAAATATGGCCCTGCACCGGTTGCCTTCATCGTGGTGCCAATGGTGGGCGCATTCTTCATTGATCTTGTGAACGTGATTGTGATTCAAGGCTTCTTGAAATTGCCAATGTTCACCAGTATGTTGACGGCGGTGCCAACACCATAATGCAGTCAATTCCTTGACGCTGAGCCATTGAAGGGAACTTCAATGGCTTTTTTTATGGAGATTGCTATACTATGCAAACGCTAATGAGCAGAGGTTCTAGCGCAACCCTCTATAAAAAACTAAGGAGATCATTGTGAATAAAGATCGTGCGATCGTCGTTTTTAGTGGCGGTCAGGACAGTACAACCTGTCTATTTTGGGCACAAAAACAATTCAAAGAAGTCATTGCCTTGACTTTCGATTACGGACAAAGACACAGCAACGAGGTTCAGCATGCCAAAGCCATTGCCGACAAGCTTGGCGTGGAATGGTTATCCATTGAGCTGGATCTGTTTCAAAAACTCACCAAAAATGCCTTAACATCGCCAGATGTTGCCATTGAAATGGCTGAAGGTGAATTGCCTTCAACATTCGTGCCTGGTCGTAATCATCTATTTTTCTCCATTGCAGCGATGGTGGCTTATCAAAGAGATGCGAAACACATTGTGGTGGGCGTCAGTGAAACGGATTTCAGTGGCTATCCGGATTGTCGGGATCAATTTGTCAAATCCCTCAATGTCACGCTAGATTTAGCGATGGAAGCCCCCTTTGAGATTCATACGCCATTAATGTGGCGCGATAAAGCGGCTGTTTGGGCGTTATCAGATGAATTGGGCGCCTTTGAATTTGTCAGAGATCATACGCTCACTTGTTATGAAGGGATTCCGGCTGCAGGTTGCGGCAAATGTCCTGCCTGTATTTTGCGTCAAAATGGGTTAGAAACCTATTTGGCCGACAAAGCAAACAAGGAGGCGTGATGCTACAGCAATTTTATCCAACTGTGACGCATGTCTTTCGTTATGAGCTCAATAAAGACATGCATTTTGCCGCCGCCCATTTCATTCCCAATGATTCTGCCGGTGTTTGCCAACGCGTACATGGGCATACGTATTTTGCCAATGTCACGATTGCAGGGGATCAATTGGATGCGTGCGGATTTTTGGTGAATTTCCAAACCCTCAAGCATTTGGTGCATGGTGAATATGATCACACTTTATTGAATGATCATGCGGATTTTAACGGTGCGCCGCCATCCACAGAAATTGTGGCAGAGCGCATTTGGCGCCGCATTCAGGATCATTTGAATCAGCTAGACAATCAGCCGCGCTGCGTGCAGGTTTTGGTGCGTGAAACGCCCACAAGTTATGTGCGTTATTTGCCCCGTGCGGAGGATTTCGTATGAATTTTCCTGTGTTGGAAATCTTTGGCCCCACGGTGCAAGGCGAAGGGATGGTCATTGGGCGCAAAACTTGTTTCATTCGTTTAGCAGCGTGTGATTATCAATGTGTGTGGTGTGATTCTAAATTCACGTGGGATGGCTCTGTCAAGCCGGATCTGATGACGATTGAGATGATCATTGAACATGTCAATCAATTGCATGAGGATCAAGTGGATCACGTCACCATCAGCGGTGGCAATCCCGCCCTTTATAAGGGGCTTGATCAATTGGTGCTTGCTTTAAATGCTGCCGGTTACCAAACGGCGATTGAAACGCAAGGCTCCCATTGGAATGATGGCCTTAAACTCATTGATGAAGTGACCCTTTCTCCAAAGCCGCCCTCAAGTGGCATGAATACAGATTTTACAGTGCTCGATGAGATGATCACTCAACTAGAAGGCCGTCATATTTCTCTTAAAGTTGTAGTGTTTGATCGCATGGATTTACTTTATGCTGAGATGATCCATCAGCGTTATCCGCATCTCCCGATGTTTGTACAAGCGGGCAATGATCAAACATTGGAGGCAGATGAAGCAAATACATCGCTCCATTTACTCAAGCGCTATGCGGTGCTTGTGGATGAAGTGATGCGTTCGACTGTGCTTAAAAATGTGCGTGTATTGCCGCAAATGCATGCGCTGCTTTGGGGCAATCGCCGCGGCGTTTAGTTTGTATAGCAAATAAAAAAGGCGCATTGAGCGCCTTTTTTGTCGGAAGATTTAACTTAGAGTGAATAGTACAACTCAAATTCCGCAGGATGTGGAATGCGGTTCACATATTCATACTCTTTTGTTTTGAGCGCAATGTATGCATCAATGAAATCATCATTGAAAACATTGCCTTGTTTTAAGAAGGCGCGATCTGCATCTAATGCTTTGATGGCTTCTTCTAAGCTAAAGCACACTTGTGGAATGTCTTGTAATTGCTCTTTTGGCAAATCATACAAATCTTTATCCATCGCTTCACCTGGGTGAATTTTGTTTTGGATGCCATCTAAACCCGCCATCAATAACGCTGCAAATGCTAAATAAGGGTTGGCAGTGGAATCCGGGAAGCGCACTTCAATGCGGCGTGCTTTCGGGTTATTGATGTATGGAATGCGGATTGAAGCAGAGCGGTTTTTTGCTGAATAAGCCAACATCACAGGTGCTTCAAAATGAGGCACTAAACGCTTATAGCTGTTCGTTGATGGGTTGGTGAAGGCATTGAGCGCGTGAGCATGCTTAATCACGCCGCCAATGAAGTAAAGGGCTGTATCTGACAATCCCGCGTAGTTTTCACCGGTAAAAAGGTTTTTACCATCTTTCATCAAAGAGATGTGGACATGCATGCCAGAGCCACTGGTATTGTGCAAAGGTTTTGGCATGAATGTGGCAGTTTTACCATATTGGTGCGCCGTATTTTTGATGGCATATTTGAGTAATTGCGTTTCATCGGCTTTAGCCACCAATGTATTGAATTTGACACCAATTTCAGATTGGCCTGCGCTTGCCACTTCGTGATGGTGTACTTCTGTTTCAATGCCTAGTGCTTCGATCATTTCGCACATTTGTGCACGCAATTCATGTAAGCGATCAATCGGAGCAATCGGAGAATAACCACCTTGGACACCATTTCTGTGGGCAAGGTTATTTTCCATTAAATCTGAGTTCCATGAGGCTTCTTCAGCATCAACTGTGTAACCCACATTGCCCATTTCTGTGCTGTAGGACACATTGTCAAAAATGAAGAATTCGTTTTCTGGCCCTAAAAATGCATCATCCGCAATGCCTGTGGATACCAAGTAATTTTGTGCCAATTTTGCAATGGAGCGTGGATCTCTTGAGTAATGCTGCAATGTAGAAGGTTCCACGATGTCACAATGGATCATCAATGTTTTGTGATTATAAAAAGGATCAAGGCGTGCAGTTTTAGGATCTGGCATCAAAATCATGTCAGAATCTTCAACGCCTTTCCAACCCTTGAAGCTTGAGCCATCGAACATTTTGCCTTCTTCAAAGAAATCTTCATTGATCTGGCGTGCTGGCACGGTTAAATGATGTTCTAACCCTTTGATATCCGTAAAGCGTAAATCAACGTATTTCACCTCTTCATCTTGAATGAAGGATAATATGGAAGAAGCAGTAAACTCAGACATGATAAGCATCCTTTTAAGAGCGCAGAAAGAATTAATTGTAATCAAATTGCGAAGGGTCCGCCAAATATTTCTTCAGCCTTTTCGCAACTTTTCAAATGGGCATCATTGCATCATCGCAAAGAGGGCTAAAAATCCATTTAAAGCACCAATACCCACCGCAAGGCTAATGAACACATTGCCAAAGCGGATATATGATAGCAAAACTAAGACTAAGGCGAGGGCTTCTGAGAAAATTTTAAAAAGATCAGGATTTGGGCTAAAGGCATCTAAACTGCTGAGGATTAAAATGGTCATCACCGCCATCGGCAAGGCAAAGTTTAATGCCACCAACCAACGTTGCCTTAATAATCGTTGTGGCACTAACGTTGGAAAAGCGCGCTGAATGAGGGTGATCGCGCCCATCACTAAAATGCCAATCAGTAATAATGGAATCGGTAACATTTAAGCCTCCACTTTCTGTTTTTGTTGCATGACATAATGGAGCAAAATGCCTGCAATGGTGATCACAAGCGCGATGATCAATAATGCTTTTGGAAAGAGCACATAAGCGATCAAAAAGGCAGGCAATGCAATCAACATGGGATAAAGGACTTTTTTCTGCTTCCATTGTTCGTACCACAAAATGACAAATAGGCAGGTGAGGGCAAACTCCAAATTCGGAATCCATTGCCCAAGTTTATGGCCAGCCATGACGCCTAAAATGGTCCCCGTGATCCAATAACTGTGCACACAGGTGGCAATTTTTAAAAAGAGGGATTTTTGTTTCTCCTTTGGCAAGGTTGTCATCAATGAAAATGCTTCATCGGTGAGGCAAAAGAGGCAGTAGGTGCGCTTGAGTTTTGATTCAGGCAATGCATCCATTAAAGGCAGCGCATAAAAAATGTGACGAAGGTTAATGGCGAATGTGTTGATGGCTAAATCTAACACCGATGCGCCCATCGCCACCGGTTGAATCGCGGCATATTGAGCCGCACCTGAAAAGACAGTGATACTGATGAAAATTGAGATCCATGCGGGAATGTCCGCGGCGCTTGATAATACGCCAAAAGCCATGGCTGCAGGAATGTAACCCATTGCAACAGGCGTTGAGACTTTTAGTGCCTCTCTCCATGTGGAGCGTTCCATAATATCCTCATTTGTCAGTGGTTGAATTTTATTGTTATGTTCAATTGATGCGCATGATTCTATAAGAGATTGTGGGGGTTGTATAGTATTGAAGCATTGGCAACTGAGCAAGATGTCTGCTACTCTTTGTGATTCTGTTTTTTGATGGGTTGATTCATCATGATGTTGCTTAACTTGCTGTGGATTCTAGCGCCGTTGTTCATCGGCTTTTTTACAGTTGTGCGCTCGAAAACACTTTTGAAGCTGATTGACCATAGCCTAATGATCCTGATCTATTTGATTCTTTTTGTGATGGGGTTAAGCTTGGCCACGATGGAAAATCTCAACAGTGAGCTTGGCAACATTCTTTGGCAAACGGCGATTTACATCGTTTGTATTTTGGGGATGAATCTTCTGTTTTGCATCTATTTAGATCGCGCTTTGCCCGTCACAACACAAAAGGCCGCTGATTATCAAACCTCGACTTGGAGGCTTGTGTGGAATGCCGCAAAGCTCCTTGGCGCAATTGTGGTAGGGATTTTTGTGGGGCAAGGGATTTTAGCCCTCAATATTTTGGCGATGCACGATTTTAAAGTGATCAACGATGTGCTTGGGCAGGGCGCTTTGATGTTGCTGTTATTGTTTGTGGGCATTCAGCTACGCAGCAATGGCATTGGTTTAAAGGCAGTTTTTCTCAATCGTTATGGTTTGATTTTGAGTGTGGCGGTGATCATCTCCTCTTTTGTGGGCGGCATCATTGCCGCATGGCTCAATGGTCGTCCGGTGTTAGAAGGCCTTGCCATCAGTTCAGGTTTTGGTTGGTATTCATTGTCCGCAAGCGTGTTGCAAAAAAGCTTAGGGCCCACCGTAGGCAGCATCGCCTTTTTTAATGATCTCTTTCGTGAGTTCTTTGCCTTTGCAGTGATTCCGCTTCTAATGGCGCGTTATCCACTATCTGCAGTGGCATCGGGCGGGGCAACATCGTTGGATTTTGTGTTGCCGTTAATCCAAAAAACAGGCGGTATTAAAGTGGTGCCCATCGCCATCAGCTTTGGGTTCATCATCAATTTAGTGGCGCCATTTTTCTTGGTCTTCTTTGGCAGCTTAGCGCAATAAAAAACCTACGTTGCCGTAGGTTTTGTGTGGAATTACAGTGCAGGCGCAGCCGCAAGGGGTGCAGCCTCATCTTCTGCCTGCCAACCTTTGTAGGCTAACGGTATAAAGGCAATAACGATGGCCAATGCCGCAATGAACCATAAGTAGTACGCAACGCCCATCGGGGTGATTTTAAGCAGTGCGATGGCAATGGCCGGCGTCAATGCACTGAAAATGGCATAGGCAATGTTGTATGAGAAGGATAATCCGCTGAAGCGAATGGCTGGCGGGAACATGCGCGTGGCAATGATCGGCGGCAATGATGTGCAGCCTGCAAAAAAGCCCATCACTGCGTATAACGTCATCATCAATGGCACAGATGGGTTGTACATCAATGTGGTGTAAAATACGGCTGAGCTTATGATCAATCCGCCCCAAAAGAAGAGGGAGGCTTGACGTGTTTTAATGCGATCTTCCATCATGCCGCACACAACGCAACCAATCACAATGAACACAGCAGCCACTAAACCAGATGCGCGCGTAATGAGTGGATCCATGCCATAAATGCCTTGCAGCACTTTAACGGGCGTAAATAAAATGCCGAGCATCACGGTTGTGGAGAGTGACCAAGTGAGTAAACCAGTCAATAAGCAAGCCAGACGGTGCTTTTTCACAACGGCAACAATGGGAATCTCTTTAGACAACGCACGTTTTTTTGCCATTTCTTGGAATACGGGCGTTTCTGATAAAAAGCGGCGCAAATATACCGCCACTAAGCCCAAAATACCGCCGATGATGAATGGAATTCTCCACGCGTAATCGGTGATGGCGGCTTTATTGTCCGCATAGATGATGTCGATGCCAAGGGAGATGGAAAAGCCCAATAAAATCCCGCCAGCAATGCCGCCCGTTAAAATGCCAATGCCAAGGCCGTAATGTTTTTTCGGTGCATGTTCTGCAATGAACACCCAAGCGCCTGGCATTTCACCACCAATGGCAGCGCCTTGTAACACACGAAAGAGGATCAATAATATGGGGGCAAAGATGCCAATGGTTTCATATGTGGGCATGATGCCAATGCACAATGTCGGAATGGCCATCATAAAGATGCTGAGGGTGAACATTTTTTTGCGTCCCAATGTATCCCCAAAGTGCGCCATGACAACGCCGCCAATGGGGCGCGCTAAGTAACCAGCTGCAAAGCCACCCCATGCGAAAATATCGCCCCAAAAGCCCGCAGCAAGATCTGCCGGTAAAAAGAGCGGTTTGACTACAGTTTCAATGTATAGGGCATAGATGACAAAATCGTAAAACTCTAAAGTGCCGCCTAGGGCAGAAAGTGAGAGGGTTTTTTTATCCTCTTTTGTCAATGGTTGGCGCCTTGATATGGGCTGAGCGATGTCACTCATGGTTAACTCCTTTGTTGATTTTTTATCGTAGTGGTCATAAAAAAACCCGCCATTTGGCGGGTTTCGGAAAAATTGTGTGGTTTTATTTCTGCATCACAAAAAAGCTCCGAGTCCCGCAGGGCTTGAAGTAATAGAAATAAAAGAAATAAACCAGTGCAATCATTTTGTTCATGTCATCTTTTGTACAATTGTTCTGAAATAATTGCAAGTCTCTCCATAAAAATGATGAAAAAAAAATTGACAAAATGGCAAACTGTACTATCATGGTAGTACAGTTTGATTGGGAGTATTTGAGTATGAAAAATGAAGATTATAAAGCCTTGTGTGATGCATTATTGACGATTGAGGATGCACAAAGCATGAACGCTTTTTTACGTGATCTTTGTACGCCCAATGAGTATGCCGCATTTGTGGAGCGCTGGCGTGTGTGTCGCTTGTTGGCAAAAGAGCAATATTCATACCGAGAAATTCATGCCCTTACCGGGGCAAGTTTGACCACAATTGGGCGTGTTGCACGCTTCTTAAAAGATGAAAATAACAATGGTTACACCGCCGTTTTGGCAAAGATTGATCAAGCATAATTAAACATCAGGAGTATGGAATGAAAAAGACAGTATTGGCAGCAGCGCTTGGTATGGTGACTTTATTCGGTGCATCATATGCTGAGATGAAAAAAGTTTATGTGAACCAAATCGTTGAGCACCCGGCATTAGATCAAACGGCGCGTGGCATTAAAGATGGCTTAGAAAAACGCGGCTATAAAGTGGGTGAAAATTTAGATTATCGCGTGGAATCTGCGCAAGGTAACATTGCTTTAGCCAGTCAAATTTCCTCTAAATTTGTGAGCCAAAAAGCAGATGTGACGGTGGGCATTGGCACAACATCAGCCCAAAGCTTAGTCAAAGCTGCCAATGAAGGGAAAACCAAAATGATTTTCTCCTCCATTACTGATCCATTAACGGCAAGTTTAGTGACCAAATTATCAGGCTCAAACAGCAATGTGACAGGCATGTCCAACAAAGTGGATGTGGTGCCACAGTTTGAATTGTTTAAAGAGTTATTGCCAAACCTTAAAACCATTGGTTTTATCTATAATCCTGCAGAAGCGAACTCCATTCAGCAGTTAGATGATGTACAAAAAGCAGCCAAACAATTGGGCTTAACGATTGTTGAGCAAGCCGTGAATAAAACATCTGATGTGCCACAAGCTGCAACACGCTTAGCGGGCAGAACAGATGCGCTCTTCATTTATGGTGATAATACTGCTTTAGCGGCGCTTGAAAGCATCGTCATGGCGGCAACAAAAGAGAAAAAACCTGTGTTTGTGGCAGATACGGATGCGGTTGAATTAGGCGCATTGGCCGCCCTTGGTCCTAATCAATATGATTTAGGGTTAGACACCGCAGAAATGATCGCCGATGTGTTAGATGGCAAAGACATCAACACCATTGATGTGGGTTTCCCAAGTGGTTTAGAGCTTTACATCAACCAAGATGCGGCAGATAAATTGGGCTACACATTCCCAGAAGCCGTGACAGCGAAAGCTGCAAAAATCATCAAAAAGGATTAATGTTGCATGATCAGTATGTATGAGTTGGAGATGAGCCTGATTTTAGGGCTCATCTATGGGATCGTCGGGATGGGGATCTATTTAACGTTTCGCGTGATTGATTTCCCAGATTTAACCTGCGATGGTAGTTTTGTGTTAGGTGCAGCCATTTCAAGCGTGATGATTAAATATGGATACAATCCCTATTTTTCACTCTTGATGGCGATTGCAGGCGGCATGCTTGCAGGTTCTGTCACAGGCATTTTAAATTGCTATTTTAAAGTGACGGACTTATTGGCGGGGATTTTGGTGGCATTTATGCTCTATTCCGTCAATATCCATGTGATGGGCGGCATTCCTAACATTTCATTGCTGGGTAAAACAACGATTTTCACCTTCTCACCACTGATCTATTTAGCCATCATTGCCATTGTGCTTGTGGCGGTGTTCACTTGGTTTTTGAGCACCAATCTAGGTTTATCACTGCGCGCCATCGGTCAAAATAAGCGATTATGCTTAAATGGCGGCGTGAATGTTAAATGGATGATCATTTTAGGCGTGGCGCTCGGCAATGGTTTGATCGCCCTTGGCGGCGCATTGTTCTCTCAGCAGCAAGGCTTTGGGGATTTAACCTCAGGCATTGGGACGATCATTGCAGGGTTTGCTGCAGTGATCATCGGTGAGAAAATCTTGCCATTTCGCTCCCTTTGGGTGAAATTATTGAGCTGCGTCATTGGTTCAATTGCATATCGCGTGGTGACATCGGTGGCCTTAAACGTTGAATTCTTACACCTTCAAACCTCAGACTTTAACTTGATTGCAGGTTTATTGATTGTGGTGATTATGGCAATGCCGGGACGTAAAAATGCTTAAATTAGAATCCATCGATGTGGTTGTGGCAAAAGGCACAAAGCTTGAGCGAGAAGTGCTCTCTAACCTAAATCTTGAAGTAAAAAAAGGCGAGTTTTCCGTCATCATTGGCGGCAATGGCGCGGGTAAATCCACTTTGTTTAATGTGATTTCAGGTTTTATGAAGCCTGCGAAAGGTCGCATTTTGATTGATGATGTGGATGTGACGAATGCATCCCAGCAAAAGCGTGCAAAAGATGTCTCCATTGTGATGCAAGATCCGCGTGTGGGCACCATGGAACGCATGACGATTTTAGAAAACATGGCATTTGCCGCTAAACGCGGTAAATTTAGGGGCTTACAGTTTTTCAACGGCAAGGCTCAGCGTGAATTTTTCCAAGATCGTTTATCGTTATTGAACATGGGGCTTGAGGATCGCTTATCCGATTCCGTAATGAATTTATCAGGCGGGCAGCGCCAAGCGTTGAGTTTGATCATGGCGATTTTGGCAGATTCTAAGATTTTACTCTTAGATGAAATCACTGCTGCCCTTGACCCAAAAATTGCGGAAACGGTGATGTACTTGGCCAACAAAATTGTGGAAGACTCCGATTTAACCTGTTTAATGATCACCCATAACATGCATCACGCCATTGAATATGGCGATCGCACGATGCTCCTTAAAAATGGTCAGTTCTTAAAAACATTCACCCGTGAAGAGAAGCAAAACATTTCAGCGCCTGCATTAGCGGGGATGTTTGAAGCAGACTTTGCGGATGTATAATCCTGTTGTTCATAAAGTTGCCCTGCATTGCAGGGCTTTTTTTATCCATGAATCTTTGGCGTGATGCGCACATAGATGAGCTCGCCCACAAGTTCCACCAAGGTTTGTGTGACAATTGCGGTGATGGCAATCAGCACCCATTGGCTTGGTAAGGCCAATGCAAAGGGCAATACCGCCAGTGAATTGCGTGTACCTGCGCTATAAATCACTGTGCGAAGTTCATTGGAGGGCAATTTAAATGATCGCCCAAGCATGAGATTAATGAGGAACATGATCACCATAAATCCAATATAAATGGGGATCAATTGTTGCAATAATGTTAAATCTGACACCACCACAGTAATATTGCTGCTCACAATGATGAACAACACAAGTGCCATCAGCGGTACGGGCAAAGCATTAGAAATGGATTGTGTGATTTGACTCCATCGATGCTTTTGTGTGCTCTGTACAAGGACAGCCGCAACGCAAGGCAATAACATTAAGACAAAAAATGATTCCACAAAGGGCTGAATGGAAAGCGCAGCGACAAAGCTTTGCCCCAAAAATAGATAAATATAAATGGGTAAAAGCAGTATTTGCAGGATCAATAAAATCGGCGTCGCGGCCAGCATCAATTTGCCATCGCCTTTGCCAAGGGTTGTGAACACCACGACATAATCAATACACGGCGTCAGTAACACCAATAAAATGCCAAATTGAATGGCAGGATGATGGGGAAAATAGGGAAAAACCACACTCAAGACAAGCGGAATGATTACAAAGTTGCTCAATAAAATGGTACATAAAAACCGCGGCGCTTTTAAAATATCGAGGAATTTTAAAAAAGGAATCTGTACAAACATTCCATACATGAGGATGCCAAGCGCGATGGGTAAAGCATCCATCAGATTGACCGGCATAGATAAACCCATCACAACGGCAATGCTAAGGGTGATGAGATAAATGCGCACTTGAAATTGTTCGAGCAAAGCTTGCACAGAGTGGCTCCTAAATGATTCAAGGATAGCACTTTTTGTGAGCGGCGTTATAATCAAGCTCCTTTTATCAAGTAGGAATGATCATGATTACAGTGACCACATTGAAACAGTTGAAGGCTAAGCAAGAAAAAATCACCATGCTGACGTGTTATGATGCATCGTTTGCCCGCGTGATGGAAACCGCAGGCGTTGAGATTTTATTGATTGGCGATTCATTGGGCATGACGGTTCAGGGACACACAAGCACATTGCCTGTCACATTAGAGCACATGGTGTATCACACACAAAATGTGGCGCGCGGCAATCAAACGGCACTATTGCTTGCTGATTTACCGTTTGGCAGCTATGAAGCCGATCACATCAGTGCATATCAAAATGCGGCGGCCTTAATGAAGGCGGGCGCTCATATGGTGAAATTAGAAGGCGGCATGCCTCAAGTGGAAAAAACAGCTTATTTAACGGCACGCTCCATTCCTGTGTGTGCCCATTTAGGTTTAACGCCGCAATCGGTCAATACATTGGGTGGCTATCGCGTGCAAGGGCGCGATGAGCACGCGGCACAAGCATTATTAGCTGCGGCTAAAGCCCATGAAGCAGCGGGCGCTGCCTTGTTGGTATTAGAGTGCATTCCGGCATCATTGGCAAAAGCGGTGACTGAGGCGCTGAGCATTCCTGTGATTGGCATTGGGGCGGGTAAAGATTGCGATGGACAAGTTTTGGTGTTACAAGATTTACTCGGCATTTATCCGAAACCACCGAAATTTGCGAAAAATTTCCTACAGGGTCAAGATTCCATTTTAGCCGCCATTGCAGCATACATTGCGGCGGTTAAAGCGGGGACTTTTCCTGAATCCATTCATACATTTGAAGCATAAGAGGATTACATGAAAATCATCCATTCCATTGAAGCGTTGCGTGCCCTTCGTCAAACGTTATCATCCGTGGCATTAGTGCCCACAATGGGCAATCTGCACGATGGGCATTTATCCTTAGTTGAGCGCGCAAAAGCTGCGGCCGATCACGTGATTGTCTCCATTTTTGTCAATCCCATTCAGTTTGGTGAAAATGAGGATTTTGGCAGTTATCCACGCACGTTAGAGGCGGACTGCGAAAAATTGGCCAAAGCAGGCGTGACAGCAGTGTTTGCACCAAGTGCCAGTGAGATGTATCCATCTGGCGTGCAATCTGTGCGTGTGGTGCCCTCAAGCATTCAAAATGAGTTGTGCGGCGCAACGCGTGATGGGCACTTTAATGGCGTTGCCACTGTGGTGACTAAGCTTTTTAACATTGTCACGCCAGATTGCGCGTGCTTTGGCGAGAAGGATTTTCAGCAACTGCACATCATCAAAGAGATGGTTCGTGAGCTCAATGTGCCGGTTGAAATCATCTCTGTGCCCATTAAACGCGATGAAAAAGGTTTGGCATTGTCGAGTCGCAATGGTTATTTATCGTCTGAAGAAAAAGTGCAAGCCATTGAATTGTCCGAATGCTTACAAAATGTGCGCGCAGCAGTGTTAGCGGGCAATGAGGATTTACGCGCCATTGAACAAAAGGCTAAAGATGATTTAAATGCCAAAGGTTGGCAGGTGGATTATTTATCGATTCGTGATGCCGACACATTGGCTGTTGCCAATTTGCGCACAGATCATTTGATTGTGCTTGCAGCGGCTAAAATGGGTGCAACGCGCTTATTAGATAATTTACGCATTTAAAAGTTGCAGATGGACACAGAAGCATATCTCAAGCGAGATATGCTTTTTTTGATTATGCTTTTTTAACACCTAAAATTACATGCGGTGCTTTAAAGAGGGCTTTAACTTTTTGACCGGCTTTAAGGTCTAAGTTTTCAACGCTTTCATTGGTGACGATGGCCACAAGCTCAATACCTTCTTCTGTTTTGACAAAGATTTCACTGTTCACAGCGCCGGTTTTAACGTCCGTGACGATGGTGCTAAATTGGTTACGCGTGGAGAATTCATATTCATCCGTGTCTTCAGCGAGGATGATCCACGGTGCTTTGATGAGGGCGATCACTTCTTGCCCAACAGATAATTCTAAACGACGAGTGCTGCCTTGTGTAATGCCCGCGACGATCTCTAAGCCATGGCCGATGTCGATGATCACTTCATCGTTGGTCGCTCCGGTTTGGATGGCTTCGATGGTGCCTGTAAATTGGTTGCGTGCTGTTGTTTTCATGTTTCCTTCCTTACTTTACTTATGTTGTACTCTTGATGGTTCTTTCTTGAACGCATTTGGAATCATACACCATCTCGCAGGCAGGAAGATAGCCCTAAAAATGTGGGCGCGCGAAATTAAAAATTCACATAACGTGTTGGATTGATTGGGGATCCGTTCACACGAATTTCAAAATGGAGGATGTTGCGACCTTCTGAACTTTTACCCATGGTGCCAATTTGTTGTCCACTTTTCACACGTTCGCCTTCGCGCACAGAGATGGAGGATAAATAGCCATAGGCTGTGTAAACACTGTTTGAATGTTTAATGATGACCAATTGCCCAAAGCCGCCGCTGCCAACGCCTGCATACACCACTTGACCATTGTTGGCGCTGGTGACAGGTTGATTGAGGTTGCCGGCAATTTGAATGCCTTTATGGCCAGGTAAATTTGGATTAAAGCTGCGCACCACTTTCCCTTGTGTGGGTTTATGCCAGCCGCCCATTTTGGGGATGGGTTGATTGTTATAAGTGCTCGGCGCTTTAATGGTGTGATCAGCAACGCTGGTGGTTTTATTGGGTTTGTATGTTGAAGATGAGGTGGATGCCACAGCGCGACTGTCACGCACTTTAGCACCGCCTCTGATCTTCAATTGTTGGCCGACTCGAATGTGATCAGGATTAGAAATGTGATTCATGCGACTTAACTCAGCGACCGAAAGATTGTAACGATTGGCAATGCTGTTTAAAGAGTCGCCGGGGCGAACGGTATACACACCATGGCTAGAACAGGCAGCAATCACCAACATGAACGGAACGATGAGGGTTGTACGCATAGATTTCATTGTCTTTTTATGAGTCTTCCAAAAATTTAAACAAGTTCGCAAAATAACCACTTTAATTGAGATTGTAAAGGATTAATTTTGCGAACATCCTGATGATTCTGAGCCATTACTCAGTGGCGCAAATGGCGGTGATGTTCACCACACGGCGCACTGTGGCAATGTTGGTGAGAATCTGTACCGGTTTGGCAAAGCCTGTCAAAATCGGGGCCACCACAACACTTTGCGTAATGGATTTGGCAAAGTTGTACGTCACGTTTGCAGAATCGATGTTATTGAACACAAATAAGTTAGCATTGTTCGCTAAACGATTGGTGGGCAAATATTCATCACGATGATGTTTAAAGAGCGCAAGTTCAGGCTGCATCTCGCCATCGACGGCTAAGGTTGGCGCTTTCTCT
Source organism: Wohlfahrtiimonas sp. G9077 (assembly GCF_002252155.1). GTDB lineage: Bacteria > Pseudomonadota > Gammaproteobacteria > Cardiobacteriales > Wohlfahrtiimonadaceae > Wohlfahrtiimonas. Next base: position 139,273 of record NZ_NEFD01000004.1, read on the forward strand.
TGCAAAATGGCCAACGTTTCACGCATTTTACGAGAGAATTCTGTATCCGCAGAACCAAAGTTTGAGTGCGAAATCAATCCAACGCTTGGCGTTAAACCAAAGCGCTCCACAATTTTTGTCGCAGCCAATGTGATGTTCGCGAGCTCCACCGCCGATGGATTGACGGTGACATGCGTATCTGTGAAAAAGAGCGGGCCTTCTGAGGAGAGCAATAAACTCACCGCGGAGGGTGCTTGGTTGGCATCTTTTAAGCCCACCGTATCGGTAATGTGCTCTAAATGATTTTGATATTGACCCAATGTGCCGGCCACAATCCCATCAATGAAACCTTGATCGAGCAACATGCCGCTTAAAACATTCGGGCGCATCTGTAAGCGGTGATAAGCCCAGTCGGAGGTTAAGCCTTTGCGGCACATTTTGGCATAATATGCCTCATGGCATGCGGCTAAATGTGGTGGATCGCGGTAATCGATGATTTGGACATAATCGCGATTGGTGCGGCTGATGGTATCATCGCGGCCAAGCACTTTGGTGGGCAATGTGATGGATAAATCCGCCAATTTTGCTTGAATCACTTCTGCGCGTCCCACTAACACAGGATTGGCCAATTGCTCATTGAAGATGATTTCAGCGGCACGCAATACGCGCTCATCTTCACCTTCCACATAAGCAATGGTGCGGTAATTGTGTTTCGCTTCATCAAATAAAGGCTTCATGATCATCGATGAGCGATACACGAGCGACGTTAAATGTTGGCGGTATTCGTTTAAATCCTCAATTGGGCGCTTAGCCACGCCAGACTCCATCGCAGCTTTGGCAACAGCGACTGGCAACTCAATGATGAGGCGTGAGTCAAATGGTTTTGGGATGATGCTCTCTTTACCAAATTTTGCCGTCATGCCTTTGCGAGAATGGGGCATGTTGATGCTTGCACTTTGCTGTGCGAGGCGAGCAATGGCATTGACGCACGCAATTTTCATGGCTTCGTTGATTTCTGTGGCACCACAATCTAGTGCGCCGCGGAATAAGAAGGGGAAGCACAATACGTTATTGATTTGGTTTGGATAATCTGAGCGACCTGTAGCCATGATGGCATCTGGGCGAACCTCTAACACCAATTCAGGGCGAATTTCAGGCTCAGGATTAGCAAGTGCAAAAATGATTGGGTTTGGTGCCATTGTTTGAACCATTTCAGGCTTTAACACGCGCGGGGCAGATAAACCTAAGAAAATGTCTGCATCACAAATGGCATCGGCTAAGGTGTTGTGGGGCGTTTCTTGTTGATAGACTTTGTTGTATTGATTTAAAGTCTCTTCAGGGCGGCGCGTGTTGATGATGCCGTCGATGTCAGACACCAAAATATTCTCTTTTTTAAGGCCAAGGGAGACCAATAAGTTTAAACAGGCAAGGGCAGCAGCACCGGCGCCGCTACACACTAAGCGCACTGATTCAATCGGTTTATTCACCAATTTTAAGGCATTCATAATGCCAGCGGCCACGATGATGGCAGTGCCGTGTTGATCATCATGGAACACAGGAATGTTCATGCGCGCTTTTAATGCCGCTTCAATCTCAAAGCATTCAGGGGCTTTAATATCTTCTAAGTTAATGCCGCCAAACGTGGGTTCTAAACTGGCCACCGCTTCAATGAATTTTTGTGGATCTTGTTCATCCACTTCAATGTCAAACACATCAATGCCTGCAAATTTTTTAAAGAGAACGCCTTTGCCCTCCATTACAGGTTTACCGGCAAGGGCGCCGATGTTGCCTAAGCCTAAAACAGCAGTACCATTAGAAATAACCGCCACTAAATTACCTTTTGCGGTGTAATCAAGGGCGGCTAAGGGATTTTCTTTAATCTCCTCACAAGGGTAAGCAACACCCGGTGAGTAAGCAAGGGATAGATCGCGTTGGTCACTCACGGGTTTTGAGGGAACAACCGCCACTTTGCCGGGTTTAGGAAAGCGGTGATAATTGAGCGCCGCCTTTCTAAACTCTATCTCTTTTTGTGCTTTATCGTTGGTTGTCATGATTCCTCCAGAATGTGTTAAATTGTGTAAAATTTACGCATGAAAATGCTAAAATTTAATGGTTAATGTTACCAAAAAATGTAATTATTGACTATTCTATATAAAGTATTAGAAATATAATAGAGGCCGAGCACAACATCGTTCTCGATGATCTGTGTTATAATCGTCCCATCAATTTTAGGGAGGTTTACATGAATAAATCCTTAGTGTTAAGAGCCAATTCATTACCTGCAGTCAGTGATGATTTTAGCGCGTACACCTCTGCCATTGCAGATATCCCAACTTTAACGGCAGAAGAAGAGCGCGAGCTTGCAACCCGTTTGATTGAACACAATGACATCCAAGCGGCGCAGTTGCTTGTGATTGCCCATTTAAAATTTGTTGTACACATTGCCAAAGGCTTTGCCGGCTATGGTTTACCTTTAGTGGATTTGGTCCAAGAGGGCAATGTGGGCTTAATGAAAGCGGTCAAACGCTTTGACCCAAAATATAATGTCCGTTTGATCTCCTTTGCAGTTCATTGGATCAAGTCGGAAATCCATGATTTTGTGATTCGTAATTGGCGCATTGTGAAAGTGGCCACCACAAAAGCACAACGCAAACTCTTTTTTAATTTACGTTCTTCTAAAGAGCGTTTAGGCTGGCTCAATGAAAATGAGGCTGCAACCATTGCCGATGAGCTCAATGTGAGCGTTGATGAAGTCAAGCGCATGGAATCTCGTCTGTTTTCCAATGATGTTTCCTTTGACTTATCAAACAGTGATGATGACAATGAGCATTATTCACCCTCTGAATGGTTGGCCGATGAAGAGATGGATCCATCGATGCAAGTGGAACAAGATGACACAGACAATCGTCGCCTAGAAGCTTTGACAAAAGCGATGGCAAGTTTAGATGATCGCAGTCGTGACATTGTTCAGCGCCGTTGGATGGAAGTGGATGACAGTAAAAAACCGACGTTGCATGAATTGGCAGCAGAATATTCAGTCTCCGCAGAGCGCATTCGTCAAATCGAAGCGCAAGCGATGACAAAATTGAAGAAGTTTTTAGTGGAATAATCGGATTGAGCGTATGAGCTATCGAAAAATTTTAGCATTGGTTTTTGGGGCATTGATTTTGCCCCTTTCAGGTTGTGCTCCAGCTTTAGTATTTGGCACAGTTGGCACAACGGGCGTGATTATGGCGGATCGGCGCGCAAACTCTGTGATCATTGAAGATCAAGAGATTGAATTTAAAATCGATGGCATCATTCGTGATTTGCCATACAGCTCTAAAAACCACATCAATAAGGTGAGTTATAATCGCCATGTATTGTTAGCAGGTGAAGTGTACACCCGTGACATTGGCATTACCCTTGAAGAGCAAGTGAAAAAAATTCCAGGCGTTGTTGAAGTGTACAATGAGCTTGTGATTGCGCCGCCTTCTTCCATGGCTGAGCGCGCAGAAGACACCTTCATCACTGCAAAAGTCAAAGGTGAAATTGCGCTTTTGACCATCTCGCCTGATTTTTATGCGGGCAATGTTAAAGTGGTGACAGAGCGTGGCTATGTTTATTTAATGGGCTTACTTAAACCGACAGAGATGCAACCTGTGATCGATGCCGCTCGCAAAGTGTCCGGCGTGATTGAAGTGGTGCCATTATTCCAAACGTATTACCTAGAAAAGAAAGGATAAGGATAGAGAATGAAATATGATGTGATTGCCCTTGGTGCCGGTTCCGGCGGCATCTCCGTTGTGGAACGCGCAGCAAGCTATGGCGCAAAATGTTTAGTGATTGAAAAAGGCACTGTGGGCGGTACATGTGTGAATGTGGGTTGTGTGCCTAAAAAGATCATGTGGAATGCATCTCACGTGGCCGACACCATTCACAATGCCACAGGTTATGGTTTTGATGTGGCTTACAAAGGCTTTTCATGGGCAACCTTGAAAGAAAAGCGTGATGGTTACATCAACGGCATCACTCAGTGGTACGGCGGTTACATTGAGTCTTTGGGCATTGATTATGTGGAAGGCGCCGCTAAATTTGTGGATGATCACACCATTGAGGTCGATGGCAAGCAATACACAGCCGATCACATTGTGATTTCAACAGGCGGTCGTCCACGTGTGCCATCGGATGTGAAAGGCGCTGAGCTTGGCATCACATCGGATGATTTCTTTGCCTTAGAAACACAACCAAAACGCATTGCAGTGATTGGCGCCGGTTATATTGCCGTTGAAATTGCGCAGTTGATGCATGGTTTAGGCTCTGAATCTCATTTATTCTGTCGTCATGACAATGTGCTTCGCAGCTTTGATGACTTTGTGACCGATGAATTGAAGTTAGAACTAGAAAAAACCGTTCATTTACACACAAATTCAGCAATTGAAGCATTAGAGCAGAGAGACAATGGCATTGCTGTGATCTCAAACCATGGCGCGATTGAAGTAGATACCGTCATTTGGGCGATTGGCCGTGATTTAAATACCGATAATATTGGTTTGGAAAATACCTCTGTCACCGTTGAAGCCGGTGGCGTGATTCCCACAGATCAATTCCAAGAAACAAATGTCAAAGGCGTATTTGCTTTAGGCGACATCACTGGTAAATTCCCATTAACGCCAGTGGCCATTGCTGCAGCGCGCCGTTTAGCGGATCGTTTATATGGTGGCAAAGAGGGTAGATACTTACCGTATGAGAACATTGCGAGCATTGTGTTTTCTCATCCACCGATTGGCACTGTGGGCATGACGGAAAAAGAGGCCAAAGCCCAATATGGTGAAGATGCCATTAAGTGCTACACCACATCTTTCACATCGATGTATTCAAGCTTTACGCCAAATCCTGTCAAAACAGCCATGAAACTCATTGTGGCAGGCGAGAATGAAAAAGTTGTGGGCGTGCATTTGTTTGGTCCACAAGTGGATGAAATGCTCCAAGGCTTTGCAGTTGCGGTGCGTATGGGTGCTACGAAACAAGATTTTGATGATACAGTGGCCCTTCACCCAACTTCCGCAGAAGAATTGGTCACAATGCGCTAAACTTAAAATTCATTTTGTATTACAATAGCTCTTTTCGTAGTTAAAAGAGCTTTTTTATGTTCGCAGAATTCTTCTCAGGGATTGATTGGCAGTTAATCGCGATATTGATTGGGTCCGTTGGGCTGGTGTTAGCTTTTGAGTTTGTCAATGGATTCCATGATACCGCCAATGCCGTGGCTACAGTGATTTTCACCAAATCCATGAAGCCAGGGATGGCGGTTTTTTTATCGGGCATATTTAACTTTTTAGGGGTGGCCTTTGGTGGCTTAGCCGTGGCATATGCCATTGTGAATCTCTTGCCGATGGAATTATTGGCAACGGCAAACTCCACAAAAGGTTTGGTGATGATCTTTTCACTCTTGATTGCGGCGCTCATTTGGAACTTAGGCACATGGTTCTTTGGCATTCCGGCATCGAGCTCGCACGCCTTGATTGGCTCCATTTTAGGTGTGGGTTTGGCCAATGCTTTGATTGAGCATGGCTCTTTAGTGGAAGGCGTGAACTGGCACAAAGCTTGGGATGTCTTTTTCTCACTATTATTCTCACCCATCATCGGAGCGGGGATTGCCGGCTTATTCATGATTCTATTGTTAAAATGGAAGCCAAAAAGCAACATTCACAAAACCCCGCACATTCGCCATAACATTGAGAAGAAAAAACGTCCGCCATTTTGGCCGCGCTTTTGCTTGGTGTGTTCGGCAATGGGCATGAGCTTTGCCCATGGTCAAAACGATGGTCAAAAAGGCATTGGCCTTGTGATGCTTGTGCTCTTTAGCATCGTGCCAGCGCAATTTGTGGTGAACATGAATTCAAACGTTTATGACATTCAGCAAACAAAAGTGGCTGCGCAATTGATTGTGACATCATATGACAAAAACAAAGATGTGATGGAGCAGATCTTCCCAAAACCCACGCACGAGATGAAAACATTGTTCAGCTGTGAGCCTTCAGAAATGGTCAAACATGCTGATAAATTGGTGGGATTATTAAATGGCATCACAAGTTACAGTCAATTAGATACAGATCAACGTTGGGCTGTGCGCAATGAGGTGTTGTGCCTTGGCAACATCTCTAAAAAATTAGAGCATGCCGATGAGTTATCAAGTGCGGATCGTCAAACGTACAAGAGCATTTCCAAAGATTTAACAAAAACAACACAATACGCACCCATTTGGGTGATTTTGGCGGTGGCTGTGGCACTGGGTTGTGGCACCATGATTGGCTGGCGCCGTGTTGTGAATACTGTAGGCGGTAAAATCGGTAAAAAAGAGATGACGTATGCTCAAGGCATGAGTGCTCAAATTACCGCAGGTGTGTCGATTGCATCTGCCAGTTATTTTGGTTTACCTGTTTCTACGACACATATTCTATCAAGTGCCGTTGCAGGGACAATGGTGGCCAATAAGTCTGGCCTACAGGCCTCCACAGTTCGAAGCATTTTGATGGCTTGGGTATTAACATTGCCTGTGTCCATCATTTTAGCCTTTGGACTGTATTACATTGGTAACCATTTATTTATCTAGATTATGAACAAATTATTGACAGTTGAAGAAGGGGCTGCGGCATTGATCGCTCAAGAGATCATTGTCTACCCCACAGAGGGCGTTTATGGCATCGGCGGCGATGCGCGCAATGTTGAATTGGCCAAGAAAATCTGTGCCATCAAAGGGCGCCCCTTAAGCAAAGGGCTCATTGTATTAGTGGATGATTTATCTCGCTTAGGCGATTGGATCATTCCGTTAACAGATGAACAAAAAGCACGCATGAAAACATTAGATTATGGCTTTCATCACACATGGCTTGTGCCGAAAACTGCAAATTGCCCCGTTGAATTGTCGGGTGATTCTGATGATTTGGCTGTGCGCTTAACCACACATGACACAGCGCGTGCTTTATGTGAAAAATTGGGGGCACCGCTCATTTCCACAAGTGCCAATGCTCAAGGTGAGCCATCCATTTTAACCGAAGATGATGCGTTGGCCTTTGATCATCCCTTCATTTTTGGTGTGGTGGATGGAAAATTGGGCGGTTTGCCACAAGCCACCAAGATCCAGCATGTGGTGACAGGCGAGGTTTACCGCGTCTAAATTTTGATTCCCATCAAAATTGTGCAGAAAATAAAACCTTTTAGGTTTATGATTCAATGGAGTGCGGCATAATAGCTCGAATTGATGGAAAACCATAAAGGAAGCACAATGACAAATTTAGATTATAAAACTCCCCCGAATATGGAACTCTCTGATTTGCCAGAAGGCGTCACGGCGTATGAAGAGAAAACTTTGACCTATTACGATGGGTCGACGCGTCGCATTTATGTGGTGGATGAAGAGGTTCCATATCCTGATGGTCGCTTGATTGTTTCGCGCACCAATACCGATGGTATCATTACGCATGCGAACCAAGCATTTGTGGACATGTCTGCATGGACAGAAGAAGAGCTCATTGGCTCGCCACATTCGATTTTGCGTCATCCGGATGTACCGCCTGAAATCTTTAAAGATTTGTGGGATACCGTGCAATCAGGTCAGCCTTGGCGTGGATTTGTGAAGAATTTGCGTAAAGATGGTCGTTATTATTGGGTGTATGCAACCGCTAGCCCAAACTATGATGATGGTCACATTATTGCGTACACATCTGTGCGCCGTAAGCCTTCGCAAGAAGGGGTGAACCAAACTTTGGAAACCATTGCTAAATTGTGGGCAGCAGAGTAATCAACAGCCCATTAAACAAGAGTCATAAAAAAAGCCCAATTCACATTGGGCTTTTTTGTGGCTAAGAATGTTTAGAAGTTGATGCTCACACCCAACCAATAACGGCGGCCATCTAGGTTTTTACCATAAGTGTCTTGGTTCACACGTTGATTGGTGATGTTATAGACACCGGCAAAGACGCTGGCATCTTTCGTCACTTGGTAAGATCCGCCAAGATCCCATGTGGTGTAATCAGGATAAACGTAGTCGATCCCTTTTTTGCTGCGGCCACTGGTTTCGATCTCTTTACCACGGTAATTGACTTGTGTCCAAAGGTTGGCTTTTTCCGTCATTTGCCAATCAGCATGGAGATTAAAGATATGCTTAGGAATGCGATTTAACGGTTTGCCTTTATGGATGCCACTGGTTTGTTCAGTTTTATTGTAAGTGTAGCTGGTGGATAATTTAACAGTATCCATCGGATACCACTGTGCAGAAAGCTCTGCACCATAGAGTTTTGCGGTGTCTACGTTTTGGTTGGTGTTGATGAATCTAAAGCCATAATCACACGCATCACCAATTTTACATACGGTGATTTCTTGGATTTTGTCTTTAAATTTAGTGTAGAACACTGTGGCATCTAAGCTTAATTGATCATTTGGTGAGAAGTTTAAGCTCACTTCATAGTTTAAAGATTTCTCAGGTTTAAGATCAGGATTGCCCAAAATCACGCCATTGCCGCCAGGGCCGCCGGTGCCATGACCCCAATCGGCCACCGCTTGACGAATGTTTGGCGTGCGATAACCAGAAGAGATGCCGCCTTTTAATGTCCAAGCATCATCAATGTTCCATACTGCATATAAACGTGGTGTCACTTCGCCGCCATAGTTTTCATCATGCTCATAACGCACGCCTGCGGTTAGGGCAAAGTTATCTAAAATCCACCATTCATCTTCCACAAAAATGGCATAGCTTTTGCGGGAGATGTTATTGACGGATTTTTTCAATTGGTTGTTACTATCTGTGAGTTTTTCATCGCGATATTGCGCGCCAACCGTCACAGTATGTGTGGCGATCGGAATGATCACATTGCCGGTGACTTCCGTATTTTTTACGATCATTTTACGCGTGGTGTTGTTATTTTTCTCATGGGCAATCAACAAATCACTGGTGATGCCATTGTCAAACTCACCTAAATAACGTACGGAAAAGTTATCACGGGTATATTTTTCTGTTTTATCTTCGTTTTTGATCCATTGACCGGTTTTTTTATTCTCATAACCTTCCGCTAAGGTTTTGCCCACATGATAAATGCGCTTTTGTGTGCTTGTGGCTGCTTCAAGCTCAAAGGTTTGACCTTTAACAGGTACGATTGTGAGTTTACCGCCAATGTTGGTCAAATCACGTCCGGGGGTCTCTTCAAGGTGTTTGTCCTCTTTACGATGGCTGTATTTGCCATACACTTGCAAACCTAACGTCTCTTTAATGAGCGGGCCATTTAAATAAAATTCTGTGTTGCCATAATTGCCTTGGTCAGAGTTGTGTTGCACCGTGTAATCGGCGCGCACATTGCCCATCCACTGATCGGTGATTTTCTTGGTGATGACATTCACAACGCCGCCCATGGCATCTGAACCATAACGAGAAGACATTGGGCCGCGCACCACTTCAACGCGCTCGATGGCGGCTAAGGGTGGAATCCAACCTTGCTCAATGCCAGAGCCATCGCTGTTTGGGCGAGATCCGCGGGAATTTTGACGTTTACCATCCACCATCATCAATGTGTATTGTGGTGCCATGCCGCGAATGCTGATGTCTTGGCTCGCGCCGCCACCTGTGATGACAACGCCCGGTACATCTTTAATGGCATCAGTCACATCACGAAAGGGTGCATTGTCTAAGGCTTCTTTAGACACCAAAGAGATGGAGGCTGGTGCACTTTTCACTTCTTGGCTAAAACCACCGGCAGTAACCACCACTTTTGAGAGGTCAATGATAGAAGTCTCATCAGAGTAATTGTTTAAATCATCTAAAGTTTCGTTCACTTGTGCAGCAGCAGGGGAGAGAACAGCAATGACAGCGCATGCCATTAAGCTTTTGCGCGGGTTAAATGTGGGCATAATGATCCTTTGATTGATAACATTGTTTTCATATTTGAATGATAATTATTATCAAATAGAAGTAATAGTCAAATGAATAAAGGTTTACTTTTGTAAACAATAATCATTAGCTTTTGGTAATTATTATTTAAATGTCTGAATTACAAGTAATCTACAAAGATAAGATTCAAATAATAAATTTGAAACTGACTGAAAATTGTGCTAATTCTAGTGGTCATGCAATCGATTCATCCTGAAGAACCACAAGACTCATGTCAGTCAATTAATCTAAAAATAGGAGGATTAGTCATGACAAACACAATGAAAGCGATGGTGTATTACGGTAAAGATGATGTGCGATTTGAAGAACGCCCAAAACCTGAGATTATCGAGCCCACCGATGCCATCATTCGGTTAATCACAACCACCATCTGCGGCACAGATTTGGGCATTATTAAAGGTAAAAATCCAGAAATTGCATCCACGGCTAAAGAGAAAACTGGCGCATTCAATGGCCGCATTTTAGGTCACGAAGGCGTTGGCATTGTGGAAGCAGTGGGCAGTGCGGTGAAAAATTTTAAAGTGGGTGATGAGGTGATCATCTCATGTGTTTCCCGCTGTGGCACCTGTGAAAATTGCCAAAAACAGCTCTATGCTCACTGTTTAAATGGTGGCGGTTGGATCATGGGTTATATGATCGATGGCACGCAAGCTGAATATGTGCGCACGCCGTTTGCGGACACATCCTTATATCATCTGCCAGAAGCCTTAGATGAAAATGTGGCGGTGCTTTTGTCCGATGCATTGCCAACATCCCATGAAATTGGCGTGCAATATGGTGATGTTAAACCCGGTGACACAGTCGCAATTGTTGGCGCAGGTCCCATTGGCATGGCGGCATTGTTAACCGCGCAACTCTATTCCCCAAGTGAAATCATTGTGGTGGATATGGATGAAAACCGTTTAGACATGGCGCTCGATATGGGTGCAACGATGGTGATCAATTCAGGAAAAGAAGAGCCCATTGCGCGCATTTTAAAAGAGACTGGCGGACGCGGCGTTGATTGTGCGATTGAAGCGGTTGGCATTCCTGAAACGTGGGATGTGTGCCAACATGTGGTGAAAGAGGGCGGCAACATTGCCAACGTTGGCGTCCATGGTCAATCAGTGAGTTTCGCCCTTGAAAAATTGTGGATCAAAAACCTAACCATCACCACAGGATTGGTCAATGCAAACACAACGGACATGCTGTTAAAAACATGTTGTTCAGGTAAATTGCCGTTGGATAAAATGATCACCCACCAATTTAAATTCGATGATTTAGAGCTTGCGTATCAAGTCTTTAAAAACGCAGCCGATGAAAAAGCGATGAAAGTGATCATCAATTATTAATTGACAGTCATGAAAAAAGCGGGCATTGCCCGCTTTTTTACTATTCATTGCACGATGGATTAAAGCTGTGCTTTGATCCAAGTGGATGCCGCGGCTAAAGCGTCGTCTACTTTTTCACCATGCTGACCGCCCGCTGTGGCAGAATCAGGGCGACCGCCGCCTTTACCGCCAACAATGGCAGCAGCAACATTCACAAATTCGCCCGCTTTCACTTTGGCTGTCAATGATTTCTCAATGGCGGCAACCAAAGTTGCTTTACCATCCACAGCAGAGCCTAACAACACGATGCCTTGAGATTGATCACGCAATTTGTCTGCCAATTCACGCAGCATTTTGGTTTCAACTTCTGGCACATGGGCGATGATCACTTTGACATCATTGATCACTTCAGCATTGGCCAATAACTCACCGCTTGAGGCTAAGGCCAATTTTGATTTCGCTTGTTGCAATGCTTTATCAGAGGCTTTTAAATCTGCCAATGTTTGCTCAGATTTGGTCACAAGTTGTTCTGGCGTAGATTTAAAGAGCTCAGACAATGTGGCGATCAAACGCTCAGATTCTTGCGTAATGGAAAGCGCATGTAAACCTGTAGTGGCTTCAATGCGGCGAACGCCAGAGGCAATGCCTGTTTCATATAAAATCTTAAATGGACCGATGTCACCTGTGCGCGCCACATGTGTACCGCCGCAAAGCTCAATGGAATGACCCATTTCAACCACACGGACATTGTCGCCATATTTCTCACCAAAGAGTGCCATTGCACCTTTAGCTTTAGCATCATCAATCGGCATCACTTCAATGGCCACAGGCTCATTGGCGATGATGGCTGCATTGACATGAGATTCAATCGCTTGCAATACATCCAATGGAATCGCTGCATTGTGAGAGAAGTCAAAGCGTAAGCGGTTAAAGGTCACCATTGAACCTTTTTGCTCAACGTGATCACCTAAAACAGCCTGTAATGCATGATGCAATAAATGTGTGGCGGAGTGATTTTTACGGATGTCGTTGCGATAGCTTTCATCAATTTTCGCATGGACCGTCGCGCCTTTTGTCAATGAACCGCGGCTCATGTGACCAAAGTGTAAAATGGCATCCCCTTGTTTTTTGGTATCTTCAACGATGAAAAGATTGTCACCAATGGAGATCGCACCATGGTCACCAACTTGGCCACCAGATTCTGCATAAAATGGCGTGCGCTCAAGCACCACAATGCCGTGATCACCTTCAGATAATGCATCCACCAACTCGCCATCTTTGGCCAATTCTAGGATCACAGTGTCTAAATGATTCTCTGTATAACCCACAAATTCAACGGGTTTGGTTAAATCAATGGCGACAGTTTTTTCTGCACTGAATTGATTGGCTGCACGAGCACGGGCACGTTGTTCTTCCATGCACGCTTCAAAGCCATCCATATCGAGGGCCAATTGTTGCTCACGGGCAATGTCATTGGTTAAATCAACCGGGAAGCCGTAAGTGTCATACAATTTGAAGATGGTTTCACCAGAAATGGTTGTGGCACCATTGAGGGCTTTGATGTCCGCTTCTAACAGTTTTAAACCATTTTCAAGGGTTTCAGCAAAGCGCATCTCTTCTTGTTTGATGGCCGCTTCAATGTGAGCTTGTTTTTCGATCAACTCAGGGTACGCATCGCCCATCACATCGGCTAAAGTTTTGGCCAATGTATGGAAGAATAGACCTTTTTGCCCCAATTTATAACCATGACGCACAGCGCGGCGGATGATGCGGCGAAGCACATAACCACGGCCTTCGTTTGAAGGCAATACGCCATCGGCAATTAAGAATGCCACTGAGCGAATGTGATCGCTGATGACTTTTAATGAGTTGTGTTTAAGATCTGTGCAACCCGTTGCCGTTGCAGCGGCTTTGATCAATGTTTGGAATAGATCAATGTCATAGTTGTCATTGACATGTTGCAATACCGCAGATAAACGCTCTAAGCCCATGCCTGTATCTACAGAAGGCTTTGGCAATGGATGCAAGACACCGGCTTCATCGCGGTTAAATTGCATGAACACCAAGTTCCAAATTTCGATGAAACGGTCGCCATCTTCTTCAGGAGATCCCGGAGGACCGCCCCAAATATGATCACCGTGGTCATAGAAAATTTCAGAACATGGACCACATGGACCTGTATCACCCATTTGCCAGAAGTTATCTGAGCTGCCATCTTCTTTTAAGCCAATGCGGATGATGCGCTCAGCAGGCACGCCAATTTCATCTTTCCAGATGTCATAGGCTTCATCATCGTTATGGAATACAGTGACGGTTAATTTTTCAGCCGGAAAACCATACACTTGCGTGAGCAATTCCCACGCAAAGTTAATGGCATCTTTCTTGAAATAATCGCCGAAACTGAAGTTCCCCAACATTTCGAAAAATGTATGATGGCGCGCAGTAAAGCCCACGTTTTCTAAGTCGTTGTGTTTACCACCGGCACGCACGCAGCGTTGTGAAGTGGTTGCACGCACATAATCGCGCTTTTCTAAGCCTAAAAATAGGTCTTTAAACTGGTTCATCCCTGCGTTTGTAAAGAGCAACGTTGGGTCATTATGCGGAACCAATGAACTTGAAGCGACTTCTGTGTGCCCTTTTGAAGCAAAGAAGTCTAAAAATTTTCGGCGTATTTCAGTAGTTTTCATAAAAATATACAAAGGTTTAATTAAAAGTTACAGAGCGTGATCCATAAAGACCCAAGGGGTTTTTTGTTTCATGCGCTCTTCATAAGCTTTGATGTCATCTGTGTGTTGAAGGGTCAGACCAATGTCGTCAAAACCATTGAGCAAGCAATATTTACGGAATGCATCCACATCAAAAGTGAACGGTGAGTGTAATCCTTTCCCGTCGAGTTGACAAATGAGTTGCTGGCTTGGCAGATCAATGATGATCTCTAAGCCTTCATGCTGATGAATCAGTTCAATGATTATATCAACATCTTCTGCCGAGAGCACAATCGGTAACACACCATTTTTAAAACAGTTGTTAAAAAAGATGTCTGAATAACTTGGCGCAATGACGGCACGAAAACCGTAATCATCCAATGCCCAAACGGCATGCTCACGAGAAGAGCCGCAGCCAAAGTTTTCACGGGCCACTAAAATGGAGGCACCTTGATAACGGGCTTGATTGAGTGAGAAATCAGGATTGATTGGGCGCGTGCTGTTATCCATGCCAGGGGCGCCAACATCTAAATAGCGCCATTCATCAAAAAGATTCACGCCAAAGCCTGAGCGTTTGATGGATTTTAAAAATTGTTTTGGGATGATGGCATCCGTGTCGATGTTCGGGCGATCGATGGCAACGGCAATGCCTTGATGAGTGGTGAATGGTTTCATGGGATCTCCTTATAACGTACGAACATCAACAAAATGGCCAGCAATTGCAGCAGCGGCTGCCATGGCAGGGCTCACTAAATGTGTGCGTCCGCCAGCACCTTGACGACCTTCAAAGTTGCGGTTAGAGGTCGAAGCGCAGTGTTCGCCAGGATTTAAGCGATCATTATTCATGGCTAAACACATAGAGCAACCTGGTTCTCGCCATTCAAAGCCCGCTTCCGTGAAGATTTTATCTAAGCCTTCGGCTTCCGCTTGTGCTTTGACTAAGCCTGAGCCTGGCACAATCATGGCTTGTAAAATGTTCGGTGCCACTTTTTTGCCTTTGGCCACAGCCGCCGCTTCACGCAGATCTTCAATGCGTGAGTTCGTGCAAGAACCAATGAATACTTTGGTTAAAGGAATGGCAGATAATGGCATGTTGGCCGTTAAATCCATGTAGGCCAAAGCTTTTTCCATGCCTGAGCGCTTGACAGGATCGCTCTCTTTGGCAGGATCAGGAATGCACTCATCAATGGCAATGACCATTTCAGGGCTCGTGCCCCAGCTCACTTGTGGTTTGATCTCGTTGGCATTTAAACGCACTACATGATCAAATTGCGCGCCTTCATCAGAATGTAAGGTATTCCAATAAGCCACTGCTTGATCCCACATCTCACCTTTTGGTGAGAGCGGACGATCTTTCACAAATTCTAATGTGGTGTCATCCACAGCAACCATCCCAACACGGGCGCCGGCTTCAATGGCCATGTTACAAATGGTCATGCGCCCTTCCATCGATAGACTTCGGATGGCAGAACCTGAAAACTCAATGGCGTAACCTGTGCCGCCTGAGGTGCCAATTTCACGGATGATGGCAAGCACAATGTCTTTTGCCGTCACGCCCGCTTGCAATTGACCTTCGACAATGATGTTCATGGCTTTAGATTTTTTTTGCACAAGGCAGCATGTTGCCATGACATGTTCCACTTCGCTTGTGCCAATGCCAAAGGCAAGGGCACCAAAGGCGCCATGAGTTGCCGTGTGAGAATCCCCGCACACAACTGTCATGCCGGGGAGCGTTGCACCTTGCTCAGGTCCCACAACGTGCACAATGCCGCGGCGAATGTCGCCAACAGGGAAATAGGTCACGCCGGCTGCGCGTGCATTTTGATCCAATGTATCCACCTGCAATTTAGAGATGGGATCATCAATGGTTGTAAAGCCTGGTGTGGTTGGCGTATTGTGATCAGGTGTTGCAATGATGGAGTTTTTACGCCAAAGGTCGCGTCCTGCCAGTCGCAGTCCTTCAAATGCTTGAGGACTGGTGACTTCATGGATGATGTGTCGATCAATGTACAATAAAGCGGTGCCATCTTCTTCTGTGCGCACAACGTGGGCGTCCCATAACTTATCGTAAAGCGTTTTGGCCATTTTAAAACTCCCCTAAAATTAAACATCCTGCTATGATAATCTCGTCACAAATCTTATCTTTTTATGCAAATTAATTTGCCACGAACTAGACATCATAATATGAATTGTATGGAAAAAGAAACTCTTTGGGTAATTAAAATTGGCAGCGCCATGATCACCAATGGCGGTGTGGGAATTGACTATTCTTTGCTCGATGATTATGCATCACAAATTGCACAATTACAGGCAAAAGGTTATCAAATTGTGGTGGTTTCATCAGGGGCGGTTGCCGCAGGGATGAAACGATTAGGCTGGACATCAAGGCCGACAGAATTAAGTGAGTTGCAGGCAGCAGCGGCCGTTGGGCAAGCAAAATTGGTGGAAGCTTGGCAAATGGCTTTGCAAAAGCATCAATTGACAGCCGCCCAAGTCTTATTGACCCATGAAGATGCACTGGATCGCACGCGTTATTTAAACATTCGTGCCACGCTCAATGCTTTGATTCATCACAATGTGGTGCCGATCATCAATGAGAATGATACAGTGTCATACGATGAGTTTTGCATCGGGGATAATGATACGCTCGGCGCTTTGGTGGCCAACCTCATTGAAGCCGATACTTACATCATTTTGACAGATCAACAAGGTTTATATAATAAAGATCCACGTAAAAACAGCGATGCCCAATTGCTGCATCATGTGCGCGCGATGGACCCATCTTTACTGGAAATGGCCAGCCCAGAAGGCGGTAGTTTAGGCAAAGGCGGCATGTACACGAAAGTGAAGGCGGCGCAAAAAGCGGCCACGAGCGGCACACAAACGTACATTGTGTATGGTAAAGCGGACAATGGCTTGTTGCGCGTGGCCAATCATGAAGAGATCGGCACGCAATTTGAGCCAGAAGATACAACAATGGCGGCGAAAAAACGTTGGATTCTCAATCAAGCCCATGTGCTTGGCAGCGTTGTGGTGGACAAAGGGGCAGAGCAAGCCCTGATGGCGCATAAGAAAAGTTTGTTACCGATTGGCGTCATTGCCGTCAATGGTGAATTTCAACGCGGCGACATCATTGCATGTTTAAATGAAGCCGGCGAAGAGCTTGGGCGCGGTTTATGCACCTATCATTCACAAGAGGTACAAAAGCTCTTGAAAACGCCTTCAAGTGACATCATTAATAAACTGGGTTATGTGATTTCTGAAGAGATTATTCATAGAAACAATTGGGTATCCCATCAATAAGTTCTTTTTGACGTCAAAATACGTTAAAATGCCCCGTTAATTCATATTTATTATTAGAAGGACAGCCATGTTTGGTGCGATTGCAAAAAAGATTTTTGGAACCCGAAATGATCGCTTGGTAAAAGAGGCTCAGAAGACTGTTAAAGTAATCAATGCGCTTGAGCCGACAATGCAAGCGATGACGGATGAAGAGTTACAACAACAAACCATCAAGTTTCGTGAACGCATTCAAAATGGCGAGTCTTTAAATAAGCTCTTGCCTGAGGCGTTTGCAACTTTGCGTGAAGCGAGTAGCCGCGTGATGGGCATGCGCCATTATGATGTGCAAATGATCGGCGGGATTGTATTGCATCAAGGCAAAATCGCTGAAATGCGCACCGGTGAAGGTAAAACATTGGTGGCAACCCTTGCTGTGTATTTAAATGCATTAGAAGGCAAGGGCGTGCACGTTGTGACGGTCAATGATTACTTAGCAAAGCGTGACGCCGCCTGGATGGGTAAGCTTTATCGTTGGATGGGTTTAAGTGTGGGCGTTGTGGTGTCCGATCAGGCGCCAGATGAGAAAAAATCAGCCTATGAAGCCGACATTACTTATTGTACGAACAATGAAATCGGCTTTGATTACCTTCGCGATAACATGAGCTTTGATCCTGAACATAAAGTACAGCGTCCATTGAACTTTGCGGTGATCGATGAGGTGGATTCCATCTTGATCGATGAAGCAAGAACGCCACTCATCATTTCAGGCCCTGCGGAAGGTTCGGAAGATTTATACAAAGCCATCAATGAGATCGTGCCTTATTTGAAAAAAGCCGATGCCAATGGCGACAATGACTTTACGATCAATGAAAAAGATCGCCAAGTGTTATTGACAGAAGTGGGCCATGAACATGCTGAAAATTTATTGGTGGAAGCTGGTTTACTCAAAGCGGGTGAAAGCTTATATGATGCCAATAACTTAAAATTGTATCATCATTTAGACAGCTGCTTGCGTGCGCATCATTTATTCCGCCGTGATGTGGAGTATTTGATTAAAAACAATGAAATCATCATTGTCGATGAGCACACAGGCCGTACATTGGCAGGACGTCGCTGGTCAGATGGTTTACATCAAGCCATTGAAGCGAAAGAGGGCGTGCCGATCAAACCTGAAAACCAAACATTGGCATCCATCACGTTCCAGAATTTATTTAGAATTTATAAAAAATTGTCCGGGATGACGGGAACCGCCGATACAGAAGCGCCTGAGCTTTTAGAAATTTATGGCTTAGAAGTGGTGGTGATTCCAACGAATAAAGCCATTCAGCGTAAAGATTATGGGGATTTGATCTTCTTAACGCAGCGCGAAAAATATGAAGCCATCATTAAAGACATCGAAGCATGCCGCGAAGCAGGGCAACCGGTTTTAGTGGGCACAGCATCTGTTGAAGTGTCTGAATTGTTGGCAGAGATGCTCAAGGCGCGTGGCATTCATCATGAAGTTTTGAATGCAAAACAGCATGAACGTGAAGCGTATATTGTGGGTGCTGCCGGTAAACCTGGCGCCGTGACGATTGCCACAAATATGGCCGGCCGCGGTACGGACATCGTGCTTGGCGGTAACTTTGAGATGGAAATGGAAGCCTATCCGGATGCCACAGCCGCAGAGCGCGCTGCCATGAAAGCTGAATGGCAAAAACGCCATGATGATGTCTTGGCAAAAGGTGGTTTACACATCATCGGGACAGAGCGTCATGAATCACGCCGCATCGACAATCAGTTGCGTGGCCGTGCCGGTCGTCAAGGGGATGTGGGTTCATCACGCTTCTATTTGTCGTTAGAAGATAACTTGATGCGCATCTTCACCTCGCCTTCAGCATACAACATGATGAAAAAGCTTGGCATGGGCGATGGCATTCCGCTTGAACATAAATGGATCAGTCGTTCAATTGAAAATGCTCAGCGTAAAGTGGAAGGTCATAACTTTGAGATTCGTAAGAACTTATTGCAATATGACAACGTGGCCAATGATCAGCGTAAAGTGATCTATCAACAGCGTGATGACATTTTAGCGGCATCGGATGTGGGTCCGGCCATTGATGCGATTCGTGAAACTGTGTTCCGTGAATTGGTTGCGAAACACATTCCACCACAATCCTTCCCTGAGCAATGGGATATGGAAGGTTTAGAGGCGAAATTGTCTCGTGACTTTATGATGGATGTGAAGCTTGAAGATTGGCTCAAAGAGGATGATACCCTTGAGTATGAAGGCGTGGTTGCACGCTTAATTGAGATGAACCAAAAAGCATATCGCAATAAGCAATACATCACATTGCCCGATACTGGCGAAGAAATCTCCATTGTGGATCAAGAAAACTTCAAAGCCTTTGAGAAAAATGTATTGTTGCAACTTTTAGATCGCAACTGGAAAGATCATTTAGCGGCGATGGATTATTTGCGTCAAGGCATTCAATTGCGTGCGTATGCACAAAAACGTCCTGAGCAAGAGTATAAACGCGAAGCTTTTGAAATGTTTGAGATGATGTTAGATCGCATCTATTATGAAACCATTGGCTTCTTAAGTCGTTTAACGATTGAATTGCCAAAAGTGACGGAAGAGGATGCCAAAGCGATTGAAGCATTGAAAAATACCGATGAAGAAACAGAAGTATTGATGCAACGCTCATTCAGTGATGCTGGTGTTTCTAATGAGGTTCAAGCGCCAGAGCAAAATAATGTGATGGATGCATTGGGCTTAGACTTTAGCGCTGTGGGTCGTAATGATGAATGTCCGTGCGGCTCTGGTAAAAAATATAAGCATTGCCACGGTAAAATCTAAGTTTGTAAAGGTTTAAAAAGTCCCGCATTGGCGGGATTTTTTATGGGCGGATAAAATTGAGGCAATAAAAAAGCCCTTGAAAAAGGGCTTTTGAATGCATTTTGAATTAAGCAGCGATTGCTTTGATTCGTGCGTTCAAACGGCTCACTAAACGAGCAGTTGTTTTCTTATGAAATAAGCCTTTGTTAGAAGCGCGATCTAAAACGCCTTGTGCTTTTTTCAATGCATCTTGAGCAGCAGTGACGTTGTTTTCTTGGATCGCTTTCAATACTTTCTTAACATAAGTACGAGTCATTGAACGATATGAAGCATTTGCTAAACGGCTTTTTTCCGCTTGGCGTACGCGTTTTCTTGCTTGAGCTGAGTTTGCCAAAGGTATTCTCCAAATATAACCAATAGTTTAAACAATATAAGACGCAACATTATCTTGTTTTTCCACACAAAAGTCAATCATGCTTCGGATTAAAACAGCGGACAACGCGGCTTAATGAAAAAAAAGAGCTGCGAGCAGCTCTCTTATTGTGAATCATTATAGCGCATATCCTGCAAAATTAGAATGCAGGTAAAATGCTGCCTTCATATTTTGTTTCGATGAATTGTTTCATCTCATCAGAGTGAAGGATTTTCATGAGTTCTTTCACATTTTCTTTCTCATTGTTGCCATCTTTGACCACAACGATGTTTACGTAAGGTGAGTTTTTGTCTTCAATGATCAATGCATCTTTCACAGGATTTAAATCTGCATCTAATGCAAAGTTTGTGTTGATGAGGGCTAAATCCACTTCATCGATGGTGCGTGCAAGCATGGGTGCTTCAAGTTCTACAAATGAGAGGTTTTTAGGATTCTCTTTGATGTCTTGAATTGTGGCCAAAATGTTCGTTGGATCTGTCAATGTGATCACGCCATTGTTGTGCAATAAAATCAATGCACGGCCACCATTGGTGGGGTCATTTGGAATGGCCACTTTACCGTTTTGTGGTAAGTCTTTCACATCTTTGATCTTTTTAGAATAGCCACCCAATGGTTCTAAATGCACGCCGCCCACAGACACCAATGTCATGTCATTGGCTTTGTTAAATTCATCTAAATAGGGTTGATGTTGCATGAAGTTTGCATCGACTTCACCTTCGTTGAGCATGATGTTTGGCAACACATAATCGGTCACCACAACCACGTCAATGTTGAAATCTTTAGGGGCAAGTGTTTGTGCGTGTTCTAAAATTTCAGCATGTGGCACAGGAGATGCTGCCACTTTGATGGTTTCATTGGCATTGGCAAAAAATGGCAATGCAGAAATGAGAAGCGCTGTTGCAAATTTCTTCATGAATAAACTCCTAAATATTGGATGGTCATTGTTATTTTCGTGTGAGACGACGCATGAATGTATCGCCCACTAATTGAATAGTTTGCGCGATAATAATGATAATTACAATCACAAAATTTGTAATTTCAGGTTGATTGCGGTGGAAGCCAAAACGTGTGGCCAAATCGCCAAGGCCGCCTGCACCAACCACGCCTGCCATTGCGGTAAAGGAGAGGAGGAGAATCCCTGTAATAGTGGCGCCTGCAATTAAGCTTGGGCGAGCTTCACGCAATAAGATCGAGAAGATAATCTTGTGCATTGGTGTGCCCATACTGACAGCAGCCTCTATGATGCCTCGATCCACTTCACGCAGAGATGTTTCTACAAGTTTGGCAAAAAATGGAATCGCACCAATGGTCAAGGGCACAATTGCGCCTTTAACGCCAAAGGAAGTGCCCACAATATTTTTTGTATAGGGCAATAGATAAATGATCAGAATCAAAAAGGGAATGGAGCGCAAAATATTGGTGAAAATCGATAAAATCGGATACACCACACGATTTTGCATGAGTTGTTTTGGGCTTGTGAGGTATAAAATCACCCCAAGCATGATGCCAAAAATGGTGGTCAATGCCCAAGATGCGGAAAGCATTTGCAAGGTGGCTTCGGTGCCTTCCCAGAGCATGCTCACTTTCACTTTAGGAAAATAGGGCGTGATGAATTCTTGAAGAGCATTCGCTGCCCATACTTTGAAATCTGTGTACAGAGAGGTTTCGATGAGATTTGACATAGTTTATAAAGTGACCGCTAATGTATGAATGTTTTTCGCTGCAAATTCTTCTAAGGCGCGTTGCTGAACCTCGGCGCTACCATTTAAGGCAACGAGCAATTGACCATACGGCAAATCACGAATGTAGCTGATGTTGCCAGACAGGATTGAGAAATGCACGCCGGTGGATTTGATGATGTCACTTAAATGAGGGTGATAGGAATCTTCCCCGGAATAAGTGATTTGATAAAGGTTTGCCCCTTTCATTGGGCTGTTTTTCAAATGAACTTTAAGCTCAGCATAATGACTATTGTCTAAAATAAACTCTTTGGTCACTTCGTGTTGAGGATTTAAAAATACCTCTTCAACAGGGCCACATTCCACAATTTGACTGGCATGAATGACGCCCACTTTATGGCAGATTTTACGGATTACTTCCATTTCATGGGTGATGAGCACAATCGTTAAACCAAGCTTTTGATTAATTTCACGCAGGAGCTCCAAAATGGACTGTGTGGTTTGTGGATCAAGGGCAGATGTCGCTTCATCACACAATAATACTTTTGGCTTGTTAGCGAGGGCTCTAGCGATCCCTACGCGCTGTTTTTGTCCGCCAGAGAGTTGGGCGGGGTATTTTTTGGCATGTTCTGTTAAACCCACCAATTCTAGTAATTCATTGACGCGGGCGGTGATCTCCGATTTTGACATCTTCTCTAAGCGAAGAGGGAAGGCAATGTTGTCAAAAATGGTTTGGCTGGAGAAGAGGTTAAAGTGCTGGAAAATCATGCCGATTTTGCGGCGCTCATGCATTAACTCGCGTTTGCTTAAGGTGGTTAAATCCACTTGATCTAAAATGACGTGGCCACTTGAAGGTTTTTCCAATAAATTAAGGCAGCGAATCAACGTACTTTTGCCGGCGCCAGAGTGCCCGATGACACCGAAGATTTCGCCGGCTTCAATGGTCAAAGAGATGTCTGAGAGGGCAGTGATGTTGCCTTTCGCAGTCGGATAGGATTTTGAAATATGGTCTAATGTGATCACGGATAGAATCATCTACAGTCTAAAAAGATACCGCACAATCTAGCATAATACGGCATTAATTTGAAGATGAGACGATTTTCAGGCAATAAAAAAGCAACCCTGAGGTTGCTTTTGTGTGTTTTTAAACAAGTAAACTTATTTAATACGTGCTTCTTTGTATAAAACGTGTTTACGAACAACTGGATCATATTTCATGAACTCTAATTTTTCAGGAGTTGTTCTTTTGTTTTTAGTTGTAGTGTAAAAATGACCTGTTTCAGCCGTTGACACTAATTTGATTTTTTCTCTGATACCTTTTGCCATGATAAAGCTCCTTAGATTTTCTCACCACGTGCACGCATATCTTTAAGAACAGCATCGATGCCTTTTTTATCGATAGTTCTTAAACCAGCAGATGTTACGCGTAATGTTACAAAGCGCTGTTCGCTTTCTACCCAAATACGATGTGAGTGAAGATTTGGTAAAAAACGACGGCGAGTTTTATTGTTTGCGTGAGAAACGTTGTTCCCAACAGCAGGTGCTTTACCAGTGACTTGACAAACTTTACTCATAATTAAAATAACCTATTTCAATAAATTAAATTCTTTGAGGAACGCAAAGACGGCCCTTAAAAACAGACACGTCATTATACGTATTTCAAAAAAATATGCAATACACTGATTAAGTGAAATCAGCGGGGTTCTTAGCCTTACTTGCTGCAACTTCTGCATCAATGATGCCCGCTCGAACTAGCTGCATCAAGTGCTGATCAAGGGTTTGCATGCCAAAGGATTGGCCAGTTTGAATCGCAGAATACATCTGTGCAATTTTATCTTCACGAATCAGATTTCGAATTGCATTCGTACCCATAAGAATTTCCCAAGCAGCCACACGACCGCCGCCTTTTTTCTTCAAAAGTGATTGCGCAACAACGGCTTGTAAGGATTCAGATAACATTGAACGAACCAATGGTTTTTCACCTTCTGGGAAAACGTCAATGATACGATCGATCGTCTTCGCCGCCGATGTGGTATGGAGGGTACCAAATACTAAGTGACCCGTTTCCGCAGCGGTTAAGGCTAAACGAATGGTTTCTAAGTCACGAAGCTCACCCACCAAGATAACGTCTGGATCTTCACGAAGAGCAGAGCGCAACGCATTGTTAAACGAGAGAGTATCTCGGTGCACTTCACGTTGGTTGATGAGTGATTTTCTTGGCGTGTGTACGAACTCAATGGGGTCTTCCACCGTCAAGATATGGTAAGGATGATGCTTGTTTAGGTAGTCAATCATTGCAGCTAACGTCGTTGACTTACCTGAACCTGTGGGCCCTGTCACCAACACTAAACCACGAGGCACCGAAACCATTTGGCGGAAAATGGCAGGCATGCCAAGTTCATCCATGGATTTAATGTTGTTAGGGATTGTTCTAAAAACAGCGCCAACGCCACGATTTTGGTGGAAGGCGTTGACACGGAAACGAGATAAACCAGGAACATCTACAGAGAAGTCAGCTTCTAACTCTGCATCAAAGGTTCTGCGCTGAGTATCATTCATGATGCCATAAATCAAATCATAAACCATATCGTTATTGAGCGCAGGTGCATTGATTCTTGTTACGTCACCATCGATGCGCAGCAAAGGGGGCAATCCTGCTGACAAGTGCAAATCCGATGCCCCGGATTTGACCACAAATGTGAGTAGATCTGTAATGTTCATAATTTTCTCATTAGTTTTTTTAATAGAAATAACGTTCGTATTCTAAACGACAAAATGGCATCAGTCTAATTTTGCATTTGATTTTAATCGACCGATGATGTCGGCGTAATCTTTTTGCGTGAAAATTGCGCTGCCTGCCACAAAGGTATCCGCCCCTGCTTTAGAGATCGCTTCGATGTTATCGGCATTGACGCCGCCATCAATTTCAAGGCGAATGTCTAAGCCTTTTTCATCGATGATTGCGCGCAATTGTACCAATTTATCTAATGCCGATGGAATGAACTTTTGTCCACCAAAGCCAGGGTTCACACTCATCACAAGCACCATGTCTAAGTAATCCCAAACATGATCAAGCACATGGATGGATGTGGCCGGATTTAACACTAAGCCCGCTTTACAGCCCAAAGATTTGATGAGCTGAAGGGAGCGATCCACATGCAAAGAGGCTTCTGGATGGAATGTGATGTAGGTGGCGCCTGCCTTTGCAAAGGCTTCGATCATGCGATCGACAGGTGAAACCATCAAATGCACATCAATGGGTGCAGTGACGCCATAATCACGCAAAGCTTTGCAAATCATGGGGCCAAACGTTAAGTTTTCCACATAGTGATTGTCCATCACGTCAAAGTGAATGATGTCAGCGCCTGCGTCTAATACGGCATTGACTTCCTCACCTAAGCGAGCGAAGTCTGCGGATAAAATCGATGGGGCGATCCAAGGAGTTTGTTTCATGGGTTAACCTTTGATGTCTGCTAATGTTTCGTCGATGGCTTTGAGGGTTTGGTCTAAATCTTCATACGTATGCGCATTCGATAAGAAACCGGCTTCAAATGCACTTGGTGCTAAATAAATGCCGCGCTCAAGTAAGCCATGATAGAACTGTTTGAAAAATTCGATGTCGCTGGTGAGCGCATCTTTGTATGTATTGACGGGTTGATTGGTGAAGAATAAACCGAACATGCCGCACACATGATTGATGTGGATCGGTACATCATGTTTTGCAAAGATTTTAGCAATGCCATCCATTAAGTAATCGGTTTTGGCTTTGAGCTCATCATAAAAGCCCTCTTCAGACACCAATTCTAATGTGGCGAGACCTGCTGCCATGGCCACAGGATTGCCCGATAATGTGCCCGCTTGATACACCGCACCATTTGGGGATAAATGGGCCATGATTTCAGCTTTACCACCAAAGGCGCCCACAGGCATGCCGCCGCCAATCACTTTACCGAAGGTTGATAAGTCAGGCGTGATGTTAAATAAGCCTTGGGCAGAATGTTTGTGCACACGAAAACCGGTCATCACTTCATCCATGATGAACACAGCGCCTGCATCGGTACAGCAATCACGAATGGTTTGTAAGAATTCACGTGATGGTGGGATGCAGTTCATGTTGCCGGCAATCGGTTCTACAATCACGCAGGCAATTTCATCGCCATATTTGGCAAATGCTTCTTTAAGCTCATCGGGATTGTTGTATTCAAGTACGATTGTGTGCTGTGTTAAATCTGCCGGTACGCCCGGTGAAGAAGGTTCTGCAAAGGTCAATAAACCGGAACCTGCTTTCACTAACAGTGAATCTGAATGGCCATGATAGCAGCCTTCAAATTTGATGATTTTGTTGCGGCCAGTGTAACCACGGGCTAAACGAATGGCGCTCATGGTGGCTTCTGTGCCTGAACTTACCATGCGTACGCTGTCCATTGAAGGGATGATCTCAAGTACTTTTTTGGCCAAAGCGGTTTCAGAAACCGTAGGTGCACCAAAAGAGAGGCCATTTTTTGCCGTTTCCACAACCGCTTCGATCACTTTAGGGTGCGCATGCCCCACAATCATCGGGCCCCATGAACCCACATAATCGATGTATTTTTTATCATTGACGTCATAGACATAAGCGCCTTCACCTTTTTTGAAAAACACAGGTGCACCGCCCACTTGTTTAAATGCGCGCACAGGAGAGTTCACGCCGCCTGGAATGTATTGTTGTGCTTCTTCGTAAAGTGCTTCAAAACTGACCATTTCTCAACCTTCAAAACTTAGAAATAAAGCTAATATTCTAGCAAAATTAATTAAGATTTAATTGTTAAATTAAAATGAAGTACAATAACCGGCACGATGTGTATTAATGATTGATGAATTTTAAATTAATTGGATGAATTTTATGTCAGAAGCAATGAAGAATATTGTTGAAACAACCTTAGATGATATGAAAGGTGTGGATATTAAAGTATTCGATGTCAGCGAAATTGTGAAGTATACCGACTGGGCAGTGATTGTCACAGGGACTTCTTCGACTCACCTTAAAGCGATGGCCGATAAGCTTGAAATCAACATGAAAGGTCAAGGCTATACAGTGATCGGGATTGAAGGCGTGGAAAGTGGCAACTGGGTGTTGCAAGATTACGGTGACATCGTAGTGCACATCATGACAAAAGATGCGCGCGAGTTTTATCAGTTAGAAAAATTATTCATCTAGTATGATTGTTCACCTCATTGCCATTGGCAACAATATGCCGAGTTGGGTGAAAGAGGGTTTTGATGAGTATCAAAGCCGTCTTCGAAATGAAGTGCAACTCAAAATGGTGGAAATTCCTGCTCAAGCACGCAAAAAAAATGCGGACATCTCGAAAATCCTTAAAGAAGAGGGACAAAAAATGCTCGCTGCGGTGCCTAAAGGTGCGCGTATTGTGGGGCTTGATGTGGTGGGTAAAGCGGTGACAACGCCAGAGCTCAGTCAAATGATGGCAGGGTGGTTACAAGGCGGCACAGACATCGCTTTGCTAATTGGTGGTCCTGAAGGTTTCTCTGATGAGGTCAAACAAAGCTTTGAGCAGAGCATTTCTCTATCTAAACTGACATTACCGCATCCGATGGTGCGCATTTTAGTGGCAGAGCAATTGTTCCGTGGTTGGAGTATTTTGCACAATCACCCGTATCATCGTGAATAATATTGAAGACATTAAAAAAGCCTGATCATTGATCAGGCTTTTTGATATGGGGTTAATTAACCTTTATAACGGCTAAGAACCACAGTTGCATTTGTACCACCAAAGCCAAAGCTGTTGCTCATGATGTTATTGATTTCAACATCTTCCACTTTTTTGCGGATGATGGGGAAGTTTTCCAATAAAGGATCAATGTTATCAATGTGCATGCTCGCTTGAAGGAAATTGTTTTCCATCATCAAGAGTGAATAGATCACTTCATTGACGCCAGCTGCGCCCAATGCATGGCCAGTTTGTGATTTTGTTGAAGAGATCATTGGGAATTTATCACCAAAGACACGTTCAACGGCCATGATTTCAGGAATGTCACCGGCAGGTGTGGATGTGCCGTGTGCATTGATGTAATCAATTGGGCCTGTCACTGTGGACAATGCTTGACGCATACAGCGCTCTGCGCCTTCACCACTTGGGGCAACCATGTCATAACCATCAGACGTTGCACCGTAACCTGTGATTTCTGCATAGATGTGTGCACCACGGGCCAATGCGTGTTCTAACTCTTCAACCACCACGATACCGCCACCGCCAGAGATCACAAAACCATCACGGTCGCGATCATATGGACGAGATGCCACAGATGGATTGTCATTGTATTTTGAAGACAATGCGCCCATTGCATCAAACATTGCGCTCATAAATGGGTGTAATTCTTCACCGCCACCGGCAAAGATCACATCTTGTTTACCCAATTGGATTTGCTCAACGGCATTACCAATACAGTGGGCAGAAGTTGAACATGCTGAGCTGATGGAGTAGTTCACACCTTTGATTTTAAATGGTGTGGCCAAACATGCAGACACAGTCGAACCCATTGTACGAGTCACCATGTAAGGGCCCATTTTTTTGGTGGCGCCTGTTTTACGCATGCTGTCAACGGCATCAATTTGATTGCGCGTTGATGCACCGCCAGAACCCACGATTAAACCTGTGCGTTCATTTGAAACCATTTCAGGGGGTAATTTTGAGTCTTCAATCGCTTGTTCCATCGCTAAATAAGCGTATGCCGCAGCATCTGCCATAAAGCGGAAAGTTTTACGATCAATATGCTCAGCAGGGTTGATGCGAATGGCACCGTGAACATGGGATCTAAAACCGAGATCAGCCATCTCTTGAGAGAATTCAATACCTGACTTACCTGATTTGAGAGACTCTAATACTTCTTCTTTGTTGTTTCCGATACTAGAAATAATCCCAAGACCTGTGATAACAACACGTCTCATAATGTTTCTCCTAAACGTTAAAAATTATCTGTTGAGGTAAAAAGACCAACTTTGAGGTCATGTCCTGTGTAGATGATTTTACCATCTACGGATAAAGTCGCATCTGCAATACCCATCGTCAATTTGCGCAAAATAACACGTTTCATGTGAATGTGGTAAGTTATTTTTTTCGCTGTTGGTAAGACTTGACCGGAGAATTTCACTTCACCACAACCAAGCGCGCGGCCGCGACCAAGGCCGCCTTTCCAACCTAAGTAGAAGCCAACCAATTGCCACATTGCATCTAAGCCAAGGCAACCTGGCATAACGTTGTCACCGATGAAGTGACAAGGGAAAAACCATAAATCAGGATTGATGTCGAGTTCAGCGACGATTAAACCTTTATTGTAGTTGCCACCATCTTCAGTGATTTCCACAATGCGATCACACATCAACATTGGTGGCATTGGCAATTGTGCATTGCCTTCACCAAATAAGTTGCCTTTTGCGCATTCAATCAGTTCTTCTTTGGTATAACTTGCTTGTTTTGTCACATCAATTCCTTTGAAAATAGTGGATATTCAATTATAAAATCCGATGATTATACTGTTTTATCGGATGGATTGAAAATGGTTTGGTAGTGATTCAGAACGTCATTTGCCGTGATTTGGTCAATTTTATTGTCATTTCCAAAATTTTTGGCCTCAAGCACGGTGACTTTTTCCCCATAAGGCTTCGATTGTGTTGGATTTGTCGGGCCAAAGAGGGCGATGACGGGTGCATCACTTGCGGCGGCAAAGTGTGCAATGCCGGTGTCGTTGGCCACAATGAGCGCAGCGCCATTGAGCCAATAAGGAATGTCTAACAGCGCCGTTTGATCACAAAGATTGAGGATGCGTGCATCACTGTCAGAAATTTGTTTGCAGATTTCTGCTTCACTGCCGGCGCCAAGGACTAAAATGCGCGTGACGCAGCCATTGTTGAATAATAATTGCGCAAGCTCAATGAAGCGCTCAGGATGCCAACGTTTTTCAGGATGTTGTGGGCTGCAGCCTGGCACAAACACAGCAAAGGCATGATCTTCTAGGAGATGTTGCTTTTTCTCTTCAATGCGTTTGATGATTTCAGGCGATGCAATGATGCGTGGACGCGTACTTGTGCGCACAACGCCCACACTTTTGAGCGCCGCATAAAAGCGATCGACTACGTGATTGTTTTCAATGTCATGGGGTTCGATGTGATTGTCATAGCACCAATGACGACTGCGTCCAATGATGGTTGCGCGAGTAAAGCGGAGAGTTTTTGCCGCAGAGAGCAACATGCGGGAGCGATCACTGTTTTGTAGATCAATGATCAGATCATAATTTTCTTGTTTTAATGTGGTGAGCCAACGCCAAGTGGCGCCAAAGCCCTGTTTTCTGAGTTTAAAGTCAATGAGTTGATGAAAACGATCATCATGCACAAAGAGCTGATGCCACGGAGGGAGCACATTTAAATCAATCTTTGCGCGGGGAAAGGCCGCTTTAATGTCATCAAAGGTGCTGCTTGCAAGCACACAATCGCCCATCGCGCTCCATTGAATGATCAAAATGCGTCGATAATCTTTCACAAGGTTATTCATAAAGATCCTTTTCACCTTCAGGGCGAGTTTTAAAGCGGCGATGCGCCCATAAATATTGCTCGGGGGCTTCGATGATCCATGATTCAAACATTTTATTCAAACGCTCGCAATCTTCCATGGGCGACTCAGATGGAAAATGGTCAAGGGCAGGCAGGATTTTAACGCGATATTGATGGCCTTCACGAATGCAATAATAGGGCAGCACTTTGGCTTTGCCCACTTTGGCCATTTGGGATGTTGCTGTGATCATCAGCGCTTTGACGCCAAAGAAGTCCACAAACACATGATCACTGCCGCCGTAGTTTTGATCCGGTGCATACCAAAGGAGCTTGCCTTGACGAAGGAGTTTGATGGTTTTGCGAATTTCGTTGCGATTGACGGGCTCATTTTGTGATTGAGCGGTGCGCATTTTAAATTGGCGCTCTTCATAGGCGCGGTTTTTATGCTGACGATACATCGCCACAAAGGGCGTTTTGAGCGTAATGGCGCGGGCGCCCAACTCAAGGTTACAAAAGTGCACCGTCAATAAAAGGGCGCCATCACCGGAAGATTTGACGGCCTCTAAATGTTCTAAACCTTCATAGATAAAGAGATCTTTGACTTGATCCTCAGGCTTTAACCAAGCGGCTAAGGTTTCAAAAATGCCCATGCCAAGGGCTTTAAAGTTCGCTTGAACGAGTTTGGTTTGTGCATCTTTTGATAAATCAGGGAAGCACAACGCAATGTTGCGCTCCACAATGTGGCGGCGTTTTTTCGCCACATAGTACGAGAGCATGCCAATGCCTTTGCCTGCGGCTAGTAAGATGGGCATTGGCAATCTCGCAATGTATTTGCCAACCCAGAAGCCTAAGGCAATCGCATGATCTTTAATCCAATTCGGCTTGTGGTATTGCATGATTACTGTTTGTTTTGATCACAAATTGGTGCGATGAAATGCACAGCTGTGTCCCAAGGTTGCTCAATCCATGTATCTTGTGATACATCGATGACGTTAAAGTCCACCAAAGGTTTGCCTTGTGGTTTTGCAAAAATGGTGACGAAGTATGCTTTTGGATACAATTGACGGATCAATTTTGCCGTATTGCCAGAGTCCACTAAGTCATCGATGATGACAAAGCCTTCGCCTTCATTCGGTAAATTACACTCTTTGACGAGTTGCATGTCTGTTTGCTGTTGATATTCATGGTAGCTTGCAATGCACAAAGTATCCACGTAACGAATGTTCAATTCGCGCGCAACGATCGCAGAAGGTACTAAACCACCACGACTGACCGCAATGATCCCTTTCCACTCTTGACGTTCGATTAAATGTTGAGATAAAGCTTTCCCGTGAACTTGGAGCATATCCCAAGTAACTAAATATTTTTTCGACATTTTGGTTTCCAGTAGATGAGGTTCTGATATAAAATAGCCGGTTATTATAGTTTTTTTTCTTTGATTACACCAGTCAAAACATTTGCTGATTTGACTGGTGATCTTTTTTTGTAAGGTTAGACAGTGACGACTCCTAAGATTGGCTTTGTTTCCCTCGGTTGCCCAAAAGCATTGGTTGACTCCGAATATATCTTGACGCAATTGCGTACAGAAGGATATGAAATTGTTCCACAATACAATGATGCGGACCTTGTTGTGGTCAACACTTGTGGCTTTATTGATTCTGCGGTGCAAGAGAGTTTAGATGCCATTGGCGAAGCGTTGGATGAAAATGGCAAAGTGATTGTCACCGGCTGTTTAGGTGCTAAAGCTGACACCATTTTGGAAAAATATCCCAATGTATTGAGTGTGACCGGCCCACATGCATTCCAAGAATTGATGGGCGCTGTGCACCATCATTTGCCAAAACCACATGATCCATTCATGGATTTAGTGCCACAAGCGGGCATCAAATTGACGCCGCGCCATTATGCATATTTAAAAATTGCTGAAGGTTGTAATCACAGTTGTACCTTCTGCATCATTCCGACGATGCGCGGTAAACATCAATCGTATCCTGTGGAAAATGTATTGTCACAGGCGAAAAAATTGGTAAGTTCAGGCGTTAAAGAGTTATTGGTGGTGGCGCAAGATACCAGTGCTTATGGCGTGGATGTGAAATATAAAACAGGCTTTGCCGATGGTAAACCTGTCAGAACACACATTCAAAACCTTTGTGAAGAGCTTGGCAAAATGGATGCTTGGGTGCGTTTGCATTACATCTATCCTTATCCGCATGTGGATCATTTGATTCCCTTGATGGCAGAAGGCAAAATTTTGCCATACATCGATGTGCCCATGCAGCATGCATCACCACGCATTTTAAAAGCGATGAAGCGCCCGGCAAACAGTGAAAATATGTTGATGCGTATCAAAAAATGGCGCGAAATTTGCCCTGAAATCACCATTCGTTCGACATTCATTGTGGGTTTCCCAGGGGAAACGGAAGAAGAGTTCCAAATGCTCTTAGATTTCATTGAAGAGGCACGTTTAGATCGCGTGGGTGCATTCATTTATTCGCCAGTAGAAGGCGCACCGGCCAATGACATTGCAGAACTCATTCCGGTTGAGATTCAAGAAGAACGTTTAGGTCGCTTTATGGAGCTTCAAGCGCGCATTTCTGCAGAGAAATTGGCCCTTAAAGTGGGACAAACGTTAGAAGTGTTGGTGGATGATTTTGATGCTGAAAATGGCGTGGCCATCGGTCGCACCAAAGCCGATGCACCCGAGATTGATGGTTTGGTCTACATTGATGGCGCCGATGCTTCGTGTGTGGGTAAAATTGTCAATGTCTTGATTGATGAAGCGGACACCTATGATTTATATGGTGAGCTCATCTAACATGAGTTTTGTGCCGAATTAAGCTACACTATGGAAGTTAAAATTCACGAAATGGGTAATGATAATGGCCAATGATATTTACAGAATTCTTTATGTTGAAAGCAGTGCAGAAAAGGTCACTCAACTCAAGCAGTTGATTCGTGTGTCGAGTGTTGAGAGTAAAATCACTTTTGATGTGGCAACGACAGATTCTGTGGATGGCGTCAAAGTTGCCCTAACGAAAGAAGGTTGTGACTTAATTCTGTTGCAAGATTCACCGAAAGTGCCGGATTTAAAAGAGATCACAGATGCCATCGGCATGCAAAGCGTGCCGGTGCTTGTGTTAGTGGCAGAGGAGCAATTTCTAGAAAAACGCCAAATCATGATGCAAGAAGGGGCGCTGGATGTGGGCTCATTGCAGCAAAGTGATGTATTGTTTAAACAGATCGTGCGTGCCATTTTTGAGCGTAAAAATCAGCAAGGTTACCGCCAAACGTTAGAAAAAAACGCTCAACTCTCCGAAATCACTGCGCAATTGGCCGCGCAATCTGAAGATTTAATTGCTTATTTTGGTGCCGCCGATGGCCTATTTTTATATGCCAACCAAGCCTTTTTAAAATATTTTGGCTGGCAAGATTTTAATGAATTGGCCGCAACCACAGCACTTGAATACATTGGTGCAGAGCAATCGGCAACCTTTAAAAAGATGATGAAGATTGCGAGCAAAACAGGCAAAGAACAACAAGCGATGCTTAATCTCATCAATCCACGCACGGGCAGTGCTTTGGAAGAAATGGTGACGATTAAACCTGCGATGCACGAAGAATTGCCTTGTCTTGAGATCTTTGTGGCCCAATCGAATGCAGGGCCAGCGGCGCCAGTTGTGGTGGAAGCGGCGCCTTCGATGGCGGCACAGTTTTATAATCGTTTGGCCTTCATTGAAAATTTATCCAACTTTGTGGGCAGTTCATCTTGGTTGGTGAGTTTGGTGTTGGAAGATTATTTTAATTTCCGCAAAAAATATGGCGTGGAGATTTTAGAATCCTACTTCATTGGATTGGCCAAACATTTAGAATCACAGATCAGTAATCTACATTATGCGCGCTATTCTGATGAAAGCATTGTGCTATTGCTCACCAACAGCGACATGACCAAAGTCGATCGCTTAGGCATGGCGATTGTGGCCAGCGCAGAAGGTTATGTATTTAAGGCGGGCGATGCAAGTTTTCATGGTGCCTTTTCCTTCTCTTACACCAATTTAGGCGATTCGGTCGATGGCATCAATGATGCGTGCGCGCGCTTAGATGAGTTATCGGGCTTATTAGAAACGCGCGTTGTCTTTACAGATAAAAAAGAGGAATCAACGCGCGCCATTCAAGCGGTTCAGCATGGCGTTGAAACATTGGAAGTTGGCGACATCGATGAAGAGTACATGCCACTCTTTACCGCATTAAACAGTGACAATGTGCGTCAAACGTACATTCCGGTGGCAGACTTTTTGGCTCAAGGCCAAGAGAATTACATTGCAAGCTTTGCCCTGCGTGATGAAAAGGGCGAACCTGTGGTTTGGAATCGAAGTTTCACGTTTACCTCAGACAATGTCTTGATGCGTGATTTGGATCAATTCATGCTCTCAACAGCTGCGGATAACCTTGCTAAGGTTGAGGGCGGCAATAAACGCATTTTAGTGCCGTTATCCATGTACTTTTTAACCAAGCCTGAATATTTGATCGATTGGATTGAGAAAAATGCCAAAGCGCCATGCAGCAGTCATCAAATCATCTTTGGTTTGGCAGAAGAGGTGGTGGATGAGCATTTTGAGGCGGCCAAACACTTCTTTAGCATCATTGCCGATGCAGGCTTTGCTGGCATGGTGTATGACGTTGTCGACATCACTTCAACCATGGTCAGTGAGCTTGATGTGGCGATGGTGGCATTGTCCGAAAACTGTATTGGCCGAATGAGCCGCAGCATCTCGAGTGATGAGATGATTAAATTGCCAAAATTATTACAAGATTTAGAGCGCAAAGGCGCAGGTTTAATGGCCACGGGCGTTAATTCACCCACAAGCATGACATTGGTTTGGGAATACACCATTCCTTATGCTTCTGGCACGATGATTGGTGCGGTGACAGAGTCATTGGACTTTGATTTTTCACAAGTGATTATGTAAGGGGATCAACAATGACAATGACTCGACGCAGTGTATTGCTAGGCGCAGCTGCCTTAATGCTTACCGGTTGTGGTTTTCATTTGCGTGGCGCCATCAAATGGCCGAAAGCGTATCAAAATGTTTATATGGCAGGTTATAACCCCGATGATCGCCAAACCTTTTACAGTGCCGTGGCCAAATATTTTCCTGATCATGTGCAATTGGTGCAAAATGAAGCGAATGCTGACTTGATCATTCAGGTGCTCTCTGAACAACAAAGTTCACGCGCTGTGTCAGGCTTAGCGGTGGATCGTGCCACAGAAGAAGTGGTGACGTTAACCATTGTGGTGCAAGTGAAAGATCGTGATGGTCAAGAGATTTTACCGCCAACAACATTGATGCGTGAGCGTGACTTTAGCTATCAAGAAGCGGCGTTACTCAGTAAATCCACCGACAGCCAACGTGTATCTGCAGCGCTTCGCGAAGAGCTTGCCGCCATGTTCATGCGCCGTTTAGAAGCGGCATTACGAGTCCAGCCATGATTGCCTTGATTCAACGGGTCAATCACGCCAGTGTCAAGGTGGATGGCAAAGTCATCGGGGCGATTGATGCCGGTTTATTGGCGCTTGTGGCCATTGAGAAACATGACACGCCACAAACGGTGGAAAAGATGGTGGAAAAAATCGTCCATTATCGAATTTTTTCTGATGATGCCGGTAAAATGAATCGCTCATTACAAGATGTTGATGGCGGATTGTTATTGGTGTCGCAATTTACGTTGCTGGCCAATACCGATAAAGGGCGCCGTCCATCCTTTACAGAAAGCCCGCCGGTTGAGATGAGCATGGCGCTGTATGCGCACAGCATAGAACATGCCAAAACATTGCTGCCAACGGTGGCACAAGGGGAATTTGGGGCCGATATGAAAGTATCCTTAGAAAACGATGGCCCTGTCACATTTTGGTTAGAAGTGTAGATGATAGAATCCGATAGAATATTGATCAGCGGTGAAAAGCAGCGCGAAGAAACCGTCATTGATCGCGCCATTCGCCCCAAACGTTTACAAGATTACACAGGGCAAGCGGCGCTTCGCAATCAGTTAGAAATTTTCATCACGGCGGCACGCAATCGTGGTGAAGCGCTCGATCATGTGCTGCTCTTTGGGCCGCCAGGATTGGGAAAAACAACGCTTGCGCACATCATTGCCCATGAGTTGGATGTGGGGTTAAAGCAAACTTCTGGCCCTGTACTTGAAAAAGCAGGGGATTTGGCGGCATTATTGACGAATTTAGAGCCCAATGATGTGCTGTTCATCGATGAGATCCATCGTTTAAGCCCGATGATTGAAGAGGTGCTCTATCCTGCGCTTGAGGATTATCAGCTCGACATCATGATCGGTGAAGGGCCCGCAGCCCGCTCCATTAAAATTGATTTGCCGCCCTTTACATTGGTGGGCGCCACAACGCGGGCAGGATTATTAACCTCGCCGCTGCGTGATCGCTTTGGCATCATGTCCCGCTTGCAGTTTTATTCCAATGATGAATTGACCAACATTGTGTTGCGCTCAGCCTCACTGTTGAATGTGGAATTGATGCCAGAGGGCGCCGCTGAAATAGGGAAGCGCTCCCGCGGTACGCCAAGGATTGCCAATCGTTTATTGCGCCGCGTGCGCGATGTGGCAGAGGTGCGTTCAAATGGCGTCATTGATGTGGCCATTGCTAAAGAAGCATTAAACATGTTGGAAATTGATGCCTATGGTTTAGATGAGCACGATCGCCGTTTGTTGCAGTTGATTGTGGAAAAATTTTCAGGCGGTCCTGTGGGGTTAGATACGATTGCCTCAGCTTTAGGGGAAGATCGCGGTACGTTAGAAGATGTGATTGAGCCTTACTTGATTCAAGAGGGCTTCATTATGCGCACCCCAAAAGGTCGCGTGGCCACTGAAAAGTGTTGGCAATATTTTGGCTTAGAGATGGAAGCATGATGCAAAAAACAGGTGGATTGATCATCGGATTACAAGGTACAACCGTCACGACTCAAGAGCGTGCATGGCTTATGCATCCTTTGGTGGTGGGCGTGATTTTATTCACCCGCAATTATGAAAGCTTAGAGCAGCTCATTTTGTTGACGGCAAAAATCAAAATGATCAACCCGAAATTAATGATCTCTGTGGATCATGAAGGTGGGCGCGTTCAGCGTTTTCGTGAGGGATTCAGCCGTTTACCACCGATGGGATCATTAAAAGAGTTGTATGCACAAAATATGCATTCAGCCCTCATGCAAGCGGAGCATTATGGTTATGTGATGGCTTCAGAGCTCAAGCAAGTGGGTGTGGATTTTAGCTATGCGCCCGTGTGTGACATTGATTATGGGCACAATACCGTGATTGGCGATCGCGCCTTTCACAGTGAGCCCGATGCTGTGGCAGCATTGGTGATGGCCTTTTATCAAGGCATTCGTCGCGCTGGCTCCATTGGTGTGGCTAAGCATTTTCCGGGACATGGTTATGTGTCAGTGGATACCCATTTAGGGATTGGCATTGATGAGCGCTCGCTTGATGAGATCGAACGCACAGATTTATTGCCCTTCATCACATTGATTGATGCGGGCATAGAAGGCGTGATGCCTGCACACATCATCTATACAGCGATTGATGATGCCCATACAGCGGTCACTTCACGCACATGGCTCACTTATCTTCGTAATGTGTTGCATTTTGACGGCGCGATCATCAGTGATGATTTAGACATGCAAGGGGCGGCACATTTAGGCAGTGCGATTGAAAAAGCACAAGCCTGCTTTGATGCAGGCATTGACATCATTTTGTGCTGCAATGATTTTGCGGCGATTGAGGAACTGTTATCACTGACCACAGAGCGCAGCCTCAGTGAGGATGTGCGCTTTCGTTGTGAAGTGATGCGAGCCCATTTACAACATTGATGGGCAGGCGCTTACACATGTGAGGATCAAAGCGCATGCCTAAATCGTAATGTAAAACGCCATCAGGATCACGATACGCATAGGCATAATGATCATCATAATAATGCCATACATAGAGTGCATCAATGGGAAAACCGGCCTCAATTTTCAACTTTTTGGTTAAAGTTTTATTGAGGTGAAAGCAGCCCATGAATTCTAAATCATGGGCTTTGAGCCCATCTTCATCGATCAATAAGTCACCATATTCATAGCGCATAAATGGCGCGATGCCACGCTCTTCTTGATCAGTCAATCCTGTGGTACCAAACCAATCGGCCGTTTCTAAAGCGCAAGCTTCGGCCCGTTCATTGCGTTCAAAAACATCATCGGTGATGAAATCATCTTTCAGGACATAAAAGAATTCTGTTTTGCAGTGCCCTGAATAAAAGAGCTCAGCATTTGAATTGGGTAAAGGCACAGCAATATTGTGCATGCCTTGAATGAGGGAGGGATCATTTTCTTCGCTGAGCCATAAAAATTGTGACACCACAATGTGTAAAGCGGCATCAATGGGATCAAAACGACGAGAGAGCTCAATGGTGGTGTGTTCAGATAAACCTTCGGCAGAAAGCTGCATGCGCTCAGGCAAGGCTAAGAAATCTTGATAGGATTGTGTTTTTAACGCATCAACCAGCGCTTCAAAGATGGCATTGTCTTTTGTATGTATTGTTTTTAACACAATGATCGTCTCCATTTTGGTAACAATGCTCACTAGTTTACGGGGAATTGAAAAAAATACTTTGATCTAGTGACAGTTTTTGCTTTAAAAAACATTTAACTGCATTAAAATGTAAACTTTTGTCGATGGGATTGAAAGGTATGACCTATTTTGTGGGCGCACATGTCAGCGCATCCGGCGGGGTTGATTTAGCGCCGCAACGAGCGAAAGAGATTGGGGCAAATGCATTTGCCTTATTTACAAAAAATCAGCGCCAATGGAAAGCAAAACCGCTTGAGCCCAAAGTGATTGCCAATTTTAAAAAAGAGTGTTTTAAACTTGGCTTTAAGGGCAACCAAATTTTGCCCCATGACAGTTATCTCATTAATTTAGGGCATCCGGAAACAGAAGGGCTCAACAAATCGCGTGAAGCCTTTTTAGATGAGTTGCAACGCTGCGAGCAATTGGGCATTGAGTTGTTGAACTTTCATCCGGGCAGTCATTTAAATAAAATCAA
This sequence comes from Wohlfahrtiimonas sp. G9077, assembly GCF_002252155.1. Taxonomy (GTDB): domain Bacteria; phylum Pseudomonadota; class Gammaproteobacteria; order Cardiobacteriales; family Wohlfahrtiimonadaceae; genus Wohlfahrtiimonas. The sequence goes on from NZ_NEFD01000004.1 coordinate 179,046, forward strand.
TGTTTCTGATTGTTTAGCGCGCATTGGCGAGTCCATTAACATTGCGCTGGATCAAACGAAAAATGTGGTAGCAGTGATTGAAAACACGGCAGGGCAAGGCAGCAATTTAGGCTTTGAGTTTGAGCAATTGGCAGAAATCATTGATCATGTGGAAGATAAAAGCCGCGTGGGCGTATGCATCGATACTTGTCATGCCTTTGTGGCAGGGTATGATTTACGCACGTTTGAAGCGTGTGAAAAAACATTCACAGCCTTTGATGAGATCGTCGGTTATCGATATCTACGTGCCATGCATTTAAACGATGCGAAAACAGACTTTGAAAGCCGCGTGGATCGCCATGCAAGTTTAGGACAAGGCACCATTGGTTTAGGGGCATTTGAATACATCATGCAGCAACCACAATTTGAAGGCATTCCCTTGATTTTAGAAACCACAAATCCTGAGATTTGGGATCAAGAGATCGGTTTATTGCGCAGTTTTACACAGGAAGCATGATGGATTCATTAGCATTAATTTTGCCAGAAGATGGGCAAATGCCAACATTGGCCAATACTTACACAGTGCAAGGCACAGATGTGACTTACCCATCATTTGTGTGGGATGGGCAATCGCTCTTTTGGCAAGATGAAGCGAAACAAAAATTAAAAGTGGACTTTGCCTCCCCAAAACAGTTGTGGCGTTTTTCTAAACTCAATAAAGCCCAAGAGCCCATTTTACGGGCTTTAAAATGGAAAAATGGCGAAGGTCAAACGGTGTGGGATTTAACGGCAGGACTTGGGCGCGATGGTGGATTGCTGGCATATTCTGGTTGTACAGTGACATTCTTTGAGCGCAACCCCACGTTGCAAATTCTGCTCTCTGAGGCGATTTTTAGCCTGCAAACAGAGATGCCAGAGATGGCCGCGCGCATTACGTTAAATGCCATGAGCTCGATTGATCATTTAAAATTGGCATTAAAAGATGACACCATGGTATTGCCAAACAGTTGTTATATGGATCCGATGTATCCGCATCGCAAAAAATCAGCCTTGGTGAAATTAGATCTACGCATGGTGCGTGATTTAGTGGGCGATGATCCAGACAGTGCAGAGTTACTGTCATTGGCGATTGATTTGCTAAAAAGTGGCCGTGGCATGCAGCGCGTGGTGGTCAAGCGTCCAGCGAAATCAGAATATTTGGGGGATTTTAAACCCAGTTACAGCGTTGAAGCGCCCAATACGCGCCTCGATGTCTATGTGCCTTAAGGAGTCAACATGAAACAGTTACAAGGGGCCATTTTTGATGTGGATGGCTTGCTCTTTAATACCGAGCAGCTCTATTGCGACATCTGCATTGATGTGGCGCCTAAATATGGCATCACTTCGTATGATGAGCACTATTATCGCCGTTATTTGGGCACATCGAATCAAGATTTATACACGATTTATCGTCAAGATTTCCCTTTTTTGAGTATTGAGGCTGTGGATCAATTCATTCGCGAAGTGCAGTCGATTGCAGAGGGTTACTTGTTGGCCGGCAATGTGGCCATCAAGCCTGGTGCCGCTGAGTTATTGGCATTTTTAGCATCCCATGAGATTCCTTGTGTGATTGCTTCAAACAATTATGCCCATTTCATTGATGCGATGCTCACGCATCATGGCATTCGCGAGCATTTTGGAGAGATTTATGCCCTTGATCACATTGAAAATCCAAAGCCACATCCGGAAATTGTTCATAAAGCGGTGGATTTTTTAGGGCAAGCGCATGGCGATGTGGTGATGTTTGAAGATTCCACCAATGGTGCAAAGGCTGCGATTGCCGCCAATGTGCCGGTGATCATGGTGCCGGATATGTTGCCGCCGCCCGATGCACTTCGTCCCTCTTTGCTCAAAGAGTGCGAAAGCTTAAAACATGCATCTGACTTTATTCAGCAGCATTACCATTGGTAAGAGGATAAAAAAGCGAACAGATGTTCGCTTTTTTCATTAGGCGGTGCCAATTTCTTGGGATAAGCTTTGAATTTTTACCCCAGAACTTTCAAACAGATCATTCCACAGCAATTCGCGTTCATCGCGTGAGAAGAGAAACTGCTTATCAAAGGGCAGCGGCATCCATACATTGCGCTTTAACTCTTCATTAAATTGCTCGGTGCTCCAGACAGAATAGCTGTCAATGATGGAGTGAGAAATCTCAGGATAAGACTCAATGATCGTGGCCAGAACATCGGCGGAGGTTGTGATGTCCACACCGGGCGCAATTTCCACAGCTTTGTGCCATTTTTGAATATGTTCATGGAGCACAAACAGTTCTTTTAAGCGCACAGGGCCGCCTGAGATGAAGTTCAATTTATCGATATCTTTAGGGTCAATGGCCAGATCATATTGGGCAGAGATCTCATCTTTTGAGAGTAAATTTTGTTGATTGATGATGACACCCAGCACAAATTGATCCGTATGTTCGAGCACGAAGATCACCGAACGATGAAATACTTCATCGTCGATGTGAGGCATGCTGATCAAAAATTGGCCGCGAAAATTAACTGACATGTTGCTGAGATTTCCATTGATCAATGAGCACTGTCATCAGATCACGTCCAACGGGAATGCCCGTGACGTTCTCAATTTGACGAATGCCCGTGGGGCTTGTGACGTTGATTTCTGTTAAATATCCACCGATCACATCTAATCCCACAAAGGTTAAGCCACGTTTTTTAAGTTCCGGGGCAAGGCGGGCACACAATTCAAAGTCACGTTCGGTTAATGCTTCAACCACCGCTGTACCGCCAACAGCTAAGTTTGCACGGGTTTCACCCTTAGGTGGAATGCGCACCATGGCATAAGGCACCGGTTCACCATCAATGATGAGGATGCGTTTATCGCCCTCTTTAATGGCCGGTAAATATTTTTGCATCATGACGGTGGTGGTTTGTTGTGCCGTTAATGTCTCTAAAATCACGTTTAAATTTGGATCATCTTTTTGGATTCTAAATATGGCTGTGCCGCCCATGCCATCAAGGGGTTTGATGATGGTGTCTTCATGTTTTTCAATGAAGGCTTTTAATAGATGATATTGACTGGTGACAAGTGTGATTGGGCATACATCCGGGAACCATGCAGTGAACAATTTTTCATTGCAATCACGAAGGGAGCGCGGATCATTGCACACGATTGCCCCTTGTTTTTGTGCAAGTTCTAATAGGTAAGTGACGTAGATGTAGTGCATGTCAAAGGGCGGATCTTTACGCTGCACAATGATGTCTTGATCTGAAAATGTCACAATTTCAGCTTCTTTGAGCTGATACCAATCGTGTTCTGTTAAATCGATCGTAACGGCTTGAACGGTAGACTTGACCACACCTTCCTCAATGAAGATGTGGGCAGGATTGATGTAAAAGCACTCATCCACTAAATCTTGAGCAGCCATCATCATGGACAATGTGCTGTCTTTGTGAATGTTAAGCGTATGGAGCGGATCCATGACGAAGAATATGCGAGGCAAGCTCATGGCAATTTCCTAAATTGAGAATAAAATTCCGTTGCCAAATACTATGGGGCTTGCGTGAAGAAAAAACAAGGGTTAGGCCCAATCTCCTAAGAGCGCATGCAAGCTACTGATGACAGAGAGCGCGGCGGTTTCGGTGCGCAAAATTCTCGGGCCAAGGGTCACAGGATGACAATTTTTTTGTGAAGAGAGCCAAGCAAGCTCTGCGTCACTAAAGCCGCCTTCAGGCCCAATGATGATGCCAAAGGCATGTTCTGTGTGATGATTTTTGAGCCAATGACCAAGGGAGCATTCCGCAGTGGGGGAGAGAATTAAATAGGGGCGATCTAACAGTAATGCATCAATATTTTTAAGGGATGCAAAAGGGGTCAGCATTGGCACTTTATTTAAGCCTGATTGTTCACAAGCGCTTTCAATGATGCCTTGCCAATGGCTCAGTTTTTTCTCTTGTTTATCGCTGTCATTGAGTTTAAAACTGCTGTGTTCACTCATAAAAGGGGTTAAACGATTGACGCCAAGCTCCACCGCTTTTTGAAACACAAAGTCCATTTTGTCGAATTTTGCAAAGCTTTGGATCAAATGTACATCAAAAGGCGCACTGCGATCAATGGCAATGTGAGCATGCAATGTCACAGTGAGAGATCGTTTACCAATCTCACTGATCACAGCCGGATATTCGCCGCCTTCGCCATTAAACAGCACAAGGTGATCGCCCACTTTTTTACGCATCACACGCACGATGTGATTGAATTGTGGTTCTTTAAGTTCAACGGTTGCGTGGGGAGCCAGCGGTGCTTGAGTATAAATGCGCATGAATTAATCCAAATGCTGATAACGGTCAGGTTCGCCCTCAGGGGCAGTTTTAAAGCGTTTATATGTCCACAAATATTGCTCAGGGGCTTTGCGGATTTCAGTTTCAATGGCGTGATTGAGCACAGTGACAGAAGTCAATGTATCCGGATCACGCAATTGATCATCAATTTTAATGAGCTCAATGGTGAATGTACCGGTGGCCAAATCGCGTTTAGAGACGACAAGATATGCCGGAATGTCAAAGCGATGGGCTAAGCGCGAGACAAGCCCCATTGTGTTGGTGGGAATGCCAAAAAAGGGTGCAAAAATGCCTTCGCCATGTCCGGGATCTTGATCCGGTAAAATGCCAACGCTGCGCCCATTTTTCATGGCTTTCATCATGTCGCGGATGCCTTGTGTGGTGGTGGAAACAAGCACGGCACCATTTTTCCCGCGCCCTTCGATGATGATGGGATCAATGTACAAACGGCTTGGGCGATAAAGCGTCGCTAAAGGGTACAAGGATGAGGCATACAAACCACTTAATTCCCATGAGCCAAAGTGCGGCGTGATGAAGATCATTTGATCATATTGCGCCTGATCTTGGGTAAATTCAGGTGGCACAGTGATGTGACTGACCGATTGCAAAATCTTCTCATAGGGATTGAGCCACATAAAACTCATCTCAAAGAGGGTGGCCGAATTGTGGCGCAGCGTCTCTTTGAGTCGTTTTTGGTGTTCATCTTCTGATAAATCAGGAAATGCTAAGCGAAGATTGCGTGCAGCAATTTGACGGGTTTGGTTTGGAATGTGATACAGCCCAAAGGCAATCAGATCAGAGAGTCGATACAAGCTTTTGAGCGAAAAGCGCGCAAAGAACCGCAATAAAGCGGTGATCACTTTTGCGCGAATGCGGCGGCGTAATGGTATCGAATCGCTCATGATTATTGCTCAGCGTTTTGACGGGCGATGTCTGCGATGGAAAAATCGTCGTCATCATCGTCATAGGATTTTTCAGGAATGTCGATGCCCGCTTTACGCAATTGATTGTTGCGGTATTGCAAAACGGCTTCACGCTGGAATGTATAGTTATCCAGTGAGATTTTTTTAGAGATGTTGTCGGCCGATAACAATTCAGAACGTGCATTGACGACATCGACGGCCGCAAGCGCCAATTCTGTTTTAAAGTCAATCAAGTAGCCGTTTGGATTGGTGGCAAATACATCCACGCCAAAGCCCACTTGATCACGCATGGTGCGCGGTGGCAAGAATGGCAAAAGGAAATAGTTCGTGTCTTTCCAACCATAATAGGCAAGCGTCATCCCAAAATCAGCTTGTTGATACTCTGGCAATTTAAAGGTATTGGTCAGGTCAATGAGTCCTGCAAGCCCAAAGGTGCTGTTAAAGACAAAGCGGTGCATGGATTCAAGTGCAGCCACAGGTTTGCCTTGTAAAAGATTATTGACCACATTGCGAGGCTCTGTGATGTTACTAAAAGCGTTAGACACGCCTTCGCGCATTAAACCTGGCGTAATGGCACGGTAACCGGTGGCCACAGGTTTTAATAAAACTTCATCAACAGTGGTGTTAAATGCATACACTTTTCGGTTATAGCTTTCATAGGGGTCGGCAGGATTGCTGCCCGCACAACCTGCGAGGATCAAAGTGCCAAGAAGAAGCGTTGTTAATTTATTCATGGGATGCTCAAAAGAATGTATTTAGAAATTTTTAGTATTTTAACCCAGTCCCGCGATTCATTAAATGATTCGCCGCTGCAAACAATACCACCAATAACAGGCTCAATAAGCCTAATGTCCAACCAATGTGAATGTCAGAGATGCCAAGCATGCTGTAACGAAAACCATTGACCATGTATAAAATCGGATTGAAGTAGGAGAGTTTTTCCCAAAATGGTGGCAACAATGTCACTGAATAGAAGATGCCACCTAAATAGGTCAAAGGCGTGAGCACGAACGTTGGCACAATGGAGATGTCATCAAAAGAGTTTGCAAACACTGCATTGATAAAGCCCGCTAATGCAAAAACGGCAGAGGTCAATAAAAAGACCGTGATCGTCAATACAAAGTGCTGGATGGAGATGGGCGTGAAAAATAGAGTGACAATCGTCACAATGACGCCCACAAATACGCCGCGCGCGATGCCGCCCGCCACATAACCTGAAATGATGAGTAAATTAGAGACCGGCGAGACTTGCAGCTCTTCCACATAATGTTGGAATTTTGCCCCAAAGAAGGAGGAGACGACATTGGCATAGCTGTTATTGATGACAGTGAGCATGATTAAGCCCGGCGCAATGTATTCAATGTAACTAAAGCCGCCCATATCACCAATTTTGCCACCAATGATTTTGCCAAAAATCACAAAATACAAAGCCGTTGTGATGGCAGGGGGCAATAAGGTTTGTGGCCAAATGCGCACAAAGCGTAAAATCTCTTTGATGAGAATGGTTTGGAAGGCAATCCAATTGACATGTTTATTCATGGCTGTCCTCATGGTTTCCCGTCAGTTTGATGAAAAGTTCTTCTAAGCGATTGGCGCGGTTGCGCAGTGTTTCCACTTGGATGTTTTGTGCATTTAAGGTTTTGAACACTTCGCTGATGGTGTGAGGCTTGGCAATTTCCGCTTCTAACGTCATCTCATTGATGAGGCGAAAGGCAATACCTTCAGCCGCTTGTGGCGCTTCGGTTAAAGGTGCGCTTAAACTCAACACAAAGGCTTCGGATTGAAGTTGGCGCAACAGATGATCCATCGAGCAATGCTCAATGATTTCACCATGGCTGATGATGGCGATGTTTTTACAGAGTAACTCCGCCTCTTCTAGATAATGCGTCGTTAAAATGATGGTGGTGCCCGTTGTATTGATCTCTTGAAGCAGTTCCCAGGTTTGGCGGCGAATCTCAATGTCAACGCCTGCAGTGGGTTCATCTAAAATCAAGAGCTTTGGCTCATGCATCAATGCACGCGCAATCAATAAGCGGCGCTTCATGCCGCCGGATAAATTGCGGGCCATTACGCGGGCTTTATCGGAAAGATTCAACAATTTGAGATATTTGGCCGCGCGTTCTTTGGCAATTTTGCGGGGTACGCCAAAGTAACCGGCTTGATTGACGAGGATGTCCTCACACAGTTCAAACTGATTGAAGTTAAACTCTTGTGGCACTAAACCCACTAAGGATTTAGCCGCACGCATCTCTTTTTTATGATCATGGCCAAAAATTTCCACCTGACCATTTGTGGCATCTAATAAACCTGTAATGATGCTGATGGTGGTGGATTTACCGGCACCATTTGGGCCAAGCAAGGCGAAAAAGTCGCCTTGTGCCACGGTCAAATTGATGCCTTTTAATGCCACTTTGCCATTGTGATAGGTTTTGGCCAATCCGCGAATGGCAAGGGCCGGTTGCTTTGCATTAATCTCTGTCATATCTACGATTGTTTGATTTACCTGAAGTGCGAGCAGGGCGCGCTGGGCGGCTGCCATCGCTGCGTTTGGCGCCATCAAAGCGCTTTGTATCCCCAAAAGATGGGCGTGATGAACGCTCGTTGCGTTCAGTGCGCGGTGCGCGCTCACTTCTGTCTGTGCGTTCTGAACGATCGGTTCGCTCACCGCGAGATTTGCGATCTCCCATTGGGCGATCTGGGGCAAATTTACGGTTGGGTTTTGCACGATACGCACCGCGTTTATTGTCAGGGGCAACGTAGAAGTTTTCCATTCTAAATTGCATGCCGGCATCTTCTAATAAGGCTTTGGTATCCTCGATCTCTAAATCAATGGAGTGACCAGAACGCAATGATTTTGGTAGCGTAAAGCTGCCATAGCGCACACGAATCAAGCGAGAAACGGTCAAGCCTTGAGATTCCCATAAGCGGCGCACTTCGCGGTTTTTACCGCCTTTTAAAATAACGTGATACCAAATGTTCGCGCCTTCACCGCCTGAGTAGAGAATGTCATCGAATTTAGAGAGGCCATCTTCAAATTCCACTCCATTTTTCATGTTTGTCACCATCTCTTCTGTTAAGGTGCCAAGTACACGAACGGCGTATTCACGTTCGATTTCACTCGAAGGATGCATCATTTTGTTGGCCAATTCACCATCATTGGTGAGGAGCAATAAGCCTTGCGTGTTGATGTCTAAGCGGCCAATGGAAATCCAACGGCCATTTTTGATGGGTGGCAAGCTGTCAAAAACAGTGCGGCGGCCATCAGGATCATTGCGCGTCGTCACTTCGCCCACAGGTTTATTGTAGGCAATAATGCGGCGCACGAATGGGGAATCATCCAATTTTATCGGCTGACCATCCACAAGGATCTTCTCTGAACCATCGACGGTGGTGCCAAGGGCGGCCACTTTACCATTGACGCTGATTCGCCCTTCGCGAATCCAATCCTCCATGGTGCGGCGTGAGCCTAAACCAAGATTTGCCAATACTTTTTGTAAACGTTCGCTCATAGTTCTTCCGATAAAATGTGATAGAAAAAGGTCTATATTCTACCGAAAAAACTGTCTAAAGCCTATTGCATTTATTTTAATCTTCAACAAGCGGTAAGCGAATGGTGACAATCAATCCATCTACGGCGCCATTTTCAAAGGAGATCGAGCCATTGTGATGCTTGATGATCTCATTGGTAATGGTGAGCCCTAAGCCATAACCGCCATCTTTTTTATTGCGGGCGCTGTCTACACGATAAAAAGGTTTGGTTAAAAATGGAATGTGCTCTTCAGGCACGCCATTGCCGTGATCTTTGACCTCAATAATCGCTTCACGCGTGGTGTGATCAAGTTTTAATGTCACCATGATTTTGGTGTAAGGCTTGGTGTGAAAGAGGGCATTGCGAATGATGTTCTCAATGGCACGCTCTAATTTTAAAAAGTCGCCTCGCACCACCATGTGATTGTCAAAATCAAGGTCAAAATCGATGCCTTTATTTTGTTTAGAGAATTCAAAGGCGGCATCATCAATCAACGATTCAAGCATCGCCGTTAAATACACCTCTTCGCCAGTATCAATGAGAGAGAGTTGATGATTTTGCAATGGGCGCAAATAGTTGAGGATCTCATCGATCAATTCATTGAGGCGCGAGCCCTCATTTTCGATGCGATCGAGCAGATCTTTGTAATCGTATTTATGAAATTGGCGCTCTTTGAGTAAGTTGATGGCCAATTTTTGGCGGGCAAGGGGTGATCTGAGCTCATGGGCAATGTCTGAGATCATCTCTTGCTGGGATTTTTGTAATTTAGAGAGATTTTGCACCATGATGTTAAAGTTCTGGCACAACTCACGAATTTCTGGGGTGGCAATTTGAATGCTTTCTGGCGCAATTTGTTGCAGATTGCCTTTACCTACTTGTTGGGAAGCGCGGATCATTTCAGCCACAGGCAGTAAAAATCGGCGCGCCCAAAAGAAGGTGAAAAAGAGGATGAAGAAAAAGATCGGAATGCCACGGATCACAAAGCCTTCAAATGAGAGGCCAAAGTAAAGCATAGAATGGCTTGGATTTTTCACTTCAATCAAATAGAGATTGTCATTTTGGTCGGTGAAATAAAAGAGCTGATTCTGTTTGATGGAACTCATCTGAAACAGCTCTGTATGGGTGGTTAAAATGTTTTTGTCAGGCGTAATCGGGCCCAAAAGGTGCAGGGAAATGTATTGATCATACTTTTTCGCCAGCGCCTCTACACGATACACAGGATTGCCATCGGTGCCATAATTGCCCGCAATCACGAGCTCAGAGAGTACAGGGATGACCTCTTGATGATAAATGGTTTTCCACTCATCATTGTATTGATCAGAGATGTAAATGTAGGCGAGCTGCACGCTCAGTACGATGATGCTGTAAACCAGCACCACAGATAACCATGCTCTGAATAAGAAGCTTTTATAAAACTCCTTAAAGCCCGAAAATTTCTGCTTAAACACTTAACTGATAGCCTCGACCGCGAACACTTTTAATTTCCACATCGTGTTCAATGATTTTTTTACGAATGTTTGAAATGTGCACATCTAAACTGCGGTTAAACGGTGGCAATTTTTTGTGCATCGCCTGCATAGAGATGGTGTCTTTAGGCACCACAGCGCCTGGATTTTCTGCCAGAACCACGAGGATTTCATACTCGATGCCTGTTAAATCAATCGGTTGCTGATTGATGTAGAAAATGCGCTTTTGTTTGTCCCAATGAATTTTTTCCTTCTCAAAGCTTTCGACGCCTTGGGTGGTATTTTGCTGAGCGCGGCGCAAAATTGCTTTGATACGTGCAAGCAATTCACGGGGTTCAGGTGGTTTTGAGATGTAATCATCCGCGCCTAACTCTAAACCTAAAATGCGGTCAATCGGTTCAGATTTAGCGGTGAGCATAATCACAGGTAAGTTCGGATAGCTTTGGCGTAATTGCTTGAGCGTTTCAATGCCATCTAAATTTGGCATCATCACGTCGAGTAAGCAAACATCGAAAGATGAAGTTTGTGCAATTGCGAGAGCATCAAAGCCATCGTTGGCCACAACAACTTCTAAACCTTCACCGGATAGGTAAGTGGATAAAAGCTCAGAAAAGTCTATATCATCGTCGACGAGTAATAATTTTTTATTATTCACACTGCAATCCTATAAATCACAAAAAGGTTAAACAAAAGTATAAGCAAGGATAATATAAAGTATTTATTAACACTTCACTATACAATAATATCTAGGGGAGCTGTACCTAAATTCGCATCATGTTGACAGATTCAATCGATAAAAAACGTTTTATGATAAGCTTTGATAGATATGAAAATCCGCTCTAGTATAGTACAAAAACAGACGCAAGCCATTGTATTGACACAGTCAATGCAGAATGCTTTGAAAATTTTACAATGCTCTCAATTAGAATTAGCGCATGAAGTAGAGGCGTTTTTGGCCGAAAATATGATGCTAGAACAAGATGTTAATTCAGAGGCTGCCATGAGTGATGCCGCCCTCGTACAAGGTCATCTTGGCGTAAAAAATGAGCAAAATAATTTAATCAACGAATCTAGCATGCATCACTCGATTGAGTTAGATCAGCTCATTCCCACAGAAATGATTGATGAATGGGCAGAATATGAAACGCACACATCGATGTTGCATGAGGTTGGGGAAACGTTTGATCATGATGCCTATGAAATGCCTTTAGCAGAGCATTTGTGGCAACAATTGTCACTGTTGCCATTGTCAGATACTGACCGCTGGTTGGGTCTTGTGTTGATTGATGCGTTAGATGATAACGGTTATTGCACAGAGCCGCTTGAGCATCTGCTAGAAGAAGTGCAGGAAGCGCGCCCAGAATTGGATGTGAGCGTTGAAGATTTACAAGTGATGCTTCATCATCTGCAGCAATGTGATCCGCCCGGTATTGGCGCGCAATCTTTAGAAGAATCCTTGATTGCGCAAATTCGCCATTTGCACCCCGCGCCGACATGGGCTGAGATGGCGATTGATGTTTTGCGCTATCACTCAAAATGGTTATTGCAGCATGATTTAAAGCGCATTGCTCGTACGTATGATTGCACAGAAGCCGATGTGATCACGATGCTTGAGGGATTTAAAGGGTTGAATCCTTATCCTGCTGCTGCGTATCGCACAGAAGCCATTGAAACTGTCTTGCCGGATATCATCGTGACACAAAAGCAGGGCGAGCTGACGGTGACTTTAAATGATGAGGTGCTGCCAAAGTTAAGAATCAATCGGCAATATGCTCGTTTAGCGCAGCAAGCTAAAATTGCCCAACGTGATTTATTGCGTGGTCAATTGACACAGGCGCGTTTTTTTTTAAAGAGTTTAGAGGATCGGTTTGACACGCTGCTTAAAGTTGCCAAAGCGATTGTGACGGTGCAAGCTGACTTTTTCTTGCAGGGCGAACGCGCTATGAAGGCCCTTAAAATGCAAACCATCGCAGAGGCGGTGTCGCTCAATGAATCCACCATTTCACGCGCAGTTGCCGGTAAATATCTCATTTGTTCGCGCGGCACTTATCCATTGAACTTCTTCTTTTCCAATCAAGTAACCGATGATGATGCCTCAGCGGTTGCCATTCGCGCCATTTTACAAGAGTTGATTGATGGCGAGAATAAACAAAAGCCCTTGAGTGATCAAAAGTTACAAACCCTTTTGGCCGCTCGCGGGCATGATATTTCTCGGCGCACTGTGGCAAAATATCGTGATGTATTGGGCATCAAGAGTTCCACAGAGCGCAAACAATTGGTGTGATTATTTTTTTTGGCCGAAGCTCATTTTTTTCTCTTCGCCTTTTAAAATGCGCTCGATGTTCGCTTTGTGGCGGATGATGAGTAAAACATCCATCACCACAACAGCAAGCACCACATATAAAGACGCATCAAACAACCATAAATAGATCGGTGCAAAGATCGCGGCCGTTAAAGCAGATAAAGAAGAGATGCGCGTGGATAAAAACACCACAATCCAGGTGCCAAAGGCGCATAAAGCCACCCATGGACTCAATGCAATGATGCAACCTAACGCGGTTGCCACACCTTTGCCGCCTTTAAATTCAAAAAAGATGGGAAACAGATGACCCAAAAAGGCTGCCAATGCGCTACAAGCCATCAACGTTGAATCATTTGGAAACAATAGGCCCACCAAACAGACAGGAATGAAGCCTTTGAGGGCATCGCCAATCAATGTGATGATGGCTGCTTTTTTCCCACCAATGCGCATGACGTTTGTGGCGCCCGGATTGTTTGAACCCGTTGTGCGTGGATCAGGCAATCCCATCGCGCGGCACGTAATGATGGCAGCTGAGAGCGAGCCAATTAAATAAGATAAAATGATGACAAATGGATAAGTGATCATGAGTGTGACAGAGGACATATCGAAACCTTTAATGAAATTTTGCTTATTCTAAGCGTTTTTTATCAACGTATTCAAAAAACTTCGCCACGCGCTCAATTTTTTGCGTTTTTGCCATTTCAGGCAGGCTGTTTAAAAATTGTTGGCCATAGTTTTTGGTCACAAGACGCGGATCGGCAATCACCAATAAGCCATAATCCTGTGTGTCACGAATGAGGCGGCCAACGCCTTGTTTTAAAGTGATGATGGATTTTGGCAATTGATACGTCATAAAGGCATTGAGCCCTTTTTTATTGATGAGGTCAATTTTTGCTTGCTCAATCGGGTCGCCCGGGGAAGAAAAGGGGAGTTTTTCAATGATGACGCAAGAGAGCGCCTCACCGCGCACATCCACACCTTCCCAAAAGCTTGTGGTGCCAAGTAAAATGCCATTGCCGGAGGCTCTAAATTGGTCAATCAACGTGATTTTTGGGGCATCGCCTTGGATGAAAAGGGGATAACTGACCAAATTCTTCAGTAATTTCGCCGCTTCATTGAGGGCTCGGTAACTGGTAAAGAGCATAAAAGTGCGCCCTCTGGCAGCGGTCAGTACAGGCAGCATCGCATCAATGAATTTTTCAATGTACGTGGGATGATTGGGCTCAGGCAGTTCAGGCGGATGGTAAAAGAGCGCATTGTATTTATAATTAAATGGACTCTTTAAACAGAGGGTGTTTTGATCTGATAAACCAAGTGGCCCACAGAAATAGGAAAATTTGCCATTGACGGCCAGCGTTGCGGATGTGAATACCCAGCCAGCTTTTAAGCCTTCACTGTTTCTTTGGAAAATCTCAGAGATGTCCAAAGGCGTTGCAGCGATGGTTAAATGATGGGCATAAGTCTCCAGCCACACAACGGTATTATCATCGGGATTTTCTTGAGAATTGATGGCGATGCGCGTCCATGCATCATGAAAGGCTTCTGCGCGCTCCACCATTTGCGCCAAAGGTTTTGAGCGGATGAGTAAAGGTTTAATGATGCCCACTAAATCGAGCAGTTGGTCACTGATGTGGGCAAGCTGCTTGGCAATTTTTGGATCTTGATAAAATTCAGATAAAGCATAGCGGCGTGAATCTTCTGGCAATGATTTACGCAGCCCAATCATGGATTCACGAATGGCATCGGTTAAGGTGTCATGGGCAGAAAAGTCATTGGCTTCCACAGCGATTGTGCGGTTAAAATCCTCAAGCCAATCTAAAAAGGGTTTCGTACCCACTTGTTCACTGAAAAAGACGCCGGCAATCTCAGCCAATTGATGGGCTTCATCGATGATGATGGTGTCAGCTTCTGGCAATAATTCACCAAAGCCCTCTTGCTTTAGGGCAAGATCGGCACAAAAAAGGTGATGATTGATGACAATGATATCCGCATCCATCGCTTTTTTACGCGCTTTAAACACAAAACACTCTTCATAATCGGGGCATTCAGAATGCAGGCAACTTTCGCTGGTGGAAGTGACATGGCTGATCAGGCTATGATCATTGCAGTTTTCGATTTTTGTCACATCGCCAATGGGATCTTGGCCGGCATAGCGCTCGATGTCATAAAACGCTTCAAGCTGTTTTTTATTCTCAAATCGCCCGCGCTGACGCATTGTTTTGATGCGATATAAACACAAATAGTTGCTGCGGCCTTTTAACAGCGCGGTTTGTACAGGCACATGTTTAAAGAGTTTTTTTAATAGCGGCAAATCTTTTTCATACAATTGATCTTGTAGATGCTTTGTGCCCGTTGAGACAATCACTTTTTTACCGGACAATAACGCAGGAATCAGATAGGCAAAGGTTTTGCCAGTGCCCGTTCCGGCTTCAATGATCACGGTGTCATCTTCTTCGATGGCCTGTTGCACCGCTTTGGCCATCTCGATTTGTGCCGCGCGCGGTGAGTAGTGATCAAGGTTCGAGCCAAGGGGCCCGTGCTCGGAAAATATTGCGTCAATATCGGTCATTCGGTTCGCTTGCAACTGTCAAAGAAAGATTCATTATACGAACTTTCCCAAGAATTTCGAGCATCAATATTTGTACCGATGACGTATAATGGGCAAATGCATAAGGATATGGACGATGAATGAATTTTTAAAAACGATTGCAGCCTTGCGTGCGCCAGATGGCTGTCCTTGGGATCGCGCCCAAACACATAAAACCTTGATTCGCTATCTCAATGAAGAGAGCGCAGAAGTGGTGGAAGCCATCATAGCGAATGATCCCGATGCCTTAAAGGGCGAATTGGGGGATTTGTTGCTGCAAATTGCGCTGCACAGCGAGATTGCCAAAGAAGCCGGGCAATTTGATTTTCATGATGTGGTCAATGGCATCAACGAAAAAATGATTCGTCGCCATCCGCATGTTTTTGCAGGCGTGAGGTATGAAGATGAAGCCGCACAAAAGGCAGCATGGCAGGCAATCAAGCAAGCTGAAAAATTAGAACGGGCAGAATCTGTCAGTTTGTTAGATGATGTCAAAGCCTCTTTATCTGGTTTAACGGTTGCGTGCCATTTACAGGCAAAGGCGGCCACCGTGGGGTTTGATTGGGATGATGCCGCGCCCATTGTGGCTAAAATTGAAGAAGAACTTGATGAAGTGAAAGAAGAGCTGGCGAATCATGATCCTGTGCGCTTAGAAAAAGAGATTGGCGATCTGCTCTTTGCTGTGGTCAATTTAGCGCGTCATGCGGGCATCGATCCTGAAACGGCGATTGCCACCACAAACCATAAGTTTAAACAACGCTTTGCTTACATTGAGCAGCATTTAGATAAACCGATGGTAGCGGCATCATTGGACGAAATGGATGCCTTGTGGGAAGCCTCCAAGCAGGAACATCAATGATGGCATTAGAAAGTGTAACGGTTTCTGTCCTCAATCAGCAGATTAAGCAGCAATTAGAAAGCGGTTTTTTTCAATGCTTGGTGAGCGGCGAAGTGTCGAATGTCACTCGTGCGCAATCGGGGCACATTTATTTTAATCTCAAAGATGATGGCGGCATGATTCGCTGCGTCATTTGGCGATCGCAAGCAGGGATTTTTGGTCATTTGATCAACAATGGCGCGGCGCTTGAGATTCATGGCAAGGTAACCGTGTATGTGCCGCGCGGTGAATATCAATTGGTGGCCAATCGCATCACATTGGCTGGGCAAGGAGATTTAGCCGCCGCTTATGATGCATTAAAAATGCGTTTGTTGGCAGAAGGTTTGTTTGATGCAAAACATAAAAAAAGCGTGCCGCAGCATCCGAAAGTCATAGGGATTGTCACGTCTGAAAGTGCAGCAGCATTGCAAGATGTGCTCAAAGTTTTAAAAGAGCATCGCCCAGACATTCCCTATGTGCTTTATCCAACCTTGGTGCAAGGTGATTTGGCCGCTCCAAAAATTGCCGCAGCCATTGAACGCGCAAACCGTGACAATCTGTGTGATGTGTTGTTGGTGGTGCGAGGCGGTGGCAGCATCGAGGATTTGTGGTGCTTTAATGAAGAAATTGTGGTCAGAGCTGCCTTTGCCTCCCGCATTCCCATCATCAGCGGCGTTGGCCATGAAGTGGACACAACCTTGGTGGATTATGTGGCAGATGTGCGTGCACCGACGCCAACGGCGGCTGCGAAATTTTCCGCCATCTCTAAAATGGAAGTGGTGCAGCAGTTAGATCATTTAATGCACCGGTTAGAACGCAATATGGCCAATCAATTGGCGCAAACCCATAAAGCGGTGGATACCTTGCAAATGCGTCTGAATTATCTTCATCCGATGCGTCAGATCACAGAAAAACGCACACAGCTCATGCATTTGAGTCAGCGTTTAAATGCACAGCTCATCTGGCAGCCATTTAAAGATCATTTGGCCGCTTTGTCGCGATTAGATCAGCGCTTGACAAAAAACATGGATGATCAATTAAAAGCATTGCAAATGCGTTTGCAAAAAAATGCGCGCGTATTGGATAACTTAAGTCCATTGAAAGTGTTAGGGCGTGGTTACTCCATCACGGAAGTGAAAGGGCGTGCTATTGAAGATGTCAATGATGTGGCCGTTGGGGATCGCTTGGTGACGCGTTTAGTCAATGGTGAGATCCATTCAGAAGTGAAAGCCATTGAGCCCAAAAATTAAAGACAAAAAAAACCGCACTTATTCGGGGGAAGTCGTGCGGACAAGGATCATACAGTGTGAGGTTGGTGTTATTGTACTTTGGTGATGTAGTCGACATCGATCTCAATTGAGTTCCAGTCTTTGTCTACTTCACCGACAATTTCCACTAAATCTTTATCGTTGATGGTGAGGCCACGCCATTTGTCTTTGTCAATTTCGACAGTGATGCTGCCTGTATCATCGCTAAAGATGTATTTATCTTTATGAGAGTGTTTGACGATTTTGCCACGTAATTTCACATAAGCATCATCACGCAGCGTCATTGCATCTTTCACAGTTGTGATCGATTGGCTCAGTGCAGGGCCATTGAATCCGCCTTGGGTAGGCTCGCCATCTGTGGGACCAAAATATTGCGCACTGGCAACAGAGACACTCATGGCCATTAATGTCACGATCGCAATCTTCTTCATGCTTTACTCCGTATCGAAACTTAAGATTGATTCAGTGGATGTACTATAGCATTGTGTTTTAAGAAGTCCTACGGGGTTTTATAAGTTTTACGCCTCGTTTACAATATTTGACATCTCAATCAAAGGAAATGACATGACTAGAATCAATGTGGTAGATGTAGAAACGTTGTGTGATCAGCACTTATTGGCAGAACATCGAGAATTGACAAGAATCCCCAATGACATTGTTAAACGCTTGGGGAAAGTGCCATTGAGCACATGCCTCAAACGCCGCGCTGGACAGGGCGCGAAGCGATGATGAGCCACACCACATAAATCACCGGTAAAATGGCGGCAATGATGACCACGCCATCCCAACCTAAATAGCGCCAAATGGGTGCAAAAAGCGTACTGCCAATGGCCACGCCAATGTAGTACGCCACAAAATAGAGGCTAGAAGCTGTACTTTTGTACACTTGTGCATTGAGGTTAATGAGGGCTGCTGTGAGTGAATGGGCAGCGAACATGGCAAAACTTAAAATGGCCAGTCCTATGATGATGAATGTCATAGAATCAAGCAGCGTCAGCAGCGCCCCGATTGATAAGAGCAGCAACATGCTCGATAACACCACTTTAATGGGTTGGCGCGCAGCGATGAAACTCACCATTGGTGCGCTTGGAATGCCGCATAAAAGCGCTAAATAAAAGGAGCTGATGATGGCTGTGGAGAGTAAAAAAGGCGGGCTTTCTAAATGGAATGGCAGATATGTCCAGATGCCTGAATAACTCAATTGAATCACAAGGCCAATTAAAAAATAGCGGCGAAGCACCGGATTTTTTAGATGAAATGCAAAGCCTGCAAAGGTGTGCTTAAAATTGCCGGCACTTTTGCTAAAACGCTGTGATTTGGGTAATAAAATCAGCATGATGAGCGCGGTGATTAAACTGAGTACGCCAAAGATTAAAAGTGCTGTGTGCCAAGAGTAATAATGAGTCATCACGCCTGTTAATACGCGCCCTAATGTGCCGCCGATGGCATTGGCTGCAATGTAAAAAGAGACGGCAAATTTTTGATCATTTTTGCAGATCTCCTCATTTAAGTACGCCAAAGCTGATGCCGGTAACGCGCCGGTGGCCATGCCTTGGAAAAATCGGCAAAAGAGCACAAAAGGCAGCGAATCTGAACGGGCAATGAGAATCAACAAAACAGATGAAAAAAAGATAGAAGCCAGAATAAAATTGCGTCGTCCGATGCGATCGCTCAATGCACCAAAGAGATTCAGCCCGATGATGAGCCCTAAAATGGGCAAAGAAAACGTGAGGCTAATGTATGTGGAAGAGACTTCAAAATCCCGTGCAAGAATTGGTAGAATCGGCTGCAAGGAATAGAGATTGGCAAAAATAAAGATGGATGTAGCGCCTAAAAGAATGGAGATTTTCCAAAATTCAGGATCTTTGATGGTGTAGCCCACAGCGTGTTCGTTATCCATATGCTCGACTTTAGAGTGATTGTTTTTTATTCAATGTTAAGGAGCATAGGACAGATTCGGGGCAAAAACAAGAAGAAACCGTATGAAAGTTGCTTCTTGCATGCAACTGTTGATTAACTGCTCGATAAACTCTCTAATTCCGATAAATAGTGGTCTAAACGCTCTTGGCGCTCTTTGAGTTTTTCGGTTTTTTCGCGGATTTTTTTGGCTTTGCCAGAGTGTTCTGCTTTTTTGAGTTCATCGGCAGCGCTGTTGACTTTGGCTCGCTGCTTATCAATTTTCTTGGTGAGGTTGTCTTTGTAAATGGCATTGTTGAGGATAAAGTTGGGATCTTCCTGATAACTCTCTTTGCCGCAATGTTCACGCACATTTAAAATGGCGCGCTTTAAATCTTCCGCTCGGTGGATGTTGCCATATTTTTCTGCATAGCGCAGCTGCAACTGCAGATTGTCTTCTTTCTTTTTACAGCTTGGATGGGTTTGTGCCATCACCGGTGCATTGAGAGTTAATAATGCACCGATGAGACTAAAAGTGATCAAAAGCTTCATAACAAACTCCTTGATTGAGTAATCTTTCAAGTATAACGTTAAGATACGTAAGTTTGTCAATGATGTGGATCAAATCACAGTGAGTTTTGCATACGCCATCACCAAGGTTTTTTGGCCTGCGGTTCTAAAGTTCACCGTCACACGTGCATGATTGCCAACGCCCTCAAAGTTCGTGATGACGCCGTCGCCAAAGACCGGATGCGTCACCGTTTGCCCAAGGGCAAAACCATTCATGGCTTGATCTTGTGATGTATTTGTATGACTGCTTGAACGCGCCGTCACCGGTTTAGAGATGCTCACTTTTGCGCCTTTCATCTGCACCAATGTGCTTGGGATGTCTTTAACAAAGCACGAGGGCGTCAAATGAATGGTTTTACCATGAATCATGCGTGAAGCAGCCGTGGTTAAGGTCAATAAACGTTTTGCGCGCGTGATGCCTACATACGCTAAGCGGCGCTCTTCTTCTAAGCGGGCAGGATCATTCATTGAACTTTCGCTTGGGAATAACCCATCATCCATCCCGACTAAATAGACATGCTCAAATTCAAGGCCTTTAGAGCTGTGCAGCGTCATCAATTGGACTTTATCGGCTTGATCATCATCGCCATTAGCGGTGGAATCAAGCGTGATGCGCCCTAAAAATTCTGATAAATAACCGTGCATGGTCAATGGCTGAGCGGCTGGGTCATTGTTGTAATCCTCCACAAATTGACGACTGGCAGAGATGAATTCATTGAGGTTTTCAATGCGATCTTCACCGCGTCCCATCGGCTCTTTTTTATAGTGGGCTTCGAGTTCAGCGCGATCAATCACCTCTTGAATGAACTGATCTAGGGTTAAATCGGCTAGGGCATCAGTAAGGTTTTCAATCAAGCATTTAAAACTCATCAAGGCATTTTGCGCTCGTTTAGCCAATTGCTGACTTTCTAATGTGTTTTGCAGGGCAGTCCAGAGCGAAACTTCAGTTTGCATCGCCTCTAAACGAATTTTCTCAATGGTGGCTGCGCCAATGCCTTTTGCTGGCGTTGTGATGGCGCGCTCAAAGGAGATGTCATCATGAGGATTCACAATCAAGCGCAAATAGCTGATGATGTCTTTGATCTCCATGCGATCAAAGAAGCGCAAACCGCCATAAATGCGATAGGGAATGTTTGCGCGCAATAAAATCTCTTCAAAAATACGGGATTGCGCATTTGAGCGATACAAAATGGCTTGTTCAACACGCGGCGTGCCTTTTGATGTGGCAAGTTTGATTTGATCCACCACATATTGTGCCTCTTCATAGGCATCCATCGCAGCATATTGCGTAATGAGGGAATCATCTTTTTGCTCTGTCCAAAGTTTTTTATCTAAGCGCTCACTGTTTTTAGCGATCACATGGTTGGCCGCCTCTAAAATGGTGGATGTGGATCGGTAATTTTGCTCTAAACGCACTGTGGTGCTATTGGGAAAATCTTGGTCAAAATTGAGGATGTTTTCCACACGTGCACCGCGCCAGCCATAAATGGACTGATCATCATCGCCCACCACAAAGATTTGTTGATGTCCGCCGCTTAAGAGTTTTAACCATGCATATTGAATGCTGTTGGTGTCTTGGAATTCATCCACCAAGACAAATTGAAAGCGCTGTTGATAATGTTTAAGTAAAGCATCATTGCTTCTGAGCATCTCTAATGTGCGCAGCAAAATCTCAGAAAAATCCACCAAGCTTGATTGGGCGCAAATGGTTTGATATTGCGCATACAGATCAATCATCATGTTGTGGGCAAAGTTATGTCCACGCTCGATGTGGCTTGCTCTGCGTCCTTCGTCTTTATGGTGGTTGATGAAGCTTTGTAATGATTTGGCGGTGACCACTTTATCATCGACGTTGCGCTCTTTTAAAAGGCGCTTACACAAACGCAATTGATCATCGCTGTCCATGATCTGAAAGTTCGGATCAAGGTGCGCTTCTGTTGGGTGTAAACGCAATAAGCGGTGGCACAATGAATGGAACGTGCCAAGCCATAAGCTTCTTAAAGGGCGATTGAGGACGGTTTCTAAACGCGTGCGCATCTCAAGGGCGGCTTTATTCGTAAAAGTCACCGCTAAAATGCCATGCGGCGTTGTTTGTTCTGTTTCAATGAGCCATGCAATGCGCGCCACTAACACGCGAGTTTTGCCTGAGCCTGCACCAGCGAGCACACGAACAGGACCTAAAGGGGCAGTGACGGCATCATATTGAGCATTATTTAATGATTCAAGCATAGACATAACAGAGATCTTAAGAAGTAAGTAGAAGGGAAAAATAAACCAGCGCTCATGATACCATGTGATGAGAATAAATACGAAAGCGCCCTAAAAGCCGGCGCTCTGAGGCGGCGTGAAGAAATAATTGCACGAATTTGAAGTGATGGTGCTTTTTTGTGTTAGAATTTCTCGGTTTTTATCATAAAAACATCACACAATTTATTTGTTTAGCTATGTTTAGGTTTAAGGAGTAAAAATGGCTATTGAACGTACTTTCTCAATCATCAAACCAGATGCTGTTAAAAAAAATGTCATCGGTAAAATTTATGACCGTTTCGAAGGCGCAGGTTTCAAAATCGTTGCAGCTAAAATGGTTCATTTGACTCGTGAAGAAGCAGAAGGCTTCTACGCTGTGCATAAAGAGCGTCCTTTCTTCAATGACTTAGTAGAATTCATGATCTCAGGTCCTGTTATGATGCAAGTATTAGAAGGCGAAAACGCAATCGCTAAACATCGTGAAATCATGGGTGCAACAAACCCTAAAGAAGCCGCACCAGGTACAATCCGTGCAGATTTCGCTGAAAGCATTGATGCTAATGCTGTTCATGGTTCTGATGCCCCTGAAACAGCTGCTGTTGAAATTGAATATTTCTTCGGCCCAAATGCTGTAGCACCTGTTAAAATCTGTGATCGTTAATTTTTAGGTAAAGTGAAACAAGTCGTGAGTAAAGAAGTGGAAAAAAATTTGTATGGTTTAACGTATCAAGCAATGCTCGAACTCTGTCAAGAGATTGGTGAAAAGCCTTATCGTGCCATGCAGATCATGAAATGGGTCTATCATAAAGGGGCAAGCTCCATTGATGATATGACGGATATTTCTAAAAAAACACGTGAGAAGTTAAAGTCACGACTTGTTTTAGAATTGCCGAAGGTCTTGCTTGACAAGCCTTCTAACGATGGTACACATAAGTGGCTCATTCAATTAGAATCTGGCAATGCCATCGAGATGGTGTTCATTCCAGAGGATGATCGTGGGACACTGTGTGTATCTTCACAAGTCGGTTGTGCCCTTGAATGCTCATTTTGTTCAACTGCGCGCCAAGGCTTTAACCGCAACTTAAGCACCGCTGAGATCGTGGGGCAAGTGATGCTTGCAAAACGCTTATTGGGTGAATATGAAGGCGATGTGCAGCAGAGTCAAAATCGACGTGTGACCAATGTGGTATTGATGGGAATGGGCGAGCCCCTTTTGAACTTTACCAATGTCACACAAGCCATTGACATCATGCTCAATGATTATGGTTTTGGTTTATCTAAGCGCCGCGTGACATTAAGTACATCGGGTGTTGTGCCTGCATTGTATCGCTTAAAAGAGGTCTCTGATGTCTCTTTGGCCATCTCATTACATGCACCTTATGACACATTGCGCAATGAATTGGTGCCAATCAATAAAAAATATCCGCTCGCTGAATTGTTAGAAGCGTGTAAGGCATACATTACAGAATCTTCTGCGTATCGAAAAATCACATGGGAATATGTGATGCTCAAAGATGTCAATGACCGCGAAGAGGATGCATTTGCCTTAGCAAAACTCATCAAAGACATTCCGGGTAAAGTGAATTTGATTCCATTTAACCCATTTCCGAACTCAGGTTATGAGTGTTCATCCATGAACCGCATCAACCGTTTTCGTGAAATTTTGCAGCGCCAAGGCGTTGTGACAACGGTTCGTAAAACACGCGGTGAAGACATTGATGCCGCTTGTGGTCAGCTTGCTGGCCGTGTGAACGACCGAACAAAGCGCACAAAAACAACAAATTCTTGATACAATCTTTCGGGTATTGATCACTTTAGAGAATATTGAAGGGGTAGATTCATGCGTTATATCGCAGTGTTATTGCTTTCATCGACATTATTAGCGTGTACAACAACACAAAGCACGGGGCAAAGCGGTCAGCGAGTGAAAACCATCACCGTAGAATCCTTGCCGGATAATGATCGCTTAATGTATCAAATGGGCGTTCAATACATTGAACGTGCAGAATATACAGTGGCGGAAGAAAAGTTATTAACCCTTGTGCCCAAATACCCGAATTTTACTGAGTTATTTGTGATGCTTGGCGTGGTGCAAGAGCGCCAAGGCAAGCGCACAGATGCATTGAATTTTTACTCAAAAGCAATCGCCACGAATCCTTTAGATCGTATGGCGATTAAACATTACGCACGTTTACAGTGCAATGAATACGATAAAAATGCACCAAGCCACTTAGCGCAGATTGCAGACAATGCAATGGCAGAAGTGAAAGCTGGCATGAATAGCGGCGCTGCAGCCTGTTATTTGGTGCATAAAGATCCTGTGAATGCCAATCTCTATGCTGACAAAGCGATTGCCGCAAATCCTCATTATGGTGACAGCTACTTCTTTAAAGCGATGGCGGCAAAAGACCTCAAGCGCTATCACGAAGTGTTTCCTGCCCTTGATCGTTATCATGACGAATATGGCTATGAGCCGGCGAGCGTATATTTAGGTTTACAAGCGGCAAAACAAGCTCGCAATAAAGCTGAAATAGAGAAATATGAATCTGTTTTGGCCCGTTATCAATCATAACTGTTTGTATAGACAAGAAGAGACCTTATGGCAAAAGAAGAGTTGATGCACAAGTTTAAAGAGGCACGTCAAGCGCGCAATGTCTCATTGCAAGACGCTGCCCGTGTCCTTTCGCTGCGTGTGCAAGTGCTGCAAGATTTAGAAGATGGGCGCTATGAACAATTAGGCGCAATGATCTACATCAAGCGTTATGTGAGAAAATATGCCGATTATTTAAAGCTTGATCGCGATGAGATTGAAGGATTGCTTGCTAAAGTTGAGGATCCTTTTGCAAATATGCACAACGAAAGTTTGATCCGCGCCCAGCTCAATGAAGAAAAACGCATGGTGCAGCGTTCATTTTTCAAATGGTACATGTGGATTTTATTGATTTTATGTGTGATCGGCACGGCTGCATATTTCTTATATGGGGAAAAAACAGCAGAATTATTTAACATTAAACCAACGCCAGAGCACATCATTAATTATCAAGACACTGAAACGGTGATGCCTGAAGCGGCACCTGTGCACAATGATGCACCAGTGATCACAGAAACGGTGACAGAAAGCATCGCGCCTGTGCCTAAAAAAATTGAGATGGATGTGCCTGTTGTGGCGGCAGTTTCAACAGTGCCGGTGGCCGCCATTGATACGAAGTCGGCTTTGTCTGATTTTGAACTCGATCAAATCATTAAAACCGGTAAAATTGAATTGGCAAACCAAGCAGATGCCACTCTTGATGAAGCAGAGTCAGCACAAAAAGCAGCCTTGCCAGAAGGATTTTCTGCATTGTCGTTAACCCTTGGGCCATCTGAATGCTGGATTCAAATCAAAGATAAGAATCAAAAAGTATTGATGAATGAAGTGCTTGCTGGCAATGCAACGTATCATATTGAAGGAAAAGCACCTTTTTCAGTGCACATGGGCAATGCCAAAGCGATCGATCAAATGGTGTTAAATGGTGAGGTGGTGGATGAGAAAGTGTATCGTCCAACTGCCCGAACAACTGTGTCAAAAATTAAATTAGAAGCTAAGGAAGAGAGTTAATCATGGGTCAGAAGATTCAATCAGTCAAAGGGATGCACGATGCATTACCCACACAAACAGCGAAATGGCAATACATTG
Source organism: Wohlfahrtiimonas sp. G9077 (assembly GCF_002252155.1). Taxonomy (GTDB): domain Bacteria; phylum Pseudomonadota; class Gammaproteobacteria; order Cardiobacteriales; family Wohlfahrtiimonadaceae; genus Wohlfahrtiimonas. The sequence continues at coordinate 204,700 of NZ_NEFD01000004.1, forward strand.
AAAGTTTATTGCGCCATCTCTTTGCTCAGTATGGTTATCGTGAGATTCGCACACCGATCGTTGAAGAGACCCGTTTATTTACGCGCTCTTTAGGTGAAGTGACTGACATTGTGGAAAAAGAGATGTACATCTTTGCCGACAGTGATGAGAAAACCAGTTTAGCTTTGCGCCCTGAATTGACCGCGGGCATTGTGCGTTCAGGCATTCAGCACGGTTTATTTTATAACCAAGTGCAAAAAGTGTGGCAAATTGGCTCTGTGTTCCGTTATGACAAACCGCAGCATGGCCGTTATCGTCAGTTCAATCAAGCGGACATTGAAGTTTTTGGCATTGAAACACCGGATGCGGATGCCGAAATTTTAGCGATGATCAATCGCTTATGGCAACAATTGGGCGTTGCTGATTATGTGACTTTAGAGATCAACTCTATGGGCACAGAAGAGTGCCGCAAGCGTTACCGTGAAGTGATCGTGCAATACTTTGAAGACAACATCGAATTGTTAGATGAAGACAGCCTTCGTCGCTTAAAATCCAATCCACTTCGCATTTTGGACTCTAAAAATCCTGCGATGCAAGAATTGCTCAACAATGCACCAAAATTATTGGATCATTTGACAGAAGATTCTGCAGAACACTTTAAAAAATTGTGCCAATATTTGGATGAATTGGGCATTGAATATGTGATCAATCACCGCATTGTGCGTGGGATGGATTACTACACGCGCACAGTATTTGAATGGACAACCGATAAACTCGGTGCCCAAGCCACAATTTGTGGTGGCGGTCGCTATGATCGCATGGTGGAAGAGCTTGGCGGCCATAAAACACCAGCCATTGGTTTTGGTTTGGGGATGGAGCGTTTATACTTATTGTGTGAAGAAGTCGAAGGTTTAGAGGCAACGCAATCTTCTGATTTAGTGGCTGTATTGCTCGGTCAAGATGCGAAAAAAGCCGGTTTACCTTTGATGGAAAAGATCCGTTCAGCGTATCCAAATTATTTAGTGACCACAGTGTTGGGTGAAGCGGGCATGAAGTCACAAATGAAAAAGGCCGATCAAAGTGGTGCCCGTTATGCCATGATTTTAGGTGAAAATGAGCTCAACAATGGCATTGTCATCATGAAGGATTTGCGTCAAAGTGGCGAGCAAACTGAAGTGGCCATGAGTGATGTGATCGATTGGTTAAAGAACATTCAAGCATAATAATTTAAGGGGTCGAGATGAGTTTAAATCAACTTGAGACAGATGAACAGCGCGCAGAAGCCCTCGTTGATTGGTTAAAAGCCAATGGCGGATTCATCTTTTTAGCATTTGTGGTGGTCATCGGTGGCATCATTGGTTGGGATTATTACCGTGATCATCAGCGTCAGCAAACTGTCAAAGAAGCGGCTTATTATTACCATTTTGAGCAAGCGATGGGTGATGATAAAATCAACGAAGCTGCCTTAAAAGCTTTAGAGGCAGATCAAGCCTCGGGCTTTGTGGAATTGGCGGTGTTGCAACAAGCAGGCTTGGCGGCTAAAAATGATGATTTAGCACAAGCTGTGCGTGTGCTCAGTGCTCAAGTTGAGCAAATCAAAGCCCCGGTGATGAAGGATTTATACCGTTATCGTTTAGCCAAGGCTTTGTATGCACAAGGCGATTATGAGAAAGCTTTGAATGAATTGAGCAACATTCAAACAGAAAGTTATAAAGGTTTAGTGAAAGCCTTACAAGGCGATGTGTATGTAAAAGAGGGAAATTTAGACAATGCGAAAGCCGTCTATCAAGAGGCGTATGAGCTTTTACAATCTCCCATCATTCAACGAAAAATTAATCAGCTTGGCGCAAACTCCTAATGCTGATCTTGAGCCGATAAATTGAAGGATTGACAATGAATAAATTAAAAATTTCCGCAGTATTGATGGCCAGCATCGCCATGACCGGTTGTTCAGGATTTTTTGTGGGCAAAAGCAATGCGCCGGTGCCAACGCCCATTGATGCGTCTGTTAATGCTTCAATGGTGCGCACTGTGTGGAGCGCCTCGGGCTTGGGCAATTCTCAAGAAACGAGCTTGCGCTTTACCTTAGCCGATGGCCAAGGTGTGATCTATGTGGCCAATGCCAATGGTTCTGTGTCAGCCATTGACAGCAGCAGCGGTCAAAAACGTTGGTCCACCAAAGTGGATGCTTTATACACGGGCGCTGCGACTAATGGCCATTTAGTTTTTGTGGGCACGCAGTCTGGAAAATTGGTGGCTTTATCTGCACAAGATGGTAAAAAAGTGTGGAGTGCTGATTTATACGGTGCTGCGAATACTTCTCCTGTGGTGGCCGATGGCCGCGTAATCATTCGCACCATTGGCGGTTCTGTGGAAAGCTTTGATGCTCAAACTGGTGAGCCATCTTGGGCGTATATGGTTCAAGTGCCAGACATTGCGTTGCGTGGCGGTGCTGCCCCTGTTGTGGTGGGCAAACATCTCTTGGTGCCGACAGATTTAGGCTTAATTGGCTATTTAAATGTGGACACAGGCGCAGTTGTCTGGGGTCAAAAAGTGGGTGAATCCCGTGGTGGTACAGCGATGGCACGCATTGTGGACATCGATGCTGAGCCCGTGATTGACCAAAATATTGCTTATATTCCTGTGGCGCGCTCTGGTGTGAGTGCTGTTGCTCTGAACAATGGCCGTAAACTTTGGGCAACCAAAGCCGCAGGCGCTTATGCAGGTTTAGCGGTGGATGCATCACGACTATACGTTGCTTATGATGATGGCAATGTGGGTGCATTATCGAAGAGAACAGGGCAAGAAGAGTGGAAAAGTGAGGCATTGTATGCCCGCCACTTAACAAACCCTGTATTGATTAATGATCGCATCGTTGTGGGTGACAACGAAGGCTATGTGCATGTGTTAGATAAACACACAGGTCAGCGCCTTAGCTCAAAAAAAGTGGCAAAATCTGGTTTCATGCCGGATGTGTTAACGCTTAACCACGATGTGATTTTCCAGGATCATTCCGGTAACGTTTACCGTATTACGATTTAATTTATGAAAGACTTACCAATTATTGCGCTTGTAGGGCGTCCGAATGTCGGAAAATCTACGTTATACAATGCATTGACCCGTACGCGTGATGCGCTTGTGGCCGATCAGCCTGGTTTAACCCGTGACCGTCGTTATGGCATGGGGCGCGTCGGTGCTGAAGAGTCACCGTACATTGTGCTCGACACAGGCGGTTTATCTGGTGATGACAGCAATCACATGGATAACCTCATTGCCGGGCAAGTGTGGAAAGCGGTGGAAGATGCAGATTTAATTTACTTTATTTTAGATGGTCGCAATGATGTGACGGGCTATGATGAAGAGATTGCAGCGATGATTCGTCGCACGAACAAACCTGTGATCGTCGTGGTCAATAAATCTGAAGGTAAAGATGAAGATTTAGCCATTGCGCCATTTTATACATTGGGCATGGGCGATCCGATCGCCATTTCAGCAGCGCACAATCGCGGCATTTTAGATTTGGTTCACTCAACGTTTGATCGTTATCCTGAGTTGGCTTATGAAGAAGAGGCGGACAATGATGCGTTTGACGAAGAAGATGAAGAAGAGGATTTAGGTCCGATTCGTTTGGCTGTTTTAGGTCGACCAAATGCCGGTAAATCGACGCTCATTAACCGTATTTTAGGGGAAGAGCGCGTTTTGGCCAGTGATGTGGCCGGTACAACGCGTGATGCGATTGAAATTCCGTTTGAAAAAGAAGGGCGTGAGTTCATTTTAATCGATACAGCGGGGATTCGTCGTCGCAGCCGCATTGATGACAAAATTGAAAAATTCAGTGTTATCAAAAGCTTAGAGGCGATGCAAAAATCCAACGTTGTGGTGTTTGTGTTTGATGCCCATGAAGGCTTATCGGATCAAGATGCAGGTTTACTTGGCAATGTGCTAGAGTCAGGGCGTGCATTGGTGCTTGCTGTGAATAAATGGGATCATTTACCCGATGATGAGCGTGAATGGATCAAGCAAGAGTTCACGCGTAAGTTTGCCTTCATTGACTTTACAAAGCCGATCTTTATTTCAGCTTTGCATGGCTCGAATGTGGATAAGGTATTGAAAATGGCCATCAAAGCCTTTGACAATGCCATGAAAAAATTCACCACCAATGAGTTGTCAAACATCTTAGAAGCAGCGGTGCATAAACATCATCCGCCGGTGGTACAAGGTTTAGCACCAAAATTGCGCTATGCGCATCAAGGAGGCAAAAACCCACCGCGCATCGTGATTCATGGTTCGCGCATTACACATGTTAAGCCAGATTATGTGCGTTATTTAACCAATACCTATTTATCACAATTGAAGCTAGAAGGCACGCCTGTGCGTTTAGACTTCCGTTCGGGCGACAATCCATATGCGGTGGAAAAAGCGCAAACTAAAGTACAAGCCGATAAACAAAAGCTTGTCAATAGTAAGGGCAAGCATTTGAAGCAAAAACGTAAGTAATACAATAATAAAGGAACAGTCTATGTGTGGAATTGTTGGCGCAATCGCAGAGCGTAATATTTGCCCTGTGTTATTATCCGGTTTGAAACGATTAGAATATCGTGGATATGACTCAGCAGGGGTCGCATTGATCGATCATGATGAGCTCTTTCGTGAACGCAGCTTAGGTAAAGTTGCGGCATTAGAAACGAAAGTGTTTGAGCATGGCATCAAAGGATCTCTTGGCATTGCTCATACGCGCTGGGCCACACATGGCATTCCCCATGAACGCAATGCGCATCCGCATGTCAGCGGTACCATTGCCGTAGTGCACAATGGCATCATTGAAAATTATCAAGAATTAAAAGCCACATTGGTGGATCATTATCACTTTGATTCTGAAACCGATACAGAAGTGATTGCCCATTTGATTCATGATTATCGAGCAAAAGGCATCTCTTTGTATGAATCTGTGCAAGCGGCGCTTGAGCAGTTAGAAGGGGCATTTAGCATTGCAGTGATTGATTCAACGGTACCAGATGAACTCATTGCCGCCAAAAAAGGCACGCCGCTTGTGGTGGGCATTGGTATTGGTGAGTATTTCATTGCTTCTGATCCTTTTGCTTTGTTGCCTGTGACGAATCAATTCATCTATTTAGAAGATTTTGATTGCGTGAAATTAAAACGTGATGCTTTGGTGATTAAAGATAAGGCGGGGCGCTTTGTAGAGCGCGCAGTTAAACAATTGTATGCTTCTGACGATGCGGCTGATAAAGGTTTGTATAAGCATTACATGCTCAAAGAGATTTATGAGCAACCTAAAGCCCTTAGCGATACATTGCAAAATCGTCTCAAAGTGGATTTAGCGCAGCTTTTAGGCTGTGATGCGAACATTGCCGAGCAGATTGAAGCGGTGCACATCAACGCTTGTGGGACAAGTTATCATGCGGGTTTAGTGGCCAAATATTGGTTTGAAGCGATTGGGATTGCTTGTCATGTGGAAGTGGCGAGTGAATATCGTTATCGTCAAAGTGTGACGCCGAAAAATACACTCTTTATCTCCATTTCTCAATCAGGGGAAACATTAGATACAATTGAAGCATTAAAATTGGCGAAGCAAAAGCCATTTTTAGGGTATTTAGCCATCACAAACAGTGCAGATAGTGCCATTACACGTGAGTCAAACTGGACGATTTTAACCCATGCTGGGCGCGAAATTGGTGTGGCATCCACAAAGGCCTTCACCACTCAATTGACGGTTTTATTAATGCTTGCCGATGCATTTTCTCATCATAAAGATCATGCGATGAGTGATGCGCTAACTTCATTGCCATTTTATGCAGAATCGATGTTGGCGCTGGATGAAACGATTGAAAAAATCAGTGCAGAGTTTGCAGAGTCCACCAGTGCGTTATTTGTGGCGCGTGGGATTTTATATCCAATTGCCATGGAAGGCGCATTAAAGTTAAAAGAGATCTCTTACATTCATGCAGAGAGTTATCCTGCCGGTGAATTAAAGCATGGTCCATTGGCGTTGGTGGACAAAAATATGCCCGTTATTGCCATTGTGACAAAAAATGCGTTAACGGATAAAATGATTGCCAACCTTGAAGAAATCAATGCTCGCAATGGTCGTTTGTATATTTTCAAAGAGCGTTCTGTGACACAAACCATCGGCTTTGGCCATGAGATTGAGTTGCCAGAAATGCCAGAAATGAGTGCGCCCATTTTGGTGTCCATTGCTTTACAATTATTCTCTTATCATGTTGCCTGCATTAAGGGTACAGACGTGGATCAACCTCGTAATCTCGCTAAATCTGTGACGGTTGAGTAATTCAGAGACATCCTAGGTAATAAATGTAAGCGAGTAATAAAGTTTCATCTTAAGTAATAAAGTATCATCTTAGGTAATAAAGTATCATTCTATTGACGCAATGAATACCTCTTGCTATTGTTTATTGTAATAATGGCAAGAGGTTTTTTTATGCTCTCAAAGAATCAAGAAAAGTGGCTTAAAGAAGGTCGAGGTCAAGGTGAACTAGCTGATTATAAACCTTGGATAAAAATTTCTGATATATCTTCATCAGGCCGATCACATCGTGTTTTTGGACATAAAACAAGACGTACTCATCATTTGATGTCAGATTTAGAATTAGCAATATTTTTATTTCTCGAGTGGAATTCTAAAGTTATAGATATCCGAGAGCAATTTCCTCTTAAATTTGATGAGACTATTGAAATTGCAGAGTACATACAGGTAAAACATCCTGCAATTGGAGGCAATGTTCATGTTATGACATCAGACTTTTATGTTGTTAGCTCTGATAAAAAATTTAGTCAACTTGTTTTGCAGGCAAAATATGCAAATGAACTAAAGAAACCCCGAGTCATAGAGAAATTAGAGATAGAACGTCGATACTGGAATTCTAAAGGTATTCCATGGCAGATAGTTACTGAAAAAGATATACCGAAAGCTATTCAAAATAATATTAAATGGCTTTATCCAGAGGTGAGAGAAGACAGGTCCTTTGATGCTCAAGGTAATTTAATTTTTTACGCTAATGAACTTGCTAAATATCCAGATAAAAAATTTATTGATTTGTGTAAAACCATAGATACTGCTTACTTCCATGAGGCAGGTAAATCTCTAAAAGAGCTAAGAACTCTACTAGGGTTGAGATTTTTTACATTTGATCTTCGTATAGATTTTAGAAAATTGAAATGTAATGATATTCAAATAAGTAACTCTCATTATTGGGAGTTGATATCTGAGGAGCTTAGATATGCTGCGAATCAATGATGTTTACAATAACCAAGGTAAAAATTTTAGAATTTTAAAATACTTGTCTGAAGATACTCTAGTTTGGATAGACATCGAAAAAGCCAAAGCGCTACCAGAATTAATCTCTTTAAGAAATTTAGTTGAATTGATAGAAGATGGAAGCTGTTATTTAATAGATGATCCCTTTAGTTATTTATTATTAGAGTCTCCAAAAGAAGGTACTACTGCTCAAATTAAAAGAGATAAAAATTTTCAGCTAATACAACCTGTTATTTCAGATGCTTTGTATTATCAACCAGAGACACGATCTCGATTAATTAATAATATTGTAAGCAATGATGGGTGTACAAATCAAACACTTTACCGTCTTATCAGAATGTACTGGCAAAGAGGCCAAGTGCCTAATGCACTACTTCCAAATTATAAAAATTCTGGGGCAAAAGGTAAGAAACGTATTGCCAAAAATAAAGAGTTAGGTAGGCCTAGAGTTTATAAGAAAGGGATGACTGCTGTGATTAACGAAGATATAGAAAGGCTTTTTTCTATCATCATCAATAAATACCTATTAAACGATAAGAAGTTTCCCGTTGTTTATGCATACCGAAAATTTAAGGTAATGTATCGTTCTCTAAATTCCGAAGCTAAAGAAGAAGATTTTCCTAGCATCTGGCAATTTAAATACTTTTATAGCAAGAATTTTACTTCTGTTCAGAAACTTAAAGCTAGGTATAACAAGATTAGCTATAACAAAGATGTGAGGCAGTTAAAGTCAACAGTTAATATGCAAGTTCTCGGCCCTGGTTCACGATATGAAATTGACGCTACAATTGCAGATATTTATCTGGTATCTGATTCAGATAGACAGAGCATTGTAGGTCGTCCAGTGATTTATTTTGTTACAGATGTATTCAGTCGTATGGTAGCAGGTTTTTATATTGGATTTGAAAATCCTTCCTATGCTACAAGTATTCAGGCTTTAGAAATGGCGGTATCAGATAAACAAAGTTACTGTAGCAAATATGGCATAAACATCACAGATGATAATTGGCCATGTATAGGTTTACCTGATGCTATTCTTGCAGATCGTGGTGAGCTATTGGGACATCAAATTGAGACCTTGGAAAAGAATTTTTCAGTTCGAATAGAAAATACACCGCCTTATCGTGGTGATTTAAAACCTATTGTAGAACGATATTTTAAAACCATGCAGGCAAAGTTTAAGCGGTAATCCCCCCTAAAAATAATAGGATTCAAAAGTAGAATTTTCGCTTAATATTAATTTAAATAAGTTAGGAGATTCTTAATGAAAACATCTAAATTTACTGATAGCCAAATCATGGCAATTTTAAA
>NZ_NEFD01000005.1 GCF_002252155.1 Wohlfahrtiimonas sp. G9077
CTTCAAACTCACCGCTTTTCAGCAGCGCCTCGTTCAGAAGAGGTGCTCATTATAGATAAATTCAGAGATGTGTCAACACCCTTTTTCAATTAATTTTAAACTATTTCACAAAAATGATATTTAACAATAAGATAAAGCATAAAAATAATTGAAATTAATTGTATCAAAGCACGCTGCCCTGCCATTCACCCCTTTATTTGATGCAATTTTATGGTGAGGAAGCGCGAGTTCTAGCAGGTTCCCCATCATCATTTACGATAATTCTTAACACTTTTTATCCATTTATAACAATCATACTTACTTTATTAAACAAATAACCTGCTATGATTCTTCGCCATTGATTATAAGAATCAATGATCTACATATGTAGTCAATTGATTACAGTTGTAGACATGTGGTTACACTTGTAGTCACACGGCATTCATCATTATTTTTTTGGATATGGTTCAATATGAAACAAACACTATTATATACGGCGGTGGCCACACTTCTTTTACAAGGCGCCTACGCACAAGAGACACAACAAACAGAGGCCGTGCAAACACTCGATGACATTCAAGTGATCGCAAAAATCTCTGACCAACCAAATGTGCAAGTGATCAACCCAAAAGAAGCCATTCAGCCCGTGCCTGCCCAAGATGGTGCTGAATTATTAAAACTCATTCCAAACATGAGCATTGCCAGAAAAGGTGGCGGTGGTGGCGAACCTGTGTTTCGTGGCTTAGGTGGCTCACGTCTTCGCATTTTAAGCAATGATCACATGATCCTTGGCGGCTGCGGTGGTCGTATGGATCCGCCTACAGCTTATATTTATCCAGAATCCTATGATGAAGTGATTTTCATTAAAGGACCACAAACCGTTTTATATGGCCCAGGCAACATTGCCGGCGTGGCACGCTTTGTGCGCAATGATCGTAAATTTGATGAATTGACCACACAATTTAGTGGCTCACTCTTAGGTGGATCATTTGACCGCATCGAGTCTTATGCCGATGCCATCATTGGCACAACATGGGGCTGGGTGCATGCCAATGCCACTTATAATAAATCAAACAACTATAAAGATGGCGCAGGCAATAAAGTTCACTCTAAATATAAAAGAGAGAGCCAAACACTAGAATTGGGCTTAACACCCACGGAAAATACATTGATTGAATTGGGCTATGATCGCAGCCGCGGCCACACTTATTATGCGGATCGCAGGATGGATGGCGTCAAATTTGATCGCGACAGCTGGAGAGTGAAGGTCAAACAAGAAAACCTCACCGAATGGCTCACAAAAGTACAGTTTGAATACAGTCACAATAAAATTGACCATGTGATGGACAACTACTCCTTCCGTGAAGTGATTGGCAAAGGCAAACACAACATGAAAATGTATGCCGTCAGCAATCCTGCTCGCACCACGCAAACGGCAAAACTCTTTGCAGAATTGGCGTTCGGTGATACACACACCGTTGTGGGCATGGATTGGTTTGCCGATCGTCATAAATTACGCACGACTGACATGAAGCCTGCCTTGGGCATGGTGCAAAATTACGAGAACATGCCATATCAATTGAATCAAAAGTTCAAAAACATTGGTGTATTTGCTGAAACCACTTGGTACATCAATGATGACAATAAATTGGTGGCCGGTTACCGTCATGATCGCAATGATGCAAAATACAATCCCAATTTTGGTATGGGCGCCAAACTCCCTGCAAATTTACACAATCAGCGTTACAACTTAGATTCGGCATTCATTCGCTATGAACACGCCATCAATGACTGGACATTGCACGCAGGTTACGGCATGGCACAGCGCGCGCCGGATTTCTGGGAACGCAGCCGCGGCAATGGTGCACTGTTATCTAAAGAAACGAACCATGAATTGGATTTTGGCGTGTTGTATCAAACCGATGAACTAGCCTTCACAACCACCGCATTCATCAGCCACATCAGCGATTATATTTTGATTGATCAAGGCAATGCACGCAACATCAGCGCAGATCGCTACGGCGCAGAAGCCCAAGTTCAATGGAACTTTGCACCAAACTGGACATTAAGCAGCAGCCTTGCTTATACCCACGGTAAAAACAAAACCGATGGCAAAGCCCTGGCACAAATTGCCCCATTAGAATGGACCACAGGTTTAAATTGGAGCAATGATCAATTCAGCGCAGGTGCCGTGTGGCGCGTAGTGGATTCACAAAACCGCTTTGCCAAAAATCAAGGCAATATCTTTGGTGAAGACTCAGGGCCAAGTGCAGGATTTGGCGTGGTCTCTTTAAACGCAGGTTGGAAAATCCGCAAAGAGGTGACTTTATTGGCAGGTGTTGATAACGTCTTTAATAAAAACTACTCAGAGTTTGTGAGTCGCAGCGCACAAGACACATTAACGTATCAAACACAAAATTTCCGCGTCAATGAACCAGGGCGCCGCGCTTGGTTGCGTTTGAATGTGAATTTCTAATTTGCAATGAAATGGTTAGATGTTGCAGTGCTTGCCATCGTGGCGGGGGGACATTATTTTGTGATTCAGCATTGGTTCAATGCCAAGGATCATGTCTCCTCATCTGTGCCACTTGCGGGCACTGCACTTGAAGTTGCTTGGTTTACGCTGCCAGAAGCCTCCGCGCCTGATTTATCTGTTGATAATACAGCCCTCCCCCAGGACAACAGTCAGGCACCGGAACTTCTGGCAGTGCAAAGCTCGCTAGATGATACCTTTACTGTCGAACAAAAGCCACAAAAGTTAAAAGAAATTCAACAAATTGACGCACCAAAACCCGAGATCTCCACGCCATTATCGCAAGCAATGCCCGCAGAAAATGTACGATCTACAAAAAAACCAACCGTCAAAAAACCCAATGCAAAACCGATGGGTAAACCCACCGGCACAGGCACGCGCAATACACAAACAGTCAATGGTGGCGGCAATGGTACACAGTTTTCGCCGCCCTCTCATCAAGGCGCTGCCCTTGGCAATCGCCGCCCAAAATATCCGGAGCAATCCCTACGCAGAAAAGAGCAAGGCCGCGTCACATTGATTGCCCACGTTCTGCCTTCTGGCAAAGCAAGTCATGTTTCCATCAAACACAGTAGCGGATTTACGCGCCTAGACAATGCAGCGCAAAAAGCGGCGGAAAAATACAATTATCGCCCGGCAATGCAACATGGCCAACCGATTGCCTATGATTACATCTTTACCATCACATTTTCCATTCAACAAAAATGATTCGGTGAAAATGCAGGACATAAAAAAACCTCATCATGGATGAGGTTTTTCATTTATTTCTCGTCTTTTTGTGCCCGCTGGGCTTTTTGCTCTTCCACCGTCAGTGCGATGTTGTTACGCAAATAACTCGGTGAGATTTGATCTGCATGTAATCCCATGCCATTTTCTAAATCTTCAATGGCCAGCAGCGCCACTTCGCCGGCGCGTGGGTAAACATTTTTCTCAATCAACTCAGGGGATAATGCTTCCACCCAATTTGGTGCCACATCCCAGCCATTCCCTGCGCCAATGATGTTGCCTAAACCCACAATACCACTGAAGTTTGGAATGTCTGTAATTGGCGTCACCGCTTCAGGCAGCACCGTCACCACTTGTTTATTCTCTAAACGGTAAACACCCCAATACACTTCCTTCATTTTGGCATCTAGCATCACAAGCACGGTGCGATCAGGATGCGTATCGAGCACTTGCTGCGCCATGGCCATCAATGAAGAAACCGGCACGATCGGTAAATCCAGCGCCGCACCAATGCCTTGCATAAAGGCACAAGCCACACGCAATCCCGCAAAGCTGCCAGGACCCGCCCCAAAGGCAAGTCCCGTCAACTCTTTGATGTCAACTTCTGCTTCTTTCATCACCTCATCCACCATGGGTTTTAACAACTCAATGTGTTTACGAGGTGCCACTAAGTAGCGCTCAATCAATTCACCTTCAACGTAAAGCGCAGCAGAACAAGCTTCTGTGGAGGTATCAATGGCTAAAACTTTCACTGTTCATCATCCATCGTATAGACGTCGCCACAATATGGACAACTGACAGAACCATCCGCATTCAAAGCCAAATAAACGCGCGGATGTAAATTCCACACATCTACATTCTCTGGCGGACAACAGACAATCACTTCTCTATTCTCTACATGATGAGTCTCAGGATGAGCTTTCATTCGATATCTCCCTTAGATTAGCTGGATTAATTAACGAGAAATTGGTTTATATTTCAAACGATGAGGTTGATCCGCATCCATGCCTAAGCGACGTTTACGATCCACTTCATAATCTGCATAGTTCCCTTGGAACCATTCAACGTGTGAGTTACCTTCAAACGCCAAGATGTGTGACGCCACGCGATCTAGGAACCAACGGTCATGCGAGATCACCACAACACAGCCTGCAAAGGCTAAGATGGCATCTTCAAGGGCACGCAATGTTTCAACGTCTAAGTCATTCGTCGGTTCATCGAGGAGAATGACGTTGCCGCCAGAGCGCAATACTTTGGCTAAATGCACACGGTTGCGTTCACCACCAGATAAATCCTTGATGAATTTTTGTTGATCAGAACCTTTGAAATTAAAACGACCACAATATGCGCGAGATGGGATTTCATATGTACCCACACGAATGATGTCTTGGCCTTCTGAGATCTCTTCCCATACAGTTTTGCTGCCATCTAACGTATCACGGCTTTGATCCACGTACGCCAATTTAACAGTATCACCCACGCGGAATGTACCTTCATCTGGTTGCAATTGACCGGTCATTAATTTAAAGAGTGTGGATTTACCCGCACCATTTGGACCAATCACGCCCACGATGCCACCGCGTGGCAAGTTAAAACTTAAGTTTTCATACAACAATTTATCACCAAAGGCTTTGGCAACATCTGTGGCTTCGATCACCAATTCACCCAAACGAGGACCGGCTGGAATATAAATTTCCATCGTCTCATTACGTTTTTGGAACTCTTGGCTTTCAAGCTCTTCAAAGCGCTGAATACGTGCTTTAGATTTCGCTTGACGACCTTTGGCATTTTGACGAACCCATTCAAGCTCTTGCTTCAACGTTTTTGCAAAAGCTTCTTCTTGTTTTTGTTCCGTCTCTAAACGTTTATTCTTTTGCTCTAACCAGTTAGAGTAGTTGCCTTCCCATGGAATACCATGTCCGCGGTCAAGCTCTAAAATCCAGCCAGCAACGTTGTCTAAGAAGTAACGGTCATGCGTCACCGCCACAACAGTACCCGGATAATCGTGCAAGAAACGCTCTAACCATGCCACAGATTCCGCATCTAAGTGGTTCGTTGGTTCATCGAGCAATAACATGTCAGGCTTTGACAATAATAATTTACACAAAGCCACACGGCGTTTTTCACCACCGGATAAAACCGTCACATCGGCATCCATTGGTGGCAAGCGAAGGGCATCGGCAGCAATTTCTAATTGGCGTTCTAACGCATGGCCATCCACCGTGCTTAAAAAAGATTCCAACTCTGCTTGTTTAGAAGCCAATGCATCAAAATCCGCATCGGGTTCAGCATATGCAGCATACACTTGATCTAACGCAGCCAAGGCTTCTTTGATGGGACCAAGGGCTTGCTCTAAGTTACCGCGAACGTCTGTGGTTTCATCTAATTGTGGTTCTTGGGCCAAATAACCAATTTTAATGCCCGTTTGTGGACGCGCTTCACCTTGGAACTCTTTATCCACACCTGCCATGATCTTCAATAATGTGGATTTACCTGCACCATTGAGACCTAAAATACCGATTTTTGCACCCGGGAAGAAAGATAAAGAAATATTTTTTAAAATTTCTCTCTTCGGTGGGACAATTTTGCTTACACGATTCATCGTATAGATAAACTGCGCCATATGATTTGCTTTCCTTACTTAAAATAAAACAGTCCACATTTTACCCTATTCATTCTAAAAACGCTTGTTTTCCATCCGATCGCGTCAATTGCAGCGCCCATGCATAGATTTTAATGGTCAATCATGGCTATTTTGCGCAAAAAATGATACGTTTATAGTGTTAAAGATTCAAAAATTATCATATAAAAATCAATACACACGGAGGCGTTTTATGCGTTCATCTTTTAGTCCTAAAGCCATCTTTGGCATCATTGTTGCAATCGTGATTCTCGCGGCAACATATTGGTATTTTTCTCGCGATGATTTAGAAGGCATTGTGGTCAGCAATGGGCGCATTGAAGTGACGCCGCTCGACATCTCTACAAAATTACCAGGCCGCATCGCCACCATTTTAGCTGATGAAGGCGATTATGTAGAAAAAGGCGAAGTCGTTGCCATCATGCAGCTAGATTCATTAGAAGCACAGCTCAATGAAGCCAAAGCCCATCATCAACAAGCGATTCATCAATCAAACAGCGCTAAAGCCATCATTGCGGCAAGAGAGAGCGACAAAGCGGCTGCACAAGCGGCTGTTTCTGCCAAACAAAGCCAATTGTATGCTGCTGAACGCAAATTAAAACGCATCAAAACCTTGACGGCCAAAGGCGCCACAACGGAGCAAGATTTAGACGATCAAGAAGCGTACACCAAAGTTTTACAATCAGAAATTGACACCGCAGATGCCAAAGTACAAGCGGCTCAATCTGCCATTGAAGCGGCCAAAGCACAATATGTGGCCACAGAATCGCAAATCAAAGCGGCGCAAGCCACCATTGATCGCATTGAAGCGGACATTAAAGATGCCAAATTAATCGCCCCTGTGTTTGGGCGCATTCAATATCGCATTGCAGAACCGGGTGAAGTTTTACCGGCAGGCGGCAAAGTGCTCAATTTATTGGACCTTTCTAAAGTGAACATGACCTTCTTTTTACCCACCAAAGCCATCATGCCACTTGTGGCCGGTGATCAAGATGGGACAGAAGTGCGCATTGTGTTAGATTCTGTGCCTGAATATGTCTTACCTGCACACATCACCTTTATTTCTGCAGAAGCCCAATTTACCCCAAAAACGGTTCAAACCGATGATGAGCGCGAAAAACTCATGTACCGCGTGAAAGCCACTTTTGATCCTGAATTATTGCAAAAATATCAAAAATACATCAAAACCGGTGTGACAGGTAAAGCGTACATCAAGTTAAATGATGATCAACCTTGGCCTGAAGCCTTGAACATCCATCTATTCTAAACTTGATAAGGAGACAACATGGCTCATCCATCTGTGGTTTCGGTGAGTGATCTCACACTCAAATATGGACAAATTGTCGCCCTTGACCATTTATCCATAGAGATTCCAAGCAACATCATCATTGGGCTCATTGGCCCAGATGGCGTCGGCAAATCGAGCTTGTTGTCTCTGATTTCTGGTGCGCGTACCATTCAAACGGGCGAAGTGATGGTTTTAGGCGGCAACATGCGTGATAAAACCGTGCGCGATGAGATTGGCCCGCGCATTGCTTACATGCCGCAAGGCTTGGGGAAAAATCTTTATCCCACATTGTCTGTGGAAGAGAATCTACAATTCTTTGGCCGTCTCTTTGGGCACAATGCCAAAGAGCGCCGTGAACGCATTGATGATTTGACCAAAAGCACCGGCTTATATCCCTTCTTAACGCGCCCTGCCGGTAAGCTCTCAGGCGGGATGAAGCAAAAACTTGGCTTATGTTGCGCACTGATTCATGATCCTGATCTACTCATTTTAGATGAACCCACAACAGGCGTTGATCCTTTGGCCCGCGCACAATTTTGGGATTTGATCGATCGCATCCGTTTAGAGCGCCCACAGATGAGCGTCATTGTCGCCACCGCATACATGGATGAAGCCCAGCGCTTTGATTGGCTGATTGCCATGGATGATGGCAAAATTTTAGATACTGGTTCACCCACAGAGCTACTCACAAAAACCAACAGCGATGATCTTGAAACTGCCTTCATTCAGCTATTGCCAGAAGCAAAACGCGAAAACTATGAAGCCGTTGTGGTGCCGCCTCTGAAGATTGATGAAAGTGCGCCCGTTGCCATCAAAGCCAAAGATTTAACCATGCGCTTTGGGGATTTTACGGCGGTGGATCATGTGAATTTTGAGATCCACAAAGGGGAGATTTTTGGCTTTTTAGGCTCCAATGGTTGCGGTAAATCCACCACCATGAAAATGCTGACAGGTTTACTACCCGCCACAGAAGGCAAAGCTTGGCTCTTTGGCAAAGAAGTGGACCCTGAAGATTTAGACACCCGAAGACGCGTCGGTTACATGTCCCAAGCCTTCTCTTTATACAGCGAGTTGACGGTGCTGCAAAACTTAGAGCTGCATGCCCGCCTCTTTCATGTGCCAGAAGCTGA
This sequence comes from Wohlfahrtiimonas sp. G9077, assembly GCF_002252155.1. Lineage (GTDB taxonomy): Bacteria > Pseudomonadota > Gammaproteobacteria > Cardiobacteriales > Wohlfahrtiimonadaceae > Wohlfahrtiimonas. The sequence continues at coordinate 8,298 of NZ_NEFD01000005.1, forward strand.
GATTCCCGCGCGCGTTGAGGCGATGGTCAAACGCTTTGATCTTGAATCTGTGCGCCATGCGCTTCCCGATGACATTCCCCTTGGCATGCGCCAGCGCTTATCTTTAGCCGTTGCCATGGTGCATCAACCGGAATTGCTCATTTTAGATGAACCCACTTCCGGCGTTGATCCCGTGGCGCGTGATAATTTCTGGCGCCTACTCATTGATCTATCCCGCAATGATGGCGTCACCATTTTCATCTCCACCCATTTTATGAATGAAGCATTGCGCTGTGATCGCATGTCCATGATGCATGCGGGCAAAGTGCTTGACAGCGACACACCCAAAAATCTCATTAAAAAACAAGGCACCCAAACATTGGAAGAAGCCTTCATTAAATATCTGATTGATGCAGGCGCAGGTACTGATAACAGCGAATCCAATAAACCCCTTGTGCAAGACGAGAACTTACCTGCTGAACCTCAAAAACGTTTTAGCATTCAACGCATGCTCAGTTACACATGGCGAGAAGCATTAGAGCTCAAACGCGATCCGATCCGTGCAACCCTTGCCCTGCTTGGCTCCATGATTTTGATGATCGCCATTGGCTTTGGCATCACGCTCGATGTGGAAAATCTCCCGTATGCTGTGTTTGACCGCGATCAAACCACTTTGAGCAACAATTACATCAGCAACATCGAAGGTTCGCGCTACTTTACAGAAAAAGCACCCATTCACAGCTATGAAGAATTGGATGCGCGCATGCAAAGCGGCGACATAGCTTTAGCCATCGAAATTCCCGGTAACTTTGCCCGCGATGTGGCCAAAGGCTTGCCCGTATCCATTGGCATTTGGGTCGATGGCGCGATGCCAAAACGCGCGGAAACCATCCGCGGTTATGTGCAAGGCCTACATCAAGGTTGGCTCATCAATACTGCGAAATATGAATATGGCATCGACATTCAGCCCGATTTTAATGTGGAGATGCGTTATCGCTATAATCCAGACATCAAGAGCATTCAAGCGATTGTTCCTGCCGTGATTCCGATTTTACTGCTGCTCATTCCCTCAATGCTCACAGCCCTTTCTGTGGTGCGTGAAAAAGAGATGGGCTCGATCATTAATCTCTATGTGACGCCTGTCACCAAGCTTGAATTTTTATTGGGTAAACAGCTACCGTACATTGCCATTTCCATGCTCAACTATTGTCTGATGGTGATTTTGGCCATCTATTTCTTTGGTGTGCCGCTCAAAGGCAGTTTGCTGGCCCTTACCTTTGTGACCTTTTTATTCTGCATCTTTTCCACAGGTTTTGGGCTGTTTGCCTCAACCCTTACGAAAAGTCAGATTGGCGCCATTTTCTTTACAGTGATTGGCACATTGATTCCGGCGATTCAATTCTCAGGGCTCATTAATCCTGTGTCATCGTTGAGCACTTTTGGCAATATCATGGGCAACATCTATCCGACGGCGCACATGCTCACCGCAACTCGCGGCGTGTTCAGTAAAGCACTGCACATCAATGCGCTTGGCCATGAGTTGATGGTGCTCGTCATTGCCGCTCCGGTCATCATTCTCGCGAGCGTGTTGCTGCTTAAAAAACAGGAGCGTTGATATGATTGCACGAAAAATTTCCAACATTTATCGTTTAGGCGTCAAAGAATTGTGGAGCCTCATTCGTGATCCGATCTTATTAATTTTGATCGCATTTACCTTTACGGTTTCCGTGTATACCGCCGCAACTGCAATGCCTGATGGCCTTAAAAATGCCACCATTGTGTTTGTGGATGAGGATCGCTCCACGTTATCAAACCGCATCAAAACGGCATTTTATCCACCGCAATTCATCACGCCTTACAACATCTCTTTAAGTGAGATGGATCGCGGGCTAGATAAAGGCGATTACACCTTTGTGGTGAACATTCCACCCTATTTTCAGCGCGATGTGCTCGCTGGCAAACAGCCTTCTATTCAGCTCAATATTGATGCCACACGCATGTCCCAAGCCTTTACGGGCAATATGATCGTCAATCAAATCATCAATGGTGAAGTGACAGAATATTTAGACCGCGTACGTCAGCCGGCAGAATATCCCGTGATGATTGAAGAGCGCATGCGCTTTAACCCAAATTTGACTGCATCATGGTTTGGGGCGCTGATTGAGATCATTAACCTCATCACTTTGCTTGCCATCATTTTAACGGGTGCTGCCCTCATTCGTGAGCGCGAAAAAGGTACGGTTGAACATCTCTTGGTCATGCCGCTGACGCCTTTTGAGATCATGCTCTCGAAAATTTGGTCAATGGGCATGGTGGTCCTGATTTCTGCAACCTTATCCCTCATTTTCATCGTGCAAGGGGTGCTCAATGTGCCCATCATTGGATCGATTCCGCTCTTTTTATTGGGTTCTGTGCTCCATCTTTTTGCCATGAGCGCCATTGGCATTTATTTAGCCACAGTCGCACGCAACATGCCACAATTTGGTATGCTCATGCTCCTTGTGTTGGTGCCGCTGCAAATGCTCTCTGGCGGAATGACGCCGCGCGAAAGCATGCCAGAAGCCATTCAAAACATTATGGTGATTGCACCGACCACACATTTTATTGAATTGAGCAAAGCCATCTTATTTAAAGATGCTTCGATGGCGATTGTCTGGCCACAATTTTTAATGCTATTGCTGATTGGCAGTGTGTTCTTTTATTTCGCCCACCAACGATTCAGAGCCACCATCAGTCGCATGGCCTAACATCATCAAGGAAAATCAAATGATTAAGATCGACCACCAACCGTATATTATTGGTTCGCCCTTAGATTTAGTGCGCATCATCCAACAAATTGTCAAAGATGATGATCACGCCCTCTATTATTTGGGCTTAAGTAGCCCAAGTGATGTGGAAAACTGTGCTGATCTTGCCGCCCTTGACATTGCCCGCAATCCTCTCATTGCGCTCTACTTTGCGTGCATTGATTATGGCCCAAATGATGGTGAAATTTTGGTGTACCATGTGCCGCATCATGCCGTGACCAAAGGCGATATCCATGCTGATTCCGCCTTGCAATTAACTGCACGTGGCACCTTTGTCTTTGTCAATGATCAGCAAAACAATGCCGATCGCCTTGCCCATGACAGTTTGACTAATGCCCCCATTGAAATCATTGTGGATCAAGCGGCCAAGCCTCACATCATCCGCGAGCTTGATAAGCTTGGCATATCAACACAAACCCTCTTTCCTGAGATGCTGTAATGTAAAAAGGGCTTTAATGCCCTTTTTTATTGTATTGTTGTTTGAGCGCCCAATCGATGTGTTCACGCACAAATGCTTCATCCGATTCCAATGCCTCAAGTGCCGCTACAATCCTTGGATCATAATTGGCATTGCCAAGGGCAACGGTAATGTTACGAATGAATCGAGCGTGCCCGATGCGGCGAATGGGCATCCCTTCTGTTTTCTTTAAAAAGGTGTTTTCACTCCAACGCAATAAATCAAGGAGCGCAATGTCATTGAGCGAATGGCGAGGTTTAAAGTCATCGACAATTTCATGATTGGCAAAGCGATTCCATGGGCAAAAGAGCTGGCAATCATCACAGCCAAAGATGCGATTGCCCATCATTGGGCGAAGCTCTTCATCAATCGCCCCAAAGTGCTCAATGGTCAAATAAGAGATGCAGCGGCGCGCATCCACTTCATAAGGGGAAACAATGGCGCCCGTCGGGCACTTTTGAATGCATTTGGTGCAGCGCCCGCAATGCTTATCCACAACGGTGCTTGGAATCACGATGGGCAGCGAAATAAACAGCTCACCCAAGAAAAAGTATGAGCCTTTCTCGCGATCAATGATCAACGTATTTTTACCACTAAAACCAAGGCCGGAGCGCTCAGCAAGCTCACGCTCTAAAATAGGGGCGCTGTCCGTAAAAGCACGAAATGTAACCGTTTCATCGGGAAATTGCTCTGCAATCCATTGCCCAAGTTGGGTTAATCGTTTACGAATCACATTGTGATAATCTCGCCCTAATGCATAACGGGCAATGTAGGCGCGTTGATCCTCTTTGAGGGTTGCCATCGCTTCATCATTGTTATGATAATACGGCAAACGTACCGTTAAAATGCTTTTTGTATGCTCCATCAACGCCATCGGATTAAAGCGCAAATCCCCATGTTTGGATAAATAATCCATGCCGCCATGATAACCTTTGGCCAGCCATGCCTCATAATACGCTTTGACTTCCGTTAAGGGCTTAGGTGTTTGACTGCTGATGTGCGTAAAACCAAGGGCTTCGGCCTTTTCTTTCAACGCTTGTATGAAAGCGAGATCATCACACGTCATTCGGACCCACGCAATTTACGATGCAATTCTGCTTCTACTAATGGATGGATAAAGTCACTCACTTCGCCTTTTAAGCGATAAGCCTCTTTGATCATGGTAGAAGAGATGAAAGAGTATTTTTCTGATGGCGTTAAAAACAGTGTTTCCACTTCAGGGCGCAAGCAGCGATTTAAGCTCGCCATTTGAAATTCATATTCAAAATCTGACACGGCACGTAAACCACGAATGATCACATCGGCCTTCACAGCCTGCATATAATGAACCAGTAATGAATGAAAGCCTTGCACCTCTATGTTCGGACAATCTTCAAAGATTTGACGCGCCATCTCAATGCGCTCTTCCACTGAAAACAGCGGACGCTTAGAAGGTGAAACCTCGCTCGCCACGGCCACAATCACTTTGTCAAAAATACGCGCAGCGCGTTTGGCAATGTCGATGTGCCCATTGGTGATGGGATCAAAGGTTCCCGGATAAACCGCGATTGTTTGTGTCATAATAAGCCTTTTATTTCCACAGATATAGGGTGTTATTATATCGTATGTCCGTTTCAATTCCTCGTGCATTATTGCACAAAAATCCTGACTGCTTAGCTGAGCACCTCTTTTTGCACCATGAAATTGCAGAGCGCATGCTCTCATATTTGGCAGAAAACCCAAATTTTAAACCCACGCAAATTCTTGAAATGGGGCACATCGACGATGCTCTTAAAAATTGTTGTCAGGCAACTTATCAAGATGCTGCATTTGATGTGCTCGATTATGGCGCACAATTGCCCCTTCGCGCGGATCTTGTGATCAGCAATCTATTTTTACAAGATGCCCCAAACATCGAAACGGCGATTGCGACAATGAAGGATCATTTAAATCCCAATGGTAAAATCTTCATGAGCACCGCGGGGCTTGAGAGCTTTGCAAACTGCATTATGCCAGATGGCCCTGAATTTAATGATTATCCTGACATCAAGCGCCTTGGGGATTATCTGCATTCACAAGGGTTCATTGATGTGATTGTGCATGTGGAGAAAATCACGCTGCAATACAATCGGCTCGATGCGATGCTCAAAGACCTACGCGTTGCGGGTGGCCGCGTTGCCAATCCGTTGATGAAAGGCCTACGCACGCGCGCTTGGTATGAAGCTTGGGCAAAACATATGGACAAAGCAAAAACTGATGGCATTTATGACATTGAGATCGAAATTCTCTATGCCCATGCGCAAATGCCGCCATTACGCGCCGCAAGCTTAAACAAAGACAACGAAGCCCACTTTGACATAAAGCATTTAAAACATCGTAAGCGCTTTGAGTAACATCTCATTTGCACTCCCCTTTAAAAGTACTAAAATGATACGGATTAGCGAGTGCTATACTTCAATCAGTCATTATCAGGAGTTCTCTATGTTTTCAGTCACAGATTCAGCATTTAAACAATTAGACGCGCAATTAGCCGCCGCAGCGGAAAAGTACATCAACATTGCCATCCGCAAATCTGGCTGTTCGGGCTATCGCTATTTCATTGAATTGTGTGATGATATTGAAGGCAAACTCATCATTACAGAAACCCCTGTCACCATCGTGACGGATCAAGCGAATGAACCTTACATTCAAAATGTTACGCTTGATTATGTACAAGAAGGGCTCAATCGCAGTTTTAAATTCAGCAACCCTGATGCGAAAAGCGAATGTGGTTGTGGCGAAAGCTTCATGTTTTAAGGAGAATATTCTATGTGCGGAATTGCAGGCATTTTAAGCTTCACCCATCAACGACCTGAAGCGGCGCTTCTTGAAAAAATGAGCGAGCCGTTGCGCCGCCGTGGTCCCGATGGCGGACACATTATATGTGAAGGTCCATTAGGCTTTGCCCATCGTCGCCTTGGCATCATCGATGTGAAAGCTCGCGCGGATCAACCTTTGAAAGATGCAACCACCGGCTGCATCATTGTGTTTAACGGCACCATCTATAATTATCGTGAATTGCGCAGTGTTTTAAAAGACAAAGGCCACACATTCACCACAGAAAGCGATACAGAAGTGTTGTTAAAATCCTACATCGAATGGGGCGAGCAATGTTTAACCCATTTGGTGGGCATGTTTGCCTTTGCCATTTGGGATGCGCGCATTCAAAAGCTCTTTGTGGCACGCGATCGCATTGGCATCAAACCTTTGTATTTCTCGCATGATCAAAAGAACTTCCTTTTTGCCTCTAACACACAAAGCTTATTGGCCTCTCAATTGGTGGATACAGACATCAACCCGATTGCGTTGCAATACATGTACACATTGCATGCGGTGGTTCCGGCGCCTTACACCATTTTTAAAGGCATTCATAAACTAAAACCAGCGCATTATTTATGGGTGGATTTAACCGGCAAAATTGAAGAGTTTCAATATTGGTCACTCAATGCAGAGAATCAGCACAAAGATTGGGATGATCGCGATTGGAAAGATGCCATTGAAGAAAAACTTCGCACTGCTGTGCGCCGCCGTTTGTTGGCAGCAGATGTGGATGTGGGCGTTTTATTGTCAGGCGGTTTAGATTCCTCGTTAATCGTTGCCCTTGCCCATGAAGAAGGCGTGAAAAATTTACCCACCTTCTCCATCGGCTTTGAAGATCAGCCAGAAGAGAAAGGTTCTGAATTTGAATTCTCTGATCAAGTGGTGGCACGCTATCAAACAGATCACTACAAATATTTGATCGAAAATGGCCAAGCCTTAACGCGCTTACCGGAAGCTGTGGCGCAGATGTCCGAGCCGCTCTTTGGGCAAGATGCCATTGGCTTTTATTTGTTGTCTGAAAAAGTGTCGCAACATGTGCGCGTGGTGCAAAGCGGCCAAGGTGCCGATGAAGTCTTTGGTGGTTATTTCTGGTATCCACAAATGGCACACAGCGAAGAGCGCGATCCATTGTTGCGCTTTAGCCAATTCTATTTTGACCGCGATTATCCTGAGCTTTGCAACACTTTTGCCCCGAAATTCCAAATGGATGACATCGTGGGTGAATATGTGCGCGATCAATTGACCAAGCCATTTGCTTCCAGTTATTTAGATCAAGTGTTCCGCTTTGACACCACAACGCTCATCGTGGATGATCCTGTTAAACGCGTCGATAACATGACCATGGCACATGGTTTAGAAGCGCGCGTACCATTTTTAGATCATGAATTGGTGGAATTGGCCGCTAGCATGCCAGATCATTACAAATTGATGCAAGGCGGCAAGGGCATTTTAAAAGAGATTGCCCGCGGTAAAGTGCCAGACAGCATCATTGATCGCCCAAAAGCCTATTTCCCAATGCCGGCGCTTAAATATGTGCGCGGCGAATTTTATGACATGATGCGCGATGCTTTGACAAGCTCAGCGGCGATTGAGCGCGGCATTTTCAATCCTGAATATGTTCAGCGTTTATTAGATCATCCTGAGGCGAAAGAGAACTTTACGCGCATTCAAGGCTCTAAATTGTGGCATTGTGCGTTACTTGAAATCTGGTTACAAAAAGTTTTACCGTAATCATGTTTGATGCGGCGGCATTTTTAAAAACTGTTCCCACAAAGCCTGGCATCTACATCATGCGAGATGCCAGCGATGTGATCATCTATGTGGGTAAAGCCAAAAATTTAAAAAACCGCTTATCCAGTTACTTTCGAGCGTCCGGCTTGTCCACAAAGACCCTAGCGCTCGTCAGTCACATTGCGAGCATCGAAGTCACCATCACCAACAGTGAAAATGATGCGCTGCGCTTAGAAAGTAACCTCATCAAAAAGCATCGCCCACGGTATAACGTGAGCCTGATTGATGATAAAAGTTACCCTTATATTTATCTCTCCCTTGGACAATATCCGCGCTTAGCCTATTACCGTGGCAGCAAAAAACATAAAGGGTGCTATTTTGGTCCTTATCCTTCCTCTTCTGTGGTGCGCGACACATTAGATTTAATGAAAAAACTCTTTTTGATTCGCCAATGTGAGGATTCTGTCTTTAAACACAGAACGCGCCCGTGCCTGCAATATCAAATCAAACGATGCAGCGCGCCATGCGTCAATAAAATCACACCCGAGCAATATCAAAAAGATGTGCACAATGCCGTGCTCTTTTTAGAGGGCAACGCCCAAACATTAATCAGCGAATTGGTCAGCCGCATGCAACAATGCGTGGCAGATTTAAAATTTGAAGCCGCTGCCGTGATTCGTGATCAAATCAAAGCACTGCAAGCGGTGCAATCCACCAATGACATTGAGCAAGGCAGCGCGTCTCTCGATTTGATTGCCCACGCAGACAAAGGCGGGCTTCATGCAGTGGAAGTGCTCACCATTCGTGATGGGCGCGTGTTGGGCGCGCGGGCTTATTTTCCTAAAGTGCCGAGCAATACAGAAGCGGTTGAGATTTTACAAAGTTTTATTGAACAATATTATGATGCCGCACGTTTACCGCCAAGCCACATCATCCTCAATCATGCATTGGCGCCCGAGCACAGCGCATGGCTTGAAAGCCATTTGAGTGAATTGAGCGGCCGTAAAATTATCATTGCCCACAACGTCAAAGGACAGCGCGCCCGCTGGCTCGATCTGGCCCATAAAAATGCCGTACAAGCCATTGAGATTAAATTAGCGGGTGCAAGTAACATTCACCATCGTTTACAAGAATTGGCCGATTTACTGCATTTGCCAGAGATTGAGCGCATCGAATGCTTTGACATATCCCACAGTTTTGGTGAAAAAACCGTCGCCTCAGATGTTGTGTACACCAAAGAGGGAGTGACGAAAAAATTCTATCGCCGTTTTAACATTGAAGGCATCACAGGGGGCGATGATTACGCTGCGATGCGCCAAGCCATCACGCGCCGCTTTAGCCACACTGAGGACAATCCATTGCCAGACATTTTGCTCATCGATGGCGGTAAAAACCAACTGCAAGTGGGCATTGATGTGATGCGTGAGCTTGGCATTGATTCGGTACTTTTAATTGGCGTTGCCAAAGGTGAAGGCAGAAAGGTTGGCTTAGAAACACTGTGGAAAGCTGGTGATGACACGCCCATTGACATTGAAAGCACCAGTGCTGCCTTTCATCTTATTACTCAAATTCGTGATGAAGCGCATCGCTTTGCCATTGAAGGGCATCGCTCACAGCGCGATAAACTGCGCCGGCGTTCTGTCCTAGAAGACATTAAGGGCATTGGCCCGCAGCGACGCGCCACGTTGCTCAGCCATTTTGGCGGGCTCTCTGCCCTAAAAAATGCCACAATTGAGGACATTGCTACAGTGCCGGGGATCAGCAATCATTTAGCCAAAGTGATTTATGAGGCGCTGCATGAAACGTAATTCACTATTGTCAGCGCACACATCCACGCCGACGCAAAAAGTTCGCCAGCATTAAGTGACCATAATCCGTCAAAATGGATTCAGGGTGAAATTGCACGCCTTCGACATCATAAAGTTTATGGCGAACGCCCATGATTTCACGCTTGTCCTGTGCCGTTGTGTAAGATGCACTCACCTCTAAACAATCGGGCAATGCGGCATCATCCACAATCAATGAGTGATAACGCGCCACTTTAATGGGATTGGGCACGCCGCTGAAAACGCCCATGCCATCGTGATCAATCAATGATGTTTTGCCATGCATCACACGCTCAGCATGCACAATCTTGCCGCCATAGACTTCGGCAATGCACTCGTGACCAAGGCAAATGCCTAAAATTGGGATGCGTCCTGCAAATTGGCGAATCAATTCAAGTGTAATGCCTGAATCCTGCGGCGTTCCCGGACCTGGAGATAAAATAAACGCATCGATTGGCAATTGTTCTAATTGCTCAATGGTGATCTGATCATTTTTATAAACAATCGGCGGATGCCCCAATTGCTGCAAATACGCCACAATGTTGTACGTGAAAGAGTCATAATTATCGATTAAACAGATCATGCCAATGCCTTTAATCTCACATCCACACAGCCGCGCACAGAGTTCGTTAGCACAATGCGATCTGCCATTTGAATGTCTTGGGGATACAGCAGTTTTTCCGTGCATACATTGCCCAGTGTCTGAAGCCATGCTTGACGCATCACGCCATTGACAATGCCAGTGGTTAAAGGCGGCGTATACCAATGTCCATTTTTTTCAATGAAGACATTATGAAACGAGCCTTCGGTGATTTCCCCGCGCTCATTGAGCAATAATGCATCATAGCAATCATGCTGCTTCGCGGCTTCATATGCTTTGTGATATAAAGTACGTTCTGTGGTTTTATGGGGGAAAAGCGGATGCTTTGAATCCACTTTGACATCACTGATGATGATTTCAAGCGGCGATGAATGATGGATGATGGGAGCATGTGTCAATTCAAAATTGCCTTGTTGATCCACCACCAAACGAATTTTCTGATCTTCTGTAAAGGGCTGCGTTACCAATTCATCAAGCGCGGCTTGAATGCTAGCAAGTTGAGCCTTAAATCCAAGCGCTGCCATTGAATGGGTTAAGCGCATTAAATGCGCATCTAACCGCGCAATACTTGCTGTTTGATGCATCAAGCGCATGGACTCAATGAGCTGAACATTTGCCGTCATGCCCGTTAAAAAGCGCGCCTTTAATAAACACTCTTGATACTCTTCCGTGCACACTGAATCAGCAATGATGCCACCGCCGACACCTAAGCGGGCTTGCCCATCTTCATTGATCACACATGTGCGAATGGGCACATTAAAACACATGTCATTGTCCGGCGTCATATAACCAATCGCGCCCGTATATACGCCGCGCAGTGCATCTTCAATCTGTTCGATGATCTCCATCGTGCGGATTTTCGGTGCACCTGTAATGGAGCCACAGGGGAATAAATTGGTGAAAATCTCCCTCATGCTGATGTCGGTGGGCACGCGCCCTGTCACCGTGGAAATCATTTGATGCACAGTTTCATAACTTTGAATCTCAAACAAACGATTGACGGAAACTGTCCCCGGCACTGTAATGCGGCTCATGTCATTGCGAATCAGATCCACGATCATCACATTTTCTGACAATGTTTTTTCATCCGCTCGCATGTGCTGCAAAATGGCTTGATCTTCCGCCTCATTCTGCCCGCGGGCAAACGTGCCTTTCATGGGCTTTGATTCAATCCATTGCCCTTTTTTACGGAAAAAAAGCTCAGGCGAAATGGATAAAATCGTCGATTCTGGGAATTTAAGGAGCGCGCCATATTCAACTTTTTGGCGCTGACGCAACGCTTGATACAGGGCAAATGGATGACCTTTAAGCAAAAAATCATAATGCGTCGTAAAATTGATTTGATACGTATTGCCATCGGTAATGTTTTGCTGGATCACATCAAATTTTTGGGCATATTCATCTTCACTCAATGCAAAAGTCAGCCCTTCAACTTCTGCTGAACCACATTCGAGCGCATCAAAATAACGTTGCACCTGATCTTGCGAAATGCGTTCTGCCGTTTTAAAGGCATACATGTGCAGCAAAATATCATCGTTGCGAGCGGTGCAATGATCAAATGTTTGGCGATCCACCGTATAGTAACCGGCTTCATAACTCACATAACCGGCCACATAATGGCCACTTTGACGAAGCGCATCAAGGGTTTGAAATGCCTCAGATAATTGATGACCATCGCGGCAAATCACTTCTGCTGCCGGTGAATGAAACAGCCATGCATCTTCGCCGGCTGTTTTGGTGTTTTCCAATAGGATAAAACAATCTTGATCAAGCAAATTCATAATGACTAAAACGTTTCAGTGATGTCAAAATCCGTGATTTCATAAATGAGCTCATAGAGCATCTCTTCGCCGACATCTTCATAGGATTCATCCACAAACGGGAAGCCTAAACGCTGCTCTTCGGGCAAATAATGGCCCATGTTGCCGGCCACTTGTTGCTCTGCCTCGATCCATTGGCGCGTCAGCTCCCCATTGTCATAATGCTCAAACCATAAACCTTCGGCCTCATCATTGACGGCAAAAAAGTAGAGTTTGTGCCCTGTTGATAATTTTTTTAATCTGCGGGCAAAATTCTCCTCAAAGCAGTGATCAACGGGCATACAGACAAAGGTCCATTCACCATGCGTCATGCTCACCGCTTGATTTTGCAACACAGTATCATATAGATCATGCTGCTGCGCCACCGCAGAGAAATGGTTGGCTAACTCCGAAAACTTCGGCGCGAAAACAATGGCGATGTCCATATACAATCCTATCCACAGAAAATGAAGCAAGGGCGATATTGTAGTACAACCAGCCATGAATTGCTCTGAGGAAACACGAATTTATTTCACCCATAAAAAATGCTTCCCGAAGGAAGCATTCATCTTTGCAAAATCGCCTATTTTTTCTTTGGGCGAAATGCCTGACACTGTGCAGGATCTGTCTCCATAAAAGGTGCGCCGATCAAATCTAAACAGTAAGGAATCGCTGAGAAAATCCCATGGACGATCACTTCATTGTTTTCACCGCGCACGCCGCCTAATGTTTCAGCAATCGCTTTTGGGCGACCTGGCAAATTGACAATCAAACTTTGCCCACGAATCACCGCCACTTGGCGCGATAAAATCGCCGTTGGCACATAATACAGGCTGATTTGACGCATCTGCTCACCAAAACCTGGCATCTCTTTATCAGCAACTGCTAAGGTTGCCTCAGGCGTCACATCACGAATGGCAGGACCGGTGCCGCCTGTGGTCAACACAAGCGAACACCCTTCATCATCCACCAAACGCTTTAATGTGGCTTCAATCTCTGCTTGTGTATCGGCGATCAATGCCTCCACAAACGTCATTGGCGTCGTCACCGCTTTTTCTAACCACGCTTTTAAAGCTGGCAATCCCTCATCTTGATAGATGCCGGCACTTGCGCGATCACTGACAGAAACTAAACCAATTTTCATCATACTTTTTCCTTAAATCAATAATGTGGGAACAAATCCCAACAATACTAACAAGAAAACGTTGGCAGAGAAAATCACTTGTGAGCCATAGCAAGGCGTAATGGTGATGTTTGCATTGTCATCGGCTTGGTCAAAGAACATCACTTTAATGACGCGTAAGTAGTAGAACAAGCCCACCACAGATGCCAATAAACCGATGATCACTAAGAAACCATAACCGGATTGATAGGCATTTTCTAACACAAAGAACTTCGCCACAAAGCCCACAAATGGCGGAATGCCACCCATGGATAACATGATCAATGCCATGAGGACACCTAAGTAACCATGCTGACGTCCAAAACCTTTTAAGTCAGAGATTTCAGAGATCGATTGCCCATTTTTATTGACCAATAAAATGAAACCAAATGCAGCAATTGTGGTGAAGGCATATGTGATGGCATAGAAATAACCGGTGGCAGGAATGTTCAAATCATTGCCCGCATACAAGCCTAACAACATAAAACCTGCATGTGATACGGCTGAATAACCCAACATGCGGCGAAGGTTCGTTTGACGAAGTGCCACAAAGTTACCGATCACAAAGGATAGGATGATCACAATCGCAAGCATTTGTTGCCATTGTTCCGTCACTTGATAACCGGCCACCATCAACATGGAATAACCCATCGCCATCGCAGCAATTTTAGGCGCAGCACCGATAAACATTGCAACAGGCGCAGGTGCACCTTCGTACACATCGGGCACCCATGCATGAAATGGTGCCACACCAAGTTTAAAGGCAATGCCCACAACGATGAAGACCAATGAGAAGGTCAAGAGCATGATGTTTTGATCAAAGTTTTGGCTCGCAATTGAAGAGATTGCTTGACCAATCACTTGTAGATTCAAGGATTGACCGACGCCATATAACAATGCCATACCAAAGAGTAAAATGGCAGACGCCATTGCACCCATGACAAAATATTTCATGGCCGCTTCTGTGGCTTTACCATCTTTACGATTAAAGGCCACCAATGCGTACATTGGTAAAGACATCAACTCTAATCCTAAATACACCATCAATAATGTATTGGCAGACACCAACACCAACATCCCGATGGTGGATAAGAGAATCAATACGTAATATTCAGCGTGATCTAAATTGGTTTCAGACAATTTAGGGAAGCTGTAAATTAAGCCAAGCAATACCACAAGCAACATTGCGCTTTTAAGTTGGCCATTGATGCCTGTGAGCACAATTTCACTGTTCCAGAAATACAAAGGCTCTGTGCCTGCTGGCACCACTGTCAACAACACAACGAATGCCGCTAAAATCGCAACCATACTCACAAGATGGATCGTCATGATGCGACTTTGCTTGCTGATGCACTCAAGTAAGAGAATGCCCACCACTGCAACTGTCAGAATGATCTCTGGCAAGATTGCAATAAAGTCCATTGAAGTTAATACGCTCATAATGATTTAATCCTTTCTATGGCTGTCCATTGATCATTGGAAGACTGGTTAACAGGTGATCGATGGATGCCTGCATCACATTTGCAAGTGGCGCTGGCCACACACCTAAGACAATAATGAAGATTGCCAACATGGCGAGTAAGAAGTATTCACGACCATTGAGATCCTTCAACTCTTTAACATGTTGATGCACCGCTTCCCCTAAAATCACTCGTTTGGTGAGCCATAAGTTATAGCCCGCACTTAAGATCAAGGATGTTGCCACCGCGATTGTGATGTAAATGCCATAATGGAAGCTTGCCAATAACACCCAGAATTCACCAATAAAGCCTGATGTGCCCGGTAAACCTGAATTCGCCATCGCAAAGAAGATGAAAAATGCCCCAAAGATTGGCATGGAATTGATCACGCCGCCGTAGTCAGCAATTTCACGAGAATGCACGCGGTCATACAACACACCGATGGATAAGAACATCGCTGCAGAGACAAAACCGTGAGAGATCATCTGCATCATGCCGCCTTGGATCGCCATCTGATTGGCCGCCATTGGCGCATCTAAAAACGCCACCGGCAAAACAAAGCCTAACGTCACAAAGCCCATGTGTGCAATCGATGAATAGGCGATCAATTTTTTCATGTCTTTTTGCGCAAGTGCCACAAAAGAGATGTAAATGATGGCGATGATGCTCATGGCGATGATCATTGGCGCAAAAAAGGCAATCCCTTCTGGCACGATCGGCAACATGAAACGCAAGAAGCCATAACCACCAATTTTAAGTGTAATGGCCGCTAAGATCACAGAACCGCCTGTTGGCGCTTCAACGTGCGCAGATGGCAACCATGTGTGCACAGGCCACATTGGCACTTTAACGGCAAAACCTGCTAAGAATGCCAATAACAACCATTTTTGTTGACTCAATGAGAGATCTAAGTCTGCAAAGTTGGCAATCGAAAAGGTTGTGTTGTTCGACTGCATGTATAAGTAGATGATGCCCACTAACAAGAAGATCGAACCTAAGAAGGTGTATAAGAAGAATTTCAATGCCGCTTGAACACGATTTGGGCCGCCCCAAATACCGATGATTAAGAACATCGGGATCAACATCGCTTCAAAGAAGACATAGAACAAGATGGAATCCATCGCTGCGAACACACCGTTCATTAAGCCTGCCATGATGAGGAAGGCACCCAAATATTGGTGGCGCTTATAGGTGATCACATCCCAACCGGCAATCACAACCACAACAGTCATGAAGCTCGTTAAAAGGATAAATGGCATGGATAAACCATCTACGCCTAAATGGTAGTTGATCCCTAATGTTGGAATCCATTGTTTTAATTCTACAAACTGCATGGCTGCGGTCTCTGAGTTAAAGAGACCGTAAAGCGGCAATGAAAGCACTAATGTGACAAGACTCGCAAGGAGTGCGAACATTCGCACTCGACACGCATTTTTATCACCCATCAATAGTGTCACGATGCCCGTGATAATGGGCACCCAAATCACTAAACTTAACCAAGGCATATTTTCGATACTCATCATTATGTCCTTATTTAAAAATGATTACCCAAGTCATCAATACCACCAAACCAAATGCCATTAAGTAGGCGGAATGGAAGAGATAACCGGTTTGAAGTTTTCTAAATACGCCACCTAATTTAGACATTAACGTAGCAGAACCATATACAGCTGTTTGATCGATCAAGCGATCGTCCACATTCTTCCAGAAGAAGCGGCCTAAACCCACTGCCCCATCGGCAATGTATTTCTGGTTGAAATCATCAAAGTAGTATTTATTGGTGAACACTTTGAGGACGCCAGTGCGATCTAACGCTGATAAGTATGCTGTTTCCACAGTTGGCTTTTTCAAGTAAGCATACCAAGCAAAGAAGCCGCCGATGATGGCTAACCATACAGGGACAGAAACAAAGCCATGTAAACCCATGTGCCAAACGCTGCCAAACTCTTCAGCCACTTTTGCCATTGCAGGGTGTGCATTGCTGACTGTGATCGCATCTTGTAAGAATGTGCCCATGATGAAGTCTTTGGCCACAAAGACACCCACCAATAATGATGGAATGGCCAATAGAATCAATGGAACAGTCACAACAGCTGGCGACTCATGCGGTTCATGTGCCACAAAACCTTCTTTATGATCATGCTCGCCCATCGTTGGGTCTACTTGATAACGAGGTTTACCATGGAACACTAAGAAATATAAACGCAATGAATACACCGCTGTGATGAACACACTCGCCACCACTGAGAAGTACGCAAAGCCACTGCCAAAGATGGTGCTGTTTTCAACCGCAAGGATGATGGCATCTTTTGAGAAGTAACCAGAGAAGAACGGCGTACCGATCAATGCCAATGTACCGATCAAACAAGTGAACCATGTGATTGGCATTTTCTTACGAAGGCCGCCCATAAAGCGCATGTCTTGCTGATGGTGCATGCCAATGATGACAGAACCTGCCGCTAAGAAGAGCAATGCTTTAAAGAATGCGTGTGTCATTAAATGGAACACCGCCGCTGAGTAAGCAGATGCACCTAAAGCAACGGTCATATAGCCTAATTGCGATAATGTTGAATAAGCCACCACGCGTTTGATGTCATTTTGGAAAATACCCAAAATACCCATGAACAATGCAGTGATCGCACCGATGATCATGATGAAGGATAAAGCTGCATCAGACAATTCAAAGATCGGAGATAAACGAGACACCATGAAGATACCCGCTGTGACCATCGTTGCCGCATGAATCAATGCTGAAATTGGCGTTGGGCCTTCCATGGAATCAGGCAACCAAACATGTAAAGGTACTTGTGCTGATTTACCCATTGCACCGATGAATAAGAAGATCGCTGCAAAGGTGATCACGCTCCATTCTGTGCCTAAGAACGCAAATTTTTGTGTAAGGAAACTACCTTCTTTCACGCTCTCAAAGATGTCTGCATAATGCAAGTGACCGGTTAAGTAAACCATACAAGCAATCCCGACGATAAAGCCAAAGTCACCAACGCGGTTGACGATGAAGGCTTTCATGTTTGCATAGGTTGCCGTTGGGCGCTTGAACCAGAAGCCAATCAATAAGTAAGACACCAAACCCACCGCTTCCCAACCAAAGAAGAGTTGCATGAGGTTGTTTGACATCACAAGCATCAACATTGAGAAAGTAAAGAGCGAAATATAACTGAAGAAACGGTTATAACCCGGATCACCTTTCATGTAGCCGATGGAATAGATGTGCACCATTAATGAGACAAACGTCACCACAACGAGCATCATCGCTGTTAAGTTATCCACAAGGAAACCCACCGCGACGGCTAAATTACCCACGCTCATCCATTCGTAAACGTTGCCATTAAAGGTTGGCACTTCGCCAGTGCCATGCAAATACAATGCATAACCAGACAATGCCGCAGAGACCGCCACTAAAGCGATGGTCACAGTGTGCGCCATTCTGTTTGAAATCACACGGCATAAAAGCCCTGCGAATGCCGCGCCAATGAGCGGTAAAAATGCGATTAATAGATAGATCGTTTTCATTGCATTATCCTTTTAACTCATCCATTTCATCGACATTGATGGTTTGACGTTTTCGATACACCAAGACAAGGATGGCCAAACCAATGGCAATTTCTGCCGCTGCCACCGCAAGAATGAAGAAAACGAACACCTGTCCTGCAGGGTCTTCTGTCGTTGGGACCATAAAGTTGCCAGAGAATTTAGAAAACGCGACGAATAAAATATTCGAGGCCAATAACATCAACTCAATGGACATCAATAATACAACGATGTTTTTACGATTGATGAATATCCCTGCCATCCCAAGACAGAACACTGTGCTGGCCAGCATAATATAATCGGTTACCAACAATTGCATGTTTAGCCCTCCCCTTTTTCAGTCGCAGGTGCTTCTACAGGAAGCGCTTCCCATTTGGAAGGTTCCATTTTCACCACTTGTAATCGATCTTCTGGATGCGCTTTGAGTTGTTCACTCACTGGCATGAATCTTGTGTACGCACGACGTGGACGAAGCGTTAAGCTGATGGCAGCAATCATGCCCACCAATAAAATCAATGCAACGATCTCAAAGGCATAAATGTAATGGGTGTATAGAAATAAGCCCAATTGCTTTGTGTTGCTGTAGCTTGCAGCCATTGCACCATCAATCACTTGTGCAGCGTATGGATGCGTTTCTTGGAACAAAGATTGTTTACCCACCAATACCATCGCCATTTCAACGATCATAATGAGCGTGAGCACAATGCCAAGGGGCAAATACTTCACAAATCCTTGTTTCACAAGCTCTGTGGAAATATCAATCATCATCACCACAAAGAGGAAAAGCACCATCACTGCACCCACATAAATGACGATTAAGGCGAGCCCTAAAAACTCAGCTTGAATGAGCATCCATGTCGCACTTGTGGTCACAAAGCACAAAATCAAGTGCATCACCGCTGTGACGGGATTGCGTGCTGTGATTACTCTCACCGCTGAATAGATCAAGATGAGTGCAAAAACATAAAATAGAATCTTTAATAACATCTGCAGCCTCCCTTAGCGAAATTTCGCGTCTGCTGCGCGATCCTTAGCGATTTGAGGTTCTAAACGATCCCCTAATGCTAAGAGTTTTTCTTTACACATAATGTTGTCGCCCTTCTCTTCCATGTGATAGTCAAAGGTGCGCGTCAATACGATAGAATCGACCGGACACGCTTCTTCACACAAACCACAGAAGATGCATTTAAAGAGATCAATGTCATAACGCGTGGTGCGGCGAGTGCCATCTTCACGTTCAGTTGACTCGATGTTGATCGCTTGCGCAGGGCACGCAGATTCACACAATTTACAAGCGATGCAGCGCTCTTCCCCATTTGGGTAACGGCGCAATGCATGCAAACCTCTAAAACGCGGTGATTGCGGCGTCTTCTCTTCGGGATAACTGATGGTAATTTTCGGGCGAAACATATAACGAAATGTAATCGCCAACCCTTTTCTCAACTCTAATAAAGAGAAGGTTGCATAGATTGATTTTAATTTCTTAAACATTGCTAATTCCTACTCTATTGAAACCAATAGTTAATACCGAGCGCATACAACACGATCACGAAGAAAATCCAACCAATGGTCAATGGGATGAATACCTTCCAACCTAGACGCATGATTTGGTCATAACGGTATCTTGGGAATGTCGCTCTTAACCAGATGTAAGTGAAGAGGAAAAACGACATTTTGATCACCATCCAAAAGAGGCCATTTTCACCGATCACCGGAATGCTTTCGATGCCAGGAATGCCTGCAAATGGTGACAACCAACCGCCAAAGAATAAGAGCGAGGCCAATGCTGACACTAAAATCATGTTCGCATATTCTGCTAAGAAGAAGCAGGCAAAGCCTGTGCCTGAGTATTCGATGTGGAAACCTGCCACGATTTCGGACTCACCTTCCACTAAGTCAAATGGCGCACGGTTGGTTTCCGCAACACCGGCGATGAAGTATAAAACTGCCATGGGCAACAATGGGATGAAATACCATTTCAAAACACTCATGCCCGCTTGGCCTTCAACGATCTTCGTGAGGTTCATTGAACCGGCCAACATGATGACCGTGATTAACGCAAAGCCCATCGCCAATTCATATGAGATCACCTGCGCACCGCTTCGGATGGCACTGATCATGGCGTATTTAGAGTTCGATGCCCAACCGGCTAAAATGATGGCATACACACCGAGCGACGTCATGGCTAAAACATAAAGTACGCCCGCATCAATGTTTGATGCCACCAAACCATCTGAAAATGGAATCACAGCCCATGCGGCAAATGCCGTTGTGACAATGATGATTGGCGAGAGAATGAAAAACACCTTATTTGCAGAAGAAGGAATGATCCACTCTTTAAAGACCATTTTAATCAAGTCCGCAAACGGCTGAAGTAAACCAAATGGTCCCACGCGGTTTGGCCCTAAACGCACATGCATGAAACCCAGCACGCGGCGCTCTGCATATGTCATATATGCCACCGCGATCACCACTGGCAAAATCACTGCCAAGGTTTTCAAAAAGGCCCAAACGAGCGGGTAATCAATAATCGCTTTAATCATATCCATGGCTTACCCCTCGATCGCTTCGTAATAATCAATCATCAAACCATACTCCCTTGGGATGCGTAGGCAATTGGCGGCCATTTTTGCCGTCGAGCGCACGCCAAACTCTTGCCCTTCAATCACCCATTGTGTTTGTGTGATGGACAAATCACCCGTCACGCGTTTACGTGGGGCAAGTGGCGTTGCTTGTAAGGCTTCACTGCGTCGTGCATAAGCATCCATTGAATAGATGGATTCCATTGGCACAGCCACTAACGCATCATTGCGCCAATCTTTCACACGTAAATTATTGGCATATGGCATTTGATTGCCCTGCCCTGCTGTGGACAATGCCGCTTGATGATCAGCCAATACATCAGCACACGTCACATAATCAAAGCCTGATAATTCAAACTCATTGCCAAGCACGCGTAAAATTTTCCAAAGTGGCTTAGCCTCAAACAACGGCTCAGCAGCCGCTTTGACCGTTTGCAATGTGCCTTCGACATTCATTAAACTGCCATCGGTTTCACCCCAAGCTGCTGCTGGTAAAATGATGGTGGCCAGATCTAACAATGCTTCAGAGGCAAACGGCGTCAATGCCACCACAAGCTCCGCTTGCTTAAGGGCAGTGAGTGCTACTTTTCGCTCGATGAAATCATGTTCAGGATCAATTGCGCCCACTAAAATATAAGCCTTTAAGCCATCTGTGAGCATTTGATGCGTATTGCCTTTTGCAACACCCGCTAAATAAGCGCCAGTTAAGTTTGCGCCTTCTGATAAATAACCGAATGCACCGTGTGATGCAGTTGCAATGTTTTGTGCCAATGCTCTGATCACAGAAAAATCAGGATGTGACACGGCATCTTTACCGAGCACAATCCAGTGTTTACCTTCTTGCATAAAGAGCTGAGCGGCATGTGCAACATCCACATCTGTGGTGGCATTGTTCACAATCGCGCTCAATTCTGGTGCAATGGTTGCGCCTGTGTGACCTGCAACGGTTTTTAAAATCACAGACAACACATTCACCCAATCTTTTGGCGATGTGATGAGCGCTTCCGTTGGATGCAATTGATCGGTATCGTAAGCATTGAGCATGGCAACTTTCGCGCCATCTTTCACAGCTTGACGAATGTCAATGGCCAAAACTGGCATCTCTAAACGTGGATCTGCGCCCACTAAGAAAATGCGATCTAATGCTTTTACATCCGCAATCGGCAAACCTAAACTTCTGAATTTTGGCTCCACTGCATCGCCACTGAAATCGATTTGACGCAAGCGAGCATCAATTTTTTTGATGCCCAATGCTTTGGCCAATTTCGCAGTCAATAGCTGCTCTTCCACTGTCGCGCTTGGGGAGACAAAAATGCCCACTTGATCGGCGCCAAAGTTTTTCACAGCGCCTTCAATTACCATGCGCGTGGCCTTTAAACCACTGAGCCAATCAGTTTTCACCAATTGTTGTTTTTCATTTTGAATCATCGGCGCTTGCGTGCGATCAACACTGAAGTTCGCTTCATAGCTAAAGCGATCACGATCCGCAATCCACACTTGGTTGATGGCTTCATTTTGACGCGAAACCACGCGGGCAATGTTGCCACGCAATGTGTGAATCGACGTGTTGGTGCCTAAGCCATCATGAATGCTGATTGAATCATGCTTTTTATATTCCCAAGGTCTGCCTTGGAATTTAGAAGGCTTGGCCGTCAATGCGCCCACTGGACATAAATCAATGATGTTACCGGACACTTCTGAGGTCATCGAATGCTTCACATATGTGGTGATTTCTAAACGATCACCGCGATCCACACCGCCTAATTCACGAAGCCCTGCAATCTCTTCTCCAAAACGCACACAACGCGTGCATTGAATGCAGCGGTTCATGTAAGTTTCAACAAGTGGTCCGATGTTAATTTTTTCGTAATGGCGCTTCTCTTCGATGTATGTAGAATGTTTTTGACCAAATTCCACAGAATTATCTTGTAACTCACACTCACCACCTTGATCACACACAGGGCAATCTAATGGGTGATTGATGAGTAAAAACTCCATCACCGCTTTTTGTGCGGCGCGCGCTTTTTCATTACGCGTACGGATGATCATGCCATCGGCAATTTGTGTGGCACACGCTGGCATGGGCTTTGGCATTCTTTCGATGTCCACTAAACACATGCGGCAGCTTGCTGCGATGGATAATTTGTCATGATAACAAAAGCGTGGAATCGCAATGCCCACTTCATCGGCCACATCAATGACCGAACGACCCGCTTCTGCTTCAAACTTTTTGCCATCTATTTCGATGGAGAGCATTTTTTTCTCAGTCATTATTCCGCTCCTTCAACCATAGATCTACCATGCTCGATGTAATATGCAAATTCATGGCCAAAATGTTTGATGAAACTCAATACAGGCATTGCTGCCGCATCCCCTAATGCACAAATGGTGCGTCCGCCAATGTTATTGGCAATGTGCTCTAAGCGCTCTAAATCTTCTGGCACACCTTTACCTTGCAAAATGCGATCCACAACGCGATACAACCAACCGGTGCCTTCGCGGCACGGCGTACATTGTCCGCAAGATTCACTGAAGTAAAAACGCGATAAACAACGCAATGCCTTCACCATATCCGTGGTTTCATCCATCACAATCACAGCGCCAGAACCGAGCATGGAACCGGTGACTTTTGCAATCGAATCATAATCCATGTTCGCTTGCATCATTAAATCACCCGGAACAACAGGCACAGAAGATCCGCCTGGAATCACCGCTTTTAATCGGCGACCTTTCCAAACGCCACCACATAAATCCAATAATTCAGAAAATGGCGTACCTAAAGCAATTTCATAGTTGCCAGGTTTCTCAATGTGGCCAGAGACGGCAAATAATTTTTGTCCGCCTGCGCCCGGAATCCCAAGGTTTGCAAACCATTCAGGACCGTTACGAATGATGCGGCCAACCGATGATAAAGATTCGGTATTATTGATGGTGGTCGGCTTGCCATATAAACCCACAGCGGCAGGAAATGGTGGCTTAAAGCGTGGTTGACCTTTTTTACCTTCTAAGGATTCTAAAAGTGCTGTCTCTTCACCACAAATGTAAGCACCCGCACCAATTGCCGGGTGAATGTCCACAGAAATACCGGTGCCTTTAATGTTTTCACCCAATAAACCTGC
This sequence comes from Wohlfahrtiimonas sp. G9077, assembly GCF_002252155.1. Classification (GTDB taxonomy): domain Bacteria; phylum Pseudomonadota; class Gammaproteobacteria; order Cardiobacteriales; family Wohlfahrtiimonadaceae; genus Wohlfahrtiimonas. The sequence goes on from NZ_NEFD01000005.1 coordinate 32,208, forward strand.
AGCATACGCTTCATCTAATGCACCTTGGAAACGAATCGCTGGTTCATCTAAGAATTCACCGCGCATGTAGTTGTATGCGTGACGTGCGCCCATGGCATAACTTGCGATCGCCATGCCTTCCACCAATGCATGTGGATTGAAGCGCAAAATATCGCGATCCTTACAAGTACCGGGCTCTGACTCATCGGAGTTACACACCACATAACGCGTGATGCCTTCACCTTTTGGCATAAAGCTCCACTTTACGCCCGTTGGGAAGCCTGCACCACCACGACCACGCAGCCCAGAGGCTTTGACCATTTCGATCACTTCTTCACGAGTCAATTCACCGTTTAAAATACGGCGCCAGGCATCATAACCCCCTAAGCTTTCATAGGTTTTGATGGACCATGGGTTATCGTGACCAAGTGTAAAATAACAAACTTGATTCATCATCAGTGTTCACCCTTTTCTGCACTTGCTGCAATTGCATCTAATATTTCATCGATCTTATCAATCGTGATGTTTTCATAATAAACATGATTGATCTGCATCGCCGGTGCATAGCTACAAGCGGCTAAGCACTCTTCTTCTTTCTTCAAGTAGAAAACGCCATCTGCCGTTGATTCACCCGCTTTAATGCCAAGCTTATTTTCAACGTGGGCCAAGATTTTCTCACCGCCGCGCAACATACAAGAGATGTTTGTGCACACTGAAATGGAGTTTTTACCACATGGTTTTGTTTCATACATGGAGTAAAAAGTTGCCACTTCATACACAGCGATCGGTGGCAAACCTAAGTAATCGGCCACGGCATCCATCAATTCAGTGGTTAAATAACCATTGTTATCATGCTGAACTTCTCTTAAAGCAGCTAAAAGCGCAGACTGTTTACGATCTTCTGGGAAATGCTTCAACCATTTGTCGATCTCTTGTCGTGAACGCTCCGTTAAAATTTCTTTTGCACTCATAATCTATGCCTTAATTCAGTTATCAATATTTAACGATCGATGTCGCCGAACACTAAGTCTAATGTCCCGATGACGGCGATCAAATCCCCAAGCATATGACCTTTCGTCAAAGTCTCTAACGCTGCTAAATGTGGGAAGCCCGCAGGTCGCACCTTCATTCGATACGGTTTATTGGCACCGTCTGAGATCAAGTAAACGCCCATTTCACCTTTCGGATGTTCAATGGCGGCATACACTTCACCTTCTGGCACACAATAACCTTCTGAATACAATTTAAACTGCTGGATCAAGTCTTCCATGGACTCTTTCATCTCAGCGCGTTTAGGTGGCGAAACAACGCTCTCTTCGAGCATGACTGGCCCTGGGTTTTCTGCCAACCACTGTGCACACTGTCTAATAATGCGGTTTGATTGATACATCTCTTCTACACGCACTAAGAAGCGGTCATAACAGTCGCCATTTTTACCCACAGGAATGTCAAAATCTAAATATTCATACGCCGCATAAGGCTGAGTTTTACGTAAGTCCCAAGCCACGCCAGAACCACGAAGCATCGGACCTGTTAAACCTAAGTTCATGGCCTCTTCAGCCGTCACTGTACCAATACCCACCACACGTTGTTTCCAAATGCGGTTTTCAAATAACAGGGTTTTATACTCTTCGATGTGTTTTTCAAAGCGGTTGGTAAAATCGATCACAAAGTCAGTAAACGATTCACGTGGCTTATTTAAGCGATCCACTTTTTTCTGATTTCTAAATTTATTGACTTCATATTTTGGCATAACATCCGGAATGTCTTTTGCCACGCCGCCCGGACGATAGAAGAACTGATGCAAACGCGCGCCGGTTGTGGCTTCACACATATCCATCAAGTCTTCACGATCACGGAAGCAATATAACAACATGCCCATTGCGCCTAAATCGATCCCGTGCGCGCCTAACCACATCAAATGGTTTTGCAGACGGTAGATTTCATCAAAGAGTGAGCGAATGTATTTTGCGCGAATTGGTGGCTCAATGCCGAGCGCCTTTTCAATGGCCAATACATACGTATGCTCATTACACATACACGATGAATAGTCCATGCGATCCATATAACCAATCGATTGGTTAAACGGTTTGGCTTCTGCCAATTTTTCTGTCCCACGATGCAACAAGCCGATGTGAGGATCGGCACGCATAATGGTTTCACCATTGAGTTCTAGAATCAAGCGCAATACACCATGCGCCGCCGGATGCTGAGGACCAAAGTTTAAAGTATAGTTTTCAATGTTTGCCATTAGTTCAGCTCCTCTTTGCGAATCACACGCGGAATGACAACACGTGACTCAATGGTCACCGGTTGATACACCACACGCTCTAACTCTGGGTCATACCAAATCTCAACGCGCCCTGTTAATGGGAAGTCTTTACGAAGTGGATGACCGATGAAACCATAATCTGTCAAAATACGGCGCAAATCAGGATGGCCGTTAAAAATAATGCCAAACAAGTCAAACGCTTCACGCTCAAACCAGTTGGCACTTTTAAAGATGTCTACAACAGAATCCACCATTGGGAAGTTGTCATCTTTCATGTATGTTTTGACACGAACGCGCGCATTGCTGTGCATTGATAACAAATGATAAACCACGGCAAAGCGGTTTGGCATTTCACGGTTTGCACGCGCTTGATCTAATGCCGCTTCACTTCTACCGACCGCGCCTTCTTCAACTGCGCGACTAAAGCCGTGATTGCTGGCCTCCACATCCCATTCGGCGATGCCGTAAGCAGCGTAATCGACGCCACAAACATCCATCAACTGCCAAAATGGCATCTTGTCATTCTCTTTGAGTAACGACAAGGTTTCGTGCAATTGGTCACTGTCCACCACGATGGTCAGTTCATCTCTGGCAATCTTGCTTGAGACAATGCGATCGCCTAATACTGACGATAATGTCGTTAAAATAGTTTCTGGTCTTAAAATAACCGACATCGTTTCCCCCTAGCTCAAACGCGCAATGGTGCTGGTGCGTTTAATTTTTTTGTGCAATTGTAAAATGCCGTAGATGAGCGCCTCAGGTGTTGGTGGACAACCTGGCACATACACATCAACTGGCACCACGCGATCAACGCCGCGCACAACTGCATAAGAATAGTGATAGTAACCGCCGCCATTGGCACACGATCCCATGGATAATACCCATTTTGGCTCAGGCATTTGATCGTAAACTTTACGAAGTGCCACGGCCATTTTATTGGTGAGGGTTCCTGCCACAATCATTAAGTCTGATTGACGCGGTGAAGGTCTAAATACGGAGTTTCCGAATCGATCTAAGTCATAACGTGCAGCTGCTGTATGCATCATCTCAACTGCGCAACATGCCAAACCAAACGTCATTGGCCATAAGGATCCTGTGCGTGCCCAGTTCATCGCGCTGTCTAGCGTCGTGGTCATGAATCCTTTATCTAAAGCACCTTCTATTCCCATTCTAATGCCCCTCTCTTCCACTCATATGCAAATCCCACAACGAGCAAAAATAGGAAAACTGAAACGGCGCTGATGCCCACCATTCCAACTTCTCGCCATACCACTGCCCATGGGATTAAAAATGCTAATTCTAAATCGAAAACAATAAATAAAATCGCCACTAGATAAAATCTAATGTCGAATTTCATGCGTGCATCTTCAAATGCTTCAAAGCCACATTCATAGGGAGATAATTTTTCAACAGTGTCTTTTTTGGGCGATAAGAAGTAACCCAAAGCAACTAAGATTATTCCAAAGATGAGGCTAAACCCAATAAAAACGAGTATCGGCAAATAATCCATCATAGCGATTATCCTCTTCTGATCAATTACAATTTGTTGGTGGCAAGCGTTACCTTGACTAGCGCCCTGCTGCAAATATGCTAGTAACGGCGTATTGCTTATTTTATTCTCACCGAAAAACCCTTCAACGATTTCTGGTTTTGACGGTACCATATAGTAACAGAAAATAACTCTTTTGGGAGATCACCAGATATGACCTTAAACTTTCTAGACGAAAATCAAGAAACAATCCAATGGTTCAAAAATCATACAAACGAATTTGTTGAACTGCGCCGCCATTTTCATGCACACCCTGAATTATCAAAAAAAGAGTTCTCAACTACCGAAAAAATCAAAGAGTTACTCGAATCTTGGGGAATCTCGACAGATTGTTCATTGTTAGAGACTGGCGTTGTTGCTCTTTTGAAAAAAGGCACAAGCACCAAAAGGGTCGCGCTGCGCGCGGATATAGATGCACTTCCAATTGACGAAAGTACCAATCTTAACTATAAGTCAAAAAGCGACGGAATCATGCACGCGTGCGGTCACGATGGGCATTTGACCATGTTATTGTTCGCCGCAAAGTACTTACAAGAAGAAGCTAATTTTGACGGGGAAATTTTGCTCATTTTTCAACCAAATGAAGAAGACAGCGCGGGCGCCCGCGATATGATCAATGCTGGGCTCTTTCAAAAATACCCTGTTGATGCGGTTTATGCAATGCATAATTTTCCGGGCGCGCCCGTTGGCCAATTGCTCATTAAAGATGGCCCACAGATGGCGGGCACGGTTGCCATTGACATTGACCTTCATGGTGTTGGCTGCCATGCGGCGCACCCTTATAAAGGCGTTGATACCATTGTGATGGCAGCACACCTCATTGTGGCACTGCAAACCATCCCTGCCCGTAACTTATCAGCGATTGACAGCGCCATCATCACCATCGGCACCATTCATGGCGGCACAGCGCACAATGTGATTCCACAAACTGTTCAACTCACCGGTACATTGCGCTACTTTGATCCTGTGGTGCGCGATACGGTCAAGCGCCGCATTGAAGAAGTGACCCATGGCATCTGCCAAACCTTTGGCGGACAGGCAGATGTGCGCTTAACCGACGGTTACATCGCCACCATTAATCACACCAAAGAGACCGAGATTGCCCTAAAGGCTGCCCAAACACTGTTTGATGCTAAAGACATTGTGACCGACAAAGTGCCATCGATGGGCGCGGAAGATTTTGGTTTTATGCTCGCCGATCAAAAAGGTGCGTATGTTTATATCGGCAATGGCCATGATTCTTCAACCAATAAACTGCACAACGCAGGTTTTGACTTTCACGACGATAACTTATTGTATGGTGGGGTTTATTGGGCGACCCTTGCCCAATACTTTTTGGATAACGCACAGTAAGAATTATATGCTAATATGATCACTATTGAATCAATACACTAAAAGACAGCGAACAACTATGAAAAAATCGTTTTATATTTGTCTATTCATCCTCTGCTCCATCAGTGCTCATGCACAGCAAATGTATCGTTGGACAGACAGTGAAGGCGTGGTGCATTACACTGAATATGCACCAGAAGAGACCCGCGAACAGATTCTAAACTTCAAAGATAAAGAAGAAAAATCGACGCCTGCCACCGTGAAAAAAGTGGACATCATGCGCACCAGCGCCGCCGTTTTAGTGGAAATGCCAAACGGCCGCAAAACCATCAGCAATGACAATGATGCACCGGTTGCCACCAACTTAAGCGCCGCTCAAAAAATGAGTGAAATGACCTTCTGCCAAACGGTACAAGCGAACATTGCCACTTTTGAAGCATTGAAAAAAGGTGAGGTGGCATCCCTAATGTGGGTGTCGCGCCAAGGTGAAACCATCCCCATGAATGACACGCAAATCGATGCGCACTACAAAGCAAACATAGATAATTTAGAACAATATTGTTTACAATAGACGCCATCGAGTTCTATAGTGATTCAGCATTTTACAAATGGAGCTTTGCAGCTCCATTTTTTCGTTAATATTTTCTGTTGAGAAAGCAACTTATGAAAACCTCACATTTTCCATTGAGCACCACTAAAGAGTTTCCGAAAGATGCGGAAATTGTCTCCCATCAATTGATGATCAAATCCGGTATGATCCGTCGTTTGACCTCAGGTTTATACACTTGGGCACCGCTCGGTTTACGCGTGTTGTCTAAAGTGGAAAACGTGGTGCGTGAAGAGATGAATAAAGCCGGCGCCCTTGAATTGTTGATGCCATTTGTTCAACCTGCTGAATTGTGGCAAGAATCGGGCCGCTGGGATAAATTCGGTAAGCAATTGTTGACCTTCAAAGATCGCCATGACAAAGACTACTGCTTAGGCCCAACTCACGAAGAAGTGGTGACCGACTATGCGCGCCAAGAGCTCAAAAGCTATCGTCAATTGCCAGTGAACTTTTATCAAATTCAATGGAAATTCCGTGATGAAATCCGCCCACGTTTTGGGGTTATGCGTTCACGCGAATTCTTGATGAAAGATGCATACTCATTCCACATTGACAGCACCTCTTTAGAAAAAGAGTACCAAAACATGTACAACGCGTACTCTGCCATTTTTGATCGCTTGCAATTGGAATACCGCGCGGTATTGGCAGATTCAGGCGCCATCGGCGGTGACCGTTCACAAGAGTTCCACGTATTGGCAGATTCAGGTGAAGATGCGATCGTGATTTCTAACGGTTCAAACTATGCGGCCAACATTGAGCGCGCAGAAACGCATCGCGGCGAGAAATATGCCGCGCCCACACAAGCCTTTGAAAAAGTGGCAACGCCCAATGCGCGCTCTGTAGAAGATGTGGCAAAACAGTTAAATGTACCCACCAGTCAAATCACTAAGACATTGATTGTACATGGTGTTGATGGCAATTTATTGGCCATTTGTTTACGTGGCGACCATTCTTTAAATGAAGTCAAAGCTGAAAACTTTAAAGACATCGCAAGCCCACTTCGCTTTGCAACAGATGCTGAGATTATTGAAACATTAGGCGTTTCTCCTGGCTCCATTGGCCCTGTGAATTTACCGATTCCTGTCTTATTTGATCATGCCCTTTATTCATCAAGCGACTTCATTTGTGGCGCGAATGAAAATGGTTTTCATTATGTGGGCGTGAACTTTGAGCGCGATCTACCTTTGGCAGAAACTTTTGACTTACGCAACATTGAAGAAGGCGATGTGTCACCGGATGGCCAAGGCACTGTGCGCTTTATCCGCGGAATTGAAGTGGGTCATATTTTCCAATTGGGCAACAAATACAGCAAAGCGATGAATGCCTCTGTCGTCAATGAAAACGGCGAACAAACCTTTATGGAAATGGGTTGTTATGGCATTGGCGTATCGCGCATTGTGGCATCTGCCATTGAGCAATCTCACGATGATAAAGGCATCATTTGGCCAGATGCGATGGCACCGTTCCAATTGTCATTGATTCCAATGAATTACCATAAATCTGAAATGGTCAAAACACTCACTGATCAATTGTATGCTGAATTTATGGCACGCGGCGTTGAAGTGTTATTGGAAGATCGCGACATTCGCCCAGGCAATGCCTTTAATGATCATGAACTTGTGGGCATTCCACATCGTTTGGTGATTGGTGAACGTGGCCTTAAAAATAATGAACTTGAATACAAAGGCCGTAAAGATGCAGAAAGCACCTTCATCTCTGTCGATGCTGCCGTTGAGTTTGTGATGGATCAATTAAAATAATTGAATGGGATTTTTCTCACCCATAAAAAAACGCCTGATCACTCAGGCGTTTTTCGCATCAAGAGATGTTTAAATTATTTATTTAAACCTGCTTGTGCCATAACTTCTGTTGCAAAATCGATGGTTTCGATTTCAACGCCTTCGCCCAATTCAAAGCGAACAAATGCAGTCACTTTAGCTGATTTAGATTTCAACAATTTGCCAACGCTCATGTCTGGATCTTTAATGAATGATTGACCTTCTAAAGTAACTTCTTCTAAGTACTTACGAATGCGGCCTTCAACCATTTTTTCTACGATGTCAGCAGGTTTACCTGATTCAGCTGCTTGTGCTGAATAGATTTCACGCTCTTTTTCTAACAATTCAGCAGGCACTTCTGATGCATCGATGCATACAGGATTTGCAGCTGCAATGTGCATCGCAACGTCTTTTGCCAATTCATCATCGCCGCCTTCAACTTCAACGATTGCCGCAATACGACCACCGTGAACGTAGCCACCGATTGTGCCCGTTGCGTTTAATACTGTTAAACGACGTACGTTCATATTTTCGCCGATTTTAGCGATCAAACCTTTACGAACTTCATCCACAGTTGAACCATTTAATGGTTGTGCTGCCAATTCTTCTACTGTTGTTACATCGCTGTTTAATGCAATGTCAGCAGCGTCGTTTGCAAATTTCAAGAAGTCTTCGTTTTTAGTGACGAAGTCTGTTTCACAGTTCACTTCTAAGATTAATGCTTTTGTACCGTTTTGACGAACTAACAATAAACCTTCAGCCGCAGCACGATCAGATTTTTTATCTGCTTTTGCTAAACCGTTTTTACGCATCAAATCGATCGCCGCTTCCATGTCGCCGTTCGTTTCAGTCAATGCTTTTTTACAATCCATCATTGCAGAACCAGTACGTTCACGGAGTTCTTTAACCATTGCAGCAGTAATATTTGCCATTTTAAAACCTCATTAAATTAATGAATATCACTAAAACAAAAGCGCCCAATCAACCATCTGTTTGCTCGGGCGACTTTCATTTAACGCTTTGAAACAATCTACGTTTGATTATGCTTCTGTCGCAACTTCTGTCGCTTCTACATAACCGTCTTTTTCAACGATTTCAGAAACTAATTTTGCGTTAGAACCACGACCTTCGATCACTGCATCAGCTGCTGCTTGTGCATACAATTGAATTGCACGGATCGCATCATCGTTACCTGGGATTACATAATCAACACCTTCAGGTGAGTTGTTTGTATCCACAACAGCGATGACAGGAATACCCATTTTACGAGCTTCTGCAACGGCATTTTTTTCGTAGCCAACATCGATTACGAATAATGCATCAGGAATAGATGGCATGTCTTTGATACCGCCAAGGCTGCGCTCTAATTTTTCTAATTCGCGAGTCAATAAGATGCCTTCTTTCTTAGTTAAACGCTCGATTGAACCGTCTGCTTTCATCGCTTCAATTTCACGTAAACGTTTGATAGAGTTCTTAACAGTTTTGAAGTTTGTCAACATACCGCCTAACCAACGGTGATCAACGTATGGTTGACCTGCGCGAGTTGCTTCAGCCGCAACGATTTCTTGCGCTGCACGCTTAGTACCAACAAATAAAACGCGACCATTTTTTGCAGCGATGCTAGAAATTACATTCATGGCATCTTCAAATAAAGGCATTGTTTTTTCTAAGTTGATGATATGAATTTTTTGACGTTCACCAAAGATGTAAGTTTTCATCTGTGGATTCCAGTAACGAGTTTGGTGACCGAAGTGAACGCCAGCTTCAAGCATATCGCGCATTGTAACGTTTGACATATTGATTTCCTTTGAAATTTAGGGTTGAGCCTCCAAGCATATTTAAGCGGACTTTACAGCACCCAGCACTTAAACAGTTCAGCTTGTGAGTCGTTGAATAAAAAATACTTCTAGTTTTTGCCAAAATGAGCAAAAGATAGAAGCACGGCTTTATACCATGTGAGGTAAAAAAAATCAATTTCTTTCAAACAATAAGGGGTAATTAAACACCGTGTGACTGACTACAAGATTGGCACTTTTCATGCTAGACTACACACATCAATATTTAAGGAATGTGAGTATGAATTATAAAAATGATTGCTTCATTAAAGCACTTTTGCGTGAGCCAACCCATCGCACCCCATGTTGGATGATGCGCCAAGCGGGCCGTTATTTACCTGAATATCGCGCAACGCGTGCGAAAGCTGGCAACTTTATGAATTTGTGCATGTCGCCTGAATTGGCCACAGAAGTCACATTGCAACCGATTGACCGTTTTGGTTTTGATGCGGCCATTTTATTTTCTGACATTTTAACCATTCCAGATGCCATGGGCATGGATTTAACCTTTGTGGAAGGCAAAGGCCCAATCTTCCAAAAACCATTGACCACAGAGGCTCAAATCAAACAGTTGCCAAAAGTGGGCATGGAAGAAGAATTGGGTTATGTGATGGATGCTGTGCGCATGATCACCAAAGAGCTCGATGGCAGAGTGCCATTAATCGGTTTCTCAGGCAGCCCATGGACGCTTGCAACATACATGCTTGAAGGCTCAAGCAGTAAAGAATACACCAAAATCCGTGGTTTAATGTACTCAAATCCTGCCCTTTTACACACATTGCTTGATCAATTGAGCGATGTGATCATCGATTACTTAAATGCACAGATCGTCAATGGTTGTGCGGCTGTACAAATCTTTGATACATGGGGCGGTTTACTCAGTAAAGAGTGCTACAACGAATTCTCTCTTCGCTACATGAAGAAAATTTTAGCCGGCCTCATTAAAAACTACAAAGAACAAGAAATCCCATCGATCATCTTCACTAAAAATGGTGGTGCATGGATCTCTGAGCAAGCAAACAGCGGCGCAAACGCCATTGGTTTAGATTGGATGACAGATTTATCCCATGCTCGTGCATTGGTGGGCGATAAAGTTGTTCTTCAAGGCAATATGGATCCTGCGGTGTTGCTCAGCAATCCTGATATTGTGCGTGCTGAAGTGAAAAAAGTCCTCGATAAATTTGGCGTGGGCGGCGGTCACATCTTTAACTTAGGTCACGGTATTTTCCCTGGCATTGACCCTGAAAACGTCAAAGCAATGGTGGATGCAGTGCGCGAATTCAGTCCTGCCTATCACTAAAGAGAGTCACGATGCAACATGACAAACATTGGAGCGATGATGTAGAAATCTTCTCTTCAGGTGCCATCGTGGTTCGCATAGAACATAAAAGCTTTCGGTATTTACTGCTGAAAGCTTATAACTTTTGGGATTTCCCAAAAGGTCAGGTGGAATCTGGTGAAAGTGCCATAGAAGCAACCATTCGTGAAGTGGAAGAAGAGACCACCATTACGGATCTGAACTTTCGTTGGGGACAAGAATTTTATCAAACCCCCGCTTATTTTAAAGGTAAGAAAATTGCGCGCTATTATTTAGCCGAAACCCATCGTCATGAGATCTCGCTCCCCGTCAATCCGGAGCTCGGTCATCCTGAGCACAATGATTGGATCTGGGCAACGCGATCACAAGCCCTAAAATTGGTCACCCCACGCGTGCGTGAAGCGATTTATTGGTCTGATCTTTTTTTAGCCCATGATCCTAGAATTGTATAAATGCGATAATTATCATGCAATACACAAATTTATTTTACATTTATCCTAGTGTATAGTATGAAAACAGTAGCTCTATTACGAATGAACGGAGAATTACGAGATGGCAGCACCACTCACAAAAATCGTATGTATAGATGATGATCAGGACATCCTGAGCATCATCGAATTTTCTTTGTCTGAGGTTGGTGGTTTTGAGGTCTTAGCTTGCAATTCTGGCGCTGAAGCATTGGCTAAAGTGGATGCATTTGGGCCCCAACTCTTCCTTATTGATGTGATGATGCCTAATATGAGCGGCCCTGAATTGTTAGTGGAATTGCATAAGCAACCACAATATGCCGCAACCCCCGCCATATTTCTCACCGCCAATGCCAACTTTGCCGCCTATTCAGAGGCTAAACCCCCCAAACTTTTAGGCGTATTGACAAAGCCTTTTGATCCGATGCAGTTGCCTGAACGCATTCAAAAACTTTGGGATGAATTCATGTAATGAGGAATCAAACAATACTCTCAGTATTGCGTGATGCAGGACAATATTTCCACACCTATTCAGGCAGCACATTTGTTGTCTTGCTAGATCACGTCGAGCATTCTGATGCCGCCTCCATCGCAGAAGACTTAGCGTTTTTATGCGCCCTTAACATCAAAATCATTCTCCTTGTGCCACCAATGCCCATTGGCAATGCTGTGGTCATCGAGTCTGAAGCGGATCTCGAAGCCTTGGTGATCCAAAGCCAAATTGCCCAGCGCAAAATGGAAACATTGCTCACACAAGCATTTCACCAATACCGTATCACCACAAGCATCGTCTCTTGCAATGCGGTAACCGCTCGTCCATATGGCATTCACAATGGCGTGGATTTTGGTTATTTTGGTAAACCACGGAGCATCAAAACGGATGCGCTGCACAATTTACTTGGCCATGCTCAATGCATGATGGTGCCAACGTTTGGCTACGCCTCAACGGGCGACACTTTCATCATGGATGGCTTAGAGATGGCCGAACGCATCGCCAGCCATTTGCAATGTGAAAAATTATTGGTATTGACGGAAAAAGCGCCCATTCTCCCACGAGAAATGAATGCCAATCTTGCCAAAGTCTTGATGCATGATGACGCCTTGTCCGATAAGCACAAAGCGATTTTGCGTTTAAGCATTCCGGCCATTGAAAGCGGCGTGGAACGCGTGCACATTTTAAATGCCGCCACAGAAGGCGTGCTCATCTATGAATTATTGACCCGTGATGGCGTCGGCGCCATGATCACCAATGAACCTTATGATGAGATCAAACCTGCTGAAATGGGCGACATTCAAGCCCTCAAGCATTTAATGCAGCCTTGGGAAGACAATGGCACCCTGAAAAAACGCAGCATCAGCGAGCTTGAAAAGGACATCGAGCACTTTTTCCTCATGTTCCGTGATCACTCATTGATTGGCGCGGTGGCTTATTATCCGCATGCGGAATCTAAAACCGCAGAGCTCGCTTCACTGTTGGTGCATCCTGATTATCGCAAAGCAAAAAAAGCCAATGCCCTGCTCCATTTCATTGAGCAAAAAGCATTGGCCGATGGTTTAGATTCACTCTTTTTATTGACCACGCAAACAGCATTGTGGTTCATGGAAAATGGCTTTCAAGTGGCGGGCATTGATCATTTGCCTCCGAAAAAGCTTGCCGAGTATGACTATACTCGCAATTCAAAAGTGCTGATCAAACCGCTACGCGCGCACCCATAACGATAGATTGGACTCTTTGGTGTTCATTTGACGATGAACACTGAAGCCTTCAATCGCCTCAAGTTTCATGGCAAGGCTGCGTTCAATCACCAAATATCGCACCGATGCAAAATGGGGCGATGCTTGCAATGCATTGAGCGCATCAGTTAACAGCGTTGGCAATGCAAAAGGTGGATCTAAAAAGATCACGCCATATGCTTGGGTCAACGCGGCTACTTGCACAGCGTCTTTGTTCAACAACTGATAACGATCGCTCTCTTGACAAATGCTGGTGACATTTTGCTTGAGTACTGTAAAAGCCTCCCGATCCTTTTCCACAAACGTCACAGATTTGGCCCCGCGCGACAAAGCTTCCATGCCAAGGGCGCCGCTGCCGGCAAAAAGATCTAAACAGGTTTGCCCGATGATGATCGGTTGTAACCAGTTAAAGAGCGTTTCACGCATGCGGTTGCCCGTTGGACGCAAGCCCTCTTTATCCATAACGGTTAATAAACGGGAGCGATAATCACCGCCGATGATGCGAATGGTATGAGATTGCGTTTTTTTCATTAAGGTGCCAATGTCTGTTTTTTATGAGATTCGATCCAAGCAAATGTGGCATCATTGAGCTCTTGCACACTTTTGCCTTCGCTTTCAATCAATGGGCCAATGGTCACTTCAATGGTGCCTGGTTTCTTTAAAAGCTTACCGCGCGGCCATGCACAACCTGAATTGTGGCTCACCGGCAACACAGGTGCTTTTAATTTAGAAGCCACTAAAAATGCACCATTTTTATAAGGGATCGATTGATCCGGCGCAACGCGCGTTCCTTCTGGAAAAATAATGAGCGGAATGTGATCGGCCAATCGTGTTTTTGCGCTGTCAATCATCATCTTAAGGGCTTTTTTACCTTCAGATCGATCAATGGCCACAGGATTTAATCGTTTCAATCCTTGCCCAAAAATTGGAATGCGCAGCAACTCTTTTTTCAATACAAAACAGTACACCGGAAAAATCACCGGATACAAAAACGTTTCAAAAGTAGATTGATGATTAGAGATAATGATCGCAGGACGATCCTTGAGCAGCGCAATGTTTTCAAGCCCATTGACCTTATATTTAACGCCCGCAATGATGCGAAGCAGCGTTAATGCCAAACCACACCATGCGCGAATCAATGGATAATATTGACGCTCAGGCATAAAGTAGGAGAGTAAAATCATAAAGGGAATGAAGATGACAGCGATCAAAATCAATGTAATGAAATAGAGTAACGATCGAATCCATTGGATCATATCAATTTTCCTAATAATGCTTGAACAAAAGCAGCCAAATCGGGATACACCGCAATATTTCGGTCATGTGCTAAGACTTGTTGTTGCTCACTTTTCCCATAACCTGTTGTGACTAAAATGGGCGTCACTTGAGCATTGAGCGCAGCCTTAACATCACTGAATTTATCACCCACAAAATAGGTGCACTCACCGTCTTGAATGCCAAACTCCGCTTTTAATGCATTAAGCATGCCGGGGTTTGGCTTATGATCAGGATGCGTGCGCTCTAAAGCTGGGCAATAGTAAAAAGCATCAATGTGCGCACCGACCGATGCGCACGCTTGATGCATTTTCTCTGTGATGCGCGCGAGCATTGCTTCATCGTACAATCCGCGACCAATGCCGCGCTGATTACTGGCAACGCCCACTTTAATGCCCGCTTGATTCAATGCAGCAATGGCGCGCAATGATGAAGGAATGGGCTCCCATTCCTCCGGGCACTTGATGTAATCGGGGCTATCATAATTGATCACCCCATCACGATCGAGCATCACTAAGCGTGGCAACATGTTAAACGTCTTGCAACAAGGATAAATCCGCCATGTTTTTAAAGTATTGGCGAATCAAGTTGAGCAAATGTAGACGATTTTCACGCACCGCTAAATCATCACACATCACCATTGTTTCTGTGAAAAATTGATCTAATGGTGCTGCTAATGTGGATAAATGGGACAACGTTGCCACATAATCATGCGCTTGCATGGCCGTTTTCAATTCAGGTTCAATGGCTGTGATCGCTGCAAACAATGCTTTTTCAGCATCTTCTTGCAACAAGGCAACATCGACTGTCATGGCATCTTGATCTTTTAAGTTTTTCGTTAAAATGTTCGAGATGCGCTTATTCGATTGAATCAAACTGTGGGCAGCATCGGTTGTTCTAAATGCTGTGATCGCACGAAGACGACGCAAAATATCCAACGGATTGTTTAAATCAAGGGCAGAAATTGATTCAAACGTATCGTGTGCAATGCCAAGCTCTGCGGTATAGGCTTTCATGCGCTCTAAAATATAGTTGAGCACTTTGTCTTTTACATCACCTTTTTGCAACGCTTGCGGCAAGTTCATGAATGCCACATTGATGAGATCTTTTAAGTCTAAATCAATCTCTTTTTCAATCGAGATGCGCAAAATGCCCAAAGCCGCACGGCGCAAACTGTACGGATCGCGTGAGCCGGTTGGAATTTGGCCAATGGCAAAAATGCCCACAATGGTGTCTAAACGTTCAGCAATTGCCAACGCTTGGGCTTCTTTTGATTCCGGTAAACGATCGCCGGCAAATTTTGGCCAATACACTTGTTCTAATGCATGTGCAGTGCGAGCATCTAAACCCTGTTCAAGGGCATAATAACGCCCCATTGTGCCCTGTAACTCTGGGAACTCTTGTACCATGTTACTCAATAAATCAGATTTATATAAGCTCGCCGCTTGTGCTGTAATCTCAGTATCTGCACCGATGGATTTGGCAATCACAGCGCTCAATGCACCCACGCGATCGGTTTTATCTTTTTGTGAACCCAATTGCGTTTGGAAAATTGTGGTGGCCAAACGTGGTAAATAATCGGCCAATGGGATTTTTTTATCAGAATTCCAGAAGAAATCCGCATCACTAAAGCGCGGACGAATCACGCGTTCATTCCCGCTGATCACTTCTTGTGGGTTTTCACTTTCAATGTTGCTCACAAAGCAGAAATAGCGCGTCAATTTGCCATCTTTATCCACAATTGGGAAATATTTTTGGTTGTCTTGCATTGTGGAGATCAACGCTTCTTGCGGCACATCTAAAAAGTGTGCTTCAAATTGCCCCACCAACACAACCGGCCATTCCACAAGCGCCGTCACTTCATCTAACAACGCTGGCAACATAATTGCTTGACCATATTGCGCTGTGGCTTTTTCCACTTGTGCCACAATCGCCGCTTTACGGTCATTAAAATTCGCCATCACTTTGCCATCGTTTAACAACAAGGCTTCATAATCACTCGGTGCATCAATGGTTAACGTGCCTTCTGAATGGAAACGGTGACCGCGCGTGGTGCGGCCAGATTTCACGCCCATGATTTCAGTTTCGATCACATCATTGCCATAGAGCAACACAATCCAACGCACAGGACGCACAAATTCAAATTCATTCGATTCCCAACGCATTCTTTTGGCAATGGGTAATTTATTGAGGGCATGGAGCAACATTTGTGGCACCAAATCCACCGTTTTTTGTCCGCAGATGGTTTCTGTGTACGCAAACCATTCACCTTTATCGGTGGCAACGGTTTGCAATTCGCTCACATCCACGCCACAACCGCGCGCAAAACCCAACAATGCTTTGGTGGGCTCGCCATCTTTCATGCCCGCTGAGACCGCAGGACCGCGTTTTTCATTGACATAATCGGCTTGCTGATCCATCAAACCTTTAATCAATAAGCCAAAACGGCGTGGCGCTGCGAACACTTCACAAGCATCAAATGATAATTTCGCTTGTTGTAATTCTGCTTCGATCAATCCTTTGAAATCATTGGACAATGTGTTTAAAAACTTTGGTGGGAGCTCTTCGGTCCCAATTTCAATCAATAAGTCTGCTGTGCTCATGCGATCTCATCCATAAAAAGAAAAAACTATAATCCCTTAAGATTATAGTTTTTTAGTTGATTCGGTCAAAATTTTAACCAATTTTTGCAATTGCGGTCTCTAAACGCGCAAGCGTTCTCTCTTTACCCACGAGCATTAAGGTCTCATCTAGGTTTGGAGACTGCGCGCGGCCAACAATCGCGGTGCGAAGTGGCATGCCAATTTGGCCCATTTTGATGTTCATGGTTTTTGTTAAGGCTTTCATCACGCCTTTTAATTCTGCAGATTCCCAAACATCAAGTGCCGCTAAATCATCTTTAAGCGCCATCAATACAGGTTTACTCTCTGCCGTTAAATGGTGCGCTACGGATTCTTCATCATATGTCAATTCAGTCACATACAAATACTGAATCATGGCCGCTAATTCCACCATGGTTTGACAACGCGCCACATGGGCTTTCACCGCTTCAGCTAAATAGGCCATGTCTGTTGGCTCAATGCCCAATGCATTTAAATAAGGCACCAACAATGTTGCTAAATCGGCAGGATCTTTTTCAATCATGTAATGCTGATTGAGCCACAATAATTTACTGGTGTTAAAGGCGCTTGCAGCTTTGTTCACATCTTTGAGGTCAAACAATTCAACCATTTCATCCCATGAGAAGATCTCTTGATCGCCATGTGACCAACCTAAACGGATTAAGTAGTTCAATACTGCTTCTGGTAAATAACCTTCATCACGGTATTGTGTCACGCTCACCGCACCATGGCGTTTAGACAATTTTTGTCCATCATCCCCTAAAATCATCGCAACGTGTGCATATTGTGGCACTGGCGCATTTAAGGCTTTGAGGATGTTGATTTGTCTTGGCGTGTTGTTGATGTGATCATCCCCGCGCACAACGTGTGTGATGCCCATATCCATATCATCGATCACCACACAGAAGTTATACGTTGGCGTGCCATCTGGACGCGCAATGATCAAATCATCTAATTCGCTGTTTTGGAATGTGATGGTGCCGTGTACTAAGTCATCAAAGCTTGTGGCGCCATCCATTGGGTTACGAAAACGCACCACAGGTTTGACATCTTCAGGAATGGCTGGCAATACTTTGCCTTCTTCAGGACGCCATTTACCGTTATAACGTGGCTTTTCTTTGTTCGCTTCTGCTCGGTCACGCATCTCTTGTAATTCTTCTTGCGTACAGTAGCAGTAATAAGCGGTGCCCGCTTCCAACATTTCAGCGATCACTTCTTTATAACGATCAAAACGTTTGGTTTGATAAAAAGGACCTTCATCAAAATTTAAGCCGAGCCAGTTTAAACCATCAATGATAGCGGCCACTGCTTCAGGGGTTGAACGCTCTAAATCCGTATCTTCAATGCGAAGCACTGTTTCGCCCTTGTTATGGTGCGCATATAAACAGGAATAAAGGGCAGTTCTCGCACCACCGATGTGTAAATAGCCCGTTGGAGAGGGTGCAAATCGCGTTCTAACTTTCATACTCATTTACTTTCTCGATTAAAATTGAACCTGCACAGCCACCATCTAGCAATGGGCGCGCAGGTATGCATTAAAAAACAAACATCCTTCATTATACGCTTGTGAGACAATATTTCATTATTCCGAGCGTTTTAAGCGGCTTGCGATCCACAAACCTAATTCAAACAATAAGATGGTGACGCCCGCAAAGGCCACTTGGGATAAAACATCCGGCGGCGTGACAACGGCAGCCACCACAAATGCCCCAATGATGATGTAAGGGCGTTTTGCTTTGATGTCTTTTGCACTGATCACATCCATCAACACCAATAAGATGATGGCAACGGGCACTTCAAACGCCACGCCAAAGATGAAAAATAGGCGAAGCACCACAGATAAATATTGCCCGATGTCGGTGGCCATCTCAACGCCATCTGGCGTTGTGCCCACTAAGAATTTCACCATCAACGGCATCACAGCATAATAGGAAAACAACATGCCCGTATAAAAGAGCAAAATGCTTGAGGCCAATAATGGAAACACCAATCGTTTCTCTTTTTGATAAAGCCCCGGCGCAATGAAGCGCCAAATTTGATACACAACCCATGGCACTGCTAAGAAAAACGAGAGCCATAACGTCAATTTAATCGGCACAATAAAAGGTGAGATGAGTTCCGTTGCGATCAATTTACTGCCCGCAGGCAATGCATTGATGAGCGGCTGAGCAATGAAGGTATAGATGTCATTTCTAAACCAAATCAAGCAAAAGAAGATGACGAAAACACCCAATAATGCACGCAAAATGCAAGTTCTCAACTCCATCAAATGTTGGATGAGGGATTGTTGATTGAGGTTGTTATCTGTTGTGTTCTGATCTGTCATAACGCTAGGTTCTATTTAAAAGCAGTTCTTGAACCATTCTTGAGCCGGACACACCGACTAAAAGAACGATGAAGGCAATGAGCGCACACTTCGCTGCAGGTTTACCGCGCAATCCTCTAAAATGATGCAGCGCAAGCAATGTCACAAAGAGCACTAAAGAGACGATGGATAAAATCGAGCGATGGATGAACTGACGGTCAAACCAAAGATCGGAAAATGGCAAGGCCGTCAATAAACTCAATGACAACAATACCGCGCCAATGGCCATCAATTGAAACAGCCATTTTTCCATGCTCATCAACGGTGGCAAATGGCTAAAAAAGTAGCCTGTCGGATTTTTCAAATAACTGTGACGCAGCACAATGATGGCAGCTTGAATGCCCACCACCATCAACACCGCATACGCAATGATGGATAAAATGATGTGCAAACTTAAAATGGGACGTGCGCCGCTCAAAGTGAGCTGCGAGTGATAACTTTCTGACACCACAAGCGAAATGATGGCCAACACCATCGCCACGATGGTCAAATCAGGATGTTTGCGCGCATTTGGAAGCATGATCATCAACATTGCTAAAATCGTCAGAGAAAATGCATTCGCTGCCCCGATGTTAATGGCGCCACTGCCAATGGTCAATGCATGACTGAGCATCCAAGCATGAGAGATCACGCCAATCCAAGCAAAGGCAAGCGTGACATTGATGCTCTTTTTGGGCAATTTGCCCTTCACCCAGCACACCATACCCAATATTGCGATGAGGTAGCAGGCAATATTCACGATGAAAAGTAGCGTATTCATAACTTTATCTGTATCAACATTGTTGAAGAATGACTTTCAAGGAATGCCTAATTAAAGTAAACTAGGCGGCTAATAGACTATAATACACTAATTTATTTCATTTCTGAGGCATTATGTTTGAAAATTTAAGTGATCGTTTGCGCCAAACGATGAAATCGCTTCGCGGACAAGCAAGATTAACGGAAGACAACATTAAAGATGCTTTGCGTGAAGTGCGCATGGCGCTTTTAGAGGCGGACGTTGCTTTGCCGGTGGTGAAATCTTTCATCACTCGCGTTAAAGAGCGCGCCGTTGGTCGTGAAGTTCAAGGCAGTTTGAATCCCGGGCAAGTGCTCGTTAAAGTGGTGCATGAAGAACTCATCGAAGTGATGGGTGCAGAAAATGCAGAACTTGACCTACGCACGCAGCCGCCCGCTGTCATTTTAATGGCAGGTTTACAAGGTGCTGGTAAAACCACAACCACTGGTAAATTGGCCGCCTTCTTAAAAGAGAAGAAAAATAAGAAAGTGATGGTGGTCAGTGCTGACGTTTATCGCCCTGCGGCGATCGAACAGCTCAAAACCGTTGCCGGTAAAGTGGGGGCTGAATGGATTCCATCTGATGCATCTGAAAAACCTGTTGACATCGTACTGCGTGCGAAAGATTGGGCGAAAAAAAGTGGTGCGGACATCCTCATTGTGGATACGGCTGGCCGCTTACACATTGACGAAGTATTGATGGATGAGATCAAAAGCATTCATGCGGCGGTTGAACCCATTGAAACCCTATTTGTGGTGGATGCAATGACAGGTCAAGATGCCGTCAATACCGCTAAAGCCTTTGATCAAGCGTTACCTTTAACGGGCGTTATTTTAACCAAAGTAGATGGTGATGCGCGCGGCGGTGCGGCATTATCTGTGCGCCAAGTGACAGGTAAACCCATCAAATTCATCGGTATGGGCGAAAAATTAGACGCCCTCGATCCATTCCATCCTGACCGCATGGCGTCGCGCATTTTAGACATGGGCGATGTGTTGAGTTTAGTCGAAGAGATTCAATCAAAAGTTGATCAAGACAAAGCGGCACAATTAACTGAGAAATTCAAAAAGAATCAACAATTTGATTTAGATGATTTCAAAACCCAAATGGAGCAAATGCTCAACATGGGCGGCATCAATACCTTCTTAGACAAATTGCCGGGCATGGGCGACATTTCACAAAAAGTGAAAGATAAAGCCGATGATTCTGTCTTCCAAAAGAAAATTGCCATCATCAACTCAATGACACCAAAAGAGCGCAAGGATTACAAATTGCTCAAAGGGCCTCGCCGCATGCGCATTGCCAAAGGTTCCGGTTGTGACATCCAAGACGTGCACCGCTTAGTCAAAGAATTCGAACAGATGCAACGCATGATGAAAGAGCTCAAAAAAGGTGGCATTGGTAAAGTGATGCGCACATTCCAAGGCTTAAAACAATTCATGCCAAAATAAGGAGAACCGGCAAACATGAACGAGATGAAGGATTCTGCCCTCAATCAACAACTGTATTCCGTGCTCGAAAAAACGCTCCAAGCGGGCGTCATTGAGCAACGCAGAAAACGCCGTTGGGGCATTTTCTTTAAACTTTTGTTTGCCGTCTATTTTCTTTTTGTGATTGCATTGATCACAGCCGGGCCCATGCTCGCCGATCAGCAAAAATATTTAGATGACAACGGCGAGCCTTTAACAGCATACACCGCTGTGATTCGCATTGAAGGGGAAATTGCTGCCTCAACAGATGCAAGCGCTGACAAAATCATCACTGCGCTGAAAAAAGCCTTCGATGATCCTAAAGCAAAAGCGATTGTCCTACGCATTAACTCAGGCGGTGGATCGCCGGTGCAAAGTGGTTATGTGTACGATGAAATCAACCGTTTAAAAGCATTACATTCTAAAAAAGTGTATGCCGTCATCATGGACATTGGTGCATCGGGCGCGTATTACATTGCCTCAGCTGCCGATGAAATCTATGCTGATCGAGCAAGTTTAGTGGGATCAATTGGTGTGACTGCCGCTTCCTTTGGATTTGTGGATGCAATGCATAAACTTGGCATTGAGCGCCGTTTATATACATCTGGTGAGCACAAAGCCTTTTTAGATCCATTTTCCCCACAAAATGCCTCTGAAACCGATTTCTGGAAAAATGTGCTCAATACTGTGCACCTTCAATTCATCGATGCGGTGAAAAAAGGACGCGGCGAGCGCTTACACAACAATCCTGAACTCTTTAGCGGCTTAATTTGGAGCGGTGAACAAGCCCTGCCTTTAGGTTTAATTGATGGTTTAGGTTCCACAAGCAGCTTAGCGCGCGATGTCATCAAAGCGCCTGCTTTGGTAGATTTTACCGTAGAAGAGACTGGCCTTAGTCGCTTTATCAAGCGCATCGGCACACAAGCCTTTGCGGGATTGTTCAGTACTGCAAGCACTGTGCAATTGCGATAATCTCCCTAAAAATGCGACTAATGCCCGATGTGTACTACACTAACTGCATTCAGCTCATTTTAGGTCAAACAAAAACTATGGAAAAATTTTTCATGCGCTGCATCCATCAAACCGATGGTGAAGCCCTTGCTAAAAAACTCGCAAAAGTCTACGTCATGGTGCATTTAAAACTCAACCATACTCATTATGTGCGTGAGGAAAATGACGCCACATTGACAGAATTGACCCATCACCTTGTGAGCAAGGTGGAAAGCAAAGCCGCCCAAACCAATGGGCGACATGCAGCCATTTTATCTGCGCTCTATTTAACCGATGACCCGATGATCTGATGCATAATCGGCGCGCGTACGCGTCATGGATAACCCCACATAATCGGTAAAATCAATGGCATTGGGCTTTTTGAGCTCTAAATACAATGATTGTGTTTGATACGTGGTCAATACATGCTCGGCAATCGTTTCTGCCAAGGTTTCCACCAATTGAAACGATGATGATTCAATCAATGCTTTAACACTTTTTGAGACTTTCTCATAATCTAATGCATCCTCAATGTTCTCCGTGGCGGCCGGTTTCTTGTTATCCCATGCCATTTCAAGAGAAACGATCACAGGTTGCTTCGCTGTGCGCTCAAAATCATAAATGCCAATGATGGCTTCTGCCTTTAAATTGCGGATGATGACTGTATCCATGTTTTAACCTTTTTCAACTGAATCAATAACGAGCTTTTGGGTATGATCCCAAAATTTTCAGCAATGATGCCCGATTTTCAATTTCATTCAAGGCTTTTTGCACTTTAATGTCCGCTTGATGCCCTAAAATATCAATATAAAAGAGGTAGCCCCACATGGTATGTTTCGCAGGGCGCGATTCGATGCGCGTCATTGTTACACTGTGAGCGGACAAAGGCTCGATCAATTGATTGAGCAAACCTGGGCGATCATTTGCGGAGACGATGAACGTGGTTTTATCATCGCCACTTTCTGGCACTTTTTTGTGACCAATGACCAAAAAGCGCGTGGTGTTTGACGTATCATCCTCAATGTAACGGGCTAAAATCGG
The DNA here is from genome assembly GCF_002252155.1 of Wohlfahrtiimonas sp. G9077. Taxonomy (GTDB): domain Bacteria; phylum Pseudomonadota; class Gammaproteobacteria; order Cardiobacteriales; family Wohlfahrtiimonadaceae; genus Wohlfahrtiimonas. The sequence continues at coordinate 55,618 of NZ_NEFD01000005.1, forward strand.
AATCTCATAAAATTGCGCGGCCTCTTCGCTGGCAAGTGCAGCTGATGACTCAGGCGCTAATTGCGATTGCTTTAACGCTTCCACATTTGAGTGACATGCGATGCGCTCGGCATTCGGTAAATGCTTATCCAACCAACCGCGGCATTGGGCTAAAGATTGTGGATGAGCAAAGACTTTTTGCACATCTTGCACCGTTTTGGCGCTGGAAATTAAGTTTTGATGAATGCGCAGCGTTGTCTCACCACAAATGGAGAGCGACGTTTGAGCAAAGCAATCTAACGTTAAATTCACCGCACCTTCGGTTGAGTTTTCCACAGGCACCACCCCAAAATCCACCTGCCCTGTTTCAACGGCTCTAAATACATCGGGGATCGTCGCTTGTGGCACCAAATCGGCCGATCCGCCAAATTGCTTTTTCGCCGCCAATTCAGAAAACGTCTTCTCTGGCCCTAAAAAAGCGATTTGCAACGGTTTTTCTAAGGACAAACAAGTGGACATGATTTCACGAAACAGGCGCGCAATTTCAGCATTTGGAATGGGTCCTTCATTTTTCTCCATATAATTGGATAAAACTTGTGCCTCACGCTCCGGGCGATACATCTCTGTATCACCGCTGGCAATCTTAATGGCGCCAATGGCCATAGCGTGCGTTGCGCGTTCATTCAATAATTTCAAAAGCTGTTGATCGATGCGATCAATCTCTGTGCGATGTGTTGCGATGGTGGACATGTGATTCTCTAATAATTGTAATGGGTGAATTCTCAACATTTACAAATTCCACAGATAAAGTCAATCACTGAGAAGATAAGCTATAAAAACTCTTTTTTTCTTGTATAATGTTTAATGGTGGCAGGTAACTTAAAAAGGGTGTATTCGTGGCTAAAATACTAATTGCGGATGATTCAAAATTACAAAAATTAGAAATTGCAAGATTCTTAAAAAAGTTAGGACATATCGTGCTTGAAGCTCAAGATGGCTTTGAAGCCATTGAACTTGCAAATGTACACCTTCCTGACTTGATCCTACTCGATGTGGTCATGCCTTCTTGCAATGGTTTTAGTGCGTTGCGCAAAATTAAAAGCAATGATAAAACACAACATATCCCCATCATGATGGTGAGCACCAAGAGCGAAGACATCGATAAAATCTGGGCGAGCAAACAAGGTGCGGTCGGATATATCACCAAACCGATTGATTTTGTGCTGTTAGAAGCAGAAATCAACAAGAACTTGTAATCATTGGAAAATTTTTATTATGGAATTAATCGTACAAAGAGAGCAGCTGTTACAACCGTTGCAAGCGTTAATTGGCGTGACCGAAAAAGGTCAAACGCTGCCTGTTTTAGCAAATGTTAAACTTCAGGTGAAAGAAGAGGAGATCATTCTCACCACGACTAACCTTGAGATTGAGCTGTCCTGTGCGCTGCCTTATCACTCAACTGAAACCGGTGGCACAACGATTCCTGCCAAAAAATTGCTCGATATTTTAAAAGCATTGCCTCACGGCATCGACATCCACATGACTCTTGAGCCCACAAAAGTGGCGATCAAAGCGGGTCGTTCTAAATTCTCTTTAGCGTGTTTACCGCTTGAAGAGTTCCCTGTGTTAGATCACATCGACTTTAACAACACCTTAACCTTGCCAAAAGATCGCTTTAGAAGCCTTTTGCAAAATGTTGCGTATGCCATGGCAACGGCCGATGTGCGCTATTTCTTAAACGGAATGTTGCTTGATGTGCAAGACACAATGATCACTGCTGTGGCCACCGATGGCCACCGTTTAGCGTGCAGCCGTTATCCTTTTGAAGATGCCACTCATCTGACCAATCAATTCATCGTGCCACGCAAAGCCGTCGAAGAGTTGTTAAAACTCATCGAAAATGAAGCGGCGCCTTTGCATTTACAATTAAGTGACAACCATTTACGCGTTGAGCTTGGCAGCATGATGTTCACCACCAAATTGATCGAAGGGAAATTCCCCGATTATAAACGCGTGATTCCACCGATTGGTGAGAAAATCATCATGGCCGATCGCTCTGAGATGATCGACTCTTTGATGCGCACCTCGATTTTATCCCAAGATAAATTCCGCGGCATTCGCATGAACATCTCCCATTGCCTCATCAAATTGGTGGCACACAATCCTGAGCAAGAAGTGGCCGAAGAGGAAGTGGAAGTCAATTATCAAGGCGCTGATTTCATGATCGCCTTTAATGCGGCTTACATCACTGACATCTTCAAAAACATTGAAGGGGATATGGTGCAAATGAGCTTTACAGAAAATAACTCAAGCTGCCTCATTAAAAACCCTGAAGATGACAATGTTGATCACGTTGTGATGCCAATGCGCCTATAACGTGATCATTCAATCCTTAGCCATTACAGGATTTAGAAACCTCACCGCGCAAACCCTCAATTTTCATCCGCGGTGTAATGTGTTTTATGGCGATAATGCCTCTGGTAAAACAAGTTTATTGGAGGCATTGTATTATTTGTCCCATTTGCGCTCGTTTCGCCAACGGGAATTTGCCAAAATCATCCAAGAGGATCAGCCTTTTTTTCGTTTAGTGGCCAAATGTGATGATCACAACTTGCCTCACACCATCGGCATTGAAACGCATCCCAATCAACACATCGTGCGCATTGATGCTGAACCTGTCAAACAGCGCTCAACGTTGGCCAAAATGTTGCCTTGCCTACAGCTTGATCCTGAAACCGGTCAACTCCTCACAGACAGCCCAAAGTTGCGCCGCCAATTTATGGATTGGGGATTGTTCCACACACAAGCAAATTACAATCAGTTGTGGCAATACTATGAGCGCGTCCTTAAGCAGCGCAATACTTTGATCAAGCAGCGCGGCAATCTAAAACTGCTCGACAGTTATGATGAATTGCTGGCCAACTCAGGCGAAGCGATGACCAAAGCACGTACCGAATGGATCGATGTACTGTTTAACGTGGCCGAACCTTTACTCTCTCGCCTTGTGAGCCAACCCTTTACATGGTCCATGGAGTATAAAAAAGGGTTTTCCGGCACTTCTCTACTCACCGACTTACAAACACAGCGCGAGAAAGACCTTATCATGGGGCACACGCGATCAGGCCCGCATCGTGGCGATTTCATCCTCAAAGCCAATGGCCATAATGTGGGCGAATATCTTTCGCGCGGGCAGATCAAATTAGCGAGCATTGCGCTGACCTTAGCGCAAGCTGAACTCTTTCAAACCCACAATGAAACGCAAAACATCATTCTGTTGATGGATGATTTAAGTGCTGAATTAGACAAGACACATCGCGAGATTTTGCTTGAGGCATTTTTGAGCCTCAATGTGCAATTATTCATCACCTGTTTAGAGCCATCGGAGTTTCCTGAGCTTAGAGAAAATCAGAAACTCACGGATTTTGCTAAGTTCAAGATATCTACAGGTTTTGTTCAAAAAATGGTATAATCTCCCGATTGTTTAATGCAACTAATTGCATGTTTCATCTAGAATTAAAAAAGGATATTTGCATGACCTCAACACAAGATAGTCCAAGCATTAAAGTACTGAAAGGATTAGATGCCGTTCGTAAACGCCCAGGCATGTACATTGGTGATACGGATGACGGTACAGGCTTACATCACATGGTGTTTGAGGTTGTTGACAACGCAATCGATGAAGCCTTAGCCGGCTATTGTGATGACATCACTGTCACCATTCACAAAGATGATTCCATCACCGTGACCGATAATGGCCGCGGGATTCCAACAAAAATGCACCCTGAAGAAGGCATTTCTTCTGCTGAAGTTGTCATGACCGTTTTACATGCTGGTGGTAAGTTTGATGACAATGCCATCTCCGGCGGTTTACATGGCGTGGGCGTATCAGTTGTCAACGCCTTATCATCTCACTTACATTTGACCATCAAACAAGATGGCAAACTGTTCGAACAAGAATATGAATTGGGTAATCCAAAATATCCACTGCGTGAAATTGGCACAGTTGACCCTGAAGAAACAGGCACCACCGTTTACTTTAAGCCAAGCAGCGAAATCTTCACCATCACGGTGTTTGATTATCAAATTCTTAAAAAGCGTTTACGCGAACTCTCCTTCCTAAACTCTGGCATTCGCATTCATTTGAAAGATGAGCGCTATGATTTAGAAGACATTTTTGAATTCGAAGGTGGCATTCGTGCATTCGTTGAACACATCAACCGCAAAAAAACGCCCATCAATCCCTCTGTGTTCTACTGCGACAATAAACAAGACAATGTGATCGTGGAAGTGGCATTGCAATGGACGACCGACTACCAAGAAAATGTGTATTGCTTTACCAACAACATCCCACAAAAAGATGGTGGTACGCATTTATTGGGCTTTAGAGCAGCAATCACGCGCACGTTAAACCAATACATGGAACAAAATGATCTTTTGAAAAAATCAAAAGTAAACACTTCCGGTGAAGATGCGCGCGAAGGCTTAACCGCCGTGGTTTCTGTGAAATTGCCTGGGCCAAAATTCTCCTCACAAACCAAAGATAAATTGGTTTCCAGTGAAGTGCGCAGCGCCGTTGAAAGCGTTGTGAGTGCTAAAATTTCTGATTTCTTACAAGAAAACCCAACCGATGCCAAACTCATCACCGGCAAAATCATTGAAGCGGCACGCGCCCGTGAAGCGGCACGCAATGCCCGTGAATTAACGCGCCGTAAAAGCGCCTTAGACATCGCCGGTCTACCCGGTAAACTCACAGATTGCCAAGAAAAAGATCCCGCATTGTCAGAACTTTTCATCGTGGAAGGTGACTCTGCGGGCGGATCTGCAAAGCAAGGTCGTAACCGTAAATTCCAAGCGATTTTGCCCTTAAAAGGTAAGATCCTTAACGTTGAACGCGTGCGCTTTGACCGCATTTTACAATCTGCGGAAATTGGCACACTCATCACAGCGCTTGGCTGCGGCATTGGTCGAGATGAATTTGATCTTGAGAAATTGCGTTATCATCGCATCATCATCATGACGGATGCGGACGTCGATGGCGCGCACATTCGTACATTATTGCTCACCTTCTTCTATCGTCAAATGCGTGAATTGGTGGAAAATGGCCACATCTACATTGCCCAACCGCCACTTTATAAAGTGCAAAAAGGCAAGCAAGAGATCTACATCAAAAATGAAGTCGAACTGGTGCGTTTCTTCTTAAGCAATGCGTTGGACAATAGCCAAGTGTTTGCCAGTAAAGATGCGCCAGCGATGGCAACGTCACAGGTTGAAGAGTTAGCCCGCGCTGTCACAAATGTTGAGCAGCTCATTGATCGCATGAAATATGCGTATCCTGAGAAATTATTGACAGCCTTGACGGAAATTGCACCACTGTCCATTGAAGCATTGAGCTCAAACGACATTCAATCATGGGTGGACGCACTCAATGCGCAATTGGCTAAAGATCCTGAAGTGGGCATCTCTTATCAAGCACAGTTAACGCATGATGCCGAAGACAATGCGCCTTACGTCGCTGTAAAAATGAAGCATTATGACCATGTGATCACATATGATTTAGATGCACGCTTTATTCGCACGGTTGAGTATCAACGCATTGCAGAAGTGGCGAAAAAATTGCATGGCTTGATTGAAGCGGGCGCATATGTCACTTATAAAGAGAAAGCATACGCGATTAAGAGCTTTAAAGAAGGCATCGATTGGTTATTGAATGAAGCGAAAAAAGGCCAAGCGATCTCTCGTTATAAAGGTCTTGGTGAAATGAACGCAGAGCAACTTTGGGAAACCACGATGGATCCTGATGTGCGCAGCTTATTACAAGTGCGCGTGGAAGATGCTCAAAAAGCGGATGAAACCTTCACCATGTTAATGGGCGATGAAGTGGAACCTCGCCGCGAATTCATCGAAGCGAATGCACAGTTGGTGGGGAATTTGGATATTTAGTCCAGTCCTGCTGAATCAAAAAGCCCCAAATGCATCACAGCATTTGGGGCTTTTTATGTTCCATGTTTCACGTGAAACATTTATGATTTTCTACGCCACATCAATAGCAATAGAATCAAAACACATACAACAATAATACCGCCGGCGATCACCCACCAGCCGCTTGCCACAAAAGGTTCTGCTTTGAGGGTTTTAATGTCGCGCTCAGCCAAAGGCACGCCATCATTGTTCCATGCTTCATTGTCCACAATCACATTGGTGATTTGTGTGATCTCTTCATCCGTCAAACGATTGGCATAGGCTGGCATTTCATACGGTAAGCGATCTGCGCGGTGTGCTGTTTGTGCCCCTTCAATCATCACCAATGCCACATTCATGGCATCGCCTTTTGTGCCATAGCCACGGTCACGCAATTCAGGCACCACATTCTTTTCCCCCTGCCCTTGATCACCGTGACACGTTGAGCACAAATCTTGATAAAGGCGCATGCCTTCATCACTTGGTTTCACATGATCAGCACCGCGAAGACGAGTTGGCATCGGCAATTGAATCTCTTTGAGATAAATGATCATGCTCATCAAATCATCATCCGTTAAATGGCGTAAGCTAAACGAGGTCACTTCATTCATTGGACCTGCAAATGCATGTTGCTCATTGCGACCATCTTTTAATAACTTGAGTAATTCACTGGCATCCACCTCACCTAAATGGCGTAAACTTGGTGCATACCAATGCCCCACTTGCCCACCGGCTAAAAATTTTGGGGAAGCTTCCGTCAAGCCTTCCTCCACCAAAGCAATCGAGCGCGGCGTATGACAAGTACCACAATGCCCTAAGCCTTGCACCAAGTAAGCACCACGATTGTACTCGGCACTTTTCGTCTCATCATATTGATACAACTCTGGCGATGTGAATAGCTGATTCCAAAGCGCCATCGGGAAACGTAAATTCAGTGGCCATTCAATGTCATTAGTACGATTGGGGACAGCCACTGGCGCCACTTCATGCATGAAGTAATCATACAGCGCATGCATATCTTCATCATTGATTTTCGCATAGGACACAAATGGCATGGCAGGATACAGCGCCTCACCATTTGGGCGCACGCCATCACGCATCGCTTTGGCAAAATCCTCATATGTATAGTGACCAATGCCATATGTGGTGTCCGGCGAAATGTTCGTCGCATAAATGGTGCCAATCGGGGAAGCTAAACCATGACCACCCCCATAAGGTTGATCAGGATTTTGCGTGTGGCACGCCATGCAGTCACCGGCATGTGCCAAATATTCACCGCGGCTCATGGGACTTGCGTGCGCCATTATGACACTGCTCCACATCAATGTAACACCTAAAACTGTCAGTAATTTTTTCATATTATGCGCGTCCTTGTTTGATTTCATCGACTGTGCGATACGCTGCATCAATGGCAGCATGAGCATATGCACCCCATTCAGAATCAGAATTGGCAATAAAGATATTGCCAAACGGTGCTTTTGATGCCGCCATTAATGCTTCAAATTCTGCTTCATCATCAAATAATGAGTTCGGATAATACGCATAACCATGGGACCAACGATTGACCGTGATGCCCAAAATGTCTGATTGCTCAAAACCATATGGCGAGAACATATTGCCAAGTTGTTCACGGATGATGGCTTCATGATCAGCAAACGTCATGCCCAATAAATGTGCGCGCCCCATCGCCGCTTGGCGCGTGGCTGGCAATCCGCTGCTTGGCATGGTGGGCACATAAATCATGTGCAGCACCACAGGATCAGAAGGTGATTGTGCATGTTTATAGCCACCCATCGATACGGGATAATCCAATTTTACAGTGCTGTATGGCGAGCTTGGGCAATACAGATTGCTTACGCCTGCTTTAACAAAGCAAGACCAATCACGCAATGCCACTTTTGTGTACACCAAAGGCGCCTTCACATTGCGGCGCATGGCCGCCTTCTGGGCTTCCGGCAATGAAGGCACGATGAAAGGAATCATCATGTTATAACATGCCATAATGGTGGCATTCGCTTTCACTTTATGTGCCTTACCATCACGATAATAGACCACTTCTGTGGCTTGTTCATCATTATGTTCCACGTGGATCACTGTCGAATTTAAACGGATGCGCACATTGTGTTCCGGACGATCTAAGGCATCATAATCAAAGCGCGCATTGACCACATCGTGCATGGTTTTGCCTTTGGCCACTGCCGGAATCAAGCGGCGCACAGCCAAACGTGCCAATGATGCATTGCCATCCGGAAAATGGTGAATGTATAAATCATCAATGGCGGCTTGTGCCTCTTCATCTAGCGGCTCTAAATTCATGCCGCCAAAGCCCGGCAACGTACAGGCGCGTGCATCGCTACAGCTGATGGCATCAATGCCCACCGCCATAAAATCATGTGGCACCTGCTGAAAAACCATGATGGCTTGATCAGACAGTTTCACGCGATCACGCAGAAAGTCACGATAACTTGTGTGATCTAAATAGGCATTTTTCTCTTCAAGACTCATCTCAGGCAAATAGTCCGTTTGATCCTCATACAAGGCCAACAGCTGCGCTTGATCACTGCTGCTCATCGGAAAATCCGCCACAAACTCAGCATATGGACGACCATTTTCGCGGCCACGCGGCACATCATCGGCCACATTGTGACTTGGATCCCCAGCCACAATCGCATGGCGACCAAAATGTTTTTGGTCAAAATAGATGCCGCGGCTGAGACCTAAATCAGGATAAAAGTTCACATCAAACTGCGCTTCAAGCTCGGTTAAATCCACGCCAATTTTTTGGATAAAATCGGTGGCCTCAGCACTGTAAACAGAGCGTGGTGATTGCAATGATTCACTGCCGCCATAGGTCAATAACGTACCTTTGTCTGTCACAAACTCATTGCGCTTTGCGTGGCCACCAAAATCATCATGATTGTCTAGAATGAGGATCTTTTGATCCGCCCCAAACACTTCTAAATAACGATGCGCTGCCGCTAATCCGCTGATGCCTGCCCCCACGATGATGAGATCATACGTCTCTTCTACATCGCCTGATAAGTCAAATGTATCAGCCGCGCGCCCTAAACGGTGCGCCACTTCAAAAGAGCCATCGTGGCTGCCGCGCAGTCCGGTGAGTTTTGGAGGATAGTAATCTTCCCCGTTTGCCATTGCAGCAATGTATTCAGAGGCATTCGCTAACTGTTGTAAGGGCGTCAAACCGGTTGCAATGGTGAGTGCAACGCCGTTTAAAAAGTCTCGACGAGTGATGGGCATAAAATTTCATCCTATTGATATAACAACAATCTTTTTAGGGCTTGGCCGAAAAAAGGAGGGCTACTTTATGGCTTTATGCCCATAACATCAAGTTTTTTTGACCAAAAAAATCCCAAGCATGGCTTGGGACATTCATAATCAATGTGTTATCTAAAATTAAAGCGCTCCTGATGAAACGATGCATTCGGTAAATGCTTGGGCAAATCTTTACGTAGACTTTTGGCAAAGGGCTTTGGCCCACAAAACCAGATCGCCTTCGCTTGTGGCGATTGTGCTGCAATCTTCGCCATCGTTAAAAACCCAGCTTCATCACTGATGTGTCGATGAAAGCGCACATTGGGTAAAGTGCGAATCAAAGCTTCTAAATGTGCTGCATAAATGGCATCTTGCGGTGCTTTGACACAATAATACAAATCCACTTCAGGGCGCATGTTCAAATTGTTCACCATGGCTTCTAACCATGCCAAAAATGGCGTAATACCAATGCCACCGGCCACCCAAATTTGAGGTGACTCATCATTGTATTGAAAACAGCCATATGGCCCTTCCACGGTGACAGCATCACCCACGCATAAATTTTGCATCAGTAAATGGGTATAATCCCCCAAATCCTTAATGGAAAAGCGCACTTGCCCATTGCCTTGATCTGCACATGACAACGTAAAGGGATGCGCACCCTCAATGGCACTTGTGCGTAAAAAAGCAAATTGTCCGGCTTGATGATGGAGGCTTTTTGGCAATTGGCACGTCACTTCAATCAACCCATGATGATGTTGAATGCCAATAACTTTACCCTGTTGTGTAACGGCAGCCCCAATTTTGCCAAACATGGCCCATAAAGCGGCAATCGAACCGATGATGGACACCAACACAATCACAATACCAGCCGGCGTTGCCCAATAAGCAAAAGGCATCAACACCAATGAATGAAATGCCAATACAATGAATACTGGCGCCATCAAACGGTGCAAATGTCGCCAAATTTTATAGGAGAATTTTTGCCATAACGTGATCACCAACATCACCATTAAAAAGTACACCAAATATTCCCCAAGATCTTTGGCAATCCCAGAAAAACCTTTGAGCCATCCTTCAAAACCAAACAACTCAGGTTTCGGGCCTTTTGCAGGTCCTGGCCCAAACAGATAGGCAAAAACAGGCTTGCCAAGCTTAATCAGATAATGCAAAGTTGCAAATCCAATGGCAAAAATGCCTGCCCATTTATGTAGGCCATACATTTGATCTAAACCACCAAACCAACGCTCTAAGCGGCGCGGACGCACAGAGAGCACCATGATCAGTCCCATGAACAAAAAGGCAATGATTCCCGATAGATAAATCAATTGCTTACGCAAAACCATCCCCGACCATGTCACAGGATGCAAAAATAAATCAATGCCCCAAACAATCAGGGCAAGCATCAAGATCCCAAGGATCATCAACCGCTGTCTATTCATAGTGAACCTTTATTGTATTAAAGTAGAAATCATCATTATTCGATGCGAAAAAAAACCGCGAAATCTCGCGGCTTTTAGCATTCAAGAGTGAATTACTCTTCGTGCATGATTTGTAATACTAAAGTTTCGATGTCTTCAGCAGGTACGTGTGCGTTAGGTGTCATTGGTACTTCACCCCAAACGCCTGAACCACCTTGAGTCACTTTAGTGATCAAGTATTCAACTGCGCCATCGTCATCTTTATACTTCTCATAAACTTCATCATAAGAAGGACCGATCACTTTTTCGCTTTGTTTGTGGCAAGCTAAACAACCGCTTTGCATTGCTAAATCTTGATCGATTTGTGCAAATGCTTGAGAAGAAACAACACCAAAACCTAATAATGCCAATGTTAAAACATGTTTTTTCATTATGACAACCTCTTGATCAATATCAAAAACAAAAAAAATTTACTACTCGTAACGAAACATTTTACCATCGTTCCGTCAATTATTCCTCATAAATTTACTTCTTCGTGGGTCTGCGCCAATTTTGCACTTGGCGAAGCGTTGCACGTGTTAAGGCTAATGCCCCTTCAGTAATGGTTGAGGAAATAATGCTACCTGCACCAATGGTTGCCCCTTTTTTGATCTCAACCGGTGCCACCAGTGAGCTGTTTGAGCCCACAAAAACATTGTCTTCAATGATGGTTTGATGCTTATTTGCCCCATCGTAATTACACGTGATGGTGCCGGCGCCAATGTTCACATCGCGGCCAATCGTTGCATCACCTAAATAGGTCAAGTGACTCGCTTTTGAGCCTTCCCCTAACGTAACATTTTTAGTTTCCACAAAGTTACCAATTTTGCTGTCCGCCTTTAAAATGCTGTTCGTGCGTAATCTTGCAAATGGGCCAATGGTGACATTTTCATACAATAATGAATGTTCAATCATAGAATATGGCAACACTTTAACGTTGTCGCACAATTTTGCCCCTTGAATCACAGAGCCCTGCCCAATGTGTACATTATTGCCAAGCGATACGACGCCTTCTAACGTCACATTTGGCTCGATGATGATGTCTGTGCCTTTGAGTTTAATTTCCCCGCGAATGGTCACCGTTTCTGGGCTGATTAATGTTACGCCAGATAGCATCAATGCTTTGCGGCGCTCATTTTGATAAATGGCCTCAAGTTCAGAGAGTTGCACGCGATCATTGACACCACGAATCAACGTAAAATCCCCTGAAACGGTGCGAATGCCAATGCCATCTTCACGGGCAAGCGTCACCACATCTGTTAAATAGTATTCTTTTTGCTGATTATTATTCTGCAAACGTGGCAATGTCGCATGCAATACCTTGCTTGAAGCGGCAAACAGTCCGCTGTTGATTTCTGTGATCGCTTTTTGATCCGTGGATGCATCTTTTTCTTCCACAATTGCCATCATATTGCCTGCATCATCGCGCACAATGCGGCCGTAGCCAAACGGCTGATCCGCTTCTACCGTCAGCCAGCACACATGTTGATCATCCACATTCATGAGCATTTTTTCTAAAGTTGCTTGATCAATGAGCGGCGTATCTGCATACAACACCAAGACATTGCTATCTTCAAGGATGCTTGGCAATGCATATTTCATCGCATCGCCCGTGCCTAAGAAGGTTTTTTGTTCAACCCATGTAATGTCTTGTTCATCTTGATAATGGGCTTTGAGCTTTTCCCCTTCGTGACCATAAATCACAATGAGCTGAGTCGGATTCAATGCACGTGCAGTATTGAGCACATGCGTCAACATTGGCTGCCCGCCAATTTCGTGCAACGGTTTAGGTAAGTTTGATTTCATTCTCGTGCCTTTGCCGGCAGCGAGAATCACAACGGATAGAGCTTTCATAATGTCCCTCTTATTGTTTATGCATTGCGGCTGATTTTACACTATTTTAAGAGGGTAAATTAAAATGTGGCTAAAAAGGCTTGAAAATCTGAATTTGAGCAAGATATTATGAAAGAATTACCCATCATTATTTTAAGGAAACATTATGTCCACCCCACTTCATCAACGCCATTTGCTCACCCTCTTGAATCATACGCCAGAAGAGATCCGTTATTTACTCGATTTAGCTCGTGATTTAAAAGCAGCAAAGCGCCGCGGTGAAGAGACACAGCAGCTCAAAGGCAAAAACATTGCGTTGATCTTTGAAAAAACCTCCACGCGTACGCGTTGTGCATTTGAAGTTGCCGCCTACGATCAAGGGGCAAATGTGACCTATTTAGATCCTGTGAGCTCACAAGTAGGACACAAAGAGAGCATTGCAGATACCGCACGCGTACTTGGCCGCTTTTATGATGCCATTGAATTTCGTGGCGCAGCGCACACAATTGTAGAAGATTTAGCAAAATATGCTGGCGTGCCAATTTTCAATGGTTTAACAGATGAATTTCACCCCACGCAATCCTTAGCGGATGTATTAACGATTGAAGAGCACATCAACAAACCGTTGAGCGAGGTTAAAATTGCGTATGTGGGCGACTCTGACAACAACGTTGCCATCTCATTGATGATCATCGCGGCAAAATTGGGCATGACCATTCACTTTGGCGCGCCAAAGAGTTTGATGCCAAACGATGAGATCATGCAAACGTGTCAAGCCATTGCTAAAGAAACAGGTGCCACCATCGAATGCTTTACAGATGCCAAAACTGCCGTGGATGGCGTTGATTTCATCTATACGGATGTGTGGTTATCCATGGGAGAATCTAAAGATAAATGGGCAGAACGCATTACGGAACTCTTCCCGTATCAAGTCAATCAAGCCTTAATTGATGCCAGCCACAATCCGAATGTGAAATTCCTTCACTGCTTGCCTGCCTTCCATGATGATCAAACCGCAGAAGGTAAAAAACTCATGAAGGATTTTCCTGAATTATCTCAAGGGGTTGAAGTGACGCACGAGGTATTTGAAGGCGCCCACTCCATCGTATTTGACCAAGCTGAAAACCGTTTGCACACCATTAAAGCAGTAATGGTCGCATCCTTAGCGTAAAATTGCGATAATCAATACCATTATAGATTCATCCATTGAGAGGATATGTTGTGTTAAAACGTTTATTGACCTTAGCTGGCGCATCTGTGCTCGCTTTCCAAGTGGCTGCGGCCGATGATGCTCAGCCCATTTTTGTGGAAATGATCACCAATAAAGGCAACATCACATTGGCGCTTGAACCTGAAAAAGCACCGAATACTGTCGGCAACTTCATTCAATATGTGGTCGATGGCCATTATGATGATTTAATTTTCCATCGTGTGATTCCAGGTTTTATGATTCAAGGTGGCGGTTGGGACAGCAATTTAGTGCCCAAAGAGACGCGCGCACCGGTGAACATTGAATCCAATAATGGCTTATCAAATGATAAAGGCACCATTGCGATGGCCAGAACCAGTGATCCGAACTCTGCCACCAGCCAATTTTTCATCAATACGGTGGACAATGCCTATTTAAACTATCAAAGTGACAATAATCCAGGTTATACAGTTTTTGGACGCGTTGTTGATGGCATGGATGTGGTGGATGCCATTGAACAAGTGCCCACAAGCAACCGCGGCTTTGGGCGCAGTGATGTTCCCGTTGAGCCTGTGATCATTGAAAAAATGACTTTAATTGAAGCGCCAAAGACAGAAGCTTCGCCTGAAACAATCACCCCAGCGCCTGAGTCTGCACCTGCAGCTTAAGCCTCATCGAATCATTAGGAGACAACATGATCAAATTTCATACCAATCAAGGTTCTTTCACTGTTGAATTAGACCATGAAAATGCGCCAGTGACGGCAGAAAATTTTTTACAATATGCCAAAGATGGCTTTTTTGAAGGCACATTGTTTCACCGTGTGATCCCAGGTTTCATGGTGCAAGGCGGCGGTTTAGAGCCTGGCATGATCGACAAGCGCGATGGCCAACGTGCGCCGATTCAAAACGAAGCGAACAATGGTCTTAAAAATGTGCGCGGTTCTTTAGCCATGGCAAGAACCATGGATCCTCATTCTGCCACCAACCAATTTTTCATCAACACTGTGGACAACGGCTTTTTGAACTTCAAAAGCGAAACGCCACAAGGTTGGGGTTATGCTGTGTTTGGTAAAGTGGTCGATGGTATGGATGTGATTGATGCCATTGAGAAAGTGGAAACCACTTCTCGCCGCGGTCACGGTGATGTGCCTGTTGAAGACATCATCATTGAGCGTGTTGAAATCATTGACTAATCTATTAAAACCGAACGATGATCGCGTGGTGTATTTCATCAGCGATCTTCATTTAAGCGAGCGCCGCACAGATCTATGTGCGGCCTTCTTTGATTTCATCTCGAAAATTGAGGAAGATGCCACAGATCTCTTCATCTTGGGCGACTTTTTCAATTTTTGGGTGGGCGATGACATTGCAACGGATCTAACAGATGCGATTGCCCGCACGTTTAAAACATTGTCAGACAAAGGCATTGCCATTCATTTTCAGCATGGCAATCGTGATTTTGCCGTGGGGGAGCAGTATGCCAATGCTTGTGGCATGTCCATCATCCCTGAGATTTATGCCCTGCCCTTTGCCCCTGACATTGTGGTGCTGCACGGTGATCAATTGTGCCTTGCCGACACGCAATATCAACGTTATCGCAACATCATTCGTCATCCTTGGGTGATGAAACTTTTAAGGGCATTGCCGCGCCGTTGTCGCCTTAAAATTGGCAATAAACTGCGTGAAACCAGCCAAGAATATCAACAACATGTGTGCTGTGAGGAGGGTCCTTGCCGCTGCGATGTGGATGAAGCGGCGATTGAATCCATTTTAGTGCAATATGGTGCATCGATCATGATTCATGGTCACACTCATAAACCGGCTGTACACACACAAATCCATGGCACACGTTGGGTGCTGAGCGATTGGGACACCCGCGGCGATTATCTGCGCTTAGATCAGTCGGGGCTCACGCGCCATACTTTTTCCATTGATCCACTGCATAAATAGGAGTTTTGTATGAATATTTTGGATGTTGTTCAATCCCGTAAAACTTGTAAAGCCTTTGATGCCAGCAAACCATTATCAAAAGCGCAAATTGAAGGCATTAAAACATTATTGCGCTATGCGCCCTCTTCCGTCAACTCTCAACCTTGGCACTTCTTTTTGATCGAAAGTGAGGCTGCAAAAGCACGCATCAAGCCTGCGATGATGGAAGCAAACCAAGCCAAAGTGATGGATGCACCATTAACGGTTGTATTTGCTGTTTCCAACCATTTAGATGATGCTGCTTTGTTGCACATTGCCGATCAAGAGGATCAAGATCAGCGTTATCCAACCCCAGAAAACCGCGCGGTGAATGAACAGGGACGCAAATTTTTTGTGGATTTAAACTCTAAAACCCGCGAAATGCAAAATCATTGGTGCGAGCGCCAAGCCTATATTGCCCTTGGGACATTATTGTTAGGCGCCGAAGCACTTGGCATTAACGCCACGCCAATTGAAGGCTATTTCCCTGAAAAAATGGATGAAGTGTTAAATCTTCAAGAGAAAAATCTACACAGCATTGTTGTGGTGACGCTCGGTTTTTCAAGCAGCGATGACTACAATGCAACACTGCCAAAATCCCGCTTACCGGAAGATGAGATTTTTACAGCGCTCTAATTGAATATTACCCATAAAAAAATCCCTGCTGCGGCAGGGATTTTTTGATCAATGATTCAGTAACAATCGATGAATGTCCGCTTTACGATCTTTAGATTGCGTAATGGCCGAGATCACTGCAATGCCTTCCACTTTTGTGGATAACACAGAAGGTGCATTGTCAACCGTAATGCCGCCAATGGCCACTTTGGGCATCTTTGGATAGGCTTTAATGCGCGCACTTAAACCTTGTATGCCAATTGCGGGCTCGGCATCTAATTTAGATGTCGTTGGAAAAATGGGGCCAACGCCCACATAATCTAAACCCTCAATCTCAGTGGCTGCAGCCAATTGCTCAAGTGTATTGACAGACAATCCCACATCAATGCCATAGGGTTTAACCATCGCGATGGTTTCTGTAATGGCACGATCCGATTGCCCAACATGCACCGCATCGGCTTTGACTTCAATGGCGAGCGCCACATCATCATTGACGATAAAAGGAATGTCTGCACTTTTACACAAGGCTTGCAGCGCTTTTGCCAATTGCACGCGCTCGCTGTGTGCCGTCAATGATCCTTTGCCTTTTTCACGAAATTGATAACATGTGATGCCGCTGATGATGGCAGTTTGTAAAACAGCAGTTAAATTTTCATCGTTGACCATGTCTTGTGTGCCGGCCACAAAATAGAGGCGCAGCGCTTTGTGCCAATTGATCATTTCACTGCTCCTAATTGACGATAGGCGGCATGATTGGTGGGGCCATGACCATGTCCCACATCAATGCCATGGACAATGGCTGCGGTGATGAATGCTTTGGCAATGCCAATGGCATCTTTTAATGAGTGACCTTTGCCCACTTCTGCGGCAATACAAGCAGAGAAAGTGCAGCCTGTGCCATGTGTATCTTTTGTGGCATGACGGCGACTGTCAAACCAAGTGCCTTCGCCCTTTTCTGTCCAAAGAAAATCACGTGCGGATTCTACATTCAAAGAATGACCACCTTTGATGAGCACATTTTTTGCCCCAAGGGCTTGAATATCTTTCGCCGCTTGTGCCATCTCTGTCTCTGTTGTAATGGCACGATTTAAGATGGTTTCGGCCTCCGGAATGTTTGGCGTGATCAAAGTCGCAATCGGCAACATGTGTTCAATCATCGCTTGCGTGGCTTCTGTGGCCATTAAAGATGCACCGCCTTTGGCAATCATGACAGGATCGACAATCAACGGCGCGGTTGAATGTGCTTTGAGATAATCACTGATGGCGATGATGTAATCGCTGTTGAGCAACATGCCCGTTTTGATGGCGCTTAACGAAAAGTCGCTGAACAATGCATCGAGCTGCGCAATGACGCCTTCAATCGGCACAGGATAAACGCCATGCACACCAAGGGTATTTTGTGCCGTAATGGCAATGATCACAGAGGTGCCAAACACATCACGCTCTTGGAAAGTTTTTAAGTCGGCTTGAATGCCCGCGCCACCGCCTGAGTCAGAACCTGCAATGGTACACACCTGAGGAATCATATTGTTCTCCTATTGAGTCATTTTGATGCGTGCTTGATCCATGCCTGATAAAGCATACAACTGATCTAAAAAATGTATTTGAAAGGAACCTGGCAATGGACTGTGTTCAAAAGCTTTATCACCGGCAATACCATACAATGCATGCGCCATGGCAACACTTTCCAATGAATTATCCACACTTAAAAAGGCGGCGCACACAGCTGTCAATAAGCAGCCCATACCGGTGACTTGCGTCATTAAGGCTTGTCCATTATTCACGCCAATGACCGTTTGGCCATCGCTGATCCAATCTGTTTGCCCGCTGATGGCAATCAAGCAGTTAAAACGCTGAGCAGCCTCCATCGCCAACTGTTTTAAATCATAATGACCATCACCGCTGTCCACACCTTTAGCAGACCATTGAATGCCGCACAATGTGGCGATTTCACCGGCATTGCCACGAATCAATGTCATGTGCGTGGTGGACAATAAGCGTAAAATGCTTTTCTGACGATATTCACTCGCGCCAACGCCCACAGGATCTAACACCAACGGATGCCCGTGCTCATTAGCAGAGCGGCCGGCCAATAACATTGAATGGAAAACGGGGGATGTGAGTGTGCCAATGTTTAACACCGTGGCATGACAAATGGCAGTGATTTCAGCGGCTTCTTCTTCCGCATATGCCATGATGGGCGAAGCACCAAGGGCTAATAACCCATTGGCCACAAAGTTTGCCACCACTTGATTGGTCATATTGTGCACCAAAGGTGCGGCGGCTCTTAATGAACGTAAATACGCATCAGCATCCATAATGGACTCCTCATAGCGCCAACGTTGGGATGCGATCCCACATTCCCTACGCTGGCATTAACCAGATCAGGTACAAGGGTTAGGCGTTAGCCTTCTCAGCAAAATGCACCCCTAGTGGACAATAAAGATGACGGGCTATTTGACCATAGCGCGCAGTTTTTCCATCTCCAATAATTTGATTTCACGATGATTCACTTGAATCAAGCCTTGCTCTTGTAAGCGTTTTAACAAACGGCTGACGGTTTCCACCGCTAAGCCTAAAAAGCTACCAATGTCCGAACGGGACATGCTGAGCACAAACTCAGTGGCCGAATAACCACGGCGTGCAAAACGAGAAGAGAGGCTTAAAAAGAGGGCCACTAAACGCGCTTCTGCCGACTGTGAACCCACCATCATCAACAATTGTTCTTCAGAATGGAGCTCTTGACTCATGATGCGTAGCAATTGCTTAGACACACCTGGAATCACCGCCGATAAATCTTCTAATCGATCATAAGGCAATTCACACAAGCTCGTGGTTTCAAGCGTACGCGCGCCACAAGGATGCACACCCGTTGCCACAGCATCTAATCCGATGATTTCACCGGGCAGATAAAAACCTGTGACATACTCTGTGCCATCTGAGGCCACATTATACGTTTTCACAGAACCGGAACGAATTGCATACAACGATGTGAATCGATCCTCGGGAAGATATATATGCTTGCCACGTGGTAATGGTCGGCTATGACCTACAATTGACTCCAACTTAGTGAAATCATCCCCTTCTAACCCAACGGGAATACACAGCTGTTGCAAGCTACAATTGTTACATGCAATTTTTAGATTTCTCAATACAGACATATATTAACTTCACTTATTTATTAAATATTCAGACCTATAACCATTATTCTGATATTACCACAGAAATCATTCATTCCATGTTTCCCATCAGACTTAACTCAAATAACTGAGCCCACTCACGCCTAAAATGATCAAAAAGAGCCCCAAAGCCTTCTTGCCGGTGAGCGGTTCTCTAAAAATCAAAACGCCAGACAATGAGACCATCAAGGTCGACAATCCCGACCAAACGGCATAACCGATGCTCACATCTAAACGTTTAAATATTATATTAATTAATACAAAAAAAATACTGTACCCGATGATGACGCCAATGATTGGCTTTTTCTTCTCAAAGCCATCGGATAACTTCAAACAGATGGTGCCTACAGTACTAAACAAAATCGCAATTACCAGCATCAACCAAGGATTAAAACTTTCGATGAATTGAATAAAACCAGTAATGTATTGTGCCATATTTATTTAGAACCCAATATTAAGACGCCAAGAACAATCAGCGCTAGACAAATTGCAATGGGGATGGTGATCACTTCTTTATAGAAAAATAGACCGATCAAGAAGATCAATACCGCACCCGATGCTGACCAAATCGCATAGGTGACTGCAACCTCCATTTTACGCAAACAAAATGTAAAGCATAAAAATGAGACACCAAAAAACACCAACATCAAAACCACAGCCCACCATACGGTTAACCCATGGGCTTCTTTCATCATGACAATCCCAAGCGCTTCAAAAATAATGGCACCAGCTAAGAGTAGTTTTGCAGGCATGTTCTTCTTTATATGTATTCAAAAGATTGTCATTCTAGCATTAAATCATTCAATGTGTGACTTAATCGCATTTTCAAAAATAGATAAATTTTATGCGTTGCCCATTTAATTTTATGGCTAAAGAATCTACAAATGTAGCCGAAAATCATCTACACTTGTAGCCCAAACCCCTGATTTTTACTTGCGTCAAGCCTTGTTGCTTTATTAAGACAAAAGCAAAATTTATGCTTATAATCACCCCATTTATGAACGATTAAATAATGGGAGCAATCTATGGAATTAATCATCACAGCCTTTTTATTGGGGCTTTATGGCTCAGGCCATTGTATTTCGATGTGTGGCCCTGTTGTGGGGATCATTGGCATCAATACACAAAAAAATCATGTGTCCTCAGCATTTTTAACCAACCTTGGGCGCATCACAACCTATTCAATTTTAGGCGTCATCGCAGCCATTTTAAGCATTGCCATCAATGATTTAAAACCCTTACAAATGGTGATGCGTTATTTAGCTGCTGTTTTGATGATCTTTGTGGCACTGCAATTTTTTGGTTTTCCTAAATTTTTGGGCTTTATTGAAAAACCCCTCAAAAGCTTAGCCGCGCCGATCACTCGGTTATCCCAAAAATTCTTCCCCATCACAACGCCATTGCGCGCTTATCTCTCTGGCATGGTGTGGGGATTATTCCCATGCGGCATGGTGTATGCAGCGTTTGCCATCAGCTTAAACGCATCAACCTTCATTGAAGCGCCACTCATCATGTTCAGCTTTGGGCTTGGCACATTCGCAGTGATGGTCTCTCTCTCCATTTTTGGTAACTATGCTGGCAAATGGCTCACATCTCCAAAATTGCGCGCTGCGGCCGGCGTTTTGATTTTAGTGATGACGCTCTTTTACATCGTGCCGATGTTGATGGCAGATTTAGGCCTCAAAGAAGATGCTCATGCCCATCACGGTGGTCATGGTGACCACGGCATGATGATGGATCATGGTGCAATGGACCATAGCAACATGGATCACAACCAAATGAACCACGACACAATGGACCATAGCAATATGGATCACAGCCAAATGCATCATTAATGCTGAAACTTAGCCATCACTCATCAAATGGTGCAATAATGGAAATCATCTGTTATTGCACTTTTTTTTGAAACTTTAATGAGGAAAATACGATGTCTTATCGCATTGATACAGAACTGTTTGGACCTTACGAAAACTTTAGCCACATCCTCATTGATGAGGCCACACAAAAAGCCGTGGTGATTGATCCGGCATGGGATGCAGACTACATCATCAAACGCCTTGAGCGCTTAGGCGTCACATTAGATGCCATTTGGCTCACGCATGGCCATCATGATCACACCAATGCCGTCGATGCCCTACGCGCAAAATTACCTGTGCCCATTTATGCATCCCAAATTGAGATTGATTTCATCAAAAATGAGCCCGCTGCCCTCGCTAGCAAAGTCTTTTTACCGCTGCCTGAGGATGTGCAAGGCTTTCATGATGGAGATCAATTATCTGTCGGAGAAACCCATGTTAAAATCATCCACACACCCGGCCACAGCAGTGGTTCGGTCTGCTTTGAATTGACAGATGACTTAATCACAGGCGATACTATTTTCATCAATGGATGCGGGCGCGCAGACTTACCGGGCTCAAATCCTGGTGACTTATATGAGTCCTTAAGAAAGATTGTTAAAACCGTGCCCCATCATGTGACACTTCACACAGGACACGCTTATGGACCGAGTGATACTGCAACATTAGCTTCACAAATTGAACACAATCCCTATTTAAAACGAGCGAATCGTCAAGAATTTTTGGCCTATCGTATGAATCATTAGGTGGATCAACATTAAGGAGCCTATTATGAACAGTGTATTCATCACCCTCAGCAATCTGGCCGTCTTTGCGGCACTGTTGTATCTTCTCTTTTGGATGCAAAAGAAATATTTTTCATTCGCTAAACGCGTTTTTACCGCCCTTGGCTTAGGTGTTCTCTATGGCCTTGCGATGCACTTTTTGTACACCAAAGGTGCACCGAGCTTAACCAACACCGTCGCCTACATCGACATTGTGGGCACAGGCTACGTCAAGCTCTTACAAATGATCATCATGCCGCTCATTATGGTGTCATTGATCTCAGCCATCATCCGTTTAAAAGAGGGCTCATCTCTTGGTAAGATCAGTGCACTTTCCATCGGTATGCTCGTCATCACCACGATGATTGCAGCCTTTGTGGGCATTGTGGTGGCGCATCTCTTTGGCTTAACAGCTGAAGGCATGGTGGCAGGATCGGCTGAAGCGGCGCGCGGCTCTTATTTAGAAGCCACACAAAGCAATTTAGGCAATCTCTCTTTTGCCCAAATGATCATTGACTTCATTCCGGCCAACCCATTTTTAGACATGACCGGCGCACGCAAAACCTCCACCATCGCAGTTGTGATCTTCTCTGTATTCATCGGGATTGCAGCGATGGGTGTTGCTAAGAAAAAACCCGATCTTTTCAAATCCTTTGAACATTTTATGCAAGTGGCGCATGCCATTGTGATGCGTTTGGTGACCATCATTTTACGTTTAACCCCATATGGCGTTTTAGCGTTGATGGCAAAAATGGTGACCATCTCTGAATTTGCAGAAATTGTTAAACTCATCAGCTTTGTGGCGGCATCTTACGTTGCGTTAATTGCGATGTTCATCATTCATTTGATCATCATCACCGCAACCGGTTTAAACCCCATTCAATATGTGAAAAAAATCATCCCTGTATTGATTTTTGCCTTCACATCACGCAGCAGCGCAGCGTCCATTCCTTTTAACATTCGCACACAAACCCAAGGTTTAGGGATCTCTGAGGGCGTGGCTAACTTCTCAGCCTCCTTTGGCGCCACCATTGGTCAAAATGGTTGCGGCGGTATCTATCCTGCCATGCTTGCCTTTATGATTGCCCCCACAATGGGTGTTGATCCTTGGACACTCAGCTTCATCTTGCCGTTATTGGTGATCATTGCCATCAGCTCTTTTGGTGTCGCTGGCGTTGGTGGCGGCGCAACATTTGCCGCCCTCATTGTGCTTTCTGCCATTGATTTCCCTGTGGCGCTTGCAGGTTTACTCATCTCCATTGAGCCTTTGATTGACATGGGTCGCACCGCATTAAACGTTTCTGGCTCCATCACCGCAGGCACCGTCACTGCACGTGTTTTGGGTGAAATTGACACGGAAACTTTCAACAGCAATGAGCAAGTGCAATTAGACTCAGATGCCAGCACAAATGAGTTGAACTAAGGAGGCGCGTATGAAAATCGTCATCATTGGGGCACAAGCGGCGGGCATGAGCGTTGCCGCAAAGGCCAAACGCATGGATAAAACAGCGGACATTGTGGTGTATGAAGCAAGTGACATCACCTCCTTTGGCGCCTGTGGATTGCCCTATTATGTGGGCGGTGAGTTTGATGATCCACAATATATGTCTGAATTGACGCCTGAGGATTTTGCCAAAAAAGGCATCACGGTTAAAACACTGCACACAGTTGAGTCCATTGATCCTGCTGCAAAAACCCTCAAGGTCAACCATAACGGTGACACATTTGAGGATCAGTATGATCGATTGATGATCGCAACGGGCGGCAGTGCCATTTTGCCACCGATTGAAAACATCACGCTGAACAATGTCTTTACCCTTAAAACCATGGCCGATGGTTTGGCGCTGCGTGAAATTGTGCGCACCGATGCCATCAAAACCGTGACCGTGATCGGTGCAGGCTTCATCGGGCTTGAACTTGTGGAAGCATTGGTTCACCTTGGGAAAACCGTGCATCTTTTTGAGCGTGAAAATCGCCTCATGCCAGAAGCCTTTGAGCCTGAATTTTCAGATCTATTGCTAAAAACATTGCATGCACAAAATAATGTGCATGTACATCTGAACGAGTCAGTCACCAAAATTGAGGGCAATGATACGGTCACTGGCGTCATCAGCGCACAAGGTCATTATCCTTCTGATTTAGTGGTGGTTTGCACCGGCGTTCGTCCAAATACCGCATTTTTAAAAGAGAGTGGTTTAGCCATGTTGCCAAATGGTGCCATCCGCACCAATCAATATGGCCAAACGAATGTGGAGCACATTTATGCTGCAGGTGATTGCGCCACCGTTTGGCATGCACAGCTGCAAACAGATGTGTATTCGCCGCTGGCAACGGGGGCCAATAAACTTGGACGCATCATTGGGGAAAACATTGTGGGCGGCCAAAAAGCCTTTAAAGGGCTCCTCAATGCCGCTGCTGTTCAACTGTTGTCTGTGGAAGCAGGCCGCGTTGGGTTATCGAGCAAAGAGCTCGCAGCCCATAACATTCCTCATCAAAAAGTCATGTTGACGGATAAAAACCATGCCAACTATTGCAAAGGGCAAGCGATGCTCGCCATTTTGCTCTTTTATCATCCTGAGACCAAAGTCATTTTAGGCGCGCAAGTCTTTGGTGAAAATGGTGGCGCCGTCCATCGCATGCATGCATTAAGCGTCGCGATCATGACAAAGCTCACCACTGATGATTTGGCCTTTTTAGACTTTGCTTATGCACCGCCCTTTGCGCGCGTGTGGGATGCTTTGAACATCGCTGGTAGCATTGCTAAATAATCGATGCCATAAAAAACCGCAGCTTGCTGCGGTTTTTTTTATCTATGGTTTTGCTTCAATGCGATAACGCCCTTTGGTCACCATAATGTTTCGAAGCTCAGGGATGTACATGTCCTCTAGCAATGTGATGGGCACCTGATAATTGCCAGGCACTTGTGCCTCTAACACATACGCAAAGCGATATGTTTCCCCTGCTTTAAGGTCAAACGCCGCCACATAACGATCAAAACGATACTCTTCATGGGTGAGCACATTGCGCGTTAAATTCGTCGCATTGTACTGCTCATAAAATTCATCGACATTGTCCGTCACCAAATTTGGATTGACGAGTACAAAACCTGTGGGCACAAAATCAGCGAGCAATGCATTCGGTAGATTCTTTTCAGATTTGAGCGTGACATACACCACAAAGCGCTCACCGACTGACAATGCTTGAGCATCGCCTGTCACATAATCTTTTGCAAAATCCACATTAAAATTGCGTGCATCTAAAGCCTTTGAAGGATAGCCTGAGATTTCATACTCTAAAAAGAGTGGCTCTTGTGCCGTTAATTTGGCAATGTGATTGGCATTGATGGGCTCATCAGGCGTCACTTCATCGGCTTGCCCATTGATCAATACAGATAACGGCACTGTATCCTCAATCGTATCAATGCCCACTTTAATGAGCGCATAGCGCTCTTGCGTACTGAAATATTGTTTTTGATTCAATGCATTATTGAGATCAACATTCAGCTGCTGAGTTTTGGCTACATCTGTAAACAAACCTTTCACCGTCAATTCATTGAGCACATTGATCGCATTTGCTAAAGCCGAAACACGCGTTTGATAAGCCCCAAAATCACGCTGCCAACCCATAAAATCTAAATGATTGAGATAATGGCGGGCAGCCGTTGGGTGACTTAGCATTAAGTTTGCCCCCGCTAAATAAACGCGACTCAAAGGACTCAATGTGGCTGTATAAGACTCTAAAAATGCAATATCCGCACTGAAGATTTTACCTTCACGTGCCAATAACCATACGCCATAACTTAAATGATTGAGCTCCGCTTCACCTAATAGATAAGCACCTTCATTGTTCGATGCTTGATACGTTTCAGTTAAGCGCTGCTTCACATAACGCAATCCTTGATCCACCACCGTTGGGGAGACCAAACTTGGATCCTGCTTCGCCAATTGCGTTAAAAAGTCTAACGCATACACAGAGGTTGGGAAATAACTCTCCCCTACTGTCCAAAATGAGAAACCACCATCCTCACGCTGACGATCAACCAACTGTTTCACCACATCGCGCAGCATCTCTTTTTCCCATGCGGCATACTCTAAGCGCGGACCATTCGCAGCTTGATGGCTCGCTTCATAATTGCGATACACCTGCTCTTTTTGCCCATCTAACAAAGGATTGCTTTTAAACAACCACGGGAAAGCTGCACTGGTTGTTTGCTCAGTACAACCATATGGATAACTGAATAAACCATCCGTATAAGAGAGCACATTCACTTGTGGGTGGCGCGATAATGTCAAACGCTCCTGATAGTTGCGATCAAATGGATCTGTGAGCGCCGCATTTCTCACCCATGTTTGACCTTTAGGCAACAATTCACGTTGATATTGTGTGGTGCGCTCTGTGATGGGATCCGTCCCTAAGCGATAATTGCGCTCTGCTTGATAACTTTTTGCATCAATTGACAATGCAATGTCCGCACCTTGTGTATATTCATGCAATGAAATCGGAATCAAATGCTGACGACTTTCGCCATCTTTTAACGTGACCCTTTCAGTAAAATCCAATGCCAATTCAGGGCTTGTGACATGAATATTCACATCATCTTTTTCACCGCTTAAATTATGCAAAGACAAAGATACATTGCTCTCATCGCCCACGCGAATGAAGCGCGGCGTTACGATGTCCGCCACAATGGGCGCGCGAATGATCATTTTTTCTTGTTGCTCACCCATGCGATTGTTTGAAAAGACTTTCACCTCAACTTGCGCTTCGCCATTAAAATCAGGCAACAATAATGTCACTTCACCTTGTCCATTGTCATCTAAGGCAATGAGCTCACTCATCAGGGAAACGGTTTTCATCTCGGTCATATTGTCAATGCTTAAACCATCTTCAGCAGATGCTTGACCATCTCCCCCGAATTTTGGCACCAATAATGCATAGGCACCACGTTTAAAGAGGCGATTGTAATAGTCGATGATGTCCACGCCATATTTTTGATGGGCAAAAAAGGCATCAAAAATGCTCATGGCGCGTTCAGGAATCATGTTTAAAATGCCTTGATCCGTAATGCTTACAGTGGCATACAGTGACTCTTGATCTGCATTTGGGACAGAAATCTTAATGGTGGTTGGGCGATCCGGCAATGCCACTGTGGTTGCACTGACTTTTGGCGACAATAAACGATCCGCACGATTCAAATGAATGGGAATTAAGCCAAGTGAACGCACCACTTCTTTCTGCTTGGTGGTGGAGAGCAATAAACCCGATAAATAAAGATCATGACGATTCCAATCTGCATTTAATGGCACTTTAACTGTGGTTTTACCCTTTTTCACATTGAGATTTTGGGTATACAACAGTTGCCCGCCCTCTAATATCAACGTGAGATTACCATCTAAAGGCGCATCAATCGTCAGGGTAATGGTTTCACCCGTTTGATATGCCGCTTTATCGGTGGAAAGCGCCAAAGCATTGGGCTTCACCGCTGGCAATTGCCCAGATGATGTGCTTGACCATTCAGCACTGAATGGATATTGCGTCACCATGCGGGAAGATAAATCCTCCACCTCTAAAATATAATTGCCCCAACTGTTGGGATTGACTTGATAAGTGATGGGTTTGCCGGCTGCTGTCACCACTTTTTGTTCACGAATTTGATAATTGTAATTCTCATGGCAATCCCAGCCGCTGTTTGGGTTATAAACCCATGTGCAGGCGCTGTCCTTATACTTTAAGGTGAGCTTTAGATCACCTGTGCCATATTGCTGATTTTGCTTGGCAATGAAAATCTCAAATGTCGCTTCTGCTCCATAGCCGAGCTCATTTTTTCCAAAGAGCGGACGAATCACGGGCACCACATTCGTCGGCCAAAAGTCTGTTTTAAAGCTACGTGTGATGCCACTGGTTTGACCATCTAACACCGTCACATTTGCCGCTAAACCCAAAACAGCAGAAACCGCAGGCAAACCTGATTCCATACCTAAAGATAGGCGCTGCTCGCCTTTACCTTCAGCATTTAATGTACTGTCATAAGCGATTTGATCGGTCACAGCACTGAATGGAAAATCGAGCGTGCCCACATACCAATCGGAATGTCCTTTAAACGGTGTACGATTGACGTGTAAATCCCCTTGAATCTTCACGCCATTGTGACTGGCAGGCGCACCAAAAAGATAGTGGCTATCCATGCCAAGCATCACATCATCACGCAGATCATATTGATCTTTCACGCCAGACAATGTCAGTGCCATGCGCTCTGGCATGAATTCTTCAATGAATAAATTTAACGCACCATTGGGTTTTTCACTGGCGGCATCTGTGCGCACTTCCACGCGATAACGCCCTGTTTTATCCGCAGCACTTGTGGATAAATGGGTTTGATAAAAACCTGCTTCAATGGATTCAACCGTATTGTCATACACCACTTTATGTTCAGGATTAATCAAACGGATGTTGATGGGCTGCTTTGGCAACATTTGCCCATCTTGATTGCGCAGTAAAATGTTCATGGGCATCACCTCACCGGGGCGATAAAGCTCACGGTTACTGTAAACATACGCCACCTGATCACTGTATGGCGCACCATCTACGGCATAATCATTGAGATCAAGGGCAATTTCTTTCAATGGCAAAATGGAAACATCCGAGCCCTTTTTAGCCACCACAATGTCATCACGCGTTAATTTTTGTGGAATGCGACACACGCCTTCCTTAAACCAACAAAGATCTTCAGTAATGGCAACTTTGCCTTGATCATTGCGCCACACTTCAACCGTTGCACCATCAATCGGTGCTCCTGTGGAAAATTGATTGCCCACAATCACTGTTTCATTCGGATACAAACGAGCATGCAACCCCATATCCGTAATGAATAAAATGCGCGTATCTAAATTGCGGCTGATTTCACCAGCAGCATTGACCGTAACAATGTATGCACCGGATGTAATGTTTTGATCCACCGGAATGTTATGCAGTGTTTTTTTCGTAGTATCAATGTGACTTGGGGCACGATAGCGGAAAATGCCCGCAGGTGTCATGTCTTTCACATAGCGGCTCAAATCCCATTGACTGATGTTAGAGCCAATGTAAAAGCGCTCTAAAAATTGTGGTAAATGATCCAGCTTAAAAAACTCAATGTCCACCTCTTCCGTGCCCATCATCTCAATACTGAGCGCACCTTGGGCGATCGGCATCACAGGACCTCTGCCCATGATTTTGACGGAGGAAGACGCTTCACCCACATATACATATTCACGATATTCATTGCCGCCGTGATCCTTAAATGATCCCGACTTCACTAAGTAATCGCCCGCGCCAATTGGATAATATGACAAGCGATAACCATCTTTACTCAAATGCCATTGGCCCTTGGTGTCGGGTTTTCGCGTCCAATCTTCATAATCATATTTTTCAACCACAAAGAGCTTTTGCAATTGATCTTGTTTAAAAACTTGTGGATCATCAAAAAAAACCGTGACGGTTTCTTGATCATCGAATTTGGCTAAATTGATGGAAGCCACTTGAGCTTGTGCAAAAATGGGCACAGCGGCTAAAGCTGTCATAAGGAGCGAGCGTTTCAGGGGGATCATAAAGTATCCTTGATATGGTTAAGTGCTCAAAATTATCTCAAATATTTTCGGCAAATACTATGTTATCCACAGGGAATATTTACTGGATGATATAACGGAAAAATCTTGTTTATCAGCATCATAAAGATTATTAATATAGAGATATCTGCCCCAGATCACACTTTTTACACAAAAAGTTACCCACATTTCCATATCACATAAATATTTGATATGGTTATTAATATATAAAAATTGCTGTATTTATGCACAAAGTTATCCACAGGCTGTGCAGACTCATAAATTTCCCTTATGAGACTGCAAGATTCTCTTAATTAGCCTTTATGTTGTGTGATCGTTAGGATGACTCTATAGATCAATCATCTGAATAACCAATAGAGGAGCTTCATATGTCAGAAAAATATTTAACCAGTGCCAACGGCGCCCCGATTGCCGATAACCAAAACTCCATCACCGCTGGCCGCCGTGGTCCTGTGAGTTTAGAAGATTACCATTTAGTTGAAAAATTGGCGCACTTTAACCGTGAAAACATCCCTGAGCGTCGCGTACATGCCAAAGGTGGCGGTGCACATGGTTTATTTACCGTAACCCATGACATCACGCAATACAGCCATGCAGATTTATTCTCACAAGTGGGCAAAGAAACACCTGTATTCATGCGCTTTTCGACCGTTGGCGGTGAACGCGGTTCAGCCGATACAGCGCGCGATCCACGTGGTTTTGCCGTGAAATTTTATACACAAGAAGGCAACCTTGACGTTGTTGGCAATAATACGCCTGTTTTCTTCATCCGTGATGCCATCAAATTCCCAGATTTCATCCACACCCAAAAACGTGATCCACGCACCAACTTAAAATCACCGCGCGCCATGTGGGATTTCTGGTCTTTATCACCTGAATCTTTGCACCAAGTGACCATTTTATTCTCTGATCGTGGGATTCCAGATGGTTTCCGCCACATGCACGGTTATGGTAGCCATACTTATAGCTTAGTCAATAAAGATGGCGTGCGCACATGGATCAAATGGCATTTTAGAACCAAACAAGGCATCAAAAACATTCATCCAAAAGATGCAGAAGTTTTAGGGGGCACCAACCCAGATTATGCGCAAGAAGATTTATATCATGCCATCGAGAGCGGCAATTACCCTAAATGGGGCGTATATATCCAAGTGATGAGCGAAGAGGAAGCAGCCAATCGTGAAGAGAATCCTTTTGACGTAACAAAAGTGTGGTCACACAAAGAACATCCTTTAATTGAAGTGGGTGAAATTGTGTTAAATCGCAATCCTGACAACTACTTTGCAGAAGTGGAACAAGTGGCCATGGCGCCAAGCAACGTGGTTCCGGGCACAGGTTTATCACCCGATAGAATGCTACAAGGTCGTATTTTTGCATATGCAGATGCGCAGCGTTATCGCATTGGCACCAATTATCAACAGTTGCCTGTGAATGCACCAAAATGCCCATACCACAATTATCAACGTGATGGCGCCATGCGTTTTGATGGCAACCAAGGCAGTGCACCTAACTATGAACCCAACAGCTTCAGCGATGCGCCAAAGCAAACGGATCATAAAAATCCAGCCTACAATGTTGGGCAAGATGGTGCCGTTTACCAATATGATCATCGTGAAGATACGGATTATTACAGCCAAGCGGGTAACTTATTCCGTTTAATGAACGATGAGCAAAAGCAATTGTTGATCGATAACTTAGTGGATTCTATGCGCACCGTTGATGAATACATTCAACGCCGTCAGATCGCGCATTTCCTAAAAGCGGATCAAGCTTACGGTGAAGGCGTCGCTAAAGGCCTTAACATCAAATTGTAATTGTCAGTACTCCCCCACTGACATTGAGTTTTGCCACATGCTTGCATGTGGCTTTTTTGATGGGAAATCCGCTACAATTAACTTCCTCTTCTCATTGATGCCTTTTATGCGTGCATTTATCCTTCGGCTCATCACCCTTCTTTGCGCCTCAT
Source organism: Wohlfahrtiimonas sp. G9077 (assembly GCF_002252155.1). Classification (GTDB taxonomy): domain Bacteria; phylum Pseudomonadota; class Gammaproteobacteria; order Cardiobacteriales; family Wohlfahrtiimonadaceae; genus Wohlfahrtiimonas. Next base: position 87,264 of record NZ_NEFD01000005.1, read on the forward strand.
TTGTGGGCTTAGTGCTGCTCTTAATTACGGCATTCATGCTCTTTAATCACTTTTATCCCTTGTCGATTCCGAAAATTAAACCTTCGGTTGTTGTGGTGGATCAAAAAGGTGAAGTGCTCAGGCAATTTGCCGATTCAGAAGGCATTTTCCGCCATTGGGTGACACTGGATGATGTGAATCCGAATTATCTCAATGCATTGATTCACTATGAAGATCGCTATTTTTATCACCATTTTGGCATCAACCCATTAGCCACATTGCGCGCCTTTGGGCAATGGGTGGGACAGCGTAAAATCATCTCAGGCAGCTCAACCTTAACCATGCAAGTGGCGCGTCTACTCTATCCGCATGAACGCACTTTTATGGGTAAGATCGAACAGATGTTTCGAGCCATTCAGCTTGAACAACAGCTGACGAAAGCGGAAATTTTAACCCTGTACATCAACATTGCACCGATGGGCGGCAACATCGAAGGGGTGCAGGCTGCCAGTTGGCGTTACTTTGGTAAAGATGCTGCGAGCCTTAACATCGCAGAAAGTGCATTATTGGTGGCATTACCGCAGCGCCCGAGCGTGTATCGTCCGGATCATTCATTGACCAAAGCCCTGTACGCACGCAATAAAGTCTTGGCACGCTTGGCAGATTTTGGCGAAATTTCTCCCACAGATGCCCTTCGCTATCAACAAGAACCCATCAATTATACGCCCTCAAGCACGCAATTTTCCGCACCTTTATTGGCGGAAAATTTAAAGCAACAATCCGATCAACATGTGATCCACACAACGCTGGATGGTCAATTACAACGCAAAATTGAATCCCTCCTTCACTCACAGAGTAAAACATGGCCTGCAAAAGCCTCAGGTGCTGTGTTGGTGGTGAATAATCACACTCATTCAATTGCTGCTTATGTGGGATCGGCTGACCTTTTTAATGCAGAGCGCTTTGGTTATGTGGACATGGTGACGGCGATTCGCTCGCCAGGCTCAACATTAAAGCCCTTTGCTTATGGCATGGCGATGGATTATGGCATCATCCATGAGGCGAGCCTCCTCACGGATGTGCGCCGCGGCTTTGATGGCTATTATCCCAAAAACTTTGACAATGAATTTAGGGGCGCTGTGCCAATGTTTCGTGCACTTCAGCTCTCTTTAAATGTGCCAGTTGTGCAAGTGTTTCAACATTTAACGCCCCATTATTTCACCCAAAAATTGCGCCAAAGTGGCATTGAGCTCTCTATTGATTACCCAACCCTCAGCATGATTTTAGGCGGCGTTGGCATTTCGCTGTGGGAGCAAGTGCGCTTATTTTCAAGTTTATCCACAGACGGACAAATTTATCCGATGACAGTTACGCCAAAAACTGTCACCAGTACAGGGCAAATTTTATCGCCAGAAGCCGCTTGGATCACCCATAAAATCCTCAGCCAAACACGACCTGCCAACCGTTTTAATCCCCGTAAAATTGCATGGAAAACGGGCACAAGTTATGGTTATCGTGATGGCTGGGCACTGGGGACAACTGCTGATTGGACAGTAGGCGTGTGGGTTGGGCGCCCAGATGGCGTACCGAATGTGGGTGCACTCGCCAATCGCTATGCAACGCCGCTCCTGTTTGATGTCTTTAATCTATTACCTAAAGATCAAACAACCCTCACAAAGCCGCGCGGCATTACGACAGAAACCATTTGTTGGCCAAGTGGCCGTAACATTACAGATGTACCGATTGAAGCCTGTGAACAGCAATACACCATCGATGCCATCAATGGACAAACGCCGCCTACGCTCTATGATTCCCCGGGAGAAATGCCCCATTTTGGTTGGCCGCAATTGCTCACGGATGCGCCTTTACTGCTGCAATCGGCAGAGATTTTAACGCTACAAAATCAGAGCATCATTTATAAAAGCCCCTATTCGATTGCCCTAACGGCACGCGGTAATCCGCCGTTTCGTTGGTACTTAGATGGTCAATTGCTTGAGCACAATGAGCTGGATGTTCCAAACTTAGCGCTTGGGCAACACACTTTAAGCGTACAGGATCACGCACAAAAAGTGCATCGCATTGTGTTTGAAGTGCGCGAGTGATAAATGCCGTATAATGATTCTTTAATGACGCATGAGGGCCACTATGAAAGATAAACTCTCGGCGATGATTCGCGAAGCCATCGCCGTCAATGAACGTTCATTCCCATGGGAGCGCGCCATCGGCGCAGGCATTGCCATGACGCTGCCCATTTTTCTAGGCTTATGGCTGAACCAATTGCCTTACGGATTAATGGCAGGGCTTGGCGGTTTTACCTACCTCTATGCATTTAGGCTGCCATATGCCCATCTCTCTAAGCGCCTATTATTTGTGGGCATTGCCATGGTCATGGCCTCTTTATTAGGCTCAATCACAGCCCCTTATCCCATTGCCGTTGCTGTCGTGATGGGTTTAATTGCTGCCGTTACGCTCTTTATTTTCAATGCGCTTAAATTCATTGGGCCTTCAGCCATCTTTTTTGTCCTAATTTTTGCCCTCACGGCGGACATGCCACATGTGGATTTAACCGGTGCCTTGATGCGCGCCGGTTTAGTGAGTTTAGGCGCCGCGCTCTCTTGGCTCATTGCCATGAGCGGCTTTTTGATTCATCCTCATCGCCCAGAGATTCAATCCCTACAAAAAGCGTATCAGCAACTCATTCAATTAACAGAAAAAGCCGGCACCGATGCATTTCATGGTGAAAAGTATAAAGCAATGGCAGCGTTTAAAGAGGCTCATGAAACCTTAATGGCAGGACGTTTGCCGTGGTCACCTTCTGAAACCTATCGCCGATTGTTACATTTAGCGGTTGCGGGCAATGAATACTTAATTGAGCTCTCTAACCGTGAAGAGCAGACACCCTGCCCCATGCCAACAGAAGCAAGCGCCTATTTAACGGAAATTTTACGCAACCTCACATCTTTTAAACAGACATCTACATTGCCTAAACCACCGGCGGATGTCCCACTTGTGGATAACTTTATCGCCATGCATGCTGCCTTAACGGCGCCGATGACATCGCTCCCTGCCCTAACGGCTGATGATCAAGTGAGCATTCGCATGATTTTAGCCCAAGCCCTCGATCGTAACTCCTTGGTCTTTTTAACTGCGGTGCGCTTTGGCATCATCACCACCATTGCTTCCCTCATTGCGCATGGCTTTGATTTTACCCGCTCTTATTGGATTCCCTTATCGTGTGTGGCTGTCATGTCCGGTGCATCGATGGTGGCGACACTTCACCGCGCCCTGCAACGCGCCCTTGGCACGATGATCGGGATCATCATCGCAAGTTTAATCCTCTATTTTGAACCCACTGGCTACCCAATTGCCCTCTGTATTTTGCTTTTGACCATCATGACGGAGCTTTGCATCGTCAAAAATTATGGCTTAGCGGTGATCTTCATCACGCCCAATGCATTGCTATTGGCAGAAACCATTTCTGCAGGCGACTTCTCATTTTTCCACTTTGCAGGCGCACGCATGTTAGATGTGGCCATTGGCAGCATCATCGGGATCATTGGCGTAATGATCATGGGTAAACGCTCAGCCTCAATGCGCATGCCGCGAATTTTAATGCGCACCCTTCGCAGTCAATCACAAATGTTATTGCTATTGTTTGGCCCACACAATAAAGAGAGCGAAGCTCAACTTAAAATCCGCAGCCTAAAAATGCAAACCAATCTTGCCAATCTCACCGCGCTCTATACAGCAGCCATTGGGGAGATCCCAAAAAACAAAGCATTAATTGAATATTATTGGCCCATCATCTATTCCCTTGATAAGCTCTCGGTACTCCTTGAGCGAGCGGCACACATGCAAAATCGCCCCACATTGAGCCCGGAAGCGCTGGCCCATTTACTCTATTTATTTGAAACATTGGCCAATCATACCCAATCTTCCATTTCATATGAGCCTTTGTCGATTCCGGCGCTTCCGGGCTTTTCGAGCATCGCAAAGGAAATTGATGTGTTACAATCCGCCTTTAAGTCAGAGACAACCGCAATATGATCGAACAACCGCATTTTGAAATACGCTTAACCCGCAATGATGATTGCGAACATTTGCCAGAAGTGGAGCGCTCAGCTGCTGCGCGTTTTGCGAGCATTCCAGAATTGGCATGGATTGCCACGGCAGATGTCCACTCTGTGGAAGATCATCAACGCTTTGTCACTCAAAAAAACAGTTGGGTGGCCATCCATGATGATCAACCGATTGGTTTTATCAGTGGCGTGCAAATGCAAGATGCCTTTCATATTTGTGAGTTTTCCGTGCGCGAAGAGTGGCAAAGTCAAGGCGTTGGCAAAGCGCTGATGCAAGCTTTAGAGGCGGACATGCAAGATAAAAATGTCACCAACATTACACTCACCACCTTTAGAAAAGTGGAGTGGAATGGCCCGATGTATGAGCATTTAGGCTTTGTGGAAATTCCAGACACCGAGCTCTCCCTCTTTTTATTAGATGTGCTTGGCGAAGAGACTGAGGCGGGTTTTTTACCAGATCAGCGCTGCGCAATGCGCAAAAACCTCACTTAAGGTTGTGTGTCTTTTAAGCCATGTTTGCCATGTGATGAGATGATGTATTCACCATTTGAGGCTTCATAACGATACAATCGCCCCCAAGGATCGACAATCAAACGCTCAGCAATATAAGGCCCATGCCAATTGACCACTTGAGGATTCATGATCAAGCTTTGTAAGCCCTGCTCTGTCGTCGGATAATGGCCCACATCTTTATAATAAAGATTGAGCGCCCCTTCAATGGAGCGAATGTTTTGCTTCACTGACACCCATTTACTGTCATCATCAAAGCCCAAAAACTTTTGCCCCAAGATGGTGACCACAATGGCGATGATCACCGAAATGATCATCAACTCCACTAAAGACAATGAGCGCTTATAAAACGCCCCAAGTGCATGATTGACCATGAATCAACGCACCAATGCTTTAAATTCAGTAAAGTATGTGGGGAAGGTTTTATTGACGCACGCTGGATCCTCGATGATCACAGGCACTAAAAAGCTGCACAATGAAAAACACATCGCCATGCGGTGATCATCATAAGTGCCAATGGAGACATTTTCATTGAGCTGATCAACGGGTGTAATCACTAAATAATCTTCGCCTTCTTCAACAATCGCCCCCAATTTTGTGAGCTCTGTGGCCATGGCATGAATGCGATCGGTCTCTTTAACGCGCCAACTGCCAATATTGCGAAGGGTTGTGGTGCCCTTTGCAAAGAGTGCAAGCACAGCCAATGTCATGGCTGCATCGGGAATGTGATTGCAATCTAAATCAATGGCGCGCAATCCTGATGCAGGCCTTGTCACCACGACATGATTGCGATGCCACTCAACTTCTGCCCCCATCATTTCAAGGGCGCGCAAAAACTCCACATCGCCTTGGATGGTCTGTGTGCTGATGCCTTGCAACGTAATCTCACCGCCAATGGCGCCAAGGGCTGCAAAATAAGAAGCACTTGATGCATCACCCTCAACATCATAATGCGCCACCGCTTGATAAGTTTGCCCTGCCGGAATGTAAAACGATTGCCAATTGCGATTTTCCACCACAATGCCAAAGTCTTTGAGCATCGCTAAAGTGATGGTGATGTAAGGTTTTGAGATCAATTCGCCATCAATGTGAATGGTCATCGCCTTTTGTGTCATCGGAATGGTCAAAAGGAGCGCCGTTAAAAATTGGCTAGACACCGAGCCTTTGACTGACACTTCTGCATGCATCACCTCTGCATCAAAAATCTCAAGGGGCGGATAACCTTCGTTGTCTAAATAGTGGATCATTAACCCCATCGATTGCAAGGCTTCCACCAAATCTTTGATCGGACGTTCATGCATGCGCGGGATGCCACGCAATACATAATGACCTTGGTTGAGAGCAAGCGCTGCTGTTAATGAGCGAAATGCCGTGCCTGCATTGCCTAAAAAGAGTTCTGCCTCTTTAGTCGGTAGATGACCTTGATTGCCTTCAATGATGCATTCTGTCGGGCTGATGCGTTCAATTTGAATGCCAAGCGTGAGTAAAGCTTCAGTCATATAGCGCACATCATCACTGTCTAATAAACCCTTCAAATGGGTTTTACCATCGGCCAATGCGGCTAATAATAGCGCACGATTTGAAATACTTTTTGAGCCGGGTACGGTCATTGTCCCTGCTGCGTGTGTCACTTTAGAAAGCGCTAATGTTTCCATACATCACCCATTTGATCATCATTGAATTAGAAATATACAACATATCATACAAAAAGTGCCCTAAAGTTTAACACTGAAGGGCACTTGTGACTATGGTCTGATGTGTGGATCAACACGCATCGATCATTGGGCTCTCTGCAGGCGTTAAGTTCAAACGCTCAAAGAGTGCATTGTCCACATCTTCATCTGCATTGGGGCTGGTTAATAATTTAGCGCCATAGAAAATGGAGTTAGCACCTGCCATAAAGCATAACGCTTGCAATTCAGAACTCATGCTTTCACGGCCAGCCGATAAACGCACCATGGATTTTGGCATCATGATGCGCGCCACAGCAATCGTGCGTACAAAGTCAAAATCATCCACAGGATCATTGCCACCTAATGGCGTGCCTTGAATCGGGATCAAGCGGTTAATTGGCACACTTTCTGGCGGTGTGAGCATGTTCGCTAATTGCACCAAAAGGGATGCGCGATCCTTTTGTGATTCGCCTAAACCGATGATGCCGCCTGAACAAATCTTCATGCCAGAGTTACGCACATGATCTAATGTATCTAAGCGGTTTTGATAATTATGCGTGGTGACAATTTCACCATAGAATTCAGGGGAAGTGTCTAAGTTATGGTTGTAGTAATCTAAACCCGTATTTGCCAACTCATTTGCTTGCTCTGCTGTGAGTTGGCCAAGCGTCATACAAGTTTCCATGCCAAGGCCTTTGACCTCTTCAATCATTTTTTTGATGTAAGGCATGTCACGCGGTTTCGGGTTACGCCAAGCCGCGCCCATACAAAAACGGCTCGCGCCATCTTCTTTCGCTTTTTTTGCAGCCTCGATGACTTTTTGCACTTCCATCAATTTTTCTGCTTCTAAACCTGTGTCATGATGCACACTTTGCGAGCAATATTTACAGTCTTCAGAGCAGCGACCTGTTTTAATGGATAACAAACGGCTCACTTGAATTTTGGTTGGGTCAAAATGCTGACGATGCACCTGCTGGGCTTCGAACAATAATTCAAACAGTGGTTTTTTAAAGAGCGCATCGGCTTCTTCAATGGTCCAAACTTTTTTACTCATACGATTCTCAGATTAATAATAATGGTAACGCCCCATATCATAGAGGAAAGTTGGGCTGAATGTAAACCAGAATTAAATTCATATGATTTACATAACTCAGCCTCATCAAAATACCAATTGTGTTAAATTGTGATCATAAAAACCCATGAACAACAATCAAAATGAGGATGCTATGAATTATCTAAAAGTATTAGAAAAACAATTTAAAGAAAAAAATGACAGCTTGCCGGCAGAAGTTCAACACCGCATTTATCGCACATTGAGTTGGCTCAACAGTGCCGAGCGTTTACGTACGCCCGTGCCGCATCCAAGCAAACCGAATAAACATAAATTACCCGACACATTAGACATGCAATTTATGAATCTATGGGTGGCATTTAATGCCATTTATGCCTGCCAAGGGTTTCAGGATGACAAAGAGCGCTTTAAAGACTTCATCCACATCATGGTGCAAAAAGAGGGCGATAAATTAGAGAAGATTTTATGGGATCTATTCTCTTCTCAAATTCATATGTTCTTGAAAAATCACTACGCATTTCGCCCGTTTTGGGATTATCACAATCAAGAAACCGATCAACCTGAAAGTTATTGGCGCGCTCGCTTTGAAGATGAAAACATCAAAGCAAATCAATCTCTTAAAAATCATGACACCAAAACATTGCTCCTCATTTTGTTTGAGCGCATTTATACCCTTCGCAATCAAATTTTTCATGGGGGTTCTAGCTTTGGCAGCCGTTTAAACCGCAAACAATTACAACAAGCCTGCGGTTTACTCAGCCATTTAGTGCCAGTGTTTGCCATTGTGGTGCTCAATAATCCTGAAGATCCCATTTGGGGTCGCCCATTTTATCCGGTGATTCATGATTAATAATGCGAAAATGGGCATAAAAAAACCTCGGCAGTGCCGAGGTTTTTTGTATCACTTATTCGTGATGTTTCACGTGAAACGATAAATCATCGCCAATGAGCACATGATCTTTTGGCTTAAATTCACCATTTAAGAAGGATTTCGCCAATGGATTTTCTAGATGAATCTGAATCGCACGTTTCAATGGACGCGCACCAAAGACAGGATCATAACCCACTTCGCCCAACTCATCTAATGCACCATCTGTGATGGCCAACTCAATCTCTTGATCCGCTAAACGTTTGATCACGCGATCCACTTGTAATTTTGCGATCGAACGAATGTTCTCTTTATTGAGCGGATGGAAGACCACAATGTCATCAATACGGTTGATGAATTCAGGTCTAAAATGTTGCCCAACCACATCCATCACAGAGGCTTTAATCGCTTCGTACTGATCTTTCTCATCCATGTTCGAAAGCGCATGGGTTTGCTCTTGAATGATGCCGGAACCTAAGTTGGATGTCATCACAATCACCGTATTTTTAAAGTCCACGGTGCGGCCTTGGCCATCGGTTAAGCGACCATCATCAAGCACTTGCAAGAGAATGTTAAACACATCCGGATGCGCTTTTTCCACTTCATCCAACAAAATCACAGAATATGGACGGCGACGCACTGCTTCAGTTAAATAACCACCTTCCTCATAACCCACATAGCCTGGAGGCGCACCAATTAAACGTGCCACGGAATGTTTCTCCATGAACTCGGACATATCAATGCGGATCATTGCGGCTTCTGAGTCAAACAAGAAGTTTGCCAATGCTTTGGTCAATTCTGTTTTACCAACACCCGTTGGCCCTAAAAATAGGAAGGAACCAATCGGACGATTAGGATCAGATAAGCCCGCACGGGAACGGCGCACGGCATCAGACACCGCAGAGATCGCCTCTTTTTGCCCAATCACTTGGTTCGCTAAGAAGCTTTCCATGTGCAAGAGTTTTTCGCGTTCACCTTCTAGCATGCGCGTGACCGGAATGCCTGTCCATTTAGAGACAATTTCTGCAATCTCTTCGGACGTCACATTCGTGCGCACGAGCTGATTTTTACGTTCAACATCCCCTTCATTTGCCTGCGCTTCTTTAAGCTGTGCTTCTAATTCAGGAATGCGACCATATTGCAACTCACTCATTTTCGCTAAATCCCCAGAGCGACGAGCCGCCTCCATTTCATTGCGCGCTTTTTCTAAGTCTTCCTTAATGGAAGTTGCGCCTTGCATCACGCTTTTCTCTTTTTTCCAAACCTCTTCAAGGTCTGAATACTCTTTTGATAAGTCTTCAATCTCTTGCTCTAAGATTTCTAAGCGTTTTTTAGAGGCATCATCTTTCTCTTTTTTGATGGCTTCGCGCTCGATTTTCAATTGAATCAAACGGCGATCTAATTTATCCATCTCTTCAGGTTTAGAGTCGATTTCCATGCGCACCAAACTTGCCGCTTCATCGATAAGATCAATCGCTTTATCGGGCAATTGGCGATCCGTGATGTAACGGTTTGATAAAGTTGCCGCAGCAACAATCGCAGGATCCGTAATTTCCACACCATGGTGGATCTCATAGCGCTCTTTTAAACCACGCAAAATGGCAATGGTGTCTTCAACGGTCGGTTCATCCACCAATACACGTTGGAAGCGGCGCTCAAGTGCTGGATCTTTCTCAATGTATTGACGATATTCATCAAGCGTTGTCGCACCAATACAGTGCAATTCACCACGTGACAATGCAGGTTTTAACATGTTACCTGCATCCATTGCACCATCGCCTTTACCGGCACCCACCATCGTATGAATTTCATCAATGAATAAAATGATGCGGCCATCTTGTTTGCCAAGCTCATTGAGCACAGCTTTTAAACGTTCTTCAAACTCACCGCGGAATTTTGCCCCTGCGATCAATGCGCCCATGTCTAAGGATAAAACGGATTTGTTCTTTAAGCCTTCTGGCACTTCGCCATTGACAATACGCTGCGCTAAACCTTCAATGATGGCGGTTTTACCCACACCCGGTTCACCAATCAACACAGGGTTATTTTTTGTGCGGCGCGACAAGACCTGAATGCAGCGACGAATCTCATCATCACGGCCAATCACAGGATCGAGTTTGCCCTCTTCAGCACGCTTTGTTAAATCCACCGTATATTTAGAGAGCGCCTGACGGTTCTCTTCAGAATTTGCATCATTCACCGATTCACCTCCGCGTAAATTGTCAATCACGGTTGATAATGTCTCTTTTTTCAAACCAGCATCTTTTAAAAGGTCAGTAAGCGCCCCTTTCTCTTCTAAAATGCCAAGCAAAAAGATCTCTGAGGAGATGTATTGATCCCCACGCGCATTCGCTGCTTTTTCCGCGGCAATCAATGTACGCTGAAATGCTTTACTCACTTGAAAATCATTGGTGCCCTCAACTTGTGGCATTTTTTTAACCAATGCTTCGACATCATCTGTCAAACGATTCACATTAACGCGACATTGACGCAAAATTGGCAACACTGAGCCATCTTTTTGCTTGAGCATGGCAAGCAATACATGGGCAGGTTCTAAAAATTGGTTGTGATGCTCAATGGCAATGCTTTGAGCCTCTGATAATGCTGATGTTAAGGTTGTTGTAAATTTTTCTGAACTCATCGTTGGTTCTCCTTATCAGTAATTTTTATTAATCTTTGCTGATTAACATAATGGGACTGAAATTAAAAAAAACAAGAGCGATTCACAAAGTTATCCACAGCTTTTTTGAGGTGCAAAAAAACCCCGATCAGAACCGGGGTTTAATTCAATAGAAAGATACGTTTTAATACTTATATTCACTCTCAGTTGAGAACAATATCTTAAAACACATTTTCTTATTATATATCAGTGTAATAGAGTCTATTAAAGACCACGACAAACAGTAGTTTGTAAACCTTTGTCGCCTTCTTTAGCTTCGAATTCTACCTTCTGACCTTCCGCTAAAGTACGGAAGCCATCACCTTGAATCGTTGAAAAGTGAACGAATACATCTGGTGAACCATCTTCAGGAGTGATGAAACCAAAACCTTTAGACTCATTGAACCATTTTACAGTTCCGATACGCATATTTAACCTCAAACAAAGAGTGACTATATTCATAGTCGTTTTCAAACCACTTACCCAAATGGATAAGCCTCACCACAAATCTAATAGTGATGGACATTACATTACGTGTTATTTGTATGCTTTGCAACAAAAATGATCAAATAAATGAAATATTAATCAAAATACCCAAAACTTGCCTAAGCTACGATGTATCATAAAATATATAACCCATTGATATTATAAGCAGGAGTTGCATGCAATAAAAAAGCGTATATGATGAGCTTTTGATCACTTTCCCCTGCCCTTTATTATGCATGCATTATCAAACACCTACATTGCCTTAGGCTCAAACTTAGACCAACCGCTTGAACACTTAAAAACAGCGCTCACTGAGATCGAAGCGCTGCCTGAAACAACATTAACGGCGTGCTCACAATTTTATCGCACAAAACCCATTGGCCCAGCGCAACCTGACATCATCAATGCCGTCATTGCACTGCAAACTGGTTTAGCGCCTTATGATCTTTTGCATGCCCTACAAGCGATTGAGCTCAAGCATGGCCGCACGCGCACCGTACGATTTGGCGCGCGCACATTGGATTTAGACATCTTGCTGTATGATGATTGGGTCAATGATGATCCTAAACTGATTGTGCCCCATCCGCGGATGCATGAGCGCAATTTTGTCTTGATTCCACTGAGTGACATCGCCCCTGATTTAAGCTTGCCACAAGGAACCATTGCAGAGCTGATTGCCCGCAATGATCCTGACGATTATGTGATTCCCTTAGCGCATTAAAGGCTAAAGCGCTTGGCCATCCATCCTAAGGCAACGCCAAGCACACATAGGAAAATCAGATAATGGGTCACAAAATTTTGATTCCATTGTTGGGCAATCACCGGCACTAAAAATGTGGTGAGCCCACCAAACAGCGCATTACCGATGTTATAGGAAAATCCCATGCCTGATAAACGCACGCGCGGCTCATACAAGCGCACAATGAAGATCGGTACACATGCAACCAAACCCAAAAAGAGTGAGCTGCCCATATACAACCATGCAATCATGGTGTGATCGCCGCCGTGCCCAAGCACATTGAAGAAAATACTGCTGCTGATGCCAAGCATCGCTGCAAATAGAATCATGGTGCGTGGCAAACCGATGCGATCCACCAATAAACCGGCCACCACGCTGCCAATGATGTTCATCGCGGTTGCCAATAACGCAATTTTATTGACAAATTCAGCAGGCAATCCGTAGAGTTCTGACTTCATTAAATTCGGAATGAGCAACACCATAATGACGCCCGTCATCAATAACCATGTGCTCATCACGCCCCAAAAACTCTCTTTTAAATATTTGTGCAAGACCGTTTTCATGGGGAATTCGCTGCTTTTTTGGCGTTCTGCTTTAAATTGTAAAAAAACGGGCGTTTCTTGTAATGAACGGCGCAAATAGAGTGCCAACAATCCCAAACCACCGCCAATAATGAAAGGAAAACGCCATGCATACGCTTGGATTTGCGCTTCAGTGAAAAGCACATTCAATGATGTTGAAATGGCATAACCAATGAAGACACCAAAGGTGAGCCCTGCGGCAATCAAACTATTGGCAAGCCCCATGTGATGGGCTTTGACATGCTCTGTGACAAACACATGTGCACTTGGCACTTCGCCCCCTAACGCGATCCCTTGTAATAAGCGCATACACAACAATAAAATCGGTGCCCATACGCCAATGTCATCATACGTTGGCAATAAACCAATGGCTAACGTTGGCACAGCCATTAAAAAGAGCGAGATCATAAACATGCGTTTACGCCCCACAACATCACCAAAGGGGGCCAAAATCATGCCACTGAGCGGACGCACAAAATAAGCCACCGCATAAATGCCATAAATCATCATTAAAGAATCAAGTCCCGATTGCTCAGGGAAAAAATGCTGTTTTAAAATGGGAATAAAGGTCAAAAAGACAATGAAATCATAAAACTCCAACGCGCCGCCTAATGAGGAGAGCGAAAGCGTTTTAATGTCTGACCGAGTCAATGCTTGTTTCATATCCATCCTAGAGTTGATCGCAAAATTCGCATCTTACTCCAAATGGATCGATTTTGCCCTGTGAGGGGACAGAAAAAAACCTCGTGATTACACGAGGCTTATCTCAGGATCAATTAAAAAGAATCTACAGGATCGTTTCATCAGTGTGCCAACATCTCTTCAACCACTTCTGCATTGGTCAATGCATCGGGATAATACGTCGGCCAGTTGCTTAACTCATCAAACAATGCTTCTTGGGAATCATTGCCCATGTATAAATGGAAATGATCTGCCGGGCGAGGTTCAATGATGTGATCGCTAAACTGGATGAATAACGGCGCGCCGGAATCCTTTTGTTGGCACTCAAACAGATAACGCACACCGCGATTGCCTTTTGGATACGTTAAAATTTTGTGGCCGGCCGGTGCATATTCACAAAATGTGGATTGATCTTTCGCATGAAAAGCGATCACGTTGCCATCGATCACAATGTTTTCCACATCAGTGGCATAACCTTTTGTGTAATATGTTTTGTACTCATCAGCGGTTTTATCACCTTTATCCGCTGCTTTTTTTGCCATCACTTCATCGAGCTCACCACTTAAAATGAGCGGATAAACTGAACGCCACGCGCCTTGCCAATCACTCAATTGACGCGCTTTAACATCCTGATCCTCAAAATAGCCTTTGCTGGCTTGACGCTGCTTTTCGGTCATCGGTGCATGATGATGCTCATGATGGTGATGACTGTGATCGTGATCATGATCATGTGAACCATGTGCCCATGCGCCAGAGATTGATAAACCCATCGCCATCGATAGGGCCAATAACAACTGCTTGTGTTGCATGTTACTCTCCTAAAAGTTAAAGGGATCAATGTTATAGCACAGGATTTTCTGTATTGACTGAACATTTTTCATGCAAACAAGAATCATTCTCATAATTGTTTCGATCCTGCAGGAATTTGCATCATTTTGCAGAATTTTTCTGTATAATTTGCGCCATTCAAAACGTTTCACGTGAAACATTAACAACAATAATGAGGATCATATGCACACATCACGTTGGCTCATTGCATCGGCTGCCCTGTTGACTTTAACGGCTTGTAAAGGTTTGTCTCTAGAAGATACGCTCTCTCTAGGCATGCAAAGCGCGCAGATCATGTCATTATCTGACAATGACATCAAACAATTGACACAAAAGTCCTGCCAAGAAATGGATGCTAAAAATAAGGTGGCACCTGCAAACAGCGCCTATGCTCAGCGCCTCAATCGCATTGCCAATGCCCTTGGCCACAATGTCAACGGCACGCCTGTCAATTATAAAGTTTACATGACCAATGATGTGAATGCATGGGCGATGGCCAACGGCTGCGTGCGTGTGTACAGCGGTTTGATGGACAAAATGACAGACAATGAAATCCAAGGCGTACTGGGCCATGAACTTGGCCATGTGGCATTGGGTCACAGTAAAAAGAGCGTCCAAGTGGCTTATGCCACCGAACTTGCACGCAACACCATTGTGAAAACTGCCAACAGCTCCATTGCCGATCTAACCAGTTCACAGCTTGGCGACTTGGCACAAAAATTGGTGAATGCTCAATTCTCTCAATCCCAAGAATTGGCGGCGGACAACTTCTCGTATGATTATTTAAAAAAACGCAATCTTAATCCTGCAGGCATTGCCTCAGCCTTTGATAAATTAGGCGGCGGCAGTTCTCTACTCAGCACACATCCTGCCTCAACAAAACGATCAAACAACATTCGTCAACGCATGCTTGCAGATCAAAAATAATCTTCATGAAAAAAGCCATCCTATTTGATGGATGGCTTTGATTGAAAATCATGCAATCAAAATTATGGCATCAAAATCATCGCATCCCCATAACTGAAGAAACGATATTGATCATTCACCGCATGTTGATAAATCTTTTGAATGCGATCATAGCCCATAAATGTGGACACAAGCACCATCAAAGTGGATTTTGGCAAGTGAAAATTGGTGATCAAGGCATCAATCACATGAAATTCAAAGCCCGGCTTGATGAAGATATTCGTATCCCCTTCAAAGGCTTTGAGTGTGCCATCTAGTGCCGCCGTTTCTAATGAGCGACACACCGTTGTGCCCACTGCAATCACACGTTTACCGGCAGCTTTGGTGGCCAAAATGCGATCAACGGCCGATTGCGGCACAGAGATCCATTCTTTGTGCATCACATGTTGGTCAAGCGCCTCTTCACGCACAGGTTTAAATGTACCAGCGCCCACATGAAGGGTCACTTCCACAAAAGAAGCACCTTTCTCTTCAATGGCTTGCATCAATTCTTTTGTAAAATGCAAACCGGCTGTTGGCGCAGCGACCGCACCTTTTTCTTTACTGAAAACCGTTTGATAACGCTCTTTATCAAAATCACTGTCATCGCGCACAATGTAAGGCGGCAATGGCATGTGTCCCATTTTCTCTAAAATGGGGAACACAGCGCTGCCATCGACAGTTTCAAAAATAAAGAAGCTGTCATCTCTGGCCACCATTTTAAAAACAGGCTGATCCTCAACATAAATGATCTGCCCTTCTTTAGGCGATTTACTGGCACGGGTTTGCGCTAAAAATGAGGTGTCACTCAATAAGCGCTCCACTAAAATCTCAACTGCACCGCCTGTTTCTTTATGGGCAAACACACGCGCAGGCAATACGCGTGTATTGTTGATGACCAATAAATCCCCCGGTTCAATGTAATCGATGATGTCTTTGAAGATTTTATCTTCAATCTCATCACCTTTTGCCACCAATAAACGCGAGGACTCACGGTCCTCTTTTGGAAACTGCGCGATCAACGATTCAGGTAAATGGTAATCGTAATCGGAAATTTTATCTTTCATCAAAACTCACTACTTTTTCATTGGCAAATAGATCTTCTAAGCGCTCGCGCTCACGAATCAAGTAAGCCTGATCTTGATCAATGAGGATTTCGGCGGCGCGTCCTCGTGTATTATAGTTCGAACTCATCACAAAACCATATGCACCCGCTTGTTTGACCACTAAAATGTCACCTGCCGACAATGCCAAATCACGATTTTTACCCAAAAAGTCGCCCGTTTCGCACACAGGGCCCACAATGTCATAGTTATGCACAGGTGCATCACTTTCTTTTGCCGTTTCAATACGCATCCAAGATTCATAGAGCGCTGGGCGAATCAAATCATTCATGGCAGCATCCACCACTGCAAAGTGTTTGCCTTCATTCTCTTTTGTTAAAATCACTTCTGTTAATAAGTAACCTGAATCCCCCACAATCGAGCGCCCTGGCTCCATGGCCATGGTTAAATCACGATCACCCAATTTTTCATAAATCATGTCCACCAAGGTTTGTGGCGTGATCAAAGTTTCTCCTTGGTAATCAATACCAAGACCACCGCCCATGTCAAAATGTTCAAGCACAATGCCTTTCTCTGTCAATGCATCGATGAGTTTAAGCATGCGATCGACCGCATCACAATAAGGCGATAAATCTGTCAATTGTGAACCAATGTGGCAATCAATCCCTTTGATGGCAATGTTCGGCAACTGTTGCGCCGCTTCATATAAACGCACCGCCTGATCATATGGAATGCCAAATTTGTTTTCACGAAGGCCTGTGGAAATATAAGGATGCGTTTTTGCATCCACGTCAGGATTGACACGAAATGAGATCGGTGCTGTTAATCCTAAATGCCCAGCTTCTTCATTGAGCATGTAAAGCTCAGCTTCTGACTCCACATTAAAACAGTGAATGCCAGTTTCTAACGCAAAGCGTAAATCTGCACGCGTTTTACCAACGCCTGAGAAAATGACTTTTTTAGGATCACCGCCCGCCTTTAACACTCGCAAAAGTTCACCGCGTGACACAATGTCAAAACCTGCCCCTAAATCTGCAAGCAAACGAATGACGGATAAATTACTGTTCGCCTTGACCGCATAACAGATCAAATGCTTTCGCGCGCCAAAGGCATCTTGATAACGCTTAAAGGCTTCTGTGATGCTCGCTTTTGAATAGACATAAAGTGGGGTGCCGTAAGTTTTGACCAAATCTTCAATGGCCACTTGTTCAATGTGAGATGTCAATTGGGACATTTATCGCTCCGATGATGATTGTTGTTCTGTTGAATGATCCGGTAAGTACAACGGCCCTTTTTGACCACAAGCGTGCAAAAAGAAACTCAAACCCACCACACATAAAATTTTTTTCATAACTTAATCTCTTGATTCCAATCAGGGAAAAATTATAACGAATTGTCACAGCCTGCGCCATGCGCTAATAATTGCAAAATCAACCAAATGCGTGCTTTCGCAGGATGGCCATAAGGCGCGTGTAATAAACCATATTGATCATTGACCACTTTCCCTGCTCGCACGCGTGTTGTCAATACTACTGGACAAGATGCATTCATTAATGTTGGCAATAAATTTTTATGCACGGTGCCATTGCCTGTACCAACGACAATCAAACCATCAACATTGGCCTCTAAAAGTGATGTGAGCATGCGTGGATTGGCTGAAACATCACTATAGATGATTTCCACCCAAGGATAGTCATCATCTTGCGTTGGTAAAGCCTCAAGATTAAGTTTCATTTTATCATCCACTTTAACATTCCTATAAAACTCTACTTTGCCATTCAAAATGTGCCCCATTGCCCCGCCATTATCTGCACAAAATCCATCCACTTTTAACGTGTGAGATTTCACGATTTCATGCCCCACATAAATGGTGTTATTAACCACAGCCCATAAACCTGCATTGCCATAAGCGGCCACCTGTAAGCTGTCCAATAAATTCAGTGGCCCATCGGCACTGATCGCGGTCGAAGGACGCATTGCGGCTGTTAACACCACAGGTTTATTAAAATGAAGTGTCCATTCTAAAAAAACCGCGCTCTCTTCTAACGTATCTGTGCCATGCGTGATGACAACGCCATCCACATCATCACGTTGCAACTGTGCATCCACACATGCGGCCAGCGCTCTTAAAATGGAAAAAGACATGTCTTTACTATCAATCTGACAAAGCTCTATCGTTTCAATGCTCAATGATGCTGGCACTGGCAAACCACACAATAATTCAGCGGCTTTTTTTTCACCGGCCGCATAATTAACCAACTCTTGATCACTTTTTGCATTGCCCGCAATCGTGCCGCCAGTGCCAATGATGACTATTTTTTTAGCATCCATGTATTTTTTCCTCTTTTATATCAAAAAATTTCGCTCTAGTATGCCGCAATTTCCTAAAATTTTATACAAGATATCTTATTGATATATCAATTATTTTAAAATTTATACAGATTTTTTAATTTTTTTTGCAAAAAAAGTTTGACGTTTATGAATATTTGCCTATAATAGCAAACCTCTTCCGGGTCATTAGCTCAGTCGGTAGAGCAGTTGGCTTTTAACCAATTGGTCGAAGGTTCGAATCCTTCATGACCCACCAAATTCTAAAGCATCTAGTTTCTAGGTGCTTTTCTTTTTCCGTTAGAGACAATTAACGGGTCATTAGCTCAGTCGGTAGAGCAGTTGGCTTTTAACCAATTGGTCGAAGGTTCGAATCCTTCATGACCCACCAAATTCCAAAAGCTTCTAGTCATTGACTAGAGGCTTTTTTGTTATCTGGAGAGCGGTATGCGTAGATTGTGGGTGATTCAGGCACATCAAACCGAGCAATTGTCAAAGCTGATCTTTGCATGGCAATCACTGTGTGCGCAGCTTGTGGTGCTCTCAGATGATGCATTGCCTTATGCGCGCCCATTAAAACATGCCAAAGGCCTACTTGGCCAAACATTACCCGCCATCATCTTTGATGCCAGAGATGGTTTTGCCTTGGACTATTTTCTCTGCGCAGCACACACCATCGAAGATCAAGGTGCACTGGCCATCATCGCACCACATTTTGAAGGCAATGATCTACAAAGTATGCGTTTTCATCATACGCCAATCCCGACGCCACATTTTCAGCAGCATCTCAATGATTGCTTAATGCGCCATGCTCAACCGTTTGACATCCGTAATATTCAGTACAATCTCGCTGTCACCCAAAAAGTGATCCTAAATGATGAACAAAAATACATCATCGAGCAATTGAATCACTTTTCCACAGGCGTTCTGACACTTTTTGCACCGCGTGGCACGGGAAAATCAACGGTCATTGCCCATTTTTTACAATCTGTGGATAACTTTGTGCTCACCGCCCCAAATCAACAGGCACTCAAACGTTATGCACAGCATGTGGATAACTTTAAGGCACCGGATGATCTTTTTTTGCATCATGCGCCCAATAGTTTTGAGTGGCTCATCATCGAAGAGGCTGCACAAATGCCCATCGCACACTTGGAAAAATTGAGTGCTTTGGCGCATAAAGTTATCCTCATCTCCTCTGTGGATAACTATGAAGGTACAGGGCAAGGCCTTGCGCAAAAGTTGCACGCAATCCTCCCGATTGAGCAAGCCCTCACTTTAACAAAAAGCCAGCGCTTTGATGCAAAAGATCCTTTAGCGCGCTTTTGCCAAGCCATCGCGCTACAAGAATCCTGTACAGAAAGTTTGCCAGAAGGCTTAAATCTCTATGATCATGATGGATTGACCGCGCTGCAAAGCCAGAGCGAGTACATTCAGGCACTCTATCAATTTCTCAACGTGCACCATTATCAAACCAATGCCCAAGATGTGCGCCGCCTATTTGATGGGCACAATCAACTTTTTATCACAGATGTGCAGAATTCAACACTTCGCGGTGCCATTTGGGCGCTGAAAGAAGGCGAGTTATCCACAGATTTGGCTGTGGATATCTTTAATGGCCATCGTCGCCCAAAAGGTAATTTAGTGGTGCAAACATTGGGTGCCCACAGTTATTATCCTGAATTAATGACCAAAAAAAGCTTACGTGTATCACGCATTGCCGTTAATCATGCTCATCGCCACCAAGGCATTGCCAGTCAAATGCTGCGACACTTAATCGAGTATGCCAAAGCGCATCAATATGATTTTCTCTCAACCAGTTTTGGGCTCACAGAAGATTTACTCAACTTCTGGCAACAAGCGGGTTTTACATGGGTTCATATGGGCACTCATCGCGATAAATCCACTGGCCTACACGCCGCCATTTTGTTGTATCCTTTAACCGAAGAGATGCACCCCTTTGTGGAAAAAATGGCCAATAAATGGCGGGCTGATGCACATCATTTATTAACCGCACCTTTTGTGTATGAATCTGTTCATCAGTGCTTACAAGCCATTGGCCAACCCGCCCCATTTGATGAATTAGATGCCAAAATTTTAATGGCTCATCAGCAACATAAAAAACCCAAAGAAGCGGTATTTTCTGCATTGCAGCGCCAAATCCTGAAAGATGCGTAATAATTGTGCAATTTTTCCACATAAAGAGATTTGACAAACGAAAGCCTTCTCCCTATAATGCAAACCTCTTCAAGAGACAACGCCGGTATAGCTCAGCTGGTAGAGCAACTGACTTGTAATCAGTAGGTCCTCAGTTCGATTCCGAGTGCCGGCACCATATTTAAAAACCCTGCTTAACGCAGGGTTTTTTTATGCCTGTGTGCTAAGATAAAATCATGATAATTATTTTATGTGATGCCATGTTTAAATCCATACTCAATAAAATTCGCCACAAATACAGCCACTTTAAGGTCAATCACGTCAATATCTATGGCATTAAGAGTCCATACCATTTTGATCGCCAGCGCGAGCAATACTGCATTGATGAGCCGGATGACCACACGCTTAATCACACAGAAATTGTGCTTTACTCATGGAATATTTATAAACAGAAATTAAATGCCGCCATCGATGAGCTCTCTTACATGCTCAACAAAGCAGACATCGTCATGCTGCAAGAGGCCAGAGAGAGCGAAACATTGATGTCGCTCATCAGCAGTCACACATTTAAAGCCATTCACGTGGTGGCATTTAAAGATGGCCATTATGCCAATGGCGTGATGACCATCAGCAAAACAGCGCCCATTTGCTACAGTGCACAAAAATATTCAGAACCATGGATTCGCTTTCCAAAGTCAGGACTCATTGCCACATATCCATTATCAAATGGGCAAGAATTGATGGTGGCCAATTTTCATGCGGTGAATTTTTCTTTGGGTTTAAAGGATTTTATGCAGCAATTGCGCACCATTTTTGACATTTTACAGCAACATACAGGCCCAATTGTTTTAGGCGGTGATTTTAATACGTGGCGCAAATCCCGTTATTTATATGTCAAAAGACTCATTCGCGAGCTCAATTTAAAAGAGATTCAATATCCCATCGATCAACGCACAAAAGTGATGGGGAAAATTTTAGATCATATTTTTGTGCGCGGCTTACATGTTAAAGAGGCCAAAACGTATAACATTTCGGCCTCTGATCACAATCCTATTCGATTGAAGTTGTCGTGCGAAGAATGAATTTAAGCTGCTCTTTCATGTGCGCGAGTGCTTTTGCACGATGGGAGATTTGATTTTTTTCCGCCAATTCAAGTTCAGCCATGCTTTTACCTAACCCTTCAATGAAAAATAACGGATCATACCCAAAGCCGCCATTGCCCATGGGTTCATGCAAAATGCGCCCATAAATGCGCCCTTCTGCAATGAGTGGCGTTGGATCTTCTGCATAACGAACAAAGGCAAGCACTGAGATAAAAAATGCGGCACGATCTTTATCTTCAACACCCGTTAAATTCTTTAATAACAAACGATTATTCGCATCATCCTCTTTAATGGGACTGTAACGCGCCGAGTGAATGCCAGGTGCACCTTTTAAGTAAGGCACAACGATGCCAGAGTCATCTGCAATGGCAGGTAAGCCACTCTCTTTTGCGGCATGACGTGCCTTAATAATTGCATTTTCAATGAAACTTAGGCCACATTCATCGGCATCTTCGATGTTAAAATCACTTTGTGGTCGAACAACAATGTCCAATGAAGAGAACAATTCATTGAACTCCCGAATCTTGCCTACATTATTACTCGCTAAAACGATTTCCATTATTCTGCACCATAAACGTCAATTGAGAAGTATTGATCTGCCACTTTTTGATAGCTGCCATCTTTACGAGATTCAAGGATCGCTTCGTTGAATTTTTCCATCAATGCATCATCGCCTTTACGCAAACCAATGCCGATGCCATCGCCAAATACCTCAGGATCATTATAATCAGGACCCACAAATTCTAACGATTTATCGTAACCTTTACGCAAATATCCATCGTCTAATGGCACGCTGTCTGCAAAGACTAAATCAATGCGACCTGAATCTAAATCAAAAATGGCTTCATCTAAATTTCGGTAGCTGTGAACGTCTGCTAACTTGGCAAATTTCTCATTTGCGTAAATTTCATGAATGGTTCCACTTTGAACACCAATGGATTTACCCTTTAACACATCATCTGTGATTTCTTTGTATTCGCCAATGGGCGCCACAAATTTTGCAGGTGTTTGGTAGTACTTATTTGTGAAGTTAATGGCTTGTTTTCGTTGGTCTGTGATGGACATGGATGCCAAAATTGCATCGATTTTTTTCGTATTGAGTGATGGAATGAGAGCATCAAACTCCACTTGCACAATCTCACATTTCAAATTTGCCTTTTCACAGAATAAGTTAGCTAAATCTGGTTCAAAGCCACCAAGACTACGATCAGGATTCATATAACTAAATGGAGGATAAGATCCTTCGATGCCAATTTTGACAGGCTCATTTGCGAGCGCTAAAGAACTTGTGAGTGCTAAACCGAGCAATAGTTTTTTAATCATTGTGTATAACTCCTTTTATATTGATTAACCCTTTATATATATAGGATGATGATGAGTTTGACAAGTTATCCACAGCTTTTCATTTTATTCCAATAAATTCAAATGGATAAATAAGATTTTGATTGTTAATAACTTATGTATAACTCTATGGATAAATTGTTTATAAATTTCCTCTGATTTTATCCACAAATTATTCATAGGCTTATACACAGAGTTATCCACATCTTTATGCACAGATGTGATCAAAGCTGTGGATAACTGATCGACACTTGTGGATAAATCCTCAAAGTTATGCACAGCGTCATCACATCATTGTGGATAACATTTTTCTGTGTGTAATTTTTTAATTTGTAAAATAATTAATTGAAATTATTTAAAGAATCTCTGTTTAAGATTTAAACAATTGTCTATGAATTTCTGGGGTTAATTCTCTTTTATTCTTCTATTTTTTTATTAAGCTATATATATATTATAAATGATGATAAGGATTGCGAGTTATCCACAGGCTTGTTAATAAGTCAATGAAATTAAAAATAAAAAAACCAAAAAAGCATGTGGATAACTATGTGTAAAACCCTATGGATTACTTTGGGATAACTTTTGGAAAAACTTACCCACATTTCATTCACAGGCTTATCCGCAGAGTTATTCACAAAGTTATCCACAGGCTAAAAAACACAATGATTAAGAAATGTAAATGGTAAAGATAAGTAAGTCTTAGAGGGGTTTGATAAATCAAACACAACAATTGGCTAATTGATTGATCTTTCGAATGGATTCTTTTTGTCTTTCTCACAAAAACTGAGGTAAAATACCCGCTTTAAGTCAATTGAAAATTGAATTATGAGCTCAAAAATTCCGACCGAATTGCTTGAAAAGTATCGTCAATCCTTTGGTGAAAAGGCCGAACAGTTAACATCATTGCTCGAGACGTTCAGCCATCAAGCGGCCAATGAGGGTGAACAAAGGGGTGAAAGCATTAAAGAACTTCACCATTTTGTTTACCAGCTAAGCAGTTCAGCCACAACGTATGAGTGTAAGGCGCTTGCGGATAAAACTCGCGAGTTTTTGAAAGTGGTGGAACAAGGCGATCTGAATGTACAGGCCACATTAACCTGTGGACATGCGCTTGTTCATCTTCTTCAACATCCCTAATGATGAGGTAAATCATGGATCAACTCCAAATTTTGCAACCATTTTCCGACTGGGTTTCTGATGTTCTTGTGGACATTCCAGATGAAACCGTCGCTTATGTCTTTAATATTTATGAGGAAAATGACGCCTATTTGGTGGATATTACGGGCACCTCAACGTTTGATGCAAGTTCTGAAGATTGGACCGATGACATCAATTGGGATTCTGGCAATGAGATGTTCATCATTCCGAAAGAGAATTTTGAAGGCGAATGGGAAGAGATTCATGATGCGATTGCAGAAGCCTTAGAGGCATTGATCGATGCCGACGGTGAATTGGCCGATGCTTTGTGTGATTCTGACGCTGTGGCGGTGGGTTTTATCGACGGTGAATTAGAAATCATATGGCAGGAAGAATGATCAAACCCCGCACTTTATCGAAAACCATCAGTGCATGCATTGCACTGATGATGCCAGTGCAATTGGGTCACGCTTTGAGCATCAGTTATGATCAAGTCAATCATGCAGCGATGCCACAAACGGTGTTGTATCCTTTTGCGTATCAAGGATTGGTATCGATTCGAGAGAATCATTTTGCTGATCGATTGAGTCGCTTGCCAAATGAGATTCCGGAATATTGGGATGTGGTGGCCGTTGGCCGCGATATTTTAGAACAAGAGTGTGGTGATCAAGGCCGTTTGGCTGAGTTTGATTACAGTTATTTGCCGCATAAAGAGCTATTAACGCCAGGGGCCATTCAAAAATGTGGTGTGGGCTTTGGTGTGCAGGGCATGACCCTCAACTATGCTTTGATCCACAAATATGGCGTGCCGCCCACGTATTGGTCTGATTTATTTGATTTCAATCGTTACCCTGGCAAGCGTGCATTGCCAAAGCAAGCCCGTTATGTGTTTGAGATTGTGCTCTTAGCCGATGGTGTGAAGCCGAGTTATTTATATCCCCTATTGGCCACCAAAGAGGGACAGGATCGCGCTTTGGCGAAACTTGATCAGATTTATGATGAAGTGATTTGGTGGAACGATGTGAATCGTCTCAAAGAGTGGTTAGATCAAGGTTTGGTGGTGATGTCTGTGGCGCCAGATGGTGCAATGCTCAGCAATGATGTGGACAACATCGGTGTTTCTCGTCATCAAGTGCTCTATGAGATGCGTTATTATGCATTGTTAAAATCTTCAAAAGAGCCTGAGGTGAGTTATGCTTTCATCTCCTATGCAACGCAGCCTGATCAACAATTGAAATTGGCAGCCACGCAGTATTATGGCCCCACCATTCAGCAAGCTTGGCGTTTGTTGCCACAGGATGCCGTTGAATATGTCACCAATTATCCTCAGAACTTACAGGGTGGCATTTTACTCAACTATAAATTTTATGCTGAGCATGGCCAAGCGTTAGAAGAGCGTTTCAATGCATGGTTATCCACCAAAGAAGCGCCAGTGAAGCGTGTTTCATTGGCATCTGAGTTGGAAACAACGGCGAAAGATGCACAAAATTTGGCACAAGATTCAGAAGTGGATGCCATTATGTTAAATACAGAGATGGAATTTATTGGCCCTGAAGTGATTGATTTTGTTGGTCCAAAGCAAGAGGCTTAATAAAATTTGTGATAAAGATTTGCATTTTTAAGAAATTGCTGTATAGTTATGAACTTCACAGACGCGGGATGGAGCAGTCTGGTAGCTCGTCGGGCTCATAACCCGAAGGTCGTTGGTTCAAATCCGGCTCCCGCAACCAATTATAACGAAGCCCACTTGAAAAAAGTGGGCTTTTTCGTTGCTGAATCATTTTGGAGGTGTTGTTATGCGCAAGGATCCATTCGGACTCACAGAGTTACTCGAACCATCCATTACAGCGATGGGTTTCATTTTATGGGGCGTAGAATTTCATGCGAACTCCAAAAATGCACTATTACGCGTATATATTGACAAAGAAAATGGCGTGACTGTGGATGACTGCGCGCAAGTGAGTCATCAAATTGAAGGCCTATTAGACGTGAATGACCCAATCAGCACGCCCTATACGTTAGAAGTCTCTTCCCCTGGCTTAGATCGTGCATTTTTCTCTTTAGAGCAAATGGCCGATTATTTAGGTTCAGAAGTGGAAGTGCAACTGATCAGCGTTGTGGAGAATCGTCGTCGTTTCAAAGGCATCATTGAAAGCATTGATGGCGACAACATCACCTTTGCCATTCCAAAAACCACGGGTAAAAAAGGTAAAGCAAAGCGTGCAGAAAACATTGAGAGCGATACTTTGACAGTCAATTATAGCTTGCTAGACAAAGTAAACCTTTCACCAACTTTTATCAAAAATTGATTGATTTAAAGAGAACAGAGCTATGAATAATAAAGAAGTGATGACAGTTGCAGAAACAGTATCCAATGAAAAAGGCGTTTCTCGCACAATTATTTTTGAAGCATTGGAATTGGCATTGGCAGCTGCGGCAAAGCGTTCTTACCCTGTTGAAGTAGACTTACGAATTGAAATTGACCAACGCACCGGTCATTATAAAACTTTCCGTCAATGGAAAGTGGTGCCTGATGATTTGCCAGCTGAAGAACAAATGGCAACCAAACAAATTTCATTGGCAGCGGCACAATTGGATAATCCTGATGTGCAAGTTGGGGACATCGTTGAAGAGGAAGTGGATAACATTCCATTTGCGCGCATCGGTGCTCAAACGGCCAAACAGATCATTTATCAAAAAGTGCGCGAAGCAGAACGTCGCCAAATGGCTGAATTATATAGCCAAAAATTGGGTCAATTGGTGCGTGGTACCGTTAAAAAAGTTGAGCGCGGCAGTGTGTATGTTGATTTAGGTGACAACGTAGAGGCGTATTTGCCAAAAGAAAACATGATTCCACGCGAAATGCTCAAAATGGGTGATCAAGTGCGTGCGATTTTAGAAGACATCGTACAAGATGTGCGCGGTCCACAAATCGTATTGTCTCGCACGACACCAAAATTGATCAAAGCATTGTTTGAAATTGAAGTGCCAGAAATCAGCCAAGGCAGCATTGAAATCTTAAATGCTAGCCGTGATCCTGGTAGCCGTGCGAAAATTGCGGTTAAATCTTTTGACCAACGCATCGATCCTGTGGGTGCATGTGTTGGTATGCGCGGATCTCGTGTGCAAAACATCACTAAAGAGTTAAATGGTGAGCGTGTTGACATCATTTTATGGGATGATAATCCCATTCAATTTGTGATCAATGCCATGAGCCCTGCGGAAGTGGTTTCCATTGTGGTGGATGAAGATCGTCACATGATGGACATCGCAGTTGATCAAGACAAATTGTCCCAAGCAATTGGTCGCAATGGTCAAAACGTGCGTTTAGCATCTGAATTAACGGGCTGGGAACTGAATGTGATGAGCGCCGAAGAAGCAGAAAATAAACAGCAAAAAGAGACTTCACGCATCAGTCAATTGTTTGTAGATGAGCTTGAAGTGGATGAAGAAGTGGCAGAAATCTTGGTTCGTGAAGGTTTCTCGTCCTTAGAAGAAGTGGCGTATGTGCCAATTGCAGAAATGCTTGAAATTGAAGAGTTTGACGAAGAGATCGTTGAAGCCCTTCGTGAAGCTGCGAAAAATGCATTGGAATCTTACGCATCGTTGAAAAAAGAGTTAGGCGATAAAGCACCAAGTGCTGATTTGATTCAATTGTTGGAAGGTGATCATATTCTCGCCTATAAACTTGCTAAGAAAGGTGTCAGCACACCTGATGATCTAGCAGAATTGGCTTCAGATGAGTTGGCAGAAATGGCAGCGATTGATGAAGAAACTGCCAGTCAATATATCATGACAGCAAGACAGAGTTGGTTTGTATAGGGAGTGACATATGACAGAAAAAACAGAAGAAAAAGCACCAAGCAAAATCACATTGAAACGCAAAACTCATACTGAATTGAAAGTTGCCAGTGCGCCCGGTCAAGCGCGCACGGTGGCCGTTGAAGTTCGTAAGAAAAGAACGTATGTAAAACGTGATGCAGCAGCAACTGTGGACTCAGAAGTTGAGAACACTAATGTTGAAACGATCGCAGAGCAAGAAAAACCTGAGGTGCAAGCACCAAAAGTTGCTCAAAAAGAGACACCAGTAACATCAGCGGCACCAGCCGCTGTTGCTCCATCTGCTGAACAAGTGGCCAAAGCGGCTGCAAAAGCAGAAGATGAAGCAAAACAACAAGAGCGTTTACGTATTGCAAAGGAACGTGCAGAAGCCGAAGAGCGTGCAGCTAAAGAAGCGGTTGAACGTCGTAAACAGCAAGAAGAACGTAAGCAAAACGAAGAAATTCAGAAAATTGCGGATGCAGCTCGTATGGCAAGTGAAAGTACAGTTTCTAAGGTACAAATTAGTTTTAACAATACCGATAAAACTGAAGATAAAAGTAAAAAGAAAGCATCAAATGCGCCGAAAGGACAAGGTCAACATCGACCAAAATCTGATGCCCGTTCACACAAAAGAGATGACAAGAAAGTCTCTAATGTTGTGGTAGAGAAAAAAGCGAAACCTGCTGCACCAACAAGTGCAGCCGCGCCTACAGCTGATGCTGTGGCCGATCGCGCAAAAGAAGCTGCGAAAGTGCATCGTAAGAGCCCTCGCGACTTAGATGATTTGCGTGAAGATGGCAAAAAAGCCTCAGGCAAGCGTGGTAAAGAGAAAGGTCGCACACATTTTGATTATGATGATGAAGATGGTGGTAATCGTCGTGGCGGTGGTAAAAAACGCAAAATGGCACAACCCACCAAGCATGGCTTTACGAAGCCTGTGGCCCCTCAGAAGGCTGAGGTTGTGTTAGGCGAAACCATCACTGTGGCTGATTTGGCACACAAAATGGCGGTGAAAGCTGCTGAAGTGATCAAAACCTTAATGAAAATGGGTTCAATGGTCACCATCAACCAAGTGTTAGACCAAGAAACTGCTGCGATTGTGGTGGAAGAAATGGGTCACTCTTACAAGCTTGTGAGTGAAAACGTGCTTGAAGAAGAGTTGATGCAAGGCTTTAATGAAAGTGATTTAGTGCCTGTTACGCGTCCTCCTGTGGTCACCATCATGGGGCACGTGGATCATGGTAAAACATCATTGCTTGACTACTTGCGTAAAGCACACGTTGTGAAAGGCGAAGCCGGTGGGATCACTCAGCACATTGGTGCGTATCATGTGACCACACCAAAAGGCGTCATTACTTTCTTAGATACACCAGGACACAGTGCGTTTACCGCAATGCGTGCCCGCGGTGCGAAAGTGACAGACATCGTTGTGCTTGTTGTGGCTTCTGATGATGGCGTAATGCCTCAAACCATCGAAGCAATCCAACATGCCCGCGCTGCGAATGTACCCATCATTGTGGCAGTGACAAAAATTGATAAGCCAACGGCGGATCGTGATCGCATTTTGTCTGAGCTCTCTCAACAAGGCATCATCTCTGAAGATTGGGGCGGTGAGAACTTATTTGCCTTTGTGTCTTCGAAATCCGGTGAAGGCATTGATCATTTGTTAGATCAAATCTTAGTGCAAGCTGAAATTTTAGAATTGACTGCTGTGGCAGAAGGTCCTGCACGTGGTGCAGTGGTTGAATCACGTTTAGATCGTGGTCGCGGTACCGTTGCAACAGTATTGGTTCAATCGGGTCTATTGAAAAAAGGCGACATCGTTTTAGCGGGCTTAGAGTACGGTAAAGTGCGTGCCTTGATCAATGAGAAAGGTCAGCAAGTGCCAGAAGCAGGTCCATCCATTCCTGTGGAAATCCTAGGTTTATCTGGGGTGCCAAATGCAGGTGATGAAGTGACTGTGGTGGCTGATGAGCGTAAAGCACGTGAAATTGCATTGTTCCGTCAAGGTAAATTCCGTGAAGTGAAATTGGCAAGACAACAAAAATCTAAATTAGAGAACTTGTTTGCCAACATCAGCGAAGGCGCAATGAATGTTGTGAACGTTGTGTTAAAAGCAGACGTACAAGGCTCTGTTGAAGCATTGATCAACGCATTAGAAGAGTTATCCACAGATGAAGTGTCTGTAAAAGTTGTGTCCAGTGGCGTAGGCGGTATCAACGAATCTGATGCACACTTAGCGGTGGCATCTGATGCGATTGTGATCGGCTTTAACGTCCGTGCGGATAACTCAGCGAAGAAAATCATCGAAGATGAAGGCTTAGCACTTCATTACTACAGCATCATTTATGATGTGATCGATGAGATCAAAACTGCCTTGATTGGTAAGTTAGCGCCTGAATTCAAAGAGAGCATCATCGGTATTGCCGAAGTGCGTGATGTGTTCAGATCACCGAAAATTGGTGCGATTGCAGGCTGTATGGTGACAGAAGGCTTGATCAAACGTAACAACCCAATTCGTGTATTGCGTGATAACATTGTGATCTATGAAGGTGCGTTAGAATCTCTCCGTCGCTTTAAAGACGATGTGAGCGAAGTGCGCATGGGCATGGAATGTGGTATTGGCGTTAAGAACTACAATGATGTTAAAGTGGGCGATCAGATCGAAGTTTATGAGCGCGTTCAAGTGGAGCGTACTCTCTAATTAGGAGGGAGAAACATGGCGAATATCTCAAGAACTCGTCGCATTGATGAGCAGCTAAAGCAAGAACTCTCTTTGTTGATTCGTAAAGAGATTGGTGATTCACGTGTCATGATGATCTCCATCACTTTAGTGAAAGTGGTGAGAGATCTCTCTCAAGCTAAAGTTTTGGTGACCTATTTAGGACCAACAGAAGAGCGCGCTGAAATGGTTGCGCTCCTCAATGAATATGCCTCGCTTTTCCAAAGAATGCTGGGCAAGGTCTTAAAATTGCGTAAGATCCCAAAATTTGAATTTGTATACGATGAACAGCTAGAGAAGGGCAATGAGTTATCAGCCTTGATCACAGAAGCTGTTCAAGAAGATGAAGCACGACACAAAGATCACGATGAGTAAAACAGCTAAAATCAAGCGCCGTCCATTGGATGGCGTTTTACTTTTAGATAAGCCAAAAGGCATATCAAGTAATAACATTCTGCAGAAGGTCAAATATTTATATCGCGCTGTGAAAGCCGGGCATGCGGGCACTTTAGATCCGATGGCCACAGGTTTATTGCCCATTTGTTTTGGGGAAGCGAGTAAATTTAACCATCAGCTTTTAAATAATCGCAAAACGTATCGTTTTACGTGTCGTTTAGGTGAGGCCACAAATACAGGCGATGCTGAAGGGGAAGTGATTGCCACTGCGGCCATTCCTGAGTTATCCACAGCCTTATTAGAAACGGCAATGGTGAACTTTACGGGTGACATTCAGCAAATTCCACCGATGGTTTCAGCATTGCATCATGAAGGTAAACGCCTGTATGAGCTTGCGCGTGAAGGCATTGAGGTGGCGCGCCCTGCTCGCGACATCACCATTGATGCATTGACGCTGATTGAGTTTGATGATCACAGCTTTACGGCTGAAGTGACCTGCTCAAAAGGGACATATGTGCGTGTGTTAGCCGAAGACATTGCCAAATCCATCGGTACGCTTGGACATTTAACGATGCTGCGCCGAACGGAAGTTGCGCCTTATTTTGCACCAACGTTGATTACGATGGAAGATTTAGAGGCTGCGCTTTTAGAGAATCGTGCAGATGAACTGTTATTGCCTGTTGATAGCGCGATTGCGGATTTTCCCATTTTGATTTTCAACGAGGAAGAGACGGCGCGCTTGAAAAATGGGCAAAAGATTGCGTTTCCCCATACGTTAGATGAGCAATTTTATCGTTTATATGCGTATGATCAGACCTTTTTAGGTTTAGGAGAACGTCATTTGCCCCATGTGATTAAGCCCTCACGCTTGATTCAAATACAATGACGGGACAGAATAATTTGTTATAATCGACGCCTATTGATTAATAATAACCGTTGCACGAGCGATGGAAACGAAGGAATAGATATGTATAAAAAATTATTCACCGTCGGCGCATTTTGTTTAGGTTTGACGACACTGGCATCAGCAGAAGATGCTGTGATTAATAAATGTGTGGCGAAAGATCACAAAACCATCGTATATACAGAGTTTGATTGCCCAGATCAGTATGAGAGTGCAACGGAGGGTTGGCTCAGTGAAACAAATGTCACAGATGCCAATCGCTTTGGGGATGAATCCCTCCTAGATTATGATTCAACAGGGACTGCCGCTCAGCGTTTAGAACAAGAGCCTGAGCCACCTCAATTACCGAAACCACAATAGGTAGTGTATGGGTCGCATTTTATGGGCGACTCAGCGCGAGCGTTTACTGGACATTTAAAGCCAATAAAAAAAACCTCTGAATTTTCAGAGGTTTTTTGTTTTTAAGTGAAATTAGAATTTCACGCTTTTAAATGCATCTTTACCTGCATAGACAGCGTTATCACCCAATTCATCTTCAATACAGATCAAACGATTGTATTTTGCAACGCGGTCAGAGCGGCACAATGAACCTGTTTTCAATTGTGTGCTAAGTGCTGCGGCAGCAAGATCTGCAATCGTTGTGTCAGCAGTTTCACCTGAGCGGTGAGACACAACAGAGGTGTAGTTTGCATCATCTGCCATTTTGATGGCATCTAATGTTTCTGTTAATGTACCGATTTGGTTGAATTTGATCAAAATAGAGTTGGCAATGTTTTTCTCAATGCCTTCTTTTAAGATTTTGGTATTTGTGACAAACAAATCATCGCCCACCAATTGGATTTTATCGCCCAATTTTTGTGTTAGGATGGCCCAACCTTCCCAGTCGGCTTCATCCATACCATCTTCGATGGTGATGATAGGGTAACGCGCAACCCAATCGGCTAAAAAGTCAGCAAATTCAGCAGAAGTAAAGGCTTTCCCTTCAGATTCTAAAACGTATTTACCATCTTTGTAGAACTCAGAAGATGCCACGTCTAAACCTAAAAATACATCTTTACCAGGTGTATAGCCTGCTTTTTCAATCGCAGCCATGATCACTTCTAAAGCTTCTTCGTTAGAAGATAAGTTCGGTGCAAATCCACCTTCATCACCCACTGTGGTTGCTAAACCACGCGCATTTAATACATCTTTAAGGGCATGGAAAATTTCAGCGCCACAACGCACAGCTTCTTTAAAAGAAGGTGCGCCCACTGGCAAAATCATGAATTCTTGTACATCCACAGAGTTATCAGCATGCGCACCACCATTTAAGATGTTCATCATTGGTACAGGCAATACATATTTTGTGGAGTCATTTAAATGGCGATATAAAGGTACGCCTTTTTCGTTAGCTGCAGCGTGTGCAACTGCTAAAGAAACGCCCAATAAAGCATTCGCACCTAAACGACCTTTGTTGTCTGTGCCATCTAATTCGATCAATACTTCGTCGATCGCTTTTTGATCATTGGCATCTAAACCTTTTAACGCAGATAAAATTTCGCCATTGATGTTTGCACAGGCTTTTAATACGCCTTTGCCACCGTAACGAGATTGATCACCATCACGCAATTCGATGGCTTCACGGGCACCTGTAGATGCACCACTTGGCACAGCGGCTGTGCCTTTGACACCTGATTCTAAGGTTGCTTCAACCCAGACAGTAGGATTACCACGAGAATCAATGATTTCGCGTGCCACTAAATTTTTAATCGCTGACATACCTTTTCTCCTAAGAAGTTTTCACTGATGAACGAATGCATTCGCGGCTAATTATAACCGATTCGACCATAAAACGTTATTAATGTAACGAATCGGCCGTGAACCAAGCTGTGGGCGTGATGGTTTTTTCAATCCCTTGATCCACCCCAAGCACCATGGCAAACAGTGCCATGCGCGCAGGCACGCCAGCATCCGATTGGCGGAAGATGGCCAAACGTGGATCACCATCTAAATCATTGCTCAGATCATTGGCATTTTCGCGGCTATCGCGGGGCAGTGGATGCATGATGATGGCATCTTTTAGGGCATATTCATCGATCAATGCTTGATTGATGCGAAAGCTCAACTCAGGTTGGCGCGTCTCTTCACCTTGGGTAAAACGCTCTTTTTGAATGCGTGTGGCATAAATCACATCATTGTTGTGGATACCATCTTTCAGTTGATCCGTCTCAATGACAGTGTGACCGCGTTCACGGGCAAATTCCACAATGTATTTTGGCATGCTTAAGAAATCAGGCGATGCAAAGGTAAACGTGATGTTTTGATAAAGGGACATGAGTTTAACCAATGAATGCACAGTGCGGCCATAACGTAAATCACCAATCATGGCAATGCGGCAATTGTCCATCGTTTTGCCATTGTGCTTGAACTCATTGTGAATGGTATAAGCATCTAACAGTGCTTGAGTAGGATGTTCACCTGCGCCATTGCCCGCATTGATGATGGGCGTATTGGTGGCACCTGCCATTTTATGAATGGCTTCTTCTTCAGGATGACGCACCACCACCACATCAAAGTAACCGGAGATGACACGCGCGGTATCCTCAATGGATTCACCTTTGACAATGGAGGAGAAGGAAACCCCAGTTGTGTTAGAAACTTTACCACCAAGGCGCATAAATGCTGCATCAAAGCTCAAACGCGTGCGCGTGCTGGCTTCAAAAAATAGACTGCCCATAATGGCGCCTTCTAAAACATTTGTGCGTGCTTTGCCTTGTGCCACAGGTTGTAAAATATCCGCAAGTTCAAACAAACGATTCAACGTTTGAAGATCAAATTGTTCGCAAGATAATACAGCCTGCCCGTATAGTGTGTTCATAGTTGTCCTTCTAAATATCACGTTTTCCAAAAAAAACCGCCATATCTGGCGGTTATTAAAATCAATTAAATGTGTCGGAGTGTGTGTCCGATGTAGCGTTGTCTTGGACGAGAGATTTTCATCTTCGGATCGGAGATCATTTCGTTCCAATGGGTGATCCAACCAACAGTACGCGCCAATGCAAAGAGCGGTGTGAACATGTGTGTTGGGAAACCTAACGCTTTGTAGATGATGCCTGAGTAGAAGTCGACGTTTGGATATAAGCGGCGTTCGATGAAGTATTCATCTTTCAATGCCATCTCTTCTAAACGTTTGGCCACTTCCATCAATGGATCATTACCATATTTTGCGAGCACTTCATCAGCAATGCCTTTGATTAAGCGTGCACGTGGGTCAAAGTTTTTATAAACGCGGTGACCAAAGCCCATCAAACGGAATGGATCTTCTTTATCTTTTGCTTTTGCCACGTATTTATTAACATTTTCAACCGTGCCAATTTCATTGAGCATGGTTAATACTGCTTCATTAGCACCACCGTGAGATGCACCCCATAAGCAAGAAATACCAGCAGAAATCGCGGCATATGGGTTCGCGCCAGAAGAGCCTGCCATACGTACGGTGGATGTTGATGCATTTTGTTCATGATCCGCATGTAAAATGAACAATACGTCCATTGCTTTTTCAGCAATTGGATCGATTTCATAAGGCGCACATGGGGAGCTGAACATCATGTTCAAGAAGTTACCGGCATATGACAATGAATTCGTTGGGTAAACAAGCGGCATACCGATTGAATGTTTGTATGCAGCCGCCACAATCGTTGGCATTTTTGAGATCAAGCGGTGCGCTGTGATCATGCGGTGCTCAGGATTGTGGATGTCTAATTTATCATGATAAAAGCCAGCCATTGATGCCACAGTACCGGCTAAAATTGCCATGGGATGTGAGTCATAACGGAAGCCTTGCAGGAAGACTTTTAAGTTTTCATGCATCATGCTGTGTGTCATGATGATGTTATGGAAGTCATTCGATTCTTTTGCATCTGGCAATTCGCCATTGAAGATCAAATAGCAAACGTCTAAGAAGTTTGATTTCTCAGCCAACTCTTCGATGGGGTAACCACGATAGAGTAATTCGCCTTTGTCACCATCTAAGTATGTGATGGCGCTTTCACAGCTTGCTGTCGATACAAAACCAGGATCGTAGCTGAATAAATTCAAGGTGCGATTCATAGCTGCAATATCAACAACATCATCACCATATACTGACTCGAGGATTGGAAATTCCCCTTGTTGTTGTGTACGGTTGTCAATATAGGTAACGCTATTTCTATTAGTTGTCATTTTTTCCTCCTTGTGATCTTAATTTTTTTAAGATCTAATCTATTTTAAACGTGTACTTGTGGTAACACATCCGACTAATATAAACGAGCTTGATCAACTTAGCAAAATTCTGATGCGCAAAAAAAAAGCATCGACTCGATGCTTTTCTTTTTGAACTGATTAACGACCGTATTTTTTACGGAAGCGATCAACACGACCTTCTGTATCCACGATGTTTTGTTTACCAGTGAAGAAAGGGTGTGATTGAGAAGAAACTTCAATTTTGTAAAGAGGGTATTCGTTACCATCTGTCCAAGTGATTGTTTCTTTAGTCGCGATTGTAGAACGCGTTAAAACTGCAAAGTCGCTAGAGCTGTCTTGGAAAACAACTGGGCGATAATTTGGATGACCTTCTGCTTTCATAATAAAAATCCAGTATAAGTAAAATAAAACGGCTGATCAAAAGCCTACTTAGTTTAAAATAGCACAATATTCTAACAAAAAGATATTTTTTGCGCAATACTTAGCGTTTCATTGCATCAAAAAATGCTTGATTTGTCTTCGTTTCTTTGAGTCGCTCTAACACGAATTCCATGGACTGAATTTCATCCATCGGATACAAGATTTTACGAAGAATCCACATTTTTGTTAAGTCGTCAGGATCGGTTAAGAGTTCTTCTTTACGCGTGCCTGAACGGTTGATGTCAATGGCAGGGAAAATGCGTTTTTCTGCCACTGAACGGTCTAAGTGCAATTCAGAGTTACCTGTGCCTTTGAACTCTTCATAAATCACTTCGTCCATTTTTGAACCGGTGTCCACAAGGGCTGTGGCGATGATGGTTAAGCTGCCGCCATTTTCGATGTTACGCGCCGCACCAAAGAAGCGTTTTGGGCGATGCAATGCATTGGCATCAACACCACCTGATAATACTTTACCCGATGATGGCACCACAGCGTTGTAAGCGCGGGCTAAACGCGTGATGGAGTCTAATAAAATCACCACATCGCGGTTGTGTTCCACTAAACGACGCGCTTTTTCGATGACCATTTCTGCCACTTGTACATGGCGCACAGCAGGTTCATCGAAGGTTGAGGCAATCACATCACCACGCACTAAGCGACGCATTTCTGTGACCTCTTCAGGACGCTCATCGATTAACAAGACAATCAAATAACATTCAGGATGATTGCTTTCGATGGATTGAGCAATGTTTTGTAGCATCACTGTTTTACCAGTTTTTGGCGGTGCCACGATTAAGCTACGTTGACCTTTACCGATGGGTGCGACCATGTCAATGAGGCGCGCTGTGATGTCTTCACTTGAACCATTGCCGCGCTCCATTTTCAGGAGTTCATTTGGATGAATCGGTGTTAAGTTCTCAAAGGCGACTTTGCGTGTGGAGTTTTCCACAGGCTCATAGTTGATGGTGTCGACTTTTGCTAAAGAGAAATATTTTTCATTGTCTTTAGGGGGACGAATTTTGCCTGAAACCGTATCGCCTGTGCGCAAGTTAAACTTACGAATTTGCGATGGACTGATGTAAACATCATCAGGACCCGCCATATAGGAGCTGTCTGCGCCACGCAAAAAGCCGTAACCGTCGTTAAGAATTTCTAACACGCCGTCACCGGTGATCTCGTCGCCATTTTTTGCGTGTGCTTTTAAAATGGAGAAGATCAAGTCATGCTTTTTAGCACGGGCTAAGCCTTCTAGCTGCATTTCTTGAGCGATGCGAATCAGCTCAGCAGCAGGCATTTGTTTCAATTCAGTTAAGTTCATAGAGTATTTTTTGAGGTAAACAATAAAAGATAAGGAATACAGTCGCTTAGCGAAGAATGAGGGCTAAGGACATCAATCTTGGGGATTATTCAGTTCAGAAAGGAAAACTGTTATTTTTTAGTGCTGCGAATTTTATAAGTTTTACAGCAACTTTGCAAATAATCTCATCAACTTTTCTGCTTTTCATCCGCCCGTCCATTGCGATGTTCTATGTAGGCTTTGCCGATTTCATAGAGCATCGGTAAAATCGAAATGAAGATAATGCCAAGGACAATGATGGAGAAATTTTGTTTGATCCATGGAATGGTACCAAATAAATAGCCCGCACCGAGCATTAAGAACATCCATAATAGCGCACCTAAAATATTAAAGGTGGCAAAAGTTTTATAAGTCATTTTGCTCGCCCCTGCAACAAAAGGTGCAAATGTGCGCACGATTGGCACAAATCTTGCGATCACAATAGTCTTACTGCCATATTTTTCATAAAAATGGTGGGTTTTTTCTAAATATTGTAATTTGAAAATTTTCGCCTCTTTTTTAAAGACTTTTAAACCAAAATAGTGGCCGATCTGATAATTGAGGGCATCGCCTAAAATCGCTGCCACCAACAGTGTGCCAAAGAGAATATAAATGTTTAATAATCCCATCGCCGCTAATGCACCGGCTGCGAACAATAATGAATCCCCCGGTAAAATGGGTGTGACCACCAAGCCTGTTTCACAAAAGATGATGGCGATTAAAATTAAATAGATCCAAAAGCCATATTGCTGCACAGCCACTTCGAGGTATTGATCTAAGTGCAAAAAAAGATCCACAAACTGCATGAAAAAATCGTACATGATGAGTCCTGTTATTTATTGTTCTTGAATGAGTTGATGATTCGCTAAACGAAAACGATGATCCATTTTATGGGCAAGGGTTAAATCGTGTGTGACCACCACAAGGGCAGTGCCGATCTCTTCATTGATCTCGCACATTAAATCAAACACAGCATGTGCATTGTCACTGTCAAGATTGCCGGTGGGTTCATCGGCTAAGACGGCCAAAGGCTCTGTGACCAATGCGCGTGCAATCGCCACACGTTGGCGCTCACCGCCCGATAGGGCAGAGGGCTTATGTGATAAACGGTGCGATAATCCCACGCGATTAAGCATTGATTTGGCGCGTTCTGTGGCCTCTTTGACACTCATGCCGCCAATGATGCAGGGAATGGCAACATTATCAACGGCTGTAAACTCCGGCAATAAATGGTGAAATTGATAAATGAAGCCTAAATAGCGGTTGCGCCAAACACCGCGGGCTTTTTCTGAGCCACGACTTAAGCAATGGCCATTGAGCCAAACTTCGCCTGATGTCGGTTGATCAAGCCCGGACAAAACATGCAGCAATGTACTTTTCCCTGAGCCGGATGCCCCAACAATCGCCACGCGATCTTTGGGGGCTAAGGTAAAATTTAGGGATTCAAAAATTTTGACCTCATTTTTATGGTCAATGTAGGATTTGGCCAAGTTTTTGGCCTCTAAAATCGGATCACTCATAACGTAATGCCTCAGCAGGTTGAGTTCTAGCGGCGCTCCATGCAGGATAGAGGGTGGCTAAACTGGCCAATAAAAATGCGATCAATGCGATCAATGCAATGTCGCCCACATTGATCACGGTGGGGATGTGGGAAAGCGGATAAACGCTCGGCTCAAACACAGTGTAACCCAAGAAAGATTCCAACCAACCGATCAAGCGATTGACATTGTTGGTGATGAGCAATCCCAAGCTTGTGCCAATGAATACGCCCCAAAAACCTATCACAATGCCTTGCACCATAAAAATGGCGAGGATTGAGCGAGGTGCCAATCCTAAGGTTCTTAAAATGGCAATTTCTGAGCGCTTATCATTGACCACCATCACAAGCGTTGAAACTACATTGAACACAGCCACTGCAATGATCAAGCTCATGATGACAAAAATGGTGCGTTTTTCTGTGTCGATCATTTTGGCAAGGGTGGCAAATTGATCCACCCAACTGTAGATGAGGATATCATTGTCCGCAAAATGATCCACAAGGTTCAATGCCGTTGGCCGCGCGATGCTTGGGTCTTTGAGTTTTAAACGAATGCCTTGGACTTCATTGCTTGGGATTTTAAAGATCTGATTGGCATCATCAATGTGAATGATGGCCATATTCGCATCATACTCATACATGCCAACGCTGAAAATATCCACTACGGTAAAGGCTTTTGTGCGCGGGATCACGGTTTCTGAATGGGGAGACACTTCAGGCGTAATCAGCATCACTTGCTCGCCGATGTGGGCATCTAACAGTTCGGCTAAATCTTTACCGAGGATGACATTGGCGCTGTCGCCATTTAAGGCATCAAAGTTTGGCAAGATGTCAGAAACTGCCGATTGATATGTGGGATTGATGCCCTCAATGCGCACAGGGCGCATTAAGCCATTGGCATTCATGAGCCCTTCACCATTGGTAAATGGCGCGCCTGCGATCACATTGTCATCGAATGTAGCGGTTTGATACAACGTTTCCCAATCATCAAAATGGCCACGCTCTGCCCGTTTGACGATTTTAAGATCATACGCCATCGATGCGCTCACCTCTTGAATGCCTTGCTGAAAGCCATTCATCACAGAGAGCACCACAATGATCG
Source organism: Wohlfahrtiimonas sp. G9077 (assembly GCF_002252155.1). Taxonomy (GTDB): domain Bacteria; phylum Pseudomonadota; class Gammaproteobacteria; order Cardiobacteriales; family Wohlfahrtiimonadaceae; genus Wohlfahrtiimonas. The sequence goes on from NZ_NEFD01000005.1 coordinate 127,954, forward strand.
CCGTGAGCCCAAGGGCAATGCCGCCAATGGACACAAGGGAGATGAAGGAGATGAAGTTATTTTTGCGTTTTGCACCGGTGTAGCGCAGCCCGATGGCGAGACTTAAAGGTTTAAAGAGCTTAATCATAACGCAGTGCCTCCGCCGGTTGAGTTTGCGCCGCTTTCCATGCTGGATATAAAGTGGCTAAGCTTGCCAACCCAAAAGCGATGCCCGCCACAATGTAAATGTCGCTCCACACCACTTGTGAGGGGATTTCAAGCACATAAAACGCTTCGCCCACATTGCTGCCAAAAAAGGATTCCACAGCGCTGACGATGTGATTAACATTAAAGGCAATGAGTAAACCGAGCCCCATGCCAATCAGCGCACCAAAAAATCCAATGAACGTGCCTTGCACCATAAAGATTACCATGATCTGCATCGGAGACATGCCAAGGGTACGCAAAATGGCAATTTCGGGGCGTTTTTCTGTCACCACCATCACTAAAGTCGACACCACATTAAAGACTGCCACCGCCACAATGAGGCTCATGATGGTGAACATGGTGAGTTTTTCAATTTCGATCATTTTAAAGAGGGTTTTGAACTCATCAATCCATGTGCTGACGCGGTAATCATCCCCCAGTTTTTGTGCTAAGCGCTCGGCAGTTTCTCTAGCCATCATCGGATCAGTGAGTTTAAGGCGCACGCCTGAGACACTGTTTTTCGGGATCTGATAAATGCGTCCGCTGTCGAATGCATTCATGATGCCCATCGTGGAATCATATTCATATTGTCCTAAGCGAAAAATGCCCACCACCGTTAAGCGCTTCATGCGTGGAATGGCGCCGGCAGCAGTCACTTGGATTTTGGGCGTGATCAATGTGACATGATCGCCCACACTGGCACCTAAAGACAATGCTAAATCTGTGCCCAAAATGATGCCAAATTCACCAGGTTGCAAAATGGAAAAATCGCTTGCGGTGATGAAATCTGCGGTGATTTTATCGCTGATGGTGGAGACTTCATCCTCATAATTAGGATCAATTCCTTGGATTTTAATCGGGGCAAATTGTCCATTGGCTGCTAAAAGCCCTTCGCCATTATTAAAAGGTGCGCCGGCAATGATATTAGGCTCATAGCGTACAGCGTCATACACTTTCTCCCAATCTTTCACAAAACCTTGTGGCTGAGGATTGGTGATGGCAATGTCATAGGCCATTGCTAAATTGCGCGCTTTGACTTCATTTTGAAAGCCATTCATGACAGAGAGCACCACAATCATGGTCATCATGCCTAAGGCAATGCCACCGATGGAGATGAACGAGATAAACGAGATGAAATTTTTTTTGCGTTTAGCCCGCGTGTAACGCAGGCCAATGTACAGCGACAAAGGGCGAAACATCATTCCTCCTCAGCATCGAGTGATAACGCCATGTGTTCAGCGGTGGATTCTAATTTTTCAAGCTCGATGAGCGGTGGCAGCTCACTCAATTGCTTGAGATTAAAGTCATCCAAAAATTGTTTGGTGGTGCCATATAGATTTGGGCGCCCCGGCACTTCACGTTGACCGAGCACTTTAATCCATTCGCGTTCAAGCAGCGTTTTGATGATGTGACTGCTGACGGCAACGCCGCGAATCTCTTCGATGTCTCCGCGGCTGATGGGTTGACGATAAGCGATTAAGGCGAGCGTTTCGAGCAAAGCTCTGCTGTAGCGTTGAGGCTTTTCATCAAATAAGCGGGAAACCCACGGTGAGAATTGTTGTGGCACTTGGATGCGATAACCTGAAGCAACTTCAACGAGCTCAACGCCGCGACCTTCTAATTGGTATTTCAGCGCGGTTAGGGCTTCTTTAATGGCCTCAGTGCTGGGCTGCTCATGCAATTCAAAAAGAGCTTGAATATCTGTGATTTTTAACGGGGTGCAAGCGGCGCTTAAAATGGCCTCAAGCAGTACATTTAATGGCGGTAATGCATTCATAGATTGATCTCTGCACTTAACGGAAGAAGACGTTTGCCGGCAAAGGCAAAGGCGGTGCGCATGATGGCATTCCAAGGATTTTCATTCAATTGACCTTTTGTGGCCAAATCAATTTGAACCACCATGCGGGTTAAATGGCGGATGCGCTGTGGACTTAAACGATTGAGGGCTTGGCGATACATGGCTTTTTGGCTGCCCCAAACGTCATTGAGTGCCATCTCCATTGTGGCGCCTTGTGCCATTTTGCTTTGCATGCGATGGATGAGGCTGATCTCTTTATGCAGCACCCAATTGACTAAAATGGGCGCATCACCCTCTGAGCGTAAACTCTGCAAAATTCGATAGATGCGGGCAATGTCTGCCGTCAGTAGTGCAGAACTTAAATCAAATGCCACAAAGTTTGAGTTCTCGCTGCTAAGCTCAATGATCATCTCATGGGAAATGGGCGCATTGCCATATAAAAATTGTAACTGCGTTAGCAATTGTTCAATGGCTAAAAAGTTGCCTTCATTGTGGGCGCTGATAAATTGCACCGATTCAGGCAGCAAATTGACCTGCAATTGACGGGCGCGCTCTTGAATCCATTGTGGTAATTTGGTGTGATCTGGCGGAAATACTGTGATCAAGCAACCATTGCGCTCCACCATTTGCACCGTTTTATTTTTTTGGGCATTGCGATCAAGCTTTGGCATGGTGATGAGGTAAAAAAGATCCGAATGGGTTTGATCTAAACACTCATAGAGCTGCTTGAAAGTTTTGGCATCGGACTTTTGGGTAAAGCGTAATTGGATGAGTTTTTCTGTCGAAAAAAGGGACAAACTTTGGCCGGTGGTTAAAATGTGCGACCAATCAAATTTATTGTCCACATCAAACACTTCACGTTCATAGCGCCCTAAACTCATGATGGCATTTTTGATGGTCTGCTCTGTGTTGAGCATCAACGCCGGTTCATCGCCTGTGATGAGACAATAGGGCAGGCGAATGATTTTGGGTAATTCTTTGGTAACGAAGTCCTGAGCAATCCGCATAATTTTTCATTCTCAAATAAAGAAAAACCCTCAAAAAGAGGGTTTTTGTGAATGCATGATGGCTTATGCATTCCCTTCAGCTTGCATCTGTTCTAAACGTTGTGCATAGAGCAAATCAAAGTTCACAGGGGCTAAAGTCAATGGCGGGAAGCCTGCTTTTAACACCATAGAATCTAATGTTTCACGCGCGTATGGGAACAAAATGTTCGGGCAAAATGCGCCTTCCATGTGGCTGCGTTGTTCATCGCTAAAGCCTTCAATGGTGAATACGCCTGCTTGCTCGATTTCCACTAAGTACAATACATCATCGCCGACTTTAGCAGTCACAGTTAAACGTAAGGCAACTTCTGTCAAACCATCGTCGATTTGTGTGGCTAAGTTTGCTAACTGCACAGAGATCTCTGGCGCGGTTTCATTTTTAAAACACGCAGGTGCATTTGGCACTTCAACAGAGATGTTTTTATTGTATAACTTATGAACGTTAAAGATTGGACCTTCGTTCGCTGCTGCGTTTGCTGCATTCTCAGACATACGTTTTCCTTTATAAAATGGTGAATTATTTTGCTAAGAGTGGATCTAAGCCGCCTTTGGCATTTAAGGCAACAAGGTCATCACAACCGCCAATGTGTTGATCATTGATGAAGATTTGTGGCACTGTGTCACGGCCTGAGCGAGATTTGCTCTCTTCCCATAATTTAGCATCTTGATTCACATCATAGATGGTCACATCCGCGCCTTTGCTTTTTAATAACTCTAATGCACGTTTGCAATATGGGCAAGAAGGCATGTAATACATTTCAACTGACATTGTTCAACTCCTATTTTTTAGATGATTCAACAGGTAAATTTGCTTGTGTCCAAGCATTGATACCACCTTGAAGTGAAAAGAGGCTCACATCAGGATGCTCTTTACGTAATTTTTCCACAGCCGCTGTTGAGGCAGATGCAGAGTCACAATATAAAACGATCACTTTATTTTTCAATGCGCTGCTGGTGGTGACTTTTGTGGATAATTGGTCCACTGGCATGTGTACTGCGCTTGGAATGTGGGCTCTTTTATAGGCATCAGCATCACGGATGTCTACAAATACCGCTTGATCGTCATTAGACAATTGTAACGCTTTCACAGAAGAGATCAAAAATGCTTTGGTTTTGATTGATTTTAATTCATTTAAAATGATCAGGACAAATACGATGGTTAAGCCTGCAAACCAGATCAATTCAGCACGAAAGAATTCCAAAAAAGTCATAATGGTGAGATATCCTTAAGATCATACAAAAGTTATAAATGCCTTATTCTATCAGTAAACTTTATAAAAGAGTGAGAATAAATCGCAAAGCGCGCGATTTCAATTTGCGCAAAATGTGCCACAATGGCAGCTGTTTTTTATGAAATTTTAAGGCTTTGATTTATGATCCGTTCGATGACGCAGTATGCCGCATTGTGTTCGCTTTTGAGCGTTCCTTATATGACGCTCAATCTAGCAGTGGCCGATCATGGTTCGGTGCCCACGCTTTTACATGCATCAAGCCTTGCGATCTCTGCGTTAATTTTAGAGGATGCATCCATGGAAAAAACATTGCGCCGTGCGGACAATGGCCATTTAAAGTCTATGTTAAAGGCTGCGCGCATTTATCATTTTGGTGATTTTGATCAGGACATTGAGTCCGACATAATGATGGCACAATATTGGTATGAGCGCGCGATCACAGAACATCCTAAAGATTATCGTGCATATTATGAACTCGCTGAATTGCTGCGCATCTCATCACCAAATGATCCTAATTTACTGTCCTATTATCAAAAAGCCACACAATTGACGGATACGGACATCGATGTCTTGTTATTTGCTGCGCGCTTTTTTGCAGAGCGTGGCTTAGATCAGCAAGCTTTGACGCAATATGAACGGGTCATTGCCCTCAATACCAGTGAATCGAGCACCTATTATGCCAAGCTCCGCAGCGCCCATCTCCTTAAATATGGCGGGCAGGGCATTCAAAAAAATCCTGTCAAAGCCCATCAATATTATCTAGAGATCGTTGCCAATAATTTTAATGATGCCGAGAGTTTTTATGAACTTGGGGATGATTATCAGCATGGCATTGGCACGGCTGTGGATCTGACGCAAGCAAAAAATTATTATCAGCGCTCATTTGATGGGCGGGCACGTTTGCCGCTCGGTCAATTATTGCTGCAATCTACGGATGAAGCACAGCGCGCAGAAGGGGTTGAGCAGGTGATTGCTGCAATGGCATTGCCAGAAAATCGCCAAGCGGTGACGGACATTTTATTGCCATTACGCACCGAATATCCAAAAGTGGCGGCATGGCTGTATGATCAAGCCGTTTATTCAGATCATCGCAATGGTTTTGATGCCCGTGCAGTGTTAAAAGAGGGCTGTGCGGCAAATGATCCGGATCACTGTTTTTATGAAGCACTGTGGCAACTTGGCAACCGCGTGTATGAAAAAGAGGGCTTTGCCCGCATGCTCGCGTTTGCAACAGCGAATGATGCGCGCGCAATGGCAAAGTTGATTGAGCATTATCATGATCAAAATGATGCACGCAATGAACTCAAATGGCTGAAAGCACGCGCAGAGCTGTTACAGACAGAAGAAGCCTATGAAGCGGTGGCCTATTTTTATGTCAATGAAATGGATTACGATGAAGCCGTAATTTGGTATGGCAAAATTGATGCGCCATCTGAGGACATTGCCAGGAACTTTCAGCATGCCAAAAATGAAGCGGCATATTTTAAGCAGCGCGCCATTGCCGCAAAAACTGATTGGGAAGATGCAGAATTTATGGCAAGCATTTATCAGCGTCAAGGGCGATTTGATCAAGCCATTGCCATGCTTGAGCCTTGGGCACAGACGAAAGAGACCGCAGGGTACTTATTGGTAGATGCGCTTGATCGCTCGCAAATCCCTGAAAACTTACAGCGCGCCACACAACATCATTTAAAGCGTGCAAAAGCAGGGGAAGACGCTGCATATTATGAGTTGTATCAGCGATATGTACAAAACATTGATCCTACCATTACGCGGGAAGATGTGGTGGCATGGATGCAAGATTGGCAAGCGCTCGATGCGGATCAAAGCCGCTATTATATTGAGGAGCTTGAAGCTTATGATGAAGCCCTCAAACAGCAAGATTTAGAAACATTGGCCAAAGCGTATCAATTTGGCTCTGGCATCCGAAAAGATGAGGCAAAATATTGGGCGCTCCTTGAAGAACTCAGTGCCCAAAACAATCAATGGGCATTGCAAACCTTGGCCTATGCTTACTATTATGGCGAGATTGAACCCCATGATTGGTCTAAAGCGGTGGCGCTGTATCAAAAGCTCAACGAACCTGATGAGGAAGCGACAGCGATCATGGCAGATTATGAGCGTTATTTTGTGCCTGCCGAACAAGGTGATGATGCAGCAAAGACAGCGTTAGGGCGCTATTATGTCACCACTGAACCCTTTAAAAGTCGCCCAGCGGATGTTAAAAAAGGATTGGCATTACTCAATCAAGCGGCAGCGGCTGGTAATGGTGATGCGATGCTGAGTTTGGCGGATTATTATGGTTATGAAGATTATGCGCCTTATTTACAATTAAAATGGTTGGAAGCTGCGGTGGATGCAGGCAATCACGAAGCAGCATTGAAATTGGCACAGCTTAAAATCATGCGCATGATGTATCCATTGGTCAATGAGGCTGAGCAAACGGGCATTGAAGATTTATTGACCTTTGCTGCACAAAAGCTTGAGGCGGCCAATGAAGCTTTGGTGGATTTTTATCTGTTGATGCATCAAGATGAACGAGCAGAAGCGCTGCTCGACACATTGCCATTAGCGACACAGCAATCATTGTATCCGAAGCTTGGAGAGTTTCATGCCACCGATACAGATGAACATGCGAGTCACTTTAACAAAGCGGCGCTCTATTATGAGAAGGCCTATCAAGGCGGCGATTTATTGTATGGCATTAAACTTGCTGAACTCTATTGGCAAGGGGATCAAACATTGGTGCGCAACCAGCAACATGCAACGGCACTGATGAATGAGGTGTTCAGCGCCATTATTGATGCAAAAGATCCTGAAACATTGTATTTATCGGACAATATTGTAGAGTCATTGTTACGCCTGAATCGCGAAGATGCTTTTGCACGTGCATGGCTTAAGCGTTTATCCATTGAGGGCAACAGTTATGCAGCATCGCAATTGGCACAACTGTATGCCAAAGAGAAAGATTATGCGAGCGCTTATCTTTATGCCAAAGTGGCCGACCATTGGTTTGCCGATGATTTGGCCAGCCATTTAACGATGGATGTGATTGAGGCTTTAAATGAGCGTGCAGCACAATTGGCCAAAGCAAGAGATTATTAAGCTTTAGAAGGAGCATCATGTTTGATTTGAGTTTACATATGCAAAGTTCCATGGTCATTAAATTGGTGGTGGGCATGATTTGCGTGTTGGCATTTTTACGGATTTCCGGTAAATCGCAAATGTCACAAATGACGCCCACCGATGTGGTGAACTCTTTTGTCATTGGTGCCATTGTGGGCGGCACCATTTATGCGCCTGCATTGTCTGTGTGGCACATGGTGTTTGGCATTGTGGTGTGGACAATCATCAACCTTTTCATTCATAAACTTACGAAAATCCGCTTTTTCAGTGATCTGTTTTATGGTCGCGTGGTGTTTTTGGTGAAAGATGGCAAGCTTGATGTTAAAGCGATGAAGCAAAATAAAATCAATGCAGAGCAATTGACGGCTAAGCTTCGCGAGCAGCGGATTTTTAGCCTATTAGATGTGGATGATGTGCGCTTAGAAACCGATGGGCAGTTTACTGTATTTTTGAAAACAGAAGCATGTTTAGGCTTTTTACTCATCAATCAAGGCAGCATTTTAGAAGATAATTTGAAAGACGCGCAGCGCTCAAGCACCTGGCTTAAACAGGAAATGTTGAAATTAGGCTATGCCAATATTGAGGATTTATACTGCGTGGAATGGACACCTAACCGCGGATTTTTTGTGGTGGACAATGAAGGCAATTCTTCTGGTATTACTGCCAAATCTGTGGATTTGAAATAAAAAAAGCACCCAATGGGTGCTTTTTTATGGTGATTCAATTAGAAGTTGTAAGTGATGCCAAGCATGATGTCATGAGATTTTGCACGTGTTTTAAAGGTTGTGCTGCTATTGTCTTCACGGAAGGAAACTTTAGATTTCCCTGCATCCACATAACGGTAGCTTAAATCTAATGCTAAATCAGAATTCAATGCATATTGAACACCAGCACCAACGCTCCATGCAAAGTTGTTAGAGCGGTGAGATTGAGAGGCATTGAAAACATCAAGTCCCGCGGCATTAAGATTCAATTTAACGGTTTGCTTCACATTTGCATAACCAATACCAGCAGACACGTAAGGCGTGAATGCGGACTCATTGGTAAAATCATAGTAAACATTGGCCATCATAGTATTGATGTTCAATTGATTAGAGCTGTTGACGGTTGCAGGTTCACCAGGAATATTGAATGTTTCATTCGCTTTTGCTTTACCGCGTGCGGTGAAATCTAATTCAGCACGAATCGGTAAGCCAAAGGCTTGAGAGAAGTTGTAACCAAAGGCAACGCCGCCTGCAAATACGCTTTTGTTTTTGCTGCCTTTGCTGATTGATTCATTGTCTGCAGCATCGTCGCCATCAATGTATTCAGCTTTTTGTTTAGACATGTGAGTGATGGATGTGCCGATTTTACCGGTGACATAAAAACCAGTTTTGTCATTGTTTTGCGCATAAGCTGCGGAGGAAAGAGCGCCAACTAAGGAAACTGCAAGGATGATTTTTTTCATATAAATACCTTAATGATCAATAAAGTGATGGGCTTAACCCTTAACGCGCTAAAAAAAGCGGAGGCGATTATAAGACAATTTTTTTTTCAAACGCACGAATTTTTTCATGAGCATTAAAAAATTTTATAAAGCATTGTTCTGATGCATGATCAATATGATTGGCATTATGTTTTTTAAGGCCAGAAAAAATGGCTGCTCAAGTTGAATGAGCAGCCACTGAAATATTTAGAATCTTTTAGATTGCATAAAAATTTTTTATGAAAAAAAGGGTGAGATTACGTCATGTTATCAATGATATCGCGATGAAAAGATGATCATTTTCGCTTAAAGACCAATAACAAACCACCACTGATGATCAGTACAGCACCCAGCCAACCCCAAACGCCTAAGCGTTCATGCCAAAAGAAGTGGGAGAGAATCGCGCCAAAGACGGCATTGAGATAATAAAAGGGCGCTAAAAGGGATGCATCCGTCATTTGATTGGCCTTTGTCACCCACACTTGTCCAAGGGAACCAAAAAATCCCATCAGTACAATGATGCCCCAAATGCGTAAATCCGTGGGTAAATTAAACTCTGTGAATGCTGCAAAAATCATGGCAGAGATGCAGCCGGTGAAAGAGAAATAGAAGACAATTTCTGAGCTGCCGGCCACTTTACTCACGCGCTTGATGGCCACCATGGCAAGGGCGACAAAAATGCCGGCGATGATTGGAATAAAAGAGAGGATGGAAAATTGTGGTTTATCGGCGCTTGCCAGCATCCATGAGCCGATCATGGCCAAAATAAAGCTTGGAATCAAAACCCATGTGAGTTTTTCTTTGAGCCAAATTGCTGCCAGCAATGGCACAAATAAAGGTGTTAATGAGCGCAGTACTGTGGCGTCAGAGAGCGGTAAAACAGCCAATGATGTGAAAATGAGAATCATGCCAATTTGTCCTGAGAGAGAGCGAATGGCATGGAGCGGCAGGCGTTTAAAGGAGTTTTTCACTTCTCCTGTCAGCCAAAAAGCGGGCGCCACCCAAAGGAGCGTGACAAGGTTACGAAAAAAGACAATGGTGGCTGTCGATAACTCGCTGCCCAGCCATTTGATTGAGCTGTCCATCAGCGCAAAGGCCAATTGTGAAAGCACCACAAACAGGATGCCAACGAGCACTTTTTGATTCATGATTGATCCTAACGGTGAAAAAGGTTTTCAGTATAGCCCCAAAATCAAGCGCGCTTGATCACTTTGAAGATCGATCCGCCAATCACCATGAACATTGCACCAAAAACCACCACAAAAACGCCAATGTAACCCAAAAGATTTAAATTCGGGTGCGTAAAAATTTGTGGCCACAAGGTGGCAAAGAGCTCTGAAAAGCCAAGGGTAAATAGCGGCGTTAAGGTGATCATGGCACTGACTTTTGACACATCCCAATGTCGCATGGCTTCTGCCAATGCACCATAACCAAGCACCGTATTGAGCCCGCAATAGAGCAGTAAACACAGTTGCAATGTGGAGAGGTTAACAATGGCAGAAAAATCTGCAAATGGCATTAAAAATAGGATGCCAAGGGCATTGAGAATAAAGAGAATTTGTAGCGCATTGAATTGTTTGAGGGCGACTTTTTGTGCCATGGCAAACATCACCCAAGAGAGTGCAGACAAAGCAGCCAAAACAACGCCAAACGCATAAGCATTGAACGATGAGATCATCTCGATTAAATTGCGATTAAAAAAGAGCAATAAGCCTGAGATGAGGATGCTGACCCCAATCATTTGTATGATTGAAAGGCGTTCTTTAAAGAAAATGACACCGGCAAAGAGCAACCCAACGCTCGATAATTGCATCACGATTTGTGACACCGTTGGCGTGGTATAACTTAAAGATGCGCTGAATAAAACAAAATTGCCGATAATTCCAAGGGTCAGCACAGACAATAAGAGGAGGGATTTTGGGTTTTTTGTGATCATTTGCATGGGCAATGATTTTTTGATGGCAAGGATGGGCCATAAAATGGCCAGCGAGATCAAAAAACGATACCAAACCAATGTTGGTGCATCGAGTGATTGCATGATCTCTTTGATGGCGATCGGTACATTGCCCCAAATGAACGCGGTGAATAAGGATAGGAAAAAACCAAGTTTAGCGCTTTTGATGGGAGTGCTCATGACGGATGCTCGAAGAAGGGAGTGCTTTATTATACGAGCGAATGGTGAGCGGGTCAGTAGGAATCTTTTGAATGAGGTTCTGAGAAATGTTCTATTGGTATTCAATGTCAGATTAAAAAACAAAACCCCAATCATAGATTGGGGGTTTTTTATCGTTTGGAAAATTGGATTTAGCTGAACATCTCAATGATTTTCTTTAAGCCATCAATCAATTGATCCACTTCTTCTTTGGTGTTGTACATGCCAAAGGACATGCGCGCCGTTGCCGGAACACCAAAGCGGCGCATGATGGGTTGAGCACAGTGATGACCCACGCGAACGGCAACGCCAAAGTGATCAAGCATCGTGCCAATGTCATGAGGATGCACGCCTTTGACCACAAAAGAGATCACGCCCACTTTATTCGGCGCGGTGCCGATGATGCGTACTTCAGGAATGTTTGACAATTCTGCAGTGGCATAATCAAGCAACTCTTTTTCATGGGCAGCGATGTAATCAAAGCCAATCTCTTGGACAAATTTAATGGCCGCTTCAAAGGCAATCACGCCTGCAATGTTCGGCGTACCGGCTTCAAACTTATTGGGCAATGGCGCAAATGTGGTTTTTTCAAATGTCACTTCATCAATCATGTCGCCACCTGTTTGATAAGGTGGCATGGCATTGAGGAGATCTTTTTTACCATACACCACGCCAACGCCCGTTGGGCCATAGAGTTTGTGGGCAGAAAAGACGTAAAAATCCACATCTAATTGCGACACATTCAATGGCTCATGCACGATTCCTTGCGCGCCATCCACCAAAATTTTTGCACCCACAGCATGGGCTTTTTGTGTGATGGTGGCAATGTCATTGATGGTGCCAAGCACGTTGGAAATTTGTGTGACGGCCACAATCTTAACGCGTTCGGTTAAGTTTGCATCCAAAAATGCCATGTCTAAACTGCCATCATCGAGCACAGGCACCACCAATAAATGGGCACCTTTAAGCTGACAAATCATCTGCCAAGGCACGATGTTCGCATGGTGCTCCATTTCAGTGATCATCACCTGATCCCCTTCTTTAAGCAATAAATTGCCTAAACTGTGCGCCACTAAGTTGATGCTTTCAGTGGTACCTTTCGTGAAGATGATTTCACGCGGATCATGGCTGCCGATTAAGTTGCACACCACTTTACGTACATTTTCATAACGCTCAGTGGATTCCTGACTGAAGAAGTATACGCCACGATGAATGTTGGCGTAATACTTCTCATAGACATTTTTTTCTGCTTCGATGACACATGTCGGCTTTTGCGCGGACGCGCCCGTATCTAAAAATACCACAGGTTTATTGTGAACTTTTTCCGATAAAATCGGAAAGGCTTGGCGAATTGTGTCGATCTTTGACATAAAAAAATCCTCTATTATGCAGGGCGAACTGATGTTAAATCATTTTCCAATTGTTTATGCATCCACTCTTTGACGGTGTCATGCTCGATCATGCCAAGGAACTCTGCGGCATAAGAGAGCAATAACATCGCTTGTGCTTCTTGTAACTCAATCCCGCGTGAGCGCAGATAAAAGAGTGACTCAGGCTCTAAGAAACCCACCGTTGCACCATGTGTACAGCGCACATCATCGGCATAGATTTCTAAACGTGGAATGGTCATGGCACGGGCTTTATCGCTCAATAAAATAGAGCGCGTGAGCTGATTGGCATCGGTTTTTTGCGCATCTTGATGCACATTGATCATGCCATCAAAAAGTGCATTGGCATTGTCTGCCAATAGATTTTTGATGCTTTGCTCACTGGTACAATGTGGCACTTCGTGGTGAAGGGTCATCACATTTTCAAGCGATTGCTTGCCGCTGCCTAAGTTTAAGGCAATGAAATTTGAGTGAGACAATTCACCTTTTAAATGCACCGTGATGTCTGAGCGAACCACGTCACCGCCAGCTTGATAATGCAAAATGCTTGTGGCGCTTTGTGCCGCTTGATCACACTCAAACTCATAAAAGCTTGAAGCCATATCAGGGTTTAAGCTCATTTTTAACCAATTGAGCGTTGCAGCTTGCCCAACTTTAGCCGCCACTTTCGGGCTGGATAAATATTGGCCTTTACCCGCTTCGACAAACAAGACAGTGAGTTTGGACTCATCGCCCACTTCCACGGAAATGTCTAAATCAGCTGTGCGTGCGCCCTCTTCAGATACGGTGTAATTGTGGATCACAAAAGGGGTTGTGATGTCCGTATTGGGGATCACTTTTAATTGAATCTTGCCTTTTTCAAGGGTGATCAATACGCCTTCTGGCACTAAGTTTTCGTTGAACCATTGCGGGTTCACTTCACCATTGACGACGGTGAGCACAAAGCACTTTTCAGGCATTGTGTGATCCGTTGGCATCAACTGTGGATAAGCTGCCACAGCACCTTGCCATTCGGTGGATAAAACTCGTTTTAAAGGCGTCTCTCTCCAGCGTTCTAAGCGGAGGTTATCCGTTAATGTTTGAAGCATGTTCAATTCCTTTATTCTTTACGAGAACCGCCTGCATTATCACCGCGGTAAGAGATGTAACCATTTTTTTCTAACTCAAGGGCCAAAGATTTATCACCTGTGGCCACCAATTCGCCATCGACTAAAACGTGGACAACATCTGGGGATACATAGTTCAATAAACGTTGATAGTGCGTGATGAGTAAGAATGAACGTTGATCATCGCGAAGTGTGTTGATGCCATCTGAAATCACTTTAAGGGCATCGATGTCTAAGCCTGAATCCGTTTCATCTAATACAATCATGCTCGGTTCAAGCACGAGCATTTGTAGAATTTCGTTACGTTTTTTCTCACCGCCAGAGAAGCCTTCATTGACAAAGCGCTTTAAGAACGCAGGGTCCATTTTGACCTTTTTCATGCGATCTTGTAAAAATTCGTAGAATTCTAAGGCATCCATCTCTTCTTGGCCGCGTGCTTTACGAATGCTGTTCACAGCACTTTTTAAGAAGTACATGTTGTTCACGCCAGGCAATTCAGCGGGGTGTTGGAAGCCTAAAAATAGACCTTTGTGCGCGCGCTCTTCAGGATCTAATTCTAAAATGTTCTCGCCATTTAACCAGATTTCGCCTTCTAAGATGTCATAGCCATCTTTACCTGCGATGATGTTGGATAATGTACTTTTACCTGAACCATTTGGTCCCATGATGGCGTGGATTTCGCCCGTTTTAACAGTTAAGCTCACGCCTTTTAAAATGATGTGATCTTCAACAGCTACTTTTAAATTTTTAATTTCTAACATTGCTTTGTTTCCCAATAACGATTTAACCAACGCTGCCTTCGAGTTTAAGCTCGATGAGTTTTTGCGCTTCAACAGCGAACTCCATCGGCAACTCTTGGAAAATTTCTTTACAGAAGCCATTCACAATCAAGCTGATGGCATCTTCCTGCGACAAACCTCTTTGTTGACAGTAGAACAATTGCTCTTCAGAGATTTTTGAGGTGGACGCTTCATGCTCAACTTTAGATTGTGAGTTACGCACATCAATATAAGGGAATGTGTGCGCGCCACAACGATCACCCATCAACATTGAATCACATTGTGAATAGTTGTGTGAACCGGTTGCGCCTGGATTGATACGCACTTGGCCACGATAGATGTTTTGTGCAGTGCCTGCTGAAATCCCTTTTGAGATGATGGTGGAACGTGTGTTCTTACCAATGTGAATCATCTTCGTGCCGGTGTCTGCTTGTTGGCAATCGCGTGCAACGGCCACAGAATAGAATTCACCGACTGATTCATCACCTTTTAAGATGCAGCTTGGGTATTTCCATGTGATGGAAGAACCGGTTTCTACTTGTGTCCAAGAGATTTTCGATTTTCTGCCTTGGCATAAACCGCGTTTGGTCACAAAGTTATAAATGCCGCCCACGCCATTTTTATCACCTGGATACCAGTTTTGAACCGTTGAATATTTGATGTTGGCTTCTTCAAGGGCAACAAGCTCAACCACCGCCGCATGCAGCTGGTTTTCATCGCGTTGAGGTGCTGTACAGCCTTCTAAATAAGAGACATAGCTTTGATCATCGGCCACAATCAATGTGCGTTCAAATTGTCCGGTATTGGCCGCATTGATGCGAAAATATGTGGACAATTCCATTGGGCAGCGCACGCCTTTGGGAATGTAAACAAATGAGCCATCTGTGAAGACGGCCGCATTTAACGCAGCAAAGAAGTTGTCTTTATAAGAGACCACTGTGCCTAAGTATTTTTTCACAAGCTCAGGATACTCTTGTACCGCTTCGCTAAATGAACAGAAGATGATGCCTTGTTCAAGCAATTTGCCTTTATAGCTTGTGGCCACAGATACGGAGTCAAACACCGCATCAACGGCAACGCCGGCCAAAACCTCTTGTTCTTCTAATGGGATGCCTAAGCGCTCATAAGTGCGCAATAATTCAGGATCAACTTCATCTAAACTTTTGGGTGCTTCTTCTTTTAACTCAGATAAAGATTTTGGCGCAGAATAGTAAGAGATCGCTTGGTAATCAATTGGGTCAATGTTTAGATGCGCCCAATCTGGCATTTCCATCTCAAGCCATGCTGCATACGCTTTTAAGCGATAGTCTAACAACCATTGTGGTTCTTTTTTCATTGCTGAAATTTTACGAATCACATCTTCATCTAAACCTGGTGGCAAGGTTTCCTGAGGGATTTCTGTGACGAATCCGTACGCGTACTCTTCCTCAGTTAATTTGTGAATTTGTTCCATAAATAACTCTCTAAACAGTAACTTTTGTGATGGGAATGACAACTTCTTTTTGACGCTCTCTATGAGGCAGTGCTGCCAAAGATGCCAAGGATATGTTTGAAAACTCACGCAGTAGAATCTGATTGATCAATGCCCAATGAGAGGTGAGTTCACAATGCTGTGATCGCTCACAGACAGAGTGATCACCCACGCAATCATTGATGGACATCGGTCCTTCAATGGCCACTAAAATCTCAAGGAGGGAAATGTCTTCTGGTTTTTTATTCAAAAGATAACCGCCTTGTGAGCCTCGAATGGATGCAAGTAATGATTCTTTTGTGAGAATTTTCAAAATCTTACTGGTGAACGCAGGGCTCAAATGACACTCACTAGAAATCTGTGAGGCACTTTTTGCATCATCATGTTTTGCTAGGTGGGTCATGATGAGCAGAGCATAATCTGTTTCCCGTGTGATTTTTAACATTGAAATTTATAAATTCCCGCTTAAAGATTAAGATGCCAATAATATAGCACTGTTTCCGTTCTATTTGTACTCTAATAATGACAATCGGGATCATTAACAAACGCAATGAAGGTCTGTGTGATGTCAACCGCATTGCTTTGAGCATTATATACAAATTCATTGAGCATAGAAAAAATTGATTGGTACTGGCTAAAAAAGAGGCGCGATAATGGCATGGCAGCAACATTAACGATGAATGAAGAGGAGATCTCTATGAAAAATTGTGACGTGTTACGCAACAAAACCAATCAAAAAGTGATCATTTGGACAACATTGGTCGGTGGTTTCATGAGCTCGTTGGTCAAATGGGGTTCTGAAGTGAATATGCCGCCGCGCATGCCAGGGGAGATTTCACCGCCCGGTGCGCACATTGATGCTTGGTTCAGTTGGATGGGCTTTAATTCCCATTCGTTGGATTATGTCTATCAAGGCGTCCAAGTGCCCGGCGCTGTGACGCTCTATCATTGGCTCTTTAGCTTTGCTTTTGCTTTTGTTTATGTGTTGATTTCAGCATATTGGCCACGCATTCGTCTTTGGTATGGTGCCATGTATGGCTTGGTGATCACCATTGTGATGCATGGCTTTTTCATTCCATTGTTGGGATTTAGAAATCCTGCTTATGCCAATGGCCAAGTGGGTTGGCTGTGGCATTTAAATGGTTATGAGTTGTGGAGTGAAATTTTAGGGCATGTATATTGGTCAGTTTCCATTGAAATCTGTTTGATTGCCGTACTTGCCGTGCTTGCTCGACCCATTAAAGGCATGTGGATAGAGCGTACTTAAACCTTATGATCATGAGCCGCTGTGATGGCGGCTTTTTTATGGATAATTAATATAATTAATTAAATATATCGAGATATAGATATTAATAATAAATTTTAATATAAGAAAATTATTGGAAAAGCTTTTAGTTTTATTATAAATATAATACCCTTGTTAATATACGTTCGAATAATAATAAAACTGTACTTTGTAATTTCATTAATTAATGGGTATTAAGCATGAATAAAATATTTAAGGTTATCTGGAGTGTAAAATTACAGCGTAAAGTTGTGGCGAGTGAATACGC
Organism: Wohlfahrtiimonas sp. G9077; assembly: GCF_002252155.1. Classification (GTDB taxonomy): domain Bacteria; phylum Pseudomonadota; class Gammaproteobacteria; order Cardiobacteriales; family Wohlfahrtiimonadaceae; genus Wohlfahrtiimonas. The sequence goes on from NZ_NEFD01000005.1 coordinate 145,256, forward strand.
AAAAAGTTCGGGGGGCGTGAGCAGTGTGACAGTCAATGACGCATTGCCAGCACAAGGATTTAAATTAAGTGCCTTATGTAAAATGCTGTTGTTATCAGGGGCGCTGATTTTTTCTAGTAATGTCAGTACAGCAAAGGTTGTATATGATAAAAATCATCAAGTTTCATTTACAACAGATGCTAATAATATTAATAAAGGCGTGGTTATACTAGGTAACAATAATTTAAATAATAACGTGTTGGCCGATCCTTCTAAACTGTTAATACCAGGGGCAACTGCAAAAGATAAATATCAATATGACTATGTCACATTTTTATTTCGTCCAGAGTTTGTTTCCACTTCAGAGAAAGATATCGCCGCACAGTATGCATTTTTAGTGACTCAAGCACATGCTGATGTCAATATGATTTTGTATCATGGTAAATATAATCCGGATGATCCACAGTATGGGGCAATTGTGGGGAATGATGACCATGAATCAACATTATGGGAAGATCTAGGCCTAGAAAGTGGATATGATGACAGCATGAAACGTTATTGTGCTGGTGATGCGGATGTATGCCCAGGCTTAAAAACGACCGTCAATAATGGGGATGTTTATACAGTGGTTATTTCTACGTATAGTCCAGGTACATCGGGCTTAACAGATCATAACACTTTATTTGTTGGTACCTTACAAGATGGTGCAGGTCCTAATGGTGTCATTGGTGAGTTCTCGAGCTATAAGCAGATGGTGGACATCTTAAAAGGCGCCACATGGGACAGCTATGATTTAGATTTTAAGGTCAATCCTAATTTTAGAGGCGGTACGTTGGTGCTTAATAAGCCTGCGAAATTGGGCGAGGCTGCCAATGTATTTAATTATGCACAAAAATTCACTTTGTCACATGATGCCACCAATACATTAGACACCAATGGTAAAAATGGTACGTTCACAGGTGTTTGGAGTGATGTGAGCAACCAAAAAGGTGTTTTAAACATTGTGAATAAAGGGCAAGCGGCTTCTGATGTAACCTTTACAGCACAAAATACATTTTCCGGCGGCGTGACAATTGGCCCGAATGTGAATGTCATTTTGAAAAATGGCGTGATGGTTGGTGATTCATCGAAGCAAACGAATGCTCAATTGGGTACAGGCTACATCGATGTCCAAAAAGATGGCCAATACACCATTGCAAAAGACACCAATACAACATTTAATAATGTCTTAAAAGGCAGTGGCCATGTTGTGATTGATTTAACAGATCCTGCGTTAACATTCTCCGTGGTGAAAACAAGCGGCCATGATTTTACCGGTCAAGTGCAGTTAAAATCCGGCACGATGGATGCCTCAAAAAGCAACTTATCATTGGTGAATAAAGCCGGTGCCGCATTGGTGATGCAAGATAATGGTACCTTGAATCTCAATAAAGGCTCACAAAGCATTGCAGGTAATCTTCAATTGCAAGGCGGCACGATTAATGCTGGCTTAGGCTCACAATTGTCAGTCAATACGTTAAGCGTTAGCAATCAGCCAAAATTAGCAGTGACGCTGGATGCCCAAAGTTTGGGTCAATCCGGTAATTTGGTGGCGCAAAGCAACAGTGCACAGCCCATTGACATCATTAAAGCCACAACCGTTGAAAAAAGCAGCATTGGCCAAGCGCTAGAGGTTGCACTGTATGGTTCAGATGGCAAAGCGGTCACGGGCAATAAAATAACCACGATTTTAGACAATGGTTATGGCACCAAAGATTTAACGGCCAATTATGGCCTTGGTGATGTGAAGGTCAATGATCGCGGCATTAACTTAGCTGTGGGCTTAGAATCCCTCAACAGTGGTTCGAATGCAAAAATCAGTGCCGAAGGTTTAACGGGCGCACAAGCGATGAATGCGTTACTCACGGGTAAAGATTTCTCATTTTTTGGCAATAGTGCGGGTTTAACCATTGCAAAAGCAAACACCTATACTGGTGTAACGAACATTGCAGCAGGCAAAGTGATCAGTGGTGCGCAGCAAAGTTTCGGTAAAACGTCAAAGTTGAACATTGCCGCAGGTGCCACTTTAGATTTAGCCGGTCATCAGCAGACTGTGTCAACGGGCGGAACGATTGATGGGCAATTGGTTGGACAAAAAGGTGTGCTCACACTCACAAGTGGTGCATTGGTGTTTGCCAATCAAGGCAGTGCCAGCGATATCACCATTGGCAGTAAAAATAATAAGGCATCGGTCAATTTCACCGGTGGCGACACCACATTTAAAGGCAATATTGTCGATGCCATTGGCATCACACGCGATGGCACAAAAGGCACCACCACAACATTGGTGGGCGGCATTACAACTTCTGGCACATTGAAGATCAACAAAGGTAATGTGCGCATTGGTGATGGTCAAGCAGGCACGAAATTTTCCAGCAACGTTAACATTAGCAGTGCAGACAGCCAATTGATTCTTGATTTGGGTCAAGGCACAGAGACAACGTTAACCAAGATAATCAGTGGTCAAGGTCAATTGGTCAATCAATCCGGTAATTTAACGGTGACCAGCCCTCAAAATTATTCAGGTGGCACACAGATTAATCACGGTACGATCAGCTTAGAAAATGGCCTGACGTTAGGCACTGGCGGTATTTATGTGGCAAAAGATGCAGGCCTTTCACTTGTAAATACGCAAGGCTTGAATCAAGCATTAACGGGTGCAGGTTTGGTGTCCATTGATTCTACGAATCAAGAATTTAAGTTTGGTGCGGGCATTGGCACGGGCTTTAAAGGCGAGTTTGCCATCAAGCAATCAGAGATTGAGATGAATGATGCGAATCATCAAGTCTTTGCACAATCTTCTGTGACGTTAAACAATGATGCAAATTTAACCGTTGCATCGGATACTTCTGCAAAAACCGTTACCTTAAACGAAGGCTCAAGCTTAAATTTAAGTGGTGATGCGACTACGCTGAAGGCCAATGGCACATTATCGGTGGATGCATTGAATTTAAAGGCGGGTCAAATCAACATTGATTTAGCCAATCAATTTACATCTGGCACACAAATGACCGATGGCCAAGAAATGGATGCTTCGACAGTGTTTGATCAAGGCACCGGTCGCGTGGACAGTATGAATTTAATTACATCCAAGCAAGCGGTGATGCTCGATCAAACCAAAGTGATGCTCGATGGCAAAACTGTGGATGTCGCCAAAGGTGACAAGATTGATGTGACAAAATCATTGAAGCAAAGTGGTGATGTGGTGGCCAAAGTGCATTATGGTGAGGGCATCAGTACTCAGCAAGGTGCTCAGCATGGTCTGTTTGTCACACAAGGTTTACATTCAGTAGAAGCATTGCAAGATAAGACCGTACACATTGCGGTCACGGAAAAATCTAAAGATAAAGTGTTCAATACATTGGTCACCGGTGAAGGTGGTGTGTCATTAGATGCTTCAAAAGGCACCATGAATTTTGGTCATGAAGGCAACAGCTATCAAGGCGGCACAACAGTGACGGCAGGCACAGTGAAGCTCGCTGAAAAAGAGGGCTTTGGTGTGGGTGCCATGACAGTGGCTAAAGATGCTGCGGTGGATTTGAATGGTCAGCAGCAAACCATCACCACATTGAACAACGAAGGCAGCCTAAATTTAAATCAGGGGGCATTGACAATCACGGGCAATACTGACATTGCGGGTGTGACGGGTGCGGGTCAATTGGCCATTCAAGGCGTCAGTACAGTGAAGACGGTGAATGAAGGACTCACGGCAAACATCGCCATTGATCAAACCGGTACGTTAAATCTAGATGTTGACAATGGTTTGGGGCAAGGGCAAATGGCACTTGCCGGTACACTCAATGCGAACAGTGATTTAACGCTTGCTAACCAGCTCAGTGGTGCCGGGCAGTTGAACATCAATAAAGCAGTGACTTTGACCTCTAATAATGCGGCATTCACAGGTAACATCAACATTGATCAAGCGGGTACATTGACGGTGTCGGGTTTGCCACAATTGGGCAATGGTCAGAAGATTGAGATTGCCAAAGAAGGCGATTTGGTGCTCAATAAAATCAGTGATGCTCTCAAGCAGGCGCTCAGTGGCGGCGGTGATGTGGTGATTGCTGATGGCAGTCAGATTACACTCACAGGTAATAACGCAGATTTTAGCGGCGTTTATAAAGTGCAAGGTGTGCATCAAGTGCCAAGCACATTGACGGTCACTGATGCTAAAAAATTGGGCAAAGGCAGCATTTATTTAAATGATGCGGGCATGGTCAATGCGCAATACACAGGTAATTGGCAGACAAATGTGACCGGTACGGGCATTGTGAATGTTGCCGATCATCATCAAATCACCCTCACAGATCCTAGCAAATTAGCAGACACTTTGACGGTGAATGTCAGTGAACATGGGCAATTGAATCTGAATGATGATGCCTTTAATTCCGCATTGACCGGTAACGGCGTTGTGAAAGTGGATGCAGGGAAGAACGATTTCACCTTTGGTGATCAAGTGGGTACAAAATTTGCCGGCACCTTTGACATCAACAATGCAAACTTCACGCTTTACCCAACGAATCATGCCATCGTGCAAAATGCGAACATCATCGCCAATGCAGGTTCTGTGATCAGCGTGGAAAGTCAAGGCGTGACTAAAACGAAAAACTTTACCTTAAATGATAGGGGTGTGCTCCATTTTACCGGTAAGATCAATGATCACTCGACAGAAAGTGGCACACTTGAGGTTAAAAATTTAACCTTAAATAAAGGCGGCTTGGTGAAAGTGGAAGCGGAAGGTTATCAGCCAGGGAAGCCAGATATTCCCTATGATGGCGGTAATTTGAGTGCAGAAGAGCTCTTTAGCCGCAGCATTAAAGATCGCACCTTACAGTTGGTGTTTGCAGATCAAGTGACAAAAGCAGAGGGTTTGGCGATTGAAATCAATGGTGAAAAAGTCCTGTTAGACGATGATCAAAACACGGCGAGCACGCGCGTGAATGTTCAGCAAAACAATGAAGTGGTGGGCGTTGTGGATTACATCAGCAATGCTGCGACACAAAGTGGTGATCAAAAAGGTTTATTCATCACTTCAGGTTTGCATCAAGTGGACATTGCCGCAGGAAAGAGTTTGCAAATGGCATCCACAGCAGGATCAGAGCAAGATAAAGTTGAATTATTGGTTGTGGGCGCAGGTGGCTTGGTGTTAAATGCTGCAAAGGCGAACATGCAGTTTGGTAACATTGGTAATACCTATAAAGGTGATACTAAAGTGACGGCCGGCACGGTCACTTTAATTGCAGACAATGCTTTTGGTGAAGCTGCGCATTTAGATGTTGCTCAAGGTGCGGTGGTGAATCTTGGCGGTAAAACACAAGAGATCAATCAGCTGAACAATAATGGCACGGTTGCCCTCGAAAAAGGGACGTTAAACGTTACAGATAGCAGTACTTTGCAAGGTTTAACCGGTGAAGGTCAATTGCTCGTTTCAGGCGGTGAAGCCACGGTGAATGCTGTCAATCAGGGTTTAGCGGCAAAAGTGGCTGTGAAAAATGCAGGCGCATTGAATTTGAATGTTCAAGATGGCTTAGGTCAAGGTGATTTTGCCATCGATGGCACTTTGAATGTGGGCAACGTTGAAACATTGCGCAATAACCTCAGTGGTCAAGGCAGCGTTAACATTAATGAATCTTTGGCGTTATCCGGCACAAATACCGATTTTACTGGCAAGATGAATGTGCAAGCACAAAAAGCGGTGAGCATTGCCAGCGCGGGGAACTTAGGGAAGTCAGAATTAACCTTAGGTGATCAAAGTGCATTGAACATCAACGGTACAGTGGGTGAATTGAGTGGCACTGTTAAAGGCAATGGCCGTGTGAATATTCAAGGCAATGGCCAGTTGATGATTAAAAATCAAGATCAGTTCAGTGGGACGGTGGGCATGAATGTGGATAAAAATGCCACATTGAACCTTGAAACGACAGGGTTTGACTCAGCGTTAACCGGTGAAGGTTTAGTAAGCATCAATGCGCAACAGGGTGATTTTGCTTTAGGTAAGAATGTGGGCAATGCCTTTGCCGGTACCGTAGCGATTGCCAATGGTCAGGTGGCATTGAACCAAGAGAATGCACAAACCTTATCAAATGCGAATGTTGCATTAGATGCTGAGGGTCAACTGACCGTGGCAGCAGATGCGTCTGCAAAAACCATTGCTGTGAAAAAAGGTTCGTTAGCGTTAAGTGGAGATGCGGCAACTGGTAAAGCTGATGGCTTACTCACCACAGATGCGCTCACCATTGATGGTGGCACAATTGATTTGACGGTCAAAGGCTTTGGCGATGGTACAGGGGCGATTGATGCAGACACCGAATCGCTCTTTAATTTAGCATCAGATGGTAAACAGTTGCAGTTCATTGCCACAAAAGATGCGCTCGACATCAGTCAAGCGGACATTGCATTAAATGGTCGAAACATGGTCAATGGCAGCGAAACGGCGACCAACACAGCCATCAATGCCTCAGGTGAACAAGTTGCGAATGCGGTTTATAGTAATCGCATCAGCACGGCACAGAAAAATCAAAATGGCCTTTTCCTAGATTCACATTTATCGAGCATCGATATTTTAGATCAGAAAAACCTCACCATTCGTGGTGAACAAGGTCAAACGCAAGCTTTTGCCACAACGATGACAGGTCAAGGGGCAGCAACTTTTGATGCAACAAAACAAGCGCTGACCATCAGCGGGCAAAATAGCTACACCGGTGGCACCACTGTAAAAGGCGGTGTTGTGACGGCGCAAAATGGTCAAGCTTTTGGTGATCAAGGTGCGTTAGACATTCAAGCAGGTGCCACTTTGGCACTTGGTGCTGATCTAACCGTGGGTCAAACCACAGCAAATGGTGATGTGTCATTGCAAGATCATGCATTGAGCTTTACAAAAGGCGATTCAACATTAAATGGCAAAGTCAGCGGCAATGGGCAATTGAATGTGATGGCAAACAGCACATTGAATGTGTCAGATCAAGCAGATTTGGGCACTGCAAAATTGCAGATTGCCAAAGATGGTCGCACGAACATTGATAAAACGGCCGATTATACCTTTAACCAAGCACTCTCTGGTGAGGGTGAATTAAAACTCAGTGCTGACGGTAATCAATTGTCGATCGGTGATCAAGTGGGCAATGATTTTAAAGGCACACTATTGGTTGAATCTGGCAAATTATCTGTGGATGGCACAAAACTACAAGGCAGCAGCTTAAGTGTAGAGAAAGGTTCTGAAGTGACCATTCTTAAAGACACCACGCATAAAAATGTGACGGTCAATGGTGGTGACTTGATTTTTGAAGAAGGCAATTCACCTGAACGCGCTGATGGCATCATCACTGCGGAGAACCTTAACTTGAACAACGGCACGGTTTCCATTGAAGTGAAAAAGGATTGGACAACCACAACGCCCACAGATGGTATCACGCTAGATGAGTTGTTAAAGCCGACGCATGTGTATCAATTAGGCCAAGCGTCGGGCAATATCAGCATCAGTCAAAAAGATATGATACTTGATTTGATCATTGATGGTCAGCACATCGATGACATGACAAAACCTGTGCAACATACGGTGACATTAAAGGATGGCCGTAAGGTATTGGTGGATCAAAACTATTTCCTAGGTCATGATCAATTGATCACACAAAATGGCCAAGGGGGTAAAGGTTTATACGCCAAATACGGTAATCAAAAATTGACGTTTGTTGAAGGTTTAGATAATGACAAAGATCACAACATTGATACGGGCGGCAGCACAGTGTCAGGTGGTAATGGCGGTGTTGACAATAAAGGCACCATTAATACTGGCGGCGGCAACACTGAAACCAATCAAGGTGACATTAACAATAAGCCAGACGGCACCATTAACACAGGTGGCGGTGATGTGACCAATAACGGTGATGGCAATACCAACAATGGTGGCACCATCAATACCGGCGGTGGTGATGTGACCAATAAAGGCAAGGGCGACATTAATAATAATCCCGATGGCACCATCATCACAGATGGCGGTAATGTCGGCACCAATGATGGCAACATCAACAATAAAGGTGAGATCGACACATCGAAGCCAAACGATAAGGGCGGCGATGTGACGGCAGGTAAAGACATCAATAACACGAAGCCTGGTACAAACAATCCAAATGATGGCACCATCACCACAGGCGGCGGAAAAGTTGAAGCCGGCGGTGACTTGAACAACAAAGGTGACATTGATACATCCTCACCGAAAGATGATCAAGGCCACACCATTGTGGATAACAATGGCAAGCCAATTCCAGGTGGTAATGTGGATGTGGGCGGTGTTTTGGTCAATGGTGATAAAGATGGTCAGCCAAATACGGGCACCATTCACACCGGTGGCGGTGATGTGACGGTTACAGGTAACAAGAATGGTACAGATTTGAAACCTGGTGACAATGCCTTAACGAACAACAAAGGCAGTGACATCAACACAGGTGGCATGACGGATCCACAAGGCAAACCATTGCCTGGCGGTGATGTTGTGGTGAAAAATGGTGACATTGATAACCACGGCACCATCACAACAGAAGGCGGTAAAGTTGGCACCGACAATGGCAACATCAAAAACCATGACACAGGTACCATTACAACAGGTGGCGGTGATGTGACTGTGGGCGGTAAAGACACAACCCTCACCAATGATGGCAGCATTCATACCGGTGGCGGGAATGCCACAACCAATGACGGTGACATCAATAACAACCCAGGTGGTACCATCATTACAGATGGCGGAAAAGTTGAAGCCGGCGGTGATCACAACATCAATAACAAAGGTGAAATCGATACCTCTAAACCGAATGAAAAAGGTGGTGATGTCATCGCAGGAAAAGACATCAATAACACTGATCCAGGCACAGGGAATTCGAAAGATGGCACCATCACCACAGGCGGTGGTCAAGTGGTTGCAGGCGGTGACTTGAACAACAAAGGTGACATTGATACATCCTCACCGAAAGATGATCAAGGCCACACCATTGTGGATAACAATGGCAAGCCAATTCCAGGTGGTAATGTGGATGTGGGCGGTGTTTTGGTCAATGGTGATAAAGATGGTCAGCCAAATACGGGCACCATTCACACCGGTGGCGGTGATGTGACGGTTACAGGTAACAAGAATGGTACAGATTTGAAACCTGGTGACAATGCCTTAACGAACAACAAAGGTAGTGACATCAATACAGGTGGCATGACAGATCCACAAGGCAAACCATTGCCTGGCGGTGATGTTGTGGTGAAAAATGGTGACATTGATAACCACGGCACCATCACAACAGAAGGCGGTAAAGTTGGCACCGACAATGGCAACATTAAAAACCACGAAACAGGCACCATCACCACAGGTGGCGGTGAAGTGGTATCGAGCGGTAATGTAGAGAACACAGGTCAAGTGGACACTGCAGCACCGAAAGATGATCAAGGCCACACCATTGTGGATAACAACGGTCAACCTGTAAAAGGCGGTGACGTTAATGTGGGCGGCATCTTAATCAATGGTGATAAAGATGGCAAACCAACTGGCACCATTCACACCGGTGGCGGTAATGTGACTGTAACAGGAACAAATCCAGATGGTACACCTGTGCAGCCTGGTGACAATGCCTTAACGAACAACAAAGGCAGTGACATCAATACAGGTGGCATGACAGATCCACAAGGCAAACCATTGCCTGGCGGTGATGTTGTGGTGAATAATGGCGACCTTGATAACCACGGCACCATCACAACGGAAGGCGGCAACCTCTCTGTCGATAATGGCAGCATCAAAAACCATGACACAGGTACCATCACTACAGGGGGCGGTAACATTGCTGTAAATAAAGATGTGAACAATGATGGCCTGATTGATTTGGGCGGCGGTGAAATGAACGTTGAAGGCAACTTCAATAACAATGCACCGAAAGGCACCCTCATCATTGGTCAAAAAGAGGATGGTTCAGCAGGTAAAGTTGAGGTGGATAAAAACTTCAATAATACCGGTAAAGTGGACTTTGGCGGTGGTGAGTTGGTGATTAAAGACACCGGTTCAACCTCTTCAGACGGCGGCTTAACCGGTGATGGTACATTGACGATTGATCCAAATGCCGGCTTTACCGTAAAAGGTAAAAATGATGATTTAGGCAAAGGCACGAACGTCAACATTGCGGATCAAGGTAAAGTGACCATTGAGCAAGGCGGTAGCTTAGGTGGTGCGACGATTGATAACAGCGGCGAATTAACGTTGCAAGGTGATAAAGTTGATGACAATGCTGTGAAAAATAGCATTAAAGGCAACGGCCACATCACCATTGAAGCGGCACCAAACACCACACAAGGTAAAGTGGAATTGGCCGGTGGCAATCAAGACTTTGGTGGTGAAATTACTGTAACCAAACATGGCGATCTCATCATTCGTAATGATATGAATCGTTTAGGTGGTAAAGATACGGTGGTGGATTTATCAGGTGACCCATCTAATCTGACCATCATTGATGTACCAAAAGGTGACAATGCCAGCCATGAGATGAATCAAACCATCAAAGGCACGGGCAACATGAACTTTGACAACAGCAAAGTGAACATCACCTCAGAAAACAAAGACTTTAAAGGTCAAGTGAACTTAAATAACGGCAGTGAAGTGAGCATTACAGACAATGCACGCTTAGGATCGCCCACAGAAGTGATGATTGATGGCGCCAGTGGTTTGGTGTTAGATGGCTTTAAGGATGATCAATTGACTGCAAAAGTGGGTGGCAGTGGTGATCTGATCTTCACAAACGGCACCAAGCTTGACAGTGATAAAGTGACCATCGGTGAAGACATTGGCTTTAACTTACGCGATAAAGATACCGTCTTAAATAATCAAGATGGTGACTTTAACCATCGCTTGAAAGGTGAAGGTTCATTCAATGTGATGGGTAATGGTGGTGATTTCACGTTTGGTGAGCACGTGGGCAATGAATTTGCAGGGACTGTGAATTTAGAGAACACAAATTTCACCATCACAGATGGCAGCGCCGATGCTTTAAGTCATGCCACTTTGAACATCAACAAAGATGCCACAATGAACTTTGGGGATCATCAAGGCGATGTGCATTTAGATCAATTGCATCTACAAGGTGGTTCAGTGGTGTTCAACAATGGTGTACACCAAGATTGGGCTGTGATTGAATCAAACAACGTTGTGCATGTGGACGCGTTAGATTTAAGTCAGCAAAAAGGTGGCATCACGGTTGAGAAGTTCTTGCATGAGTTAGATCCATCGGTCAAAGGCAACAGCCTCATCGAGTTGAATGTTGGCGAGCCTGCATTCCAATTATTGGCCACAAAAAATGGTGTGAAAGGTACATTGACGGGTGATTTAGCATTGACGCTCAAAGATGATCAAGGCCAAGCAATCAGCACGCCAAACATCTTGAATTTAACCAACAAAGGCACTGTGGCTGCAGGCAATGAAAAAGTGGTGGCAGAAGGTTCATTTGATTATGGCTTGAGCACAGGTGCTCATGAAGATGGCTTATATGTCAGCTATCAAATGAAAGACCTCACCATTTTAGATGGCAATACAGTGGCGATTGAAGGCGTTCAAGGTCGCAACAATACATTGACGGCCAATATTGGTGAGCGTGGCGGCAAAGGTGGCATTGAAGTTTATAATGACAATGCCAACAATGCAGTGACATTGTCCGGCCAGAACACTTTCAGTGGCGATGCTTTTGTCCGCTCAGGTGGCTTAAAAGTGGTGGGTGATCAAGCATTGGGGCAAGCCAATCGCCTAGTATTGGATCAAGGTTCATTCTTTGATCTCAATGGCACCACACAAAAAGTGACCTCAGTTGAGATTGCTGATAATGCACGTTTCTTCGGTACCGGTACCATGCATGGTGACTTTATGAACCAAGGCTTGGTGCAAGTGGGTAATCCATGGGCAAACAATGGCAAAATGCGTATGAAAGCAGCATCGCCATCACCTGTGACGTTAGAGATCCAAGGCAACTTCACGAATGCGAACACGATTGATCTCCGTGGTCAAGCAGTGGGCAATGCTTTGGTCATTCATGGTAACTATGTGGGTCAAAATGGCTTAGTGAACATGAATGTGGCACGCAATGGTCAAACAGTGGATGCGGATCAATTGGTGATCACAGGTCATGCGAGCGGTCAAACGAAAGTGACGGTGTATGACGTTTCAGGTTTGCTCGGTAAAGTGGACGATGCCGGCGTGAAACTCATCAGCACAGGTGGCTCGGATGCCAATGCCTTTACTTTAGGCAATTTGGTGACCAAAGGTGCTTATCAGTATCAATTGACGCAAGCGGATAAAGATTGGTTCTTAAAATCTTTAACCACGCGCCCAGATACAGGTAACAACTTGTCCAACACAGGATCAACAACACAATCGCAAGTGCCTGGTTTAGGTGGCCCTGGCTTTGGTGGCGGATTGATCAACGGTGCAGGTGGTTTGCGCTCATTGTCACGCTTACAAGCAGGTGGTTCATCGAGTGAAGATGCTGTGTTCTTAGACAGTAGTTTATGGAACACAACCGCAGGCGGTAAACACAAAGGCCGCACATCCGGTGGCACTGTGCATTATGATTATGATTACTACAACACAACCTTCGGTGGTGATCAGCTCATGCGTGCGGGCAATAGTTTAGTGCAGCTCGGTGTGTTCATCGGTACGATGGAAGCGAAGTCTGATTCTCATAGCATCATTTCAGGCAGCCATGGTAAAGGTAAAGTGACCGGTCAAACCTACGGTATTTACGGTTCATGGTATGCAGATGGTAATAATCCATTGACACCTTATGTGGATGGCATTCTCTCTTATGGTAGCTATCAGAATAAGATCACTACAGAAGGCAATCCGCAGAACTCGTATCGTTCACATGTGTGGAGCTTTACATTGCAAGGTGGTTACCCAATTGATTTAGGCAACAACCTTGTGATCGAGCCACAGGCACAAATCACGTACTTAGATTTCAGCGCGAAGGATTATGTGGATGTTGGTGGCACGCGCGTCTCACAATCCTTGAAAGGGGATGTGGTCGGCCGAGTGGGCGCATTCATCTATCCAAAAGATGGTGACATCAGACCGTATGCGGGTATGAACCTTTGGTATGACGACACTCGAGCAGTTGTGTATCACAATAATGATCGCAATGAAGGCTATAAAGGTGGCTTGATGTATGAAGCAAAAGCGGGTGTGGGTGCACGTTTAGATAAAAACTTCTCCCTCTCTGTGGATGCGAATTATCGTCAAGGTAAGCACAAAGCAAAAGATTATGGTGCAAGCCTCACCTTGAAATACACTTTCTAATCGGTGAACAAAAAGCCCCTCAAATGAGGGGCTTTTTTTAATGGCTGTGATTTGGGCATTTAGCAATGCCGAGTAGTTTCTATTCTCTTATGCGTTTTTATGGCGAATCAAATAGCACTGTCTGATTTTTGGATCACGGGCAAAATCCATGGGTAAGGTTTCACGTGAAACATCTTGAATGTCATACGCTTCAAACAGCTCAGGTTCCATTTTAAAGTTACGCAAATTCGTTGAGAAGATGAGCAAACCCTCTTTAGTCAGCAATGTCATCGCGTCATTGATGAGGCGAATGTGATCGCGCTGAATGTCTAATACATCGCTCATGCGCTTTGAGTTAGAGAACGAAGGCGGATCCATAAAGATCAAATCATAACGTGCATCACGCTTTTTCATCAAAGGTAAGGCTTCGATGTGGGCAGCTGTTTGCGTGAGCCACTCTAAGACATCTTTTTGAATGAACTGATACGCTTTGCCATTAAAACCATTGAGGGCAAAGTTATTTTCCGCCCATTTTAAATAGGTTTTAGACATATCCACTGTGGTCACTGCTTTTGCACCGCCCGCCGCTGCAAAAATGCTGGCACTGCCGGTATAAGCAAACAGATTCAGGAAATTGGTGTTTTTGGCTTTCTCTTGGATCATTTTGCGCACATTGCGGTGATCTAAGAATAAACCGGTGTCTAAATAATTGACCAAATTGACCCAGAATTTAGAGCCATTTTCTTCCACAGCAAAGAAATCACCTTGGGCATTCTCTTTTTCATACTGCTCTGTGCCTTTTTTGCGTTCACGCAGTTTAAAGTGAATATTTTCAGGTTTTAAATCACTAAAAACGATCGGCACAATCGCTTTGATCTTCTCTAAGCGTTTGGCCGCTTTTTCAGGATCAATGCTTTTTGGGGCTTTGTATTCATAAATCACAAGGGATTGATCATAGCGATCGATCGCGACATTGAATTCAGGTAAGTCAGAATCATATGTGCGATAACACATGACATGATTTTGCTTGGCCCATTTTTCCCATTTTTTACGGTTTTTGGTGAGGCGATTGAAAAAGTCGATGCCGCCTTCGCTCATGATCTCTTCATGATCACGTTTTTCTTGGCGTGCTTCTGCCGCTTTGCGATCCACGAAATATTGTGGCTCAATGGCAAATTGTAAATACACGCACTCTAAAGCGCCGTTGTAGAATTTATTGACTTTACGAGCACGCAATCCCATCTGTTTACCGAGTTCCACATCTGAGGTAATGATGCCAGCTTCATAGCCTTCATACGCACGCAGCCAATCGCCCAGGGCAACATAAGTGGGTTTGAGTTCCTCTTTTTCGCCTAAACGCTCACCGTATGGCGGATTGGTGACGATCAAACCTTTGTCAGACATGTCCGCAGGTTTTTTAAAGTGTTCAAACATTTGATGGGCAAAAGACATGTTTTTCAAAACGCCTGCGCGATCGGCATTTGCTTTGGTGATGCCAATCATGCGCGCATTGCGCTCAACGCCGTAGAGTTTACCTTGATAAGTGTTTGCGCCCACTTCTGCACGGTGTTTGGCAATCTTCACGCATTCGCCCCAAGTGTGTTCATTGTGGCCGCGCCAGTTTTCAAAGCCAAAGCTACGACGGAAAAGTCCTGGTGCAATGTCACGCGCCATTAAAGCCGCTTCAATCAAAATCGTGCCCGCACCGCACAATGGATCAATGAAATCTTGATGTTCTTTGGCTTTTTCTGGCCACTTTGAGCGATACAACAGGGCAGCGGCTAAATTTTCTTTGATCGGCGCAACGCCTTGCTCAGTACGAAAGCCGCGCTTATGTAAAGGTTCGCCACTTAAATCTAAATAGAGAGTATAAGCAGTATCTTGAATGTGCACATAAAAGCGCAAGTCAGGATCCGTTTTTTCCACCGATGGGCGGCCGCCTGTGGTCATGTCAAAATAATCCACAATTGCATCTTTCACGCGCTGCGCGGCATATTGTGTGTGGATGTGCTGCGCACGTTTTGTGGTCACTTGAATCACAAATGTGCTTTGATCCGACATGTGGGTGGACCACGGAAAACCTGAGAGCTGACGATGCAGATCGTCTAAATCTTTCATCGAGCCTGCTTTGAGCTGCAATAACACACGAGAGCCGCAGCGCGTCCAGAGCAGTGCTTGATAAGCCTCTTTGAGTCCACCTTCAAAGCGCACGCCAGTTGCATCGCTTGTCGATTCGATGCCTAAAGCTGCGAGTTCATCGATAACATAGGGCGCTAAACCTTGTGCGCAAGTAATAAAAAAAGAGGACATGTATCAATCACCATAAATTTTTGTATTCAACAAATTATTATAACGAAAGATTGGGCAGCTTGTCTGATTTAACGTGCAGAATCATCAGTTTTTCGCTTGTATTCATGGGGCAATTGGCTGACAATGATGCTTTCATCACATTTCAAAAAAGATTATGGCTAAACAAAAAGCATTTGTGGTTGATTCAGCATCGATACCATCAACGATCAAAACGGTGGATTGGTCAGTGGCCAATGGCGCCGCATTTGCCCATCAGTTGCAAAACGCTGCTAAAAATAGCAAGCAATCGATGGTGGTGATTGTGGAAAATATGCAGCAGGCAGAAAACTTGGTGCAGGATTTGGCATTCTTTGATCATCATGCGGTGCTCTTTCCAGATACGGAAACATTGCCTTATGATGCCTTTTCTCCGCAGCTTGACATCATCTCTGCACGTTTATCGACACTTGCACGCCTACGTCAAGGATCGATTGAGACCTTGATTGTCACCATGCCAACATTGATGCAGCGTTTAGCGCCACCAAGTTTTTTAGATGGCCACAGCGTATTGTTAAAACCGCAAGATCGCATTGATCGCGATCAGTGGCGCTTAGTGTTAGAAGCGAGCGGCTATCGAGCCGTCAAGCAAGTGATGGAGCCCGGCGAATTTGCCATGCGCGGCAGTATCATTGATCTTTTTCCGATGGGCATTCAAGCGCCGATCCGCATTGATTTTTTTGATGATGAGGTGGAAAGCATTCGCACCTTTGATCCAGAAACACAGCGCACGCTTGAGGCATTGCCTGAGCTCTCAATTTTGCCGGCGCGTGAATTTGAGATGAGTCAAAGTGCCCTTGAGCGCTTTGAGAAAAAATTTAAAGAAGCCTTCAATGTTGATACCACCAAATGCGCCTTGTATCAGGAGATCATTCAGGGCAATTTACCGGCCGGCATTGAAAATTATCTGCCCCTATTTTTTGAGCAAACGGCAACATTGTTTGATTACTTCACAGAACACACAACATTGGTGCTTTATCCGAATCTCTTTAAAAGTGGGGCACAATTTCAACAGATGATTGATCACCGTTATGAGCGTTACCGCCATGATGTGGAAAAACCGCTGTTGTCGCCGATACGACTGTATCTCAATGTTCTTGGCATTGAAGCACTGTTAAAGCAGCGCCCGATCATTGAGCTTTCATTCACCCATGAAGCGCCCGTTGTGAGTCAAATGGGGCAAATGAGTGAGTGGCTGGTGCAGCATCCTGAGATGTCATTGATCATCACCACAGAAACTCATGGCCGCCGTGAAATGTTATTAGAGCGTTTGAAAGCGCTCAATCTGTCGCCAAAAATTGCGGATGATTTTGTGACGTTCGCCAAAACACCCGCACCTTTTGCTGTGATGATCGGCGCATTGAGTGAAGGCTTTCGTTATGATCATCAGTTTGCCATTGTGACGGAAAATGCGCTCCTTGGCATACCGATGCAAACGGGGCGTAAAAAGCAGCAAAAAACGGTGGATGTCAAATCGATGCTCACGAGCATCGATCACTTGAAAGCCGGCGATCCGATTGTGCATTTAAAGCATGGCGTTGGTCGCTATGTCGGGCTTGATAACATTGATGACAATGAACTTTTGGTGATCGAATACAAGGGCAACGGCCGCTTATACATTCCAATCACCGATTTAAATGATCTTTCTTTATATACAGGCGGTTCAAAAGAGAGCGCGCCGTGGCACAAATTGGGTTCGGATCAATGGGAGAAAATTTGTAAAAAAGCCTCTGAGAAGATTCATGACACCGCCGCGGAATTGTTGGACATTTATTCCCGCAGAGAATTACAAAAAGCGCGCGGCATGGCGATTGTGCCGGAATATGATGATTTTGCCAAAAGCTTTCCATTTCAAACCACGCCCGATCAGCAGCGCGCCATTGATGATGTTTTAAGTGATTTAACCGTTGGCAAAATGGATCGCATCATCTGTGGAGATGTGGGTTTTGGGAAAACAGAAGTGGCGATGCGCGCGGCATTTATGGCGGTGATGAATGGTTATCAAGTGGCAGTATTGGCGCCGACCACTTTATTGGCCGAGCAGCATGTACAAGATTTTGTGGATCGCTTTGCCGATTGGCCGGTGAAAATTGCCGGTTTATCACGCTTTCGAAGCACCAAAGAGACCAAGCAAACCTTAGCACTTTTGGCAGAAGGCCAAATTGACATTGTGATCGGTACGCACAAAATTCTCTCAAAAGATGTGCATTTTAAAAATCTTGGGCTCATTGTCATCGATGAAGAGCATCGTTTTGGCGTCAAACATAAAGAGCAGCTCAAATCTTTGCGCACTGAAGTGAATCTATTGACCATGACAGCAACGCCCATTCCTCGAACCCTTAACATGGGATTGTCGGGGCTTCGTGAGTTGTCCATCATCGCAACGCCACCTGTGGAGCGCATTGCTGTCAAAACCTTTGTCAATCAATGGAATGATGAGTTGATGATTGAGGCGATGAATCGTGAATTAAAACGCGGTGGGCAATTGTATGTATTACACAATGAAGTGGATACGATTGAGTTGATGCAAGCCACGATTGAACGCTTAATGCCGGGAATTACCATTGGCATTGCGCACGGGCAGATGAAGGAAGCGGAACTAGAACAAGTGATGCTCGATTTTTATCACCATCGCATTCAGGTGTTATTGTGCACCACGATTGTTGAATCCGGCATTGATGTACCCAATGCCAATACGATGATCATCAATCGCGCCGATAAGCTTGGGCTTGCGCAGCTGCATCAATTGCGTGGCCGCGTTGGGCGCTCTCATCAGCGCGCGTACTGCTATTTGATTGTGCCGCCCGCGCGTGAGATGACCAAAGATGCCATTAAACGCATTGAGGCATTGACGGAAACAGAAACATTGGGTGCAGGCTTTATGATTGCCAATCATGATTTGGAGATTCGTGGCGCCGGTGAATTGCTTGGGGAATCACAAAGCGGACAGATCACGGAGATGGGCTTTTCATTGTATATGGAGCTGTTAACCCGTGCCGTTGAGGCCATTAAACGTGGTGAAACGCTCGACATCAATCAACCCTTTAAACAAGGCATGACGGTGACGCTTGGTGTGCCGGCATTGATTCCTGAAGATTATATGATGGACATTCCGATGCGCTTGTCGCTCTATAAGCGCATTGCCAGCGCAACGGACATGAGTGCATTAAATGAGATTCAAATTGAGATGATTGACCGCTTTGGCCCATTGCCTGAGCAAGCGAAACGCTTATTTAAAATCGCGGAAATTAAATTAAAAGCCGCGCCATTGAATTTGGAAAAAATTGAGGCAAATCAGGATGGCATTCGTATTGTTTTTGGGGCAAAGCCTAACATCAATTTGCGCACATTGGTGGATTTAATTCAGCAAAAGCCCGATTTTTACCAATTGCAAGGGCAGGAAGTTTTGCGTTACCGTTTTCCATTGGAAGATGAGACGCTGCGCATCAATAGCATCTTACATTTGATTGAAAGCCTTGCGCCATGATGTGTTAATAGACTTCAGGATTGATGAAATCAATCTCATAGACTGTGAAAAATCGCGGTTGAATCACGGTTTGCTTCCCATCTGTGATGGCTTGATAACCGAGGCATTTACGTGCATCGCACGCTTCTAAATAGAGTGAAGTGCCGTTGACTTTAATATGCTGCGGCAAATGGTCAAAAGATGTGGATAACATGGTGCTTTCCACCGCTTTGGCATGATAAGTACCAAGGTGGCCGGCCACCGATTCCATCAATAAAATAAAAATGATGAAGATGACAAATAAATAGGTGATGCCAAGAATGATGAAGGCCACATCATGGAGCACCGCTTTTTCTTTTTTTTGCATGTGAAATTTTGGGGGCAATAAGCGACTTAAATGGTGCAATGTGATGTGAAAATGCTTGGTGAATAAAAAAGGAATCAGCAGCGCATAGAGCACAATCATGACAACTTGGGTGCTCAAAGATAAACCATGCAGGCTAAAGATGAAGGGGCTGAGCAATACAAAAGTGGCAATGAACAGCGACCATGAAAATTCTTGATTGGCGATTTTCTCTAAACTGTGTCGAAATAAAAAGATGCCCGCTGTGATGATGCCAATGGCAAAAAAGAGCAGGGTGAGCAGTAAAATGACTAAGGTTTTGTTCTCCACCACATCAAGCCACAAGGATGATTCGATCGGAATGAAGGGCAGATGAAAGGTGGAAAAATAGGCCATTTTGTAAGCATAAATGGCAATGTTAAACAAAAATAGCGCCGCCGCGGGGATCACCAATACAGAGATCGCTTTGAGTGCATTGATGATGTCAGAGTGGATTTTCTTTGGATGATCGAGATAGTCATTCATGGCATGCCCAATGGTTTTTTTATCGGATTATGTTGTGGATTAAGTTTAGATTATCATGACGAAAAAATCTTCTGTTGTGCTAGAATGTGGCGAGAAATGATTAGTAATTTTAGGAGATCGATCAAATGGCTAAAATTTTAGATGCAGTAAAACCAGGTGTATTATTTGGTGATGATGTACAAAAAGTATTTGAAATCGCAAAAGCAGAAGGTTTTGCATTGCCAGCTGTGAACGTGGTGAACACAGAATCCATCAATGGTGTATTAGAAGCGGCTGCAAAAGCTCAGTCACCTGTGATCATTCAGTTCTCTAACGGCGGCGCACAATTCTTTATTGGTAAAGGATTGAAATTAGAAGGCCATGAGGCGGCGATTCGTGGTGCAGTTGCGGGTGCTAAATATGTACACGCAGTGGCAGAAGCGTACGGCGTGCCTGTCATTTTACACACAGACCATGCGGCAAGAAAATTGTTGCCATGGATCGATGGTTTATTAGATGCCGGTGAAGCATTCTTTAAAGAAACGGGCAAACCATTATTCTCCTCTCACATGATCGATTTATCTGAAGAGTCATTAGAAGAGAACATTGCAACGTCTGCAAAATATTTAGAGCGCATGGAAAAATTAGGCATGACGCTTGAAATCGAATTAGGTTGTACAGGCGGTGAAGAAGATGGCGTGGATAACACAGACATCGACAATGCATTGCTGTACACACAACCTGCAGATGTGGCGTATGCGTATGAGCAATTGATTAAAATCAGCCCACGTTTTACGATTGCAGCATCTTTTGGTAATGTGCATGGTGTTTATAAGCCAGGCAACGTACGTTTGACGCCTGCAATTTTAGACAACTCACAAAAATATGTGTCTGAAAAATTCAATTTACCTGCAAAAAGCTTGGATTTTGTATTCCACGGCGGTTCAGGTTCTGACTTACAAGACATCCGCGATGCGATCTCTTTTGGTGTGATCAAAATGAACATCGATACAGATACACAGTGGGCAACTTGGAAAGGCGTTTTAGGCTACTACAACGAATACAAAGATTATTTACAAGGTCAATTGGGCAATCCTGAAGGTGCCGATAAACCAAATAAAAAATATTATGATCCACGTGCTTGGTTACGTGCTGGTCAAGTCTCTTTGGTTGAGCGTGTGCTTGAAGCGTATGAAGCGTTAAATGCGATGAACCGCAACTAATTGACAATAATGCCAATGAAAAACCGCACTGTGTGCGGTTTTTTTGCTGATGATAATGGAATAAGGTGACAAAATGAGCAATGCAACAATGTGGATTCATGGCTTTCATGCAGTGGAGGCGGCGTTTGATGAGGGCTCTGTCGTACAAGTTTGGCTCAATGATCAACGTTTAGATAAACGTGCCCAAGCGTTTTTAAATCGCATTCAGGATAAAAAAATCCCTGTGAACATGGTGAACCAAAAGATGTTGGAAACAAAAGTTGGGGAAGCGCGTCATCAGGGCATTGCCGCAGAAGTGCGTGTGCAGCCGGCTAAAAATGAAAACCATTTATATGATTTGTTAGAGGCCAACTCTGCCCCATTTTTATTGATTTTAGATGGTGTGACCGATCCACATAATGTGGGTGCATGTTTGCGAAGTGCAGAAGCCTTTGGGGTGGATGCGGTGATCGTGCCAAAAGATCGTGCCTGTGGATTGACGCCGATTGTGCGTAAAATTTCAAGTGGCAGTTCTGAACGTGTGCCATTCATTGAGGTGACCAACTTAGCGCGCACCATCGATGATTTAAAAGAGCGCGGCGTTTGGTTGGCAGGTTTAGCGGGTGAAGCGACAGAAACCATTTATCAAGCGAATTTAACGGGTGCATTGGCCATCATCATGGGCTCAGAAGGGGAAGGCATGCGTCGTTTAACGCGTGAAGCGTGTGATTTTCTCTTAAAAATTCCGATGGAAGGACGCATTGAAAGCTTGAATGTTTCCGTGGCAACCGGTGCTGTGTTGTCTGAAAGCCATCGTCAACGCATCACAAAACGCAAATAACAAAAAACCGCCAATGGGGCGGTTTTTGATTAATCTGGCACTGTTCGCTGGTACTTTTCTGCTTTTTGACGAGATTCTACATCAGATTTGATGCGTTCTTCATGGGGACGCAATGCCACCGCGCCAATGAAGCCTGTGAAAAAGAGTAAAAAGCCAAGGGGCGCGATCATGGTGGTCAAATACATGCCCACATCTTGATAGCCAATGATGATGAGCGGCAAGCCCACTACAAGCCCTAAGCCTGTTAAAAAGATGCCAAGATAAAAGATGAACGTGTTAAATTTAAGCATGAATGACCTCGCAATGGTTTAACCCGTTCATCATATCATAAGTTAATATCCGCGGTTCAAATCCACTAAGTTATTCGGCAGCTTCCCTTCGCGCACTAAGCGAAAATTCTCAGCGACTTGTTCGCTGGCCGTGATTGGGTTGGTCATCGCGGCAACATGTGGCGTGATTTCAATGGCTGCTTCATTCCAAAACGGATGATCTTGCGGCAATGGCTCTGTGTCAAACACATCTAAAAGTGCACCGCTGATTTGACCATTTTCAATGGCTTCAAGTAAATCTGCCTCTTTAACATGTCCGCCACGCGCAGGATTGATGAGGTAAGCGCCTTTTGGCAATTGGGCAAAGGTCTCACGGTTTAAAATGTGTTGTGTCTCAGGCGTTAATGGCAATAAGCACACAAGGATTTTGCATTGGCTCAAAAATTCTGGCAACTGATCTTGGCCATGATAAATACTGGCATCTTCCATTTTAGGTGGCGTGTTTTTCCAACCGATGACGTTGAAACCATGCGCTTTTAAAGTGTTGGCCACATAACTGCCAAGCTCGCCTAAACCAAGAACGCCTACGGTTAAATCTTTCGGTAAGATGCGGCTACGCATGTGCCACACTTTATTGACTTGATCACGATTGTAATACTGCACATTACGGCAGGCTTTTAAGGCGCCATAGAGCGCATATTCTGCCATTTGCTCTTTCATGTCATGATCGACAATGCGAGCGATCAAGGTGCCTTGAGGAATGCTTTTGCATTCTAAAATGTGGTCAATGCCCATGCCGGTGGATTGCACAAACTTGAGGTTTGGCAGTTGTTTAAAATCCTCATCGTTCGCTTTCCATGCTAAAACAGATGTGATTTCAGATAAATCTCCGGGATTATCCTTCGTGCGAAGGTCTAATGTTGGGTCAATGGCATGTAAATTTTTAATCCATTGGTTAAAATTTGGCAATACTGTACTGAGACATAAAATGGCCATCCGCTTCTCCTCCTCTGTTGTGGTTATATTTTTGTTATTGTCCGAACACTATAGTAGTGTATGGAAATGATACCGACATTAAATTGATCTTAGTTAGCTATAATATGGCATTTTTTACAACAGATTTTCAAAATTTTCGTTAGAATGTCGGTTATTTAAAATTTTAAAACTCGCTCTAATGTGTTAGAGACGAATCATATTGAGTACTCGGAACAAACTATGATAAGAAAAAATATTTTGGCCATCGCATTGTTAGGTGTCTTTGGGCTATCGCATGCGGCAGATGTTGAGAACTTAAGAACCATCTCCTATTTGAATGAGCCTTTGCGCTTACAGGCAGATGTGATCGGGGAAGGGGATGTGATACTCGCTGAGCGCACGGAGTATTTAAGATTAAATCACCCGATTCCCACTTATGATTTATCTGTCAATGTGATTGAGGAAGCGGATAAAAAGCAGTTGGTGGTCACCACAACAGAAGCGGTGGAAACCCCTGCGCTGACATTGTTGCTGGAAAGCCGTGATGATCATAATCGTCGCCAGTTGTTTGAGTTGCCGATTTTATTAGACATTCGCCCAGAGCCTTTAGCCGATGCAGCTGAGATTGAAATCGATGGCGTGCGCATTGATGATCATGCGGTGGCTGAATCAACAGAACAAGTGACATTGGCAGATGTTCCTGTGGTTGCGCCAGTTGTGGCACCTAAAGTTGCCAACGCCAAAGCGGTGGATGCACAGCCAAAAGTGGCCGAAGCGAAAAAGCCTGTGGAAAAAGCGGCACCTAAACTGGATAAAGCCCCCAAACCGGCTGAAAAGACATCGGTAGAGAAAAAAGCGGACAAGCCCGCTAAAGCTGAGGCAAAAGCACCCAAAACTCAAAGTCACTTAAAAAATACAGTGGATCCTGCGCTTGTGAAGCGTTATGGGCCCGTTGAAGCGGGTGAAACCATGTGGAGCATTGCCAATAAAGTGCGCCCGGCTCACATCTCACCGCAAAAGATGATTGAAATCATCAAAAAACACAATCCATCTGCCTTTACGCCTGCTGGTGTATTGCGCGCAGATGTGACATTGATCATTCCTGTCGAAACACCTAAAAAACAACACAACTTTGTCAAAGCAGAAGCCACAACAGAAGCTGTGGGCTTTATTTATGAGTTGCCTTCGCCACCAGCCACATCCAATGATGGCACTGCGAAATCGGCGGCAGTTGCAGCGCCTGCAATTGCCGGCGTGGCAGCGGAAGTGGCAAATACAGCCGATGGCGTGACAGAAACCGCTGTCATTGACGAAGTACCGGTAAAAGTGGTGCATCCGGTCAATGGGCTTGCCAATGATGCCACTCAGAATGATGCCAATGACATGACGGTGATCTCGCCAAGCGAGCCTTCGATTGCACCTGTGGAAGATGATGCCATGAGTGCATCGGTCGCTGCGCAAACAGAAACACAAACGGTTCAAGAACCTTTACAAGGTGATGTGGTAGATGCAAGTGTGGCACAAGTGACAGAATCAGTGGCAAATGTTGCACCAGCTAAGCCCAAAGTATTTATGGTGGAGGAGCCTGAAGAGGAACCTGGCATCATTGAGATCATCTTTGACAACATTATGTATGTGGGCGGCGGTGTTTTAATTTTATTGTTGGCTATTTTAGCAATGGTGGCGATGCGTCGTCGTCAAGCCGCCGATGGTCAAGTGGAGAAAGCACCTAAAGCGCCGAAAGAGAAAAAAGCGAAAAAAGGTAAAAAAACAGAAACGTCTGATCAAGAAGTGATGGTTGAAGAAGGCGTTGAGGCAACACCTAAAAAAGATGCGCCTCAAGTGAAATCAGCGGCTGCTAAAGCTGCTGCAGTTGCTGCGCCTGTCGCTGCGGCTGTTTTAAGTTCAGAAGGTGCAAGCCCTGCGAAAGATGGCACAGAGATTCAAAGCTTAGATTTTGATTTTTCCTTTACCGAGGCAAAAGATGAGTCAAAAGAAGCAGAAGCTTCTAAAAATACAGACGATGAGATGGCGGCACTTGATTTTGATCTCTCTTTTGCACCACCTGCTGCGGCAGCCGTCACGGCAGCTGCGGTGGCAACAGCATCAAAAGCAGATGATAAGCCACAAGACAATGAATTTGATACGTTAGATTTTGATTTCTCATTTGATGCGCCAAGCGAAGCGGCACCACAAGCTGTTGAAACAGCGGTGGCAGATGAGCCAGAAATGGGTGGTTTAGACTTTGACTTATCCGGTTTTGAAGCACCAAAAACTGAAACAGTTGAAGCGCCGATTGAAGAGATGCCCACATTTGACACATTAGAATTTGATGGTGTGTTGGATTTTACGGGACGCAATACAGATCAAACCTCTGAAGTCATCGAAGACAATGCCATTGCGGTGGATGCCATTGATGATGTTGAGATTGAAGCACAAGAAACGATGGCCTTTGAACCAATTGATTTTGAGCCCATCAATATTGAAAATGTCGCCATCGATGTGCCTGAGATGGAAACGGCCACCGAAGAGGCCATGAGCTTTGGTGAAAACAATCCATTGTTTGTCTCGCAAGATTCAGACAGCGGCGCCATCGAAGCGATTGCCAGCGAAGAGAACAATGATCCAACCGCTGAGATCACAGAATATGTGAGCTTTGGGGATTTGATCGACACAGCACAAACCACATTGGAAAATGATGAGCAAGTTGCAGGCATTGCAGAGATCGATTTGGCAAAATTTGAAGAAGATGATGCCATTGAGTTTGCTGATTTAATGGAAGTTTCTACAGAAGAAGTGGATCACAACTTAGATTTAAGCTTTGTTGCGGATGTTGATGACAATGAAGCGGGACATGACTTTTTAGATTCATTGGATTTCAGTGCACCTGCAGACATTGATCCGATTGGTGACTCTGTCAAAGACAATGTGGCAAAAGCCGAAGAGTCTTTAGAGCACATTCGTGCGGTAGAAACGGTAGAAGCACCTGAGGTTTCTGAAGTCTCTGACATCATCACAGATGAAATTGTGGCACCCGAAATGACGGCGGCGGTTGATGAGATGGATTTCCCAAGCTTTGATTTATCGGAATTTGAAGCGCCGATGGCTGAAGTGGTGGAAACGGTTGAACCCTTTGAAGGTATGACGCCCATTGAAGAAATCGAATTGATCGACATTCCCGCGGTAGAAGCTGTGCCTGAACCGGTGATCATCACAGAACCTGTGGTGGAAACGCCTAAAGCACCAATTGCTGAAACGGTTGTGGAAGCTGTTGCACCCGCGATGGTTGCACCAACGGTGATTGAAAAAGAGGTGATCGTTGAAAAACCTGTGATTAAAGTGGTGGAAGTGCCAGTGGCTGAAGCATCAGAAGATGATGAGTCGGAGCAAATTAAGTTAGAATTGGCAGAGGCTTACATTGATTTTGATCCAAGTTTGGCCAAGCCGCTTTTAGAGGAAGTGGTACGAGACGGCAATCCATCTCAAGTGGCTAGAGCCCAAGCGCTCCTTGAAAAGATCAGCTAACACATTCACAACAAACAAAGCCTAGAGGATTCTAGGCTTTTTTATTGAGGTCATTATGCAAGAAAAGGTGATGCGCCGCGCAAAGATGCTGCGCGCCATTCGTGAATATTTTTATCAAACGGCGGCGCTTGAGGTTGATACGCCCATCATGAGTCAATTTGGCAACAGTGATCCTGCGCTGTTGAACTTTATGAGTCTCTTCAATGGCTCCGGCAAGCTCTATCAGCACACCACTTATTTAATCACATCGCCTGAATATCATATGAAGCGTTTGCTCGCCCATCAATCAGGCTCAATCTATTATTTGGGCAAAGTGTTTCGCGATGGCGAGTTAAGTCCGCGGCATACGCCAGAATTTACGATGCTCGAATGGTATCGCGTGGATGATGATCTGTGTGAATTGATCAAAGAGGTGATTCATTTGATTCGCATGCTCGCTGAGCAACAGATTGAAGTGGTTGAGTACAGTTATTTATCCCTATTTATGGAAAAGCTGTCCATGAATCCTTTTATGGCCATGGAAGCTGAGCTTGATGAGGTGCTAAAAGCGCATGGCGTTTCCCTTGCGTTTACGCCACAAACAAAAGATGAATATCTAGATTTGATCATGAGCCATTTGATTGAGCCAACGCTTGATCCGAATGTGATCACAGTGCTTCACAGTTATCCCGCTTCCCAAGCTTCTTTAGCAAAGATCACACAAGATTGCGCGGGCAATGCGATTGGCAAACGCTTTGAAGTGTATTGGCGTGGGTTGGAGTTGGCCAATGGTTATGAGGAATTAACGGATCCCATCGAACAGCGCGCCCGTTTTGAAGCAGAAAATCAGGTGCGCACGCAATATGGTTTAGCACCCGTGGCGATCGATGAACTCTTTTTACAAGAGATGGCCAGCATGCCGCCATTGGTCAGCGGTGTTGCCATGGGGATTGATCGCCTCTTGATGGCAGCGACAAATACACATAACATCAATGATGTGATCTTATTTCCATTTGAAGAGAGTTAAACATTATTCATCATTATAAATTATTAGGAGGTTGCATATGAATGTCGTGATTACAGGCGTATCTGCAGGATTTGGGCAAGAGATGGCGCGCGTATTTGCCGCCCACGGTCATCATGTGATTGGCATTGCAAGACGCACGGAGCGTTTGGCGGAATTAAAAGCAGAATTCAAAGAGCAGTTTACCGGTTTTACATTAGATGTTGCCGATCGCTTAGCGGCGACGCAAGTGGTCGATGAGATCATTGAAACCTTTGGGCAAGTGGATGTGCTCATCAATAATGCAGGTTTAGCCCTTGGCATGGAAACGGCGGATCAAGCCCATTTTGAGGATTGGGCAACGATGGTGAATACAAATGTGATGGGACTCATCTCATTAACACAGCTCTTTTTACCGCATATGGTGGCAAAAAATGAGGGTTACATCATTAATATGGGTTCAACTGCGGGTAGTTGGCCATATGCGGGCGGCAATGTTTATGGCGCCACGAAAGCTTTTGTCAAACAGTTCAGTTTGAATTTGCGTGCAGATCTTTTTGGTAAACGCATCCGCGTGACGAACGTGGAGCCAGGTTTATGCGGGGAAACTGAGTTTTCAAATGTGCGCTTTAAGGGCGATGATGATAAAGCCGCGGCGCTTTATGATAAAGCTGAGCCATTAACGGGCAAAGACATTGCAGAAATTGTGTTTTGGCTCGCAAACCAGCCAAAACACATTAACATTAACCGCATTGAAGTGATGCCAACGAGCCAAAGCTTCGGTGGGCTAAAAGTGCATTATGATGATTAATCAATCACATTAAAGTGAATGCGCGCGGCTAAATGGGTGAAAATAGTGTACGGAATGGTACCCGCCCATTTGGCCACATATTCAATTGGCAGTGCATTGCCAAATAAGATCACATCGCGATCCCATTTTGATTCAGGCACAGCGCTTAAATCCACCATGAACATGTCCATGGCAACGCGGCCGATGAGCGGCGCTTTGTAACCATCGATGAGCACATATGCTTCTTTGCTCACCTCGCGCGGATAACCATCGGCATAGCCACAAGCCACAACGCCAACAGGTAAATCATGGGGTGCTGTAAAAGTTGCGCCATAACCCACATGTTCGCCCGCTTTGATGTGATTGACATGAATGATCTTAGAGCGCAGTTCCAAAATGGGTTTTAAACCGAGATTTTCCGCCGTTTGATCATCAAATGGAGAGGCGCCATATAAAGCTAAACCTGCTCGGACGATGGATTGAGCAGGTTTTTGATCATCAAAAATATTGGCAGAGTTTGAGATGCTCGCTAACAGCTGTTCAGGTAAGGTTGCCATCAATGCCAATTGCGTGCGGGTTTTGGTGTCATCGAGTTCATCTGCACAGGCCAAGTGAGTCATCAATTGAATGCTTTTAACATTTGCAGAATGTTTGAGCGCCTCATAATAGTGTGGCAATGCATCCGGACGAATGCCAAGGCGATTCATGCCGCTGTTAATTTTGATGAAAACATCAATCGGATTCATGAGTTTTGCATCTAATAAACCATTGAGTTGATGCTCATTGCCAATGGCGGGGATAAAATTAAACTCATCACATAAATGATATTCATGATGCTCAAAGACGCCTTCGAGTAAAATAATGGGGGTGTTTGATAAGGTGCGAATGGTTTCGGCCTCTTCAATCGCGGCGACCGCAAAGAAGTTGACCACATGTTCTAAAATGGGCACCATCAGTGCCACACGATGCCCATAAGCATTGGCTTTGAGCACAGTGCACAATTGACTGTTTGGGGCTTTCTGCTGTAAAAACGCCACATTATGCAGTAAAGCGCTTTTTGAGAGATAAGCTTTTAACGGACGCATATTAACCTCGGTTTGGTAGTTAGTATAATCTTGACGCGAAAAGATTATGATACGAAAAGGAAGTGGGTGCAAATCTATCCGATCAAAAGGTAGAATGCCGCTATACTGATACTCAATCGATGAACACAAATGAGGTGAAAAGATAATGGAATTTGCAAAATTGGTGGTCAAAGGCATTGATGCCCGTAATTTCCTCCATGGTCAATTGACGGCAGACATGGATCATTTAGACTATTTATATGCTCATGAAGGCAATTCTGGTTTAGCGGGCTTATGTAATATTAAAGGGAGATTAGAAGCGGTGTTTTGGATCAATCGCGTGGACTCTGAAACCTTTGATCTTTACTTGCCAAAAGAGATCAGCGAAGCGATCGCAACACTGTTAAAGCGCTATCTGTTTAGATCAAAAGTGACCATTGACGTGGCTGATGTCCATGAAACTGAAGCAATGCAAATGATCCCAAGTGAACCCATTCCATGGATTGTGGCAGCAACACAAGGCAAATATGTACCACAAATGGTGAGTTTAGATGTATTAAAAGGTGTGCATCCGCGTAAAGGTTGTTACATTGGTCAAGAGATTGTGACGCGTTTACGTGACTTGGGAAAAAATAAGAAACGCCTAGGGAAAGTGGCGTTAAATGGCCAAGACGTTAATATTGGTGACACAATTGATGCCCATAATGAAGTGGCGGGCGAAGTGGTTTGGGTCAATGGTGATGAAGCATTGGCAGTTTTGGTGTTGGCTGAATTGGCGCAACCATTGAAAATTGCCAAAGACATTACGGTTTGCCATGTTTGGAAAAATGAAGACGAATAAAAAAGGAAGGGTTCATGAGTAAACATATTGGTGTGTTGACTGCAGGCGGTGATTGTCAGGGATTAAATGCTGCGTTAAGAGCAGTGGCACTGACAGCTTTCCAAGAAGGATGGAAAGTGACCGGTATTCATGATGGCTTTTTAGGCTTAGCCGAAGGCTGCATTAAACCTTTAGAAAAAGCAGATGTGAGCCCGATCATCGGCCTTGGCGGGACCATCTTGGGCACCGGTCGCGGTGGCGGTCGTGCAAAAGGGACAGAAGAAGCCGTTGAAAACTGTGTCAAAAGTTTTAATGACTTGGGTTTAGATGCTTTGGTCTGTTTAGGCGGCGATGGTACGCAGCGCTTCTCATATGAGTTGGCTAAAAAAGGTGT
Source organism: Wohlfahrtiimonas sp. G9077 (assembly GCF_002252155.1). Taxonomy (GTDB): domain Bacteria; phylum Pseudomonadota; class Gammaproteobacteria; order Cardiobacteriales; family Wohlfahrtiimonadaceae; genus Wohlfahrtiimonas. The sequence goes on from NZ_NEFD01000005.1 coordinate 176,077, forward strand.
GCCGATTGTGACATTGCCAAAAACCATTGATAACGACATTGCACAAACAGACATTACCTTTGGTTATGATACTGCGGTGCAAGTGTCTGTGATGGCATTGGATCGTTTACGTACTACGGCAGATTCCCATCATCGCTTAATGATTTTAGAAGTGATGGGCCGTGATGCCGGATGGTTGGCAGCTGGTGCAGCATTAGCGGGCGGCGCGGACATCTGTTTGGTGCCAGAGATTCCTTATTCAACCACCGCGATTGTGAAATCTTTGAAAGCACAAATTTATGAGCATAAAGCGGCGCTATTGGTGGTGGCAGAAGGGGCGATCTCTCAAGAAGATGCTTTGCTTGGCTTAAAACCGAAAAAACATGTGGCAGCGATGCGATTGGTGGATCAGATTCCTGAGCTCACTGGCATTGAGGCGCGCTTAACCACATTAGGATATGTGAGCCGCGGCGGTACGCCCACAGCAGGCGATCGTATTTTTGCCACACAATGCGGCAGCAAAGCCATTGAGTACTTAAAAGCTGGCATTACTGGTGTCATGGTGGCCAGTCAAGGCGGACAACTGGTGCCAGTACCTTTAGAAAAGGTGGCCGGGCGCCCAAGATTATTGCCAAGAGATCACGCAATGGTGAAAACTTTGCAATCAATTGGCGTTTGTATGGGCATTTAGTGCGCAATTGATGAGAAATTTACCCCGGTATTGAAGAAATATCGGGGTTTTTTGTATCAATGACAGAAGAAAATTGCATCAAATAAAGGGGTGAATGGCAGGGCAGCGTGCTTTGATACAATTAATTTCAATTATTTTTATGCTTTATCTTGTTGTTAAATATCACTTTTGTGAAATAGTTTAAAATTAATTGAAAAAGGGTGTTGACACATCTCTGAATTTATCTATAATGAGCACCTCTTCTGAACGAGGCGCTGCTGAAAAGCGGTGAGTTTGAAGGGTTTTGAGAGGTTGAGATGGTAGTTTACTCTCCCTCGCTGAAAAAACTTTTCAAATTAGGTGTTGACAAATGATTTAGATCATGTAAAATAGCCTGCTCTTCACGAGGTTGAAGTCATTTGACTCCCTCGAGTTCTTTAACAGATTAATCTTAAGTGGTTTGTGTGGGAGCTTGTATTGAAGTGATTACAGAAATACAAGTTTCGAACCAAATCAATTCCAGCGTATATTTATATATACAGTAAT
>NZ_NEFD01000006.1 GCF_002252155.1 Wohlfahrtiimonas sp. G9077
AGATTATGCAACTCAATGGCTTTGGCATTATAATCATGAAAGGCCACACCAAGCTAATCAAGGACGACCACCTTTAATGGCTGCTTAACCTCTACTTTTAACTTCGGTTATTTATGGGAGGATTACCAAAGGAATTAAGTCAGCAAAAATACTGTTTACAATATCTATTGGATTAATCGTGCTGATCACTAAATTACTAACATCATTTCACTAATTAATGATTAATGATAAGATTGAAAAAATATGTAAATATTTTAGGAGAATAATTCTGCAAGGCTTGAATTATCTAATATAGCCCCCATTATTGATAATGTAATAATTTGGAGAATAATTGTGGCAGACTATAAAAGTGACTATTTACAAAGTGTACTAGAATCTCATAGAATGGGACATATTAAAGATCTTATAAGTGATTATAGAACTAAAAGAGATGAGATTAAGTCTTTTTTAAATGAACAATATGGTAATAAAATTTATGATGCTTTTAACTCAGGCTCTTATAAAAAGTATACCGCGATCAATACTAAGTTTGATCTAGATGTCGTTGTTCCATTTAAATACAAATCATTTACAACGTTAGAAGAGATGTTTGATGATGTTTATGCAAAGTTAAATGAAAAATATGAAGATGAGTGCGCAATAAAAAAACAAGGTGTATCAATAGGGTTATCATTTGAAGGAGATCAAGTCGATATTGACATAGTCCCTGCAAGAGAAACGAGTATTGATTCTTTTTCTGATAAAAAAGACTTAAATCTTCACAAATCTAATGGTGGATATCTAAAAACCAATATTCATAGTCAAATAGATCATATTAAAGCTAAGCAGAATGAGCGAAAAGTTATCCGTTTGTTAAAAATATGGAAACATCAAAATAATCACAAGTACAAGTCTTTTTTTATTGAGCTTCTAGTGATCAAAGCCTATGAAAAGGAAAAACCCAAAGGGACATTGTGGGAACAATTAAGCTCAGTATTAGCGTATGCTATCAAAAACATTAACACTGAAAACTTTAGTCTCATAGATCCTGGTAATACTAATAATAACTTAATGAATACTCTTGATGATTTGCAGAAAGCATCCCTAGTCAGCCTCTTCAAAAGACTACTATATCAAGTAGAGCAAAATGAAAAAAATATTATGCTTTATTTCGAGAAAAATGAAGAATTTGCTGTTGAACAAGAAGATGAATTTAATGATAAAACATATGGTTTAAAAAAATCAGCAGTTGTTATCTCCACTCCACCAAGCTCATCTAGGTTTGGTTAAAGAATGAACTTTACTGAATCAGAACTCAAAGAAGTTATTGGCCAAATAAGTTTTGTTAGAGGCTTATCAGAGTTATCATTCTCTGAAGCCTCAGTAAAATTCCAAATATATTTTGATTTTAAACCCCTTGTAGAACCCATATTATTTAATGTAGAGATCAGTCCTTGCTATCCTTTAAAATTTGCTAACATTGAATCAATCAGATTTAAAAATAGTGAATTGATCCAATTCAGTCATGTAATGTCTGATGGTTCAATTTGTTTCCACAATAATCACTGCACTAATTTTAAAGAAAAACTTCAGCAAGACTTTTTAGCAATCCAAAATTGGATAATAAAATATATTCTCAATGAAGATAAAGATCAGCACTATGAGCACTTAATAGTTTCTCATGGAAAATTTGATAGTATATTATACTCCTACCAATTTACTAACATTAATAAAAAATTTGAAAAGAATGAATTTGGAGAAGTATTGCTTAAATTTATCTCTCAATCTCCTTATGGTGAGAATAAAGTTAATAACTTTATGGTTAAAGAAATTGGAGGAGTATCATGTGATTGGAGTGCATATTATATAAATCAACCATATGATACAGCGGGAATTTATTTATTTATCGAATCTCCTCCTGTAATTAATGGCAGATTCTCATTCGATAATTGGGAGCAATTCAAAGAGATATTAAATCAAGATTTTTTAAGTTACTTATGGAAATACATTTTTGCAAATAGTGGCAAATATAATCAAGCAAGACCATTACCATTATTTTTAGGATTTTATACACAAAACCATGAGATACATTGGCAAGTAGCTTTGCTTAATATTGATCAATTATTTTTTCAGCTTTCACCTACAAACTCTATTTATACAATTCAAAACGAAACAATATGTTGGGCAATAACTGAAAACTCATCCTATGAATATTTTTTTGGCAGAGGATCTTTTAATAAAAAATTAACTAATAGTAATATCCTAATTATTGGCATTGGTGCCGTAGGTAGCCAAGTTGCCAAAGTGTTAACAAAATGTGGCTGTAAAAAACTCACTTTAATTGATTATGATATAAAAAAACCTGAAAATATTTGTCGCTCAGAGTATGCATTCTCACACCCTTTTACAAATAAAATTGATGAACTTACTGATATCTTATTACAATCATCTCCCTTTATAGATATTAAGTTTTTTAAAAAAATTATTACTGAACATATTAAATACTCATCATTAGATGAGTGGTATAAAAACCAAATACATGATGATTTGACCAATTTTGATTATATTTTTGATTGTTCAACTGATGATGATTTAATGTACATATTAGATCAACTAGGATCACCAACTATACTAAATTTATCAATTACTAACCATGCTAATTCATTAGTTTGTGGTGTTTCACCGATACTGTATAAATTTGTACAGCACCAATTTAATAAAATATTAGACAATGATATGAGTGATTTATATAACCCAACAGGTTGCTGGAGCCCAACTTTTAAAGCCTCTTATAATGATATTGCAACCTTAGTCCAATTTGCACTCAAACACATTAATACAATGATAGAACGTGATACTTTGGGTAATTTTATAATCCAATATTCTGATGAAATGCAAACTATGAAGGTTGAAAAATTTTGAAAATTGTACAACATTATAAAAATCTACAATTAACCATTTCAGAATCTTTATTGCACAAAATGGAAATTTTAGGAAAAAAATATTATCCAAATGAATTTGGAGGTTTTTTAATTGGAAAATATTCAGATAATTTACAGTCTCTAGAAATCTGCGATTTTATAGCTGTAGAGGACTTTATCAGTACACCTATAGAATTTATAAGACAATCACATCTTACAAATGACTTTTTTAAACAGTTATATTCTGAACACAAAATATATTACATCGGTGAATGGCATACTCACCCAAATGGTCCAGCATTTTATAGCCAAACAGATTTTCAAGCAATGATCGATATCGCAGAACATAAAGATGTTCAAATTAAAAACCCTATTTTATTTATTCTAAGTATCACCAAAGAACATCTATTAGACTTTAACTTTTTTATTCTTGATAACAATAAATTGGAGATTTATGAATAACATTAAATTATCAGAATTATTTGGCAGTATGCAAAAACAAATGTCAGCTCAACTAAGTACCAATAGAGAGTTTATCCAACATCCTGGTTCAAAAGGTGATGCTTTAGAAAATGCATGGGTAGAATGGTTGCGCAAATATCTTCCTAGTCGATACAGTGTTGATACAGCTATTGTTATAGATCATTTAGGAAATATTAGTGATCAAATTGATATCGTGATTTATGACAACTATTTTACACCTTTTATTTTTACTCAAAATGGCTTCCATTATATACCTGCTGAGGGAGTTTATGCTGTTTTTGAAGTCAAACCTGATATTCAAGGTAATGTTGATTCGGATAACTATATCCAATATGCAGGTAAAAAAATTGCTAGCGTTCGTCAGTTAGTAAGAACATCTACAACAATGATAAACTCTGGTAAAAAATTATCTGCAAGACCGCTAACTAAAATCATAGGTGGTTTTTTAGCAACAACTAATTCATTTACACATAAAAATAATGGCACTATAGAGAAACATCTCAAATCATTACAAGGTTTAGAAACCATTGATTTAGGATGTATTGCAGACTATGGAAGCTTTTTTATAAATTATGACGGCGAAGAAAATATCGATGAACTCTCAGATTTTTCGAAAAGAATAAATGATTATTATGAAATCAGAAAATTTAACAACGTACATTTTAGCCATCAAGATAACTCACTAATTGCGTTCTTCATGCAACTGACTCGCTATCTACAACAAACTATCGGTACTATCCCTGCTATTGATTTTCAAGCCTATATGGATGCAATTGGAGAAGAGGTGTAAATATTTCATATCCGTACCAAAAAAGATCCAATCACATACATTTTTATGTTTTAGGCTAATTTAGTATGTTTTTGCTTAACAAAGCATAAAGCAATTATTGATAGTTTTGTGGCGGTGTAATACTTCTGCCGCCTCCACCAGATAACATAAATACTAAGTCATAGTATTTAAGAAGAAGCCACTAAAACACTGAGTTTGAGTGGCTTTTTTATTGCTTATGGTTTAGGTTGAATTGGTTTAGCATCATCCCCTTTTTTAGGACTCCAAAACTTAAATAAATCCTTGCACGTGTATGTGTCGAAAAACGCCTTTTTTGAATAGCCATCTTATTTATAGGCTATATTATAATGATCTAATTTTTGAGTAGAGCTCAGGGGTATTATGCGATCTTTAATGTGGTTTCGATCTGATTTACGAATTCATGATAATGAAGCTTTATATAAAGCGACTCAAAATCAGCAGGCGATTGCACTTTTTATTATTGCCCATGAAGACTGGCAAAAGCATCATGATGCTAAATTGAAACTGGCGTTTATGTGGAGAAATCTGCAAGCACTTCAAAAGGCGCTTGACCATAAAAATATTCCTTTAAAGATCATTGAAGTAGATTCATGGGCACAAATCCCAGAGCGCATCAATCAGTTGATGCTCGACCATCAAATCTCATCGCTGTATTTTAATCATGAGGTAGGCATCAATGAAGTCGAAAGAGATCGTGCGGTTTATCGACAATTAAAAAAGAGTGGTTTTAAGATTAATCATTGCCACGATAAAACATTGGTTAAACTCGGCTCGATACTCAATGGAGACAATAACCCTTATAAGGTTTTTACGGCTTTTAAAAAGCGATTGATAGAAGTGTTGGAGCATCAACCGTTTGAGAATGATTGTGAGATTCCTGTGCAAGCGCCCACAGGGCTCACAAGTGATGACATTCAGGTGAATCCTTACCAAGCGTTTGATGATTTAGCTTATCAAGCAGGCGAAGATGCGGCGTTTGGCGTGCTGCAAGATTTCTTAAAAGAGGATATTTTTCATTACCATAACCATCGAGACATGCCAGCGATCGATGGCACCAGTCGTTTATCACCCTATCTTACGCAAGGCGTTGTTTCTGTTAAAGCCTTATTAAGGGAAGCGTTAATTCTCAATGAAGGGCATTTTAAAACGGGCGATGAAGGCATTCTGACTTGGATGAATGAGCTGTATTGGCGGGAATTTTATTACCATATCATGTGGAATTTCCCGAATGTTTCTAAGAATCGAGCCTTTCAGGAGAAAACAGAAAAGATTCAATGGCGAGACAATGAGGCAGATTTTGACGCTTGGAAAAATGGCAAAACAGGCGTGCCCATCGTCGATGCATTTATGAGGCAACTCAAAGCAACAGGCTGGATGCATAATCGAGGCCGAATGATTACCGCGATGTTTTTAACAAAAAATCTCTTAATCGATTGGCGCAAAGGGGAAGCATGGTTTATGCAAAATCTCATTGATGGCGATTTTGCTGCCAATAATGGCGGATGGCAATGGTCGGCTTCTACAGGCACCGATGCAGTGCCGTATTTTAGGATCTTTAATCCTGTGACGCAGTCTGAGCGATTTGATCCAAAGGGTGATTTCATTCGTCAATGGTGCCCGGAATTATCGCATTTAGATCATCAACAGATTCATAAAGTGCAGAAAAATGTCATTGTGGATCTGAAAAGTAGTCGGATCAGGGCAATAGAGGCGTTTAAACGTTTGTCGCAATAGCATTGATAGTAAAATGACTTTATAACGCTTAGCCATGTGAAACGCTGATAATCATCGAAGGAGAGAGAATGAAGCACGGTACATATGAAATTTTATCTACATTGGTGTGCTTAGATAATAGAAACGTTCATACTGCAAATTTAATGAATACGAATGAAGGGTTTACATTGTTTAGTGATGCCATGAGGCAATTACATCGCTTCAGCATTGTTGTTGATATGTGTAAACCACCCGAACAAAACTCAGCATTTTCAGTGAATGTTCTTATCACAATGCCTGATTTAACAAGATTTAGAGGCTTTGAAGGGATTAATGAAGAGTATAAAACCTCTCGTATATTGCGCGACCAGTTCATGCTGACTGATTTTTATCAAAATTATTTATGTGATCTATTGAATGGAGAGGATTCAGTATCCTTAACTTTTACAGATGAAGATGAACTTGTCGCATTTGCAAGAAGCACCATTGATGCATGTGGTGAAACGTTTTATAACAGTGAATATTCTGAATTATTTGATACGATCAAAGATCGATTATCTGAAATTAATGTATTAAAAGCATTATTAATCAATCAAGCAGATATCTCTAAAATTCCGTCATTTGATTATGTATCCGATCGTAAATTTACATTATCTTTTGGGTCGAGTGAAATTTATTGCAATACATGTTTATCAGTTATTCCACCGATTGTGACTGAAGTAGAAGATGAATTGAAATTTTTAACCTGTGAATGTTGTGGTATGAGTGGCATGGTTGATGATTGGCTAGAGATCTCATAACACCATAGAAGCAGGTCACCTTTTATTGTCATACATTTGGATGGATTGATGAGTAAACAAAAATATTATGCTGTTCGTGTTGGTCGTCAGCCTGGGATTTATCAAACCTGGACAGAATGTCAGGCTCAAACGAATGGATTTAAAGGCGCTGTCTTCAAAAGTTTCCCAATATTAGCCGATGCAGAGGCATTTTTATTAAGCACAGAAAGCCTACAAAAAGAGAAAAGTCAGAGTAAAAGCGTAAAAAGTAAAATAGCGCCCATCATTGAGGATTATGATCAGCGCGTGATTGCGGACTTAAAAAATGCTAGGGTTGTGGCATTTGTTGATGGTAGCTTTAGTGATTCAACGGGTGTGCCTCTTGCTGGATTTGGCTGTTATATCCTGCATCAGGATGAAATCAAACCTGTAGAGATTGGCAAGAAGATGGCGACTGATCAGTATGCTTCAAGCCGAAATATTGCCCCCGAAGTTTTTGGGGCTTTAGAAGCTTTAAACTGGGCATCTAGCCATGGATATAAGGCGATTACGATTTATCATGATTTGCAAAATACGGGTAAATGGGCAAGGGGCGAATATCAAGCGAATGCTGATATTTCGAAACTCTTTATGGCAGAATTGGCAAAATACCAAAAGATCTTGGACATTGAATTTGTGTGGGTCAAAGGCCATGCTGGCATAGAATATAATGAGAAAGCGGATCAATTGGCATATCAGGCGATGCTCTCATAGGTCTCATTGAAGACGCATATATAATGTGATCATGTAAGTATAGTCGCTGCATATAACAAAATGTTAAACTACCTCGGTTTAGCCACTTGTGAGTGGTATTTCTATAATATGGATAAAGGGTCAGGCATGGATCAAAGTGTACATAATAAGTTAGTTTCTTTCATTTGGAGCATTGCTGACGATTGTTTACGAGATGTATATGTTCGTGGGAAATATAGAGATGTTATTTTGCCTATGGTGGTTTTACGCCGTTTAGATAGTCTGCTTGAGCCCACGAAAGATGCTGTTTTAGCTGAAACTGAGTTTCAAAAAAATGAAATGAAACTAACGGAATTAGATGATGAGGGATTGCGTGCTGCATCGGGTTATGTCTTTTATAATACTTCTAAATGGACACTGACTAAACTTGCGAGTGCTGCAACGAACAATCGACAAATTTTACTTGCCAATATTGATGAATATTTACAAGGGTTCAGCAGTAATGTTAAAGAGATCATCGAGTGCTTTGAGCTGAAAAGTAAAATTAGCCACATGGCACAAAAAGATGTTTTATTAGATGTGATTAATAAGTTTCTTTCACCAGACATTAATTTATCCCCAAATGCCAAACAAGACTCACATGGTTATGCACTGCCAGCGCTAACAAATTTAGGCATGGGCTATGTATTTGAAGAGTTGATCCGTAAATTTAATGAAGAAAATAATGAAGAGGCGGGTGAACACTTTACACCACGAGAAGTGATTGAGCTAATGACGCATTTGGTTTTTGAGCCGATTAAAGCCTCTATTCCTGATGTGATGACGGTTTATGATCCTGCTTGCGGCAGTGGTGGAATGCTAACAGAAACTGAAAACTTCATTCGTGAGCATTACAAAGAAAATGCCGATATTTATCTGTACGGCAAAGAAGTGAATGATGAAACATACGCCATTTGTAAGTCAGACATGATGATTAAAGGGAATAACCCTGAAAATATTCGCTTAGGCTCAACACTTTCAACCGATGAATTTGCAGGCACATTGTTTGACTTTATGTTGTCAAATCCGCCATATGGTAAAAGTTGGAATTCTGAAGAAAAATACATCAAAGATGGCAAAGATATTATTGATGCGCGATTTGTTGTGTCATTAAATGACTATTGGGGTAAGCAAACCGATGTTGTAGATGCAACACCGAGAACCAGCGATGGCCAGCTGTTATTCTTGATGGAAATGGTTAGCAAAATGAAGCCTACAACCAATGGTGGAAATGGCAGCCGTATTGCATCTGTCCATAATGGTTCGAGCTTGTTTACAGGTGATGCAGGTAGCGGAGAAAGCAATATTCGTCGTTACATTATCGAAAATGATATGTTAGATGCCATTATCCAGCTTCCGAATAACTTATTTTATAACACAGGCATTACAACCTATATTTGGCTGCTCAGTAATCACAAACCAACAGAGCGCAAAGGCAAAGTACAACTCATCGATGCCAGTCTTTTATTTAGAAAACTTCGTAAAAATTTGGGTGATAAAAACTGCGAGTTTTCACCTGAAGACATCGCTTTAATTCTTAAAACTTACCTTGATCATCAAAATATCGAACGCTCTGTCAATGAGGATAATGAGCCGAGCGGAATCGCCAGTCAAATCTTTAATAACAGTGATTTTGGCTATTACAAAGTCAATATTGAGCGCCCTGATCGCAGAGCAGCATGTTTTTCAAGTGGTGCAATTGAACCGCTTCGCTTTGATAAGAGATTTGGCGATGCGATGAGTCATTTTTATCACCTTCATGGTGATGATGTGTATCAAAAAGACTTTTTAAAAAATCATGAAAATGAATTAATGACATGGTGTGAAGAACACGACATTAATTTAAGTGCGAAAGATCGTAAAAACTTACTCAATACAGATTATTGGCATAAATTAAAAGATGTCTGTGATGCTGCATTTCAATTGATGCATCATATCGGGACAGATGAATTCAAAGATTTTAATCACTTTAAAGTGTTAGTAGATGATGCGATTAAAGCATTAAAACTAAAATTATCTGTCAGTGAAAAAAATAGTATTTTGAATAGCGTGAGTTGGTATGACGAAACTGCCGAAAAAGTCATCAGTAAAGTGGTTAAATTAAAAGATGAAAAGTTACAGGAATTGCTTGATCGCTATCAGTGTGACGAGAATCAACTCAGTGATTTTGGCTATTATCGAACGCATAAACAAGGCGAGTATATGACCTATGTGGGTAATAGCGATCTACGGGATGCTGAATCCATTCCATTGAATGAAAAAATCCATGATTATTTTGTTGCAGAAGTTAAACCACACGTTCAAGAGGCTTGGATTAACTTAGAATCTGTGAAGATTGGCTATGAAATTAGCTTTAACAAATATTTTTATCGTCATAAACCATTGCGTTCATTAGAAGCAGTTGCGGCTGATATTTTGGCCTTAGAAAAAGAAGCAGATGGTTTGATTGCAAAAATTTTGGGAGTGAATTAATCATGGCAAAATATTCAGTACATCAACAACCTGTTGAAACTTTGTTGTCATGGATTAAATCAGGTGAAATTGCCATTCCTGAAATTCAACGACCATTTGTATGGAGCGCAACCAAAGTCCGTGATTTAATGGATTCTTTATATAAAGGCTATCCTGTTGGTTATATCATCACATGGCGCAATCAAGATATTCGTTTGAAAGATGGCTCATTATCTAATGGCAAAAAAATCCTAATCGATGGACAACAACGCATTACAGCGTTAACTGCGGCTGTTGTTGGACAAAAGGTTTTAAATAAAGATTACCAAGAAGTGGCCATTCGTATCGCTTACAATCCATTTGTGGAAGAAGGTGAATCACACTTTGAAGTATGTGATGCAGCTATCGAAAAAAATGCAAGGTGGATCAATAATATCAGCCCAATATTAACGGGTGAAGTAAGTATGTTTAAAGTTTTAGGTGAATATTTAACAGTGAACCCAGATGTTGACCAGAACTTATTAGAACAAAGATTAACTGAACTACAAAAAATCAAAAATAGCCAAATAGGGATCATTGAGTTAGATGCTAGTCTAGACATTGATACAGTAACAGAGATATTTATCCGCATTAATCAGAAAGGCGTTGTGTTAAGCAATGCTGACTTTGTGATGTCAAAAATCGCATCAGACATTCAATTTGGCGGCAATACGCTCCGTAAAATGATTGATTATTTCTGCCATCTTCATAATGACAATTCCTTTGATAAAATCATTGAAAAAAATGATAGAACCTTTACGCAAACGAGCGATTATCAAGCGATTCGTTGGATTACAACAGTCAATGACCAGTTGTATCAACCAAGTTATGTAGATGTGTTGCGTGTGGCTTATACTTATCAATTCAATCGTGGTAAGTTCAGCGATTTAGTTGCGTTGCTTTCTGGGCGTGATTTTGAAAATCGTCGTAATGTTGAAAGCATTGCAGCAGAAAGTTATGTGAAGCTTCGCATTGGTTTAGAAAGCTTCTTTAATCAAACCAATTATCAACGATTTTTAATGTTGATTGAATCCGCAGGATTCATTAGTAAAAAATTATTAAATGCTCAAAATAGCCTGAATGTTGCATATGCCTTATTCCTACAGTTAAGAGAAAATAAGGTGGACGATGCTAAAATTCAAAACTTGATCAAACGCTGGTTTGTCATGTCATTGCTAACAGGTCGTTATTCAGGTTCTTCTGAATCTGCGATTGAAAAGGACATTAAGCAAGTTGCTGAAAAGGGCTTGGAAGCTTATTTGATTCAAATGGAACAAGCTGAATTAGATGAAGGCTTTTGGGATTATCGTCTTGTGAATGATTTGGAAACATCAAGTACAAGCAATAATACATATACATGTTATTTAGCCGCGCAATGTAAAAATGCTGAGATTGCATTTTTGTCAGATAGCGTAACGGTTAGAAGTTTGATCGAACAACGAGGCGATGTTCATCATCTTTTCCCGAAAAAATATTTGGAAAAAGATGGCTATAAACGCACTGAATATAATCAAGTGGCAAACTTTGCCTATATTGAACAGCAACCAAATATTAAAATATCCAACGATGCGCCGCATGTTTATATGGCAAAAGTGATGAAAAATATTGAGGAAGGCACACAAACGTTAACTTCTTTGAAATCATTGGATGCTTTGAAACAAAACATGGCTATTAATGCGATTCCTGAATCATTGATGAATGCAGATTCAACAGGCTATAAAGAGTTTTTGATTGAGCGTCGCCAATTGATGGCACAAAAAATCAAAGCCTATTATCAGAGTTTATAAGGAGCATATTGATGATGAATTATCCAAAATATGAATCCTATAAAGATTCAGGCATTGATTGGCTCGGCGAAATTCCAAGAGATTGGGGAATTGTCAGGTTCACGGATTCTTTTGTTTTTAGCAAAGGATTGACGATTACTAAAAAAGATTTAAAAGAAACAGGCATTCCTTGTATCAGTTATGGAGAAGTACATTCAAAGTATCCATTTATGTTTGATCCAAATAAGAATCGATTTAAATGTGTAGATAATCAGTTTTTGAAGACCAATCGATCTTCATTGATAAATTATGAAGATTTTATTTATGCAGATACTTCTGAGGATATTGAAGGATCGGGTAATTTTTCTCAGTTAATTTCAAAGGATAATGCAATATTTGCTGGATATCATACAATTATTTGCAGATATCAATTGAATGATAATAAAAAATTTATAGCATTTTTTTTAGATTCTTTAGCTTATAGGCATCAGGTAAGGAAACAAGTAAAAGGTGTTAAAGTGTATAGTATTACTCAAAGTATATTGAAAAATACTAATCTTTGTTTGCCTACGCTCCAAGAACAAAACCTCATCGCAAAATTCCTTGACCAAAAAACAAGCCAAATAGATGAAGCGATTCGCATTAAAGAAAAACAGATTGAGCTTTTGAAAGAACAAAAGCAAATCATGATTCAAAATGCAGTAACGAAAGGTCTTGATCCGAATGTCAAAATGAAAGATTCAGGCGTTGATTGGATTGGCGAAATTCCTGAGCATTGGAGCGTTTTGCCAGGTTTTACAATCTTTAAAGAGAATAAAGACTCGAACAAAGGAATGAAAAGAGATACTGTGCTTTCTCTGAGTTATGGGAATATTATTATTAAGCCAGAGGAAAAATTAGTAGGGCTTGTTCCTGAGTCATTTGAAACTTATCAGTTGGTTAATTCTGGGGATATTATTATTCGTTGTACTGATTTACAAAATGATAAGACTAGTTTAAGAACAGGAATTGCTAGAGATAATGGGATTATTACAAGTGCATATATTAATTTAAGAGTTGTTAATAGCTCTAATAAAGATTATGTTCACGAATTTTTGCATGTTTTTGATATTACAAAAGCAATGTATAAATATGGTTCTGGCTTAAGACAAAATTTAACATTTAAAGACTTTAAATATTTATCTATTTTGCAGCCTAGTATTAAAGAGCAAAATGAGATTGTGGAATTTTTAGCAGCAATCTCTAAAAATATAGAAGATTACAATGAACTCTTACAACAACAGATTTCTAAGTTAAAAGAATACAAAACAACGTTGATTAACAGCGCAGTGACGGGGAAGATCAAAGTCACGCCTGAAATGGTAGGTGAAGCGTAATGACTGAATCAGGAATCATGTTAGCCAGTTGTACTTTAGATGAATTATTTAGAAACGCCATCATGGGTTCTGATGGTCGTCTGATTAAAGGAAAGCTAACGATTCCTGATTATCAACGCGCTTATGTTTGGCAAACAAAAGAGCTTAAAACATTGTTGGCTGATTTTGAAGAATATTTTTGTTCAAAAAATACAGATGAAAAGGATGATACAGAACCATTGTATTATCTCGGTTCGATCATTGCTCATCAAGATGGTGAGAATCTCAATATCATTGATGGGCAGCAACGCATTACCACAATGGCTATTATTGCTGTGATTCAAGATGAAGAGAACAATAAAAAGGATTATCCAAATTTAGCATTGGAATTTCATTCACCAGAAAGCCAAGCAAACATCCTGAAAAATTATCAATGGCTCAAAGAAGAAAATAAGATTCAGCTAGGTAAGATTGATTACACCAAGATCAATGTCACATTAGTGATGACGGATAGTGAAGATGCCGCTTATAAGTTTTTTGAAACCCAAAATACAGGCGGTGTTCGTTTAGGGGGTGCGGATATTATTAAAGCGCATCATTTGAGGGCAATTCAAAAGTCCAAAGGCAGTGATTATGCTAATCAAGCGGCTAAAACATGGGAATCCATGAAGCATGTGGCGGGTAAAAATCGCGATGAACCATTAATTGCTTGTCTTTTACGCGGTCGATATTGGAATACTTTGGATTTTAAAAACTACCCACATAAAGGCGGTACAGCCTTAAGAAATGCAATTGTTCAAGCATTGGCAGATGACTGTGGTCAAGGCCATGAGAACCTTGGCTTTGGTCGTTATCGCGTGAAGTATGATGAATCATTGAGAAGTGAAGAAAAATTATCATCGGCTTATGAGCTCCGCCAGCCATTGAATGAAGGGCAAAATACGGTGGATTATTTTCGGTATTTTGATGCGCTGTATGAGAAATATTTCGCAGTAGAAGCGGCGCTTGAATCGAATCATCTCACTGATTACTATGAATTTTATCAACATATTTCAAATATCGATTATTATGGCTATATGTTTAAATGCTTTCAAACTGCTTTATTGATCTATCTGTCTCAATTTGGTGATCAGTATTTAGATGTTGTGGCAAAGAAACTGTTTAGAGTGATTTTTTCATTACGCTTGAGCCAATCGCGTGTGGAAGCTCGATCCATTCCAAAATTGCTATGGGATGATCCTGTATTTGATTGGATCACAACAAGCTATACCGTTGAACAGTTATGTTCACGGTTAGATGGTTTTAAATTGAAACCTATGAAAAATGGAGATGAAACTAATCAGGCAAATAGATTCATTACTCAAATGCGTAAGTTCATTAATGCCGATCAAAACAGTGATTCTTATGATTTTAATGCTTGGTGCGAAGAATATGATGCTGGCATTAAACAATTATCGTTAGGGGGGCAATAATATGAATCAAGTCAATACCGAAATTCTAACGATAGAGAAAATCATTAAAGATCATTATTTGTTTGCAATACCAAGTTATCAACGTCCTTATGTTTGGGGTGATCAGGAGATCAATAAGCTATGTGAAGATATTCGTTTAGCTATGGAAGAAACACCTGAACAACATTATTTTATTGGTACAACGCTCAGTTCTTTGAATAATGGCCGATATGAATTAGTGGATGGACAACAGCGCACAACGACTTTGATTATATTGGCCATCGCATTAAAGGAATTGTCAGTTGAGCATGATATGACAAAGTTATTGACCATTGATGCGCTCAGACTATACTTTCCCATTCGTGACAATGTGAATCAGTTACTCGCTTGTCAATCGGGCATCAAACAATCATCTTCGATGTATCAGGATGATGCTTATAGTCAAGGCATTAAAAATGGGGTTGAAATTTGTAAATGTTTGATTCAAAAGTTAGAGGAAAGTGAGCGAAAAGTTTTTTTAGATTATTTATATGCAAAGGTTTGTTGGGTGAATAACGTGCTACCATTTGGTGCAGATCTCAATAAAATTTTTAGAACAGCAAACTTTTCAGGGATTCAATTAGAGCAACATGAGATTTTAAAGGCTAGATTATTGGCTAAGGTGACAGATGCTCAGGATAAAAGCGTCTTTGCAGCCATTTGGGAATCATGCCAAAAGATGGATGAATATTTTGTAAAAAATGTTCGCGATGTTTTTAATAAGCCATCATTGCCTAGAAAAATTGAAGAATACAGAGAATACAATCCTGATTTATTTAAGTTAGCTGGTCATAATGAAGGCGTTGATCATGAGCATCAATATATTAATCTGTTATCAATGATTGAAAAATCATCAGAGATTAAAGACAAACAAAATAAAGTAGATGAAACCATTAAAACTGATCAGAAACGGGAAGAATTAGAAGATACTGAACAGAGTTATTTAAGTTCAATGATTTCATTTTCACAATTATTGTTGCATGCCTATCGAATTTTTTTGCAAGAAAATGGT
Organism: Wohlfahrtiimonas sp. G9077; assembly: GCF_002252155.1. Taxonomy (GTDB): domain Bacteria; phylum Pseudomonadota; class Gammaproteobacteria; order Cardiobacteriales; family Wohlfahrtiimonadaceae; genus Wohlfahrtiimonas. Next base: position 15,571 of record NZ_NEFD01000006.1, read on the forward strand.
CAAGAAGATATTCGTTTTTTGAATGAAGAAAAGTTAAATGAGGTATTTAAAGATTTAACGGATGAATCTAGTGATGAAATCATGAGATTCATAACACTGCTTTGGCAAGTTCGTTATTACTTTGATTTATTTGTTGTTAAACGCATTAAAAATAATCATCCACAATCTGACTATCACGATGTGTTGATGATTAAAAAACAGAAATTTAATGATAAAGGATATTTTGAAACCACCATTGTCGCTGATACAACAGCCTTAACACAGTTACAAAGCATATTGCTTTATACGATGGATAGAAAAGCTCAATATTGGCTCACCCCCTTTTTGGTTGATCTGATTCAAAATGACAAGAGTGATCTAGAGGATGAAAGTGTATTCAATACATTAGAAAATATTGACAACAAATTATCAGAACAACGATTAGATCATGCTCAAAAACAGAGTTTATTAGAATTGAGTTTTGAGTGTTGCGGTCAAAATATGGTTTTAAATAAACTAATCGCTGAGGAAATTGAAACAACATTAAGCAAATCCTCAGGAACAGGTTTTAAACATTATTGGTTTTATAAGTTGGAATATTTGCTTTGGAAAGAGATGGATAGTGCTAATGATTATGAAAAGGATGAAAAATTTAAAAATTATCGCATTACTTCAAAGAATTCAGTTGAGCATGTTTACCCACAGCAACCCGAAGATACATCACGAATATTAGATAATAAGGATTTACATGCATTTGGAAACCTTGTTTTATTAAGTGTTGGAGAAAACTCATCTTATGGTAATGAAATGCCTAATGTTAAATTTGAGAGATTTGACAATAAGTTAGATAGAAATAAAACCTATGAATCATTAAAATTCAAATATATGCGTGATTTGGCAAGAACTAAAGAATGGAATCATGAATCTATTAAAGAACATCAGAAAGAAATGATTCAACTGATTCAAATGCATTATGCTCCAGAAAAAGTATAGTTAAGGAATAAAGAATAATGATATCAAATACAAAAGAAGAAGCATTGGAAAACTTGATTGAAAAACACTTGCATGACACGAATGGTTTTGAGATTGGTGCACCGAAAAACTTTGATCAACAGCATGCTTTAGACGTTCACTTTTTTTGGCAATTTTTAGAAAATACACAAAAATTAAAATTAGAAAGGTTACAAAAGCATCGTCCACAAGATTGGCAACGGGCTGTTATTGAACGTTATGATCGATTAATCAAAAAAAATGGCGTATTGGCATTATTAAAAAAGGGTTTAGATATTGGTGATGTGCATTTAGATTTAATGTATCCATTACCCTTAGCCAGTAGCAGCCAAATTATTCATGAAAATTTTGAGAAAAATATTTTCAGTGTCACGCGCCAACTCACTTATTCAATTGCAAATCCATTACAAGAAATTGATATGGTGATTTTTTTGAATGGTGTGCCATTAATAACACTGGAATTAAAAAATGCTTGGACAGGGCAAACGGCACGTTTTCATGGGCAAAAACAATATCGAGAAGATCGTGATACTAAGCAACCATTATTAAATTTTGCACGTTCACTCGTGCATATGGCAGTCGATACGGATGAAGTTTATATGACAACAAAATTAAAGGGTAAAGAGACTTTTTTCTTGCCTTTTAATAAAGGAAACAATTTAGGACAAGGTAATCCACCTAATCCTAATGGACATAGAACGGCATACTTATGGGAAGAAGTATTCACTAAAGTTAGCTTAGCCAATATCATCCAACACTTTGTGCGCTTAGATGGAGATTCAAAAGATAAATTAGAAAGCCGTTCTTTGTTTTTCCCTCGATATCATCAATTAGATGTTGTGAGAAAAATCATTAATGATGTTGAACATAATGGCGTGGGACAAACATATTTAATTCAGCATTCAGCCGGTTCAGGTAAATCGAATTCTATTACTTGGGCAGCATATCAATTGATTGAAGCTTATCCTTTAACAGAAAAAGCAGCGGCAGGACGACCTATGGATGAGCCAATCTTTGATTCTGTGATTGTGGTGACCGATCGCAGATTATTAGATAAGCAAATTAAAGATAATATTAAGAGTTTCTCAGAAGTTAAAAATATTATTGAACATGCTAATAAATCTCAAGACTTAAAAACAGCGTTGGAAAGTGGTAAGAAAATTATCATTACAACCATTCAAAAGTTTCCATTCATCATTGATGGGATCAGTGATTTAAGTGATCATCGCTTTGCCGTCATTATTGATGAAGCACATAGTTCGCAATCTGGATCTGCGCATGACAATATGAATAGGGCAATGGGGAAGAATGATGAAGATGAATACATTGATGCACAAGATAAAATTCTAGAGCTCATGCAGTCAAGAAAAATGCGCGGGAATGCTTCCTATCTCGCATTTACCGCAACGCCAAAGAATCATACGTTAGAAAAGTTTGGAGAACCACAGGCAGATGGATCTTTTATCCCATTTCATCTTTATTCGATGAAACAGGCAATAGAAGAGGGTTTTATTTTAGATGTATTGGCGAACTATACAACATATAAAAGCTATTATGAGATCCAAAAATCCATTGCGGATAATCCAACTTTTGACAGTAAAAAAGCACAAAAAAAGTTGCGCACTTTTGTTGAAAGCAGTCAGCAGACCATAGATGTTAAAGCATCCATTATGTTAGATCACTTTACAGATCATGTTGTGAACACTAAAAAACTCAAAGGCAAAGGTAAAGGAATGGTGGTGACGCAGAGCATCGAAAGTGCCATTCGTTATTACAAAGCCATTGATCGACTGCTTAAAGATAGAAATGATCCGTTTAAAGTTTTGATTGCCTTTTCGGGCATCAAAGAAGTCGATGGTATTGAATATACGGAAAGCGAGATGAATCATTTCCCTGAAAATGACACGGCCAAACAGTTTGATCATGATGAAAATCGATTATTAGTGGTGGCCAATAAATATTTAACAGGCTTTGATCAACCAAAGTTATGTGCAATGTATATTGATAAAAAATTAACGAGTGTTTTATGCGTTCAGGCATTATCTAGGCTCAATCGAAGCGCACCTAAATATGGGAAAAGAACGGAAGACTTAGCAATATTGGATTTCTTTAATACAGCAGAAGACATTGAAAAAGCCTTTGCACCTTTTTATACAGCAACAACCCTTTCAGCAGCAACGGATGTGAATGTTTTACACGACTTGAAAGAGTTATTAGATGAAGTGGGTGTTTATGAGCAATATGAAGTCGATGAATTTGTCAGGCTATTTTTCAGCAAAGAAGACGCAATGCTCTTGAGCCCAATGATTGATGTTTCGGCAGATCGATTCAATCATGGTTTAGAATTATCACACGAAGATAAAGTTGATTTTAAAGTCAAAGCCAAGCAGTTTGTAAAAATTTATGGTCAGATGGCTGCGATCATGCCTTATGAGATTGTGGCATGGGAGAAGCTATTTTGGTTCTTAAAATTTTTAGTGCCAAAATTAATTGTGAATGATCCTAGCATTGATGGTATAGATGAATTACTTGAATCTGTTGATTTAAGTTCTTATGGCTTGCAACGAGTTTCTCTGAATTCTGCTTTAAAATTAAATGAAGAGAGCGGTGAATTAGATCCTCAAAATCCTAACCCACGTGGGGCTCATAATACTGAAGAGCAACATGATCCTATTGATCAAATCATTCAGAATTTTAATGAAAAATGGTTCCAAAGTTGGGCATTAACGCCAGAAGAACAGCGCATTAAGTTCGTCAATATTCAAGAAAGCGTCAAGAGGCATCCTGATTATGTAGAAAAATATCAAAAAAGTAGTGATCCTCATCACCGAGATTTAGTCTTTGCGAAAATGATTCAAGATGTGATGCTCAAAAGACGAATGGATGAGATGGATTTATATAAGCTGTATATGACAGATGAGGCTTTTAAAAGATCTTGGATAGAGAGCATGCAAAGGTCGCTCGATCATACTAGATAACTTATTTTTAGCGATTGAGCATAGAAAAATGAAAATATTACACGTCACGGACATTCATTTTAAACGGTTTGTTTTTGATTCGATCAGTGAACAGCAAAACCGTTATGATGCCATTTGTGTCACAGGCGACTTTTTAGATGAAACGAATGATGTTGCGATTGATGCGCAAATTGACGATGTGCGCGCATGGATTTTGTCGTTTAAAACACCCATTTTTGTCTGCAGCGGCAATCATGATCTGATCGATGGTTCATGTGATTGGCTGGCGGACTTACCTAGAAGTGATGGTTCTATGACAACACTGAATAATATTGTGATCGGTTGTGCGCCTGAAGATTGTGAGGATTTTTATCGATACCGAGATTGCAATATATTGTTGCATCATTATCCGCCTGCAAATAGCCAAACGGCAATCGATCAAACGGGTAGAAATTATGGCAGTGCTACTTTAAAAAGTGATATGCGCTTATTAAATTGTCAATACATTTTGTGTGGGCATGTGCATCGACCGATTGCTAGAGCGAGAAGGAATCAAAATATCATTATTTATAATGCAGGCGGCAATCATAGAAATGATCGAGTCAGATATATAGCGTTTGATATCAATTAAGATAATCTATTCATTCAAGAATTTGAAGCAGTGCACAATCTTGAACAACGCCAAAGAAATCATTCATTGAAATATGACACAACCATGCATGACTACAGGCTATAATTAATTGAATCACCAAACTCAGGTTCAAAAAGAATTAAACGAGATGTTACCTCAACAGTCTCCTATTTTATTAAACGAGAATAGGTTGCCTAAGGAAATATATGATAGATACATTTAAAAAATGGATGATTCCAGAGAAAAATTCTGAATTGTTATCAATTTCAGATATTGAAACAAAAGATTTACCTATCTTGTGGTTATTAGGAAAAACCGGTGCAGGTAAATCTTCATTAATTCAAGCATTGACACATTTAACAACTGTTGAAATAGGCAATGGATTTTCCCCATGTACTGCGACATCTGTGGCTTATGATTTTCCTCAAGGGCGGCCAATTCTGCGCTTTTTGGATACAAGACTTCATGATTGAAAGCAGAGACCATTTATCCTCTAGCAATATTGAATGATCAATCTTTTGGTATTGAAGCATTAGAAGAAGCAATACAAGCCCAATACAATGAAGCAATTCAGACGCAATTGAACCGTAGAAATATTGAAGCGAAGGATCGTCAATCAGGTTTCATCAATCAAGGTGTTCGATTATTTAATGGTGTTTCAGGCATGGTTCAAGCAGTGATGAAGACAGAAAAATAACTAAACTTTCAGGAGAAATATTATGGTGATGATGCAACAATTACCTTTTAAAATTCGCTGTACCAATTGCAATTGGTCAATGTCAGAAAGTAGCGATGCGATTATGCTGCCATCAGAGTGTCCAAAATGTGGTGAAACTCGATTAAAATATGAAGATAATCCAGATAAGAAGTTATCACCTTTAGAAGCATGGAAAAAAAAGTTCGGTATTATCAAGTGATCAATTGCTTGTTCCGGTCAAACTTCATTAATTAAATTTATTTTAACAAAGCGACTCAAAAATTAGAAATGTAAGCTATATTTATTTAAATGTAAATATAGTGGAAGAATCATGAGTCAGTATAATTTAGCAGAATTAAAAAAAATTTCGGGGTTTAAGGTTGTGTCGTTGGTGGATGTCAATAGCGGAGTCGCCGTTGCCTCAGAAAGCGCCACAGATTTTGACATTGCATTGGCATCATCCGGCAATGCCAAAATTGTTAAAACCAAGCGCGATGTGGCCAATAGCCTCAACTTAGATGATGAGATCGAAGACATTTTGATCACGCTTGGTAAAGAGTATCATTTAATTCGTTTATTAAAGAAAAATACCAACTATTTTCTTTACTTGGTATTAGATCGTGCTGAAGCCCATTTAGGTTTGGCAAGACTCGATTTAAAAGCTTTTGAAGCACAGTTGGATTTTTCATAAAATACACAGTTCAATGGCGATCACCCTTTAGATTAGGTGCTTTACATACGATTTAAGAATATAATCCTTCTTTAGTTAGAAATTTTGCAGGTCAATAGAGGGCAGTATGGGAAAGAAGCGTTTAACAAAGGGTGTCATCATCGAGGATAAGGACAAAAAAGTGGCAGAAGTCTTATTAGACTTAGACCGCAATGCCTCGGATGATGAATTTATACTGGGATTTAAAAAGAAATTCCCACAAGATTGGCAGAAGGTTGAAGCCCGTTATGCTGAGTATGAAAGCCTTGTGAAAAAGCGTAACATCCCACCGATGGCGCGCCCCTTTCAATATGTGCTCAATGCCGCTAGAATCATACGTTCGCGCTATCAGCATGGTGAGGATTTGCAAGAGATCCTTAAAAAACTCAATGCACCTAAGCCTGCATTTATTGAGGCAGAACCTGCGGATCAAGAGGCGCTCTTTAAAAAGCTCAATGATGCCCACAGCTATGAAAAACGCATCGATGCCATTAAAAAGTTGGGTAAATATAAATGTCCTGCGGTGGAAGCGGCGTTTTTAGAGATCATGAAAACCGATCCCGTTAATGATGTGCGAGAAGCGGCGCATGCGCGCTTAAAAATCTTTGGTTATGACATCAGCAGCCCGCGCAAGGCGCCTGCGTATGTGGATAAGGATCTGCATGAAAAATTGTTGGAAGTGGCCAGTTCCTTGCACGATGATTTTTCATACGATCGCTTTGAGTCGAAGTTTCGCACCATTTTTCCATTTGAGTTTGACATGCATCGATATCAGAAAAAAGCGGGCTTTAAAGAGTGGCTCACCGTTCAGATCAGACAATTGCCAAGACAACACGAATACGAATAAAAAAAGCCCCGTTTGGGGCTTTTTTATGTTTGGGCGTTAAGCAATTTCGGTTTTTCCCACAGGATGATACGCACGGTTGAAGTACACCAAGCCTTGATTGTGCTCGCTTTGACGAATGGCCACAATCTGGCAAATGAAGATGGCATGCGTGCCCACATTCTGGATGTGTTCAATCTCGCAATCAAAGCTCACCAGTGCATCTTCTAGCACCGGTGCACCAGTTGCTAAGGTTGTCCAATTGCCAAACTCAAAGCGCTCTTCAGGGCTCATTTTGGAGGAAAAAACAGTGGAGATGTGTTGGTGATGTGCACTTAACACATTGACTGTTAAAACCTTATTGGCAATGAAATGCTCATGGGAGCTTGCCGATTGATTCATACAGACCAAAAGTGTTGGCGGTGTATCTGTCACACTACAAACAGCCGATGCAGTGAAGCCATAACGGCCCGATTCACCCACCGTGGTCACCACATTGACCGCGCCTGTTAACAAAGACATTGCATTTCTAAAGTCTGTTGCTTCAACCATGACTATTTTCCTAAATTGAGTTGAGCTCTTTACGGATGATCTCAGCGCCAGCACTCAATGCATGGAGCTTGCCGCGCGCCACATGACGAGCGAGCGGTGCCATGCCGCAGTTGGTGGATGGATAGAGTTTATCAGCATCCACAAACTGAAGGGCTTTGCGCAAAGTGTCCGCAACTTCTTCTGGGGTTTCAATGACATTGGTGGCCACATCGATGGCGCCCACCATCACTTTTTTGCCGCGAATGAGCTCAAGCAGATCCATCGGCACGCGTGAATTATGGCATTCTAACGAGATGATGTCGATGTTAGATTGCTGCAATTTTGGAAATGCCTCTTCATATTGGCGCCATTCAGAGCCCAATGTCTTTTTCCAATCGGTGTTGGCTTTGATGCCATAACCGTAGCAAATGTGCACCGCAGTTTCGCATTTTAAGCCTTCAAGGGCGCGTTCTAAGGTTGCAATGCCCCAATCATTGACTTCATCAAAGAAGACGTTAAAGGCAGGTTCATCAAACTGAATGATGTCAACGCCGGCCGCTTCAAGCTCTTTGGCCTCTTGGTTGAGGATCTTGGCAAATTCCCACGCCAATTTTTCGCGGCTTTTGTAATGGCCATCATACAAAGTATCAATCATGGTCATGGGGCCCGGCAATGCCCATTTAATCGGGCGATCGGTGTGTTGGCGTAAGAATTTGGCATCTTCCACAAACACAGGTTTTTGGCGGGAGACTTCGCCAACCACGCTTGGCACGCTCGCTTCATAGCGATCACGGATTTTAACGGTTTCACGTTTTTCAAAATCGACGCCGTTTAAGTGCTCAATGAATGTGGTCACAAAGTGTTGGCGCGTTTGTTCGCCATCGCTGACGATGTCAATGCCTGCATGGATTTGATCTTGCAATGCAATCAACAATGCATCTTCTTTGGCCTCTTTGAGCTGTTCGCCCTCTAATTTCCAAGGGGACCAAAGTTTTTCAGGTTCCGCAAGCCAAGAAGGTTTTGGTAAGCTGCCAGCGGTGGAAGTGGGTAATAATCTTTTCATAATCGTTCTGTCCATGCGGTGAATTAAAGGTCGTAGGCTGCGGCCCATTGTTCAAGAATCTCTTTGTGGGGCTTGATGAAATGTTCTTCGGTAAATTTCCCCTGTTTAACGGCCAATTCGCTGCGCTCTTTGCGGTCATAAACGATTTGTGTGAGTGAGAAATCTTGGTTATTTAAGCTTGGTTGATACACCGCGCTGGCAGCAGCATTTGCATTATAGATTTCAGGGCGATAGATCTTTTGGAAGGTTTCCATGGTGGCAATTGTACTGATCAACTCAAGATTGCTGTAATCGCTCAATAAATCGCCACTGAAATAGAAGGCGAGCGGCGCTTTACAGTTGTGCGGCATGAAGTAACGTACCTGTAAGCCCATTTTTGCAAAGTACTGATCGGTTGAGGAGAACTCATTTTGCACATATTCAACACCGAGCACAGGATGCGTATTTGTAGTGCGATGATACGTTTTGCTGCTCGCCACGCTCAAGCAAATCACAGGCGCTTTATTAAAGTTGTCTTGATAAGCAGGTGAATGAATAAAGTATTTAAAGAGTTTGCCATGTAGATCCCCAAAGTTCTCCGGCAAGCTGAATTCAGCCTTGTCTTTATTGTGATCAAGCAACAATACGCTAAAGTCATAGTCACGCACATAAGAAGAGAAACTGTTGCCCACGATGCCATCGATGCGCTGATTCGTTGTGTGATCGATGATGTTGGTTTTTAAGATCTCAATGATTGGGAAGGTTTCGCCGTTGTTTTCCACATCAATGTCCACAGAGATGATTTCAAGCTCAATGGCATAGCGATCGCCTTTTGGATTGTCCCAATGGGCCAAGTCATTGAAGCGACTGTTCATCATCTGCAATGTTTTGCGCAAGTTCTCTTGGCGACTCTCGCCTCTGGCTAAGTTCGCAAAGTTGGTGGTCAAGCGTGTGCTGTTGGCAGGATGATAATTTTCGTCGAAACAAATGCTTTTGACGGAACATTTAAAATTTGTACTCATAGTGTTCTGGCCCTTGGTTGCTAAAATTAACTGTTGTATTGATTTATATCTAAATCAATGCATGAAAAAAAATGATTTTAATTCATGCAATGATGATAAAAATTCATCGATTAAAAAATCGAGCCTGTCCACAAGCGCTTTTTCAGAAAAAAGGTGTTGTTATTGTTCGCAATTTTAAATTTTGATTTTGTAATCAAAGGACAGCTTCTGCACCTGCAATGGCAGTGGGCAATAAAATATCAGATCTATTCTCTTATGACATGATCGGTGTGGACATTGCATATTTAGAAAATTTAATTGGGCCTGCTCGTAAAACGGACCGCGATGCGCACACCAAAACTTATCTTGTGGGTGGATCGCATTATGATTGGTTATAATCTTGAGCAACAGGCAGGCTTAAAATGGGGATGTGATTAAGTCCATATATAGGTTCATAAATGTTAAGAGAAATCGGATGATGAAAGATTGCGATCATCTGATCAATTGACTTGAAATGAATCCCACAAAGATAAAATATATCCTTAAGCTCTGGAAAAGGGCTTTTTTAATGGAAAAAATCCAAGCCATTTATCTTCGTCATTTCTTAAAGTTTTTAGCGGTTTTCTTTACCAATATCCACATGATTTTCATGTAAATTTACATGAAAAATGGGTGCATAAAAACGTTGCCAATTTGAAATTTATAGGGCAGAATTAGCGCCCGCTAGTCACTAGCGGTATTTAAATTATTTTTTTCACGGAGGGCCATTAGATATTACAGCATGCGGTTGTACTATCTGGGCATTGATAACTTAACAATTACTGTTAGATTAAAAGAACAAAGAAAATTGAATCATTAGATTTATGACCTAGATAAATCTAAGCATAATGTATCATTAGGTGGATAGTTAGAAAATTCAATCCAATGCGTGCTTTTATTACCACAGTAGAACTTTTTTCAGAGGGTTTGACATGGGAACAACACCATTATCAACATTTGATAATCAATATTACATCAACAGACAATCACACTTCGAGTCCAATGCACGAAGTTATCCTAGAAAGTTTCCGATCTCCATCAAAAAAGCACAAGGTGCTTGGCTTGAGGACGTTGAAGGAAAACGTTATCTAGATTGTTTGGCAGGCGCAGGCACTCTTGCCTTAGGTCACAATCATCCACGCATCATTCAAGCGATTAAAGACGTTTTAGAGAGCGAATTGCCATTGCATACGCTGGACTTAACGACGCCTTTAAAAGACCAGTTTTCTGAAACGGTGTTAGGCTTATTGCCGGGCAATCGTGATGATTGGCGTTTACAATTTTGTGGTCCTACAGGTGCAGATGCTAATGAGGCGGCCTTTAAATTGGCCAAAACAGCCACAGGGCGCGCGAGCATCATCAGCTTTACAGGCGGTTATCATGGCATGACCAATGGCACATTGAGTGCCACAGGCAATCTTGATGCCAAAACTCCCATTTCTGGTTTGATGCCGTATGTGCAGTTCATGCCGTATCCTTATGCGTATCGTTGCCCACTTGGCATCGGTGGCGAGCAAGGTGAAGTGGCATTGGCCAATCTATTTGAACGCATGCTCACAGACATCGAAAGCGGGATCACCAAACCTGCGGCGGTGATTTTAGAGGCGATTCAAGGGGAAGGCGGCGTTGTGCCAGCACCTGCGCATTGGTTAAAGCGCGTGCGTGAAGTGACAGAGCGTTTGGGCATTGTGTTGATTTTAGATGAAGTACAAGCAGGCATTGGTCGCAGCGGCGATTTCTTTGCATTCGGTGAATCTGGCATTGTGCCGGACATGATCGTCATGTCTAAAGCCATTGGTGGGGGTTTGCCAATGGCGGTGGTGGCATATCGTGCACAATTGGATGTTTGGAATCCTGGAGCGCACACCGGTACATTCCGCGGCAATCAATTGGCGATGGCCACAGGCTTAGTCACACTTGAGATGATCACCAAAGAAGGCGTACAAGAGAATGTACAACAAGTGGGAAAAGCGTTAAAAGAGGGCTTGTTGGCATTGCAACAGCGTTATCCTTGCATTGGTCAAGTGCGTGGCCGCGGTTTGATGCTCGGGCTTGAAATTGTCGATGCAAAAGGACAAACAGATCATTTAGGCAGCTTGCCGTATGCACCTGAGTTGGCGGTGGCGTTACAGCGCGCATGCTTTAATGCAGGTTTGATTGCAGAGCGTGGCGGCCGCCATGGTTGCGTGTTGCGCTTTTTACCGCCATTGACATTATCGTTAGATGAAGTGGCGTTGATTTTAGAACGTTTAGACATCGCGTTGACGCAAGTTTCTCAATAGGATCGGACATGAACAAAGACATTACCTTAGGCATCACCGAAACAGGTGAGGCGGGGGCCAATACATATCGCAATTTGATGACCCAAGCGGTATCATTGGCCGCCAATTGGTTGGAAGATGGCAAAATGTACGATGGCATGCCGATCGAAACATTGCGAAGTGAGTTGAAGAACATTGAGTTATTGCCAAGTGACGGCATCGGTGACAAAGCGGCGCTTGAAGAGGCGAATCAATACTTCTTGCAGCATGCGCTACAGGTGCACCATCCATTGTGTTCCGCCCATTTGCATTGCCCAACGACCTTGGCCTCACAATTGGCAGAAGTGTTGATCAATGTGTCGAACCAATCCATGGATTCATGGGATCAAAGCCCATCGGCAACATTGTTTGAAGAACGCATCATTACCGAGCTTCGCCGCATCATTGGTTATCCTGCGGGCGATGCGGGCATCTTCACAAGTGGCGGCACGCAAAGCAATTTTATGGGTTTATTATTGGCCCGCGAATATTGCTTGAAAACCTTCCCGCAATACAGCAAAAGTTCATTGGCGGTGATCTGCTCTGAGCAGGCGCATTTCTCTGTGCAGCAATCGGTGTTGCTGCTAGGCTTTGAAGAGAGTTGCGTGGTTTCTGTGCCCTGTGATGATGGCGGTCGCATTATGGTGGATGCCTTAGCGGATACTTTAGACGATTTGGCCGCACAAGGTCGTAAAGCCTTTGCCATTGTGGCCACTGCCGGCACAACGGACACAGGCGCCATTGATGATCTGTCAGGCATTGCAACGCTTGCCAAGCAGCATCAAACATGGCTGCATGTGGATGCGGCATGGGGCGGCATTTTGCTCTTTTCTCATCAATATCGTGACCGTTTAGCGGGCATTGAGCACGCCGATTCAATTGCGCTTGATTTTCATAAGCAATTTTTACAAACCATCAGTTGTGGTGCATTTGTGTTAAAAGAGGGCGCAAATTATGAGCTCATTCGTCGCCACGATGATTATCTCAATCCTGTGGAAGATGAGTTGGAAGGCGTGCCGAATTTGGTGAGCAAATCCATTCAAACCACCCGCCGTTTTGATGCCCTCAAACTCTGGATGAGTTTGAGAAGCATCGGGGCTCAGCAATATGGTGACATGGTGGATTATTCTGTGGATTTAGCGCAACAAGTGGCAAAATATGTGGATGAGTCTGAGCATTTTGAGCTCGTCAATTCAACACAGATTGCCAGTGTGCTCTTTAGAATCAAGCCTGAATCATTAGGCGGTAAAGACAGCACAAAAACCCATCGCTACATTGCCCAGCTTTTGTTTGATGAAGGGCATGCCAATCTAGGCATTACGCGCCGCGATGGCATTGTGACGCTAAAAATGACACTCTTAAATCCGCACACGCGCTTTGAGCATGTTAAAGGCTTATTGTCCACGATTGAAAAATTGGTGGGCTGTTAAGTGAGGAAAAACCGCTGTTGTCAGCGGTTTTTTTTTGAATGATGCGCACGATGACTGTATAAAAAGTGTGCAAAATTTGTAGGATTTTTTTCCATTCGCCCGATCAGGGGAAAAATCAGAGTAGACTGTTTGATCATTGATTGCAGTTGAGATGTTTTCTAATTTGTACTGAATTACCCCAACTAGGAAGAAGTTAAACATGAGATTACACAACGTAGAAGATCAGAAATCTTTAACGCCACAATTGGCTTTGTCGTTTTTAAAAGAGGGCAACAAGCGCTTCATCGCGAACCTTAAAGCTCACAGCAACTTGTTAGAGCAAGTGAATGAGACCAAAGCGGGGCAATTTCCATTTGCCATCATTTTAAGTTGTATTGATAGCCGCACCTCTGCGGAGTTGATCTTTGACCAAGGTCTTGGCGACATCTTCAGCGCACGCATCGCGGGCAATGTGCTCAATGATGACATCATCGGCTCGATGGAGTTTGCCTGTAAATTGGCGGGCTCAAAATTGATCGTGGTGCTGGGTCATTCCCATTGTGGGGCGATTACGGGCGCTTGTAAGGGGGCTAAATTGGGACATTTAACGGATCTTTTGGCAAAAGTTCAGCCATCGATTGAGCATGTTAAAGTGCATCATGCCGATCTTGACATCAAATCGAAAGAAGCGGTGGATAAAGTGGCTTTTCACAATGTGGAATACACCATTGATCACATTTTAGAAAAAAGCACCGTCTTAAAAGAGATGTATGACAGCGGTGAAATTGGCATTGTTGGTGCGTTCTATAAAGTGGAAACGGGCGAAGTGGATTTTATCAAAGAGATGTTCAATGAGAAAAAATAAGTGCTGATCAAGCACAAAAACCATTTCAAGATTTTGAAATGGTTTTTTTATGTTTATAATGTAAAAAACACATTCATCTAACAATAAAAAAAAGAGACATTATGGCCTTTATTATACCCACCATTAAAAGCTCAGAAGGGTCGATGACCGCGGGGGAAAATCGTTTCGCAAAACGCCTACAAGACAAACTCGATGATGACACCATCTGTTGGTTCAACATTCCGATTCATGGTTATTATCCTGATTTTGTGCTTTTTCATCCAGAACGTGGTTTATTGGTGCTGGAAGTCAAAGATTGGACAATTAATAACATTGAGATTTTCTCACGTTTACATGTGGCGCTGCGCAATGTGCCGGAGGTTTTGAAGGAAAATCCTTTAGAACAAGCCAAACGCAGTAGACGCGAGATCGTTAAACAATTGGGGGCAGGTTTTTTAGCACAGCATCGCATTGCCTATGGCGAGGGCGTTGTGCTGACGAACATTACGCGCAAAATGTATCGCGATGCAGAGTTTGATCGCGTGTTGCCAGAGCATTTGGTCATTTGCAGTGATGAGATGTATGAAAGTGCAGATCCCGCACAATTTGCGGCGCAGCTTTGGGGCATGTTGCCCTTTCAAATGCAGACAAAGCTCAACGATGCTTTGATTCAGCGCATCCGTGGGACACTGTATCCGGAAATCTGCATTCCCTTAAAGCAAACAGAGCTGTTTGCGCCCGATGAGATGCTAGAAGCGCAAGGCACAGAATCCATGGGCATTTTAAAAGTGATGGATCTTCAGCAAGAGCAATTGGCACGCAGCCTTGGCGTTGGGCACCGAATCATTCATGGCGTGGCCGGTTCAGGCAAAACGGTGATTTTAAAGTATCGCGCTGAGTATTTGGCCAAAAGTGCCACGCAACCGATTTTGGTGGTGTGTTACAACAAATCATTGGCGCATGATTTGGCCTTGTATTTTGAGGCTAAAAACTTAAGTGATAAAGTGCATGTGCACAACTTTCATGCATGGTGCGGTGCACAGTTACAAAAGCACGGTTGTCAAAAGCCACCTAAACAAGAGAGCACGGATCTGTATTGCCAAATGATGGTGACATCAGTGCTGAATCATTTAGAAAATAAAACCTTGCCAAGGCAGCAATATGCCGCTGTATTGATTGATGAAGGCCATGACTTTGAGGCCGATTGGTTTAAAATCATGGTGCAAATGCTAGATCATACTGAAACGTTGCTCATTTTGTATGATGATGCTCAATCCATCTATGGCGTGGATAAGAAAAAGATCAAAACCTTCTCAAGTGTTGGCATCAATGCCAGAGGCCGCACCACGATTTTACGCACCAATTACCGCAATCCATGTACGGTGCTTGATTTTGCCAAGCGCTTTTCTGACCATTACATTGCCTATGAAGGCGATGAAGATGCTGTGCCATTGTTAGAGCCGAACAGTGCAGGGCGTAAAGGGACTAAACCTTTGGTGATGCGCATTGCCAATCATGATTATCTCAAAGAGGCGAACTATATTGTCGAAGCGATGGTCAATGAGCATAAAAATGGTCGCCCGTGGCATGAAATGGCGGTGATCCATCGTTATCAATTTTTCAGCAATGACATTAAAAAGGTTTGCCATTTTAAAAGTGTGCCAATCGCCACAGAAGATAACAATATGCAAGGCGTGCGTTTTATCACCATGCATGCGTCTAAAGGATTAGAGTTTCCCTTTGTGTGCATTCCATCGGTGGGGCGACCTTATAAGCACAATGGTGAATTGTCAGAGGAGGCCAAATTGTTGTATGTCGCCATCACGCGCTCGACGGATAAATTGGTGGTCACATATCATGATGATTCGCTCTTTTGTCCTAAATTGTTAGAAGTTGGCATCATTGCCGAATCATAAGAGCAGCATGCGCAAAATTTATTCGCTTAAGTTGCTGATTATTTATGCGATTTTACCCGTTACATAAATAAAAAAAATAATATATTCAGGCTGCCAGAGGATGATTTTTGGCAGCCTTTTTAAAAAGTGGCGATTTTTTCTGTGTTCAAAGGCACAGCATGGCACAATGTTTGTCATATAAGATAATGAAATAATCCATAAATAATTGTGATACATTTAAGTTTTAAATTGTAATTTTGGTGCATTTGTCAGTATAAGAGGGATCCATTCATCGACGGATATTAATGCCATGACAATTGATAAACTTTTAGATGCTTTAACAACATGTGGTTGGTATGTCTGGGACGATTTTTTATCCTCATCTGACATTGCGGCCATTAAAGCAGCCATTCCAGAAGATGCCTTACAGGCAGCGCGCATCGGTCATCAAAGCTCATTGCAAAATAATAAAAATGTGCGCGGCGATTTGACGGTGTGGTTAGATCCTGAAATGGGCGAGGCCATCGCGCGATATTTAGATCAAATGGATGCGGTGCGTTTAGCCGTGAATGCGGCGCTCTATATGGGATTAAAAGAGTTTGAAACCCATTTTTGTCGCTATCCGAAAGGGGCTTTTTACCACAAGCACAATGACAATCCGCGTGCCCAAAGCCGCCGCAAAATCACCACAGTGTTGTATCTCAATGAAGATTGGCAAGTGGGCGATGGCGGGGAATTGGTGGTGTATGATCAGCAAGACAATCCACTCATCACACTTGAGCCCATTGCAGGGCGCATGGTGTTTTTTCTCTCTGAAGCCTTTCCCCATGAAGTTTTACCCACACAAACCACGCGTGAAAGCATCGCCGGTTGGTTTTTGAATTGATGTATACTAAAGCCTTTCATTCCTGACAATCATTCGGTAAAGAAGGCTCGCAATGACGACAGACGACAATACCCGCACCCCCGACACCGCTCATAAACCTTCTAAAAAGAGCCAATGGCTCTGGTTGATTGGTTTATGGGTCGGAGGTGCTGTATTTATGTATGGCTTAGCTAAAATCACCAAATTATTAATGCAGGCGGCAGGGCTTGCGCCTTAACACATCCGCGCGCCTGTATTGGCTTTGACGCGAATGGTACGGTAAAGGGAATAAGCCTCTGCCGTATTGTGTCGCTTTGCGCCCAATTTAGCGCCAATAAAGCCCGCTAAAAATCCAAGGGGAATGGTGATGATGGCAGGTACGGCTAAATCCACCAATGGTGCACCTGTGAAAATGGCATGCCCTGATTCTGACCAGATGTTTGGCCCCATCGCCCCTAAGATTAAGCAGGATAAGACACCTGTTGCGATCGCAGCGACCGTGCCTGTTGAGTTAAAGTCCTTCCAATAGATGGTGTATAAAATCACCGGTAAGTTTGCCGATGCGCCAATGCAGAAGGCAAAGGACACCAAGAAAGAGACGTTTAAATTCTGCGCAAAGAGGGCAAGGAAGATGGAAAGAATGGCAATGGCGATGGAGCCTAAACGACCGGCTGCCACTTCTTGTCCTGAGCTGAGTTTGCCATCTTTGATGATCTCTGCATAGATGTCATGGGAAATGGCGGATGCACCCGTCAAAACAAGCCCTGAAACCACCGCTAAAATTGTTGCAAAGGCGACTGCGCTGATGAAAGACATCAACACTTCACCGCCCAAATACTTAGCAAGGAGCGGCGCTGCGGTATTGCCCGCTTTGCTTTCCGCTAAAATGCTCTCGATGCCCACAAAGTGTAATGCCCCAAAGCCCAAAAAGATGGTCAAAGAGAAGAAAATGGTGGTGATCCACGTTGCCCATGAGATGGAGGCGCGTGCCGTTTTGGCATCTTTCACCGTGAAAAAACGCATTAAAATGTGGGGCAATCCCGATGTCCCGAGCACCAGCGCCATCATCATGGAGATCGAGTCAATGGAGCTTGAGTACTTCATGCCGGGAATGAGGAAGGATTCGCCATTGTCTTTCGCAATGGTGTCGAACATATGCGTGATGGAGTAGCCAAATTTATGGAACACCAAGCCCGCCAATAAGCCTGTACCAAAGAGCAATAAGACCGCTTTGATGATTTGCACCCATGAGGTTGCCGTCATGCCGCCAAAGAGTACATAGGTTGTCATCATCACGCCCACGATCAATACCGCAATCCAATAATCAATGCCAAATAAAAGCTTGATCAATGCGCCTGCACCCACCAATTGGGCGATCATGTATAAAATCACGATGATGATGGTGCCGCCGGCTGCCACGCCGCGCACGCGTTTTTCATTAAAGCGCGCCGTGAGCATGTCGGCCAATGTGTATTTGCCAAGGTTGCGCATCGGTTCGGCGATCACATAGAGCAATACAAGGTTCGCGACAACATAACCAATCGAGAAGAAAAAGCCATCAAAGCCCGTTAAAGCGATCGCGCCAGAAACGCCCAAAAATGCAGCCGCAGAGAGATAATCCCCCGCGATCGCAAAGCCATTTTGCCAGCCGGTTAAACCGCCGCCTGCGGTGTAGAAGTCTTTTGCTGAACTCATGCGCTGCGCGGCGATGTACGTCACCACCAAAGTGAGCCCCACAATGGCTAAAAAGAAGCTGATGGAGATCCAATTCATGGCTGACCTCCTTTCATCTCTTCAAATTTTTGTAAAACAGCCGCAGATTCACGGTCAAATTGACTCGCTTTACGCACATAGAGCGTGCACAACACGATCGTCATTAAAAATAGACCGGCAGAATAGAACCAAACCCCAGTAATTGCGCCCACAACTGGGGTTTGCAAAAAGGGTTGAAACGCCAAAATGGGCAACAAAATATAGATGAATAAAAAACTGCCCGTGACAGAGAATAAAAAGATGTTCTTACGGCGAACAAAGTGATTAAACTCAGGCATCTCCTCGATGGCGATGAACTGCTGGTACGTCAAACCGTCATGCTGTTGATCTGTGCTATCAGACATAGCATCCTCCTCATTGTTATCAATCATTCATTATGTAGTTATCCTGTTATTCAGGTGGTTAGCGCCAGTAATCTTTGGATTTATTGTGATTCTTTAAAGACCGCATTTGTGATGTTGTCTTTAAAATGGAGCTATTTTGTAGTATCTGAGAATATAAAAAATTGTCAAACAATATTTAATGTTTAAGTTTAAATTTATTGTGAATGATGATGTATTTTATTGGCTTTAATAGCTATTTATGTTGTGTTTTAGGTGGTTTTGTTGTTTTTTATTTTCATAAAATAATGGGTGTTTAAGTAAAAATTATGGTGAAAATAAATCCATTTAAAATGATTTTTGGAAAAATAAAAGGGTGTTGATGGTCAAAAAAGGTTTTTTTTTGACAAAAAACTACAAAATGGCAACATAAAAGACGCTTAACATGATGTGCGATGACTACGCCACAAGCAGGAAATTTGTTACAATTTGTGCAGAACATACTTTCTGGAGGAGTCATCATGACTGCATTTAACGTGGTTTTTCACATTGATGAGTTGGACAAATGGCCGCGCGTGATGGCCAATGTCAACAATCTCATCAAAGGGTTGGATGAGCCGTATGACATTCGCATCGTTGCCAATGGTGCGGCTGTGAAAGGGTATTTAGCGGCGGAGTATGCTTCAAAATTTGCAGATCTTGCAGCTTTAGGTGTGATGCTGAACATCTGCCAAAACTCGATGAATGGCTTTGAGATTAGCGCATCCATGTTACCAAATTGCATCACCATAGTGCCGGCGGCTGTGATGACATTGGCACGTTTACAGCATCAAGGCTTTGCCTACATTAAGCCGTAAATAATCCATCAAGATATATCAATCCCCAAGCCATGCTTGGGGATTTTTTTATGTGTCTTTTAATCGCATTAACATACTAAACATATATGTAATTAAAAATATTTCTTGCCATCTGTCACACAGGGTGCTATAAATTTTGAACGATGTGAATCGGCTCAATAAAAATGATGACAAGTGGAGGAGAAGAGGATGTTCAGTGGATTATTGGTGGGTGCGTTGTTTGGCTTTATCTTGCAGCGATCCCGATTTTGTATGACAGGCGGTTTTCGCGACATTTATTTAACGCGCAACCACACATTGCTCTATGCATTTTTGATCGCGATTTCTGTGCAAGCGGTGGGCGTTTATGCCTTGGTGGAAACAGGGCATTTGTCAATTGCCATTAAAGATGTCTCACTCATCAGTGTGATTGGCGGCAGTTTAGTGTTTGGCATCGGAATTGTCTTGGCGGGCGGCTGTGCAACTGGCACATGGTACCGCGCAGCCGAAGGCTTAATTGGCAGTTGGATTGCGTTGATTTTTTATATGTTGTCCGCGGCAGTGGTGAAATATGGTGCGTTAAAAGATTTTTATAGCGATGCAAAAAGCACCACATTGATCAATAACTCAGTGGCAGACACGTTGCATGTCCCACAATGGGCATTGATTGCTGTATTGGTTGTGGTGACGACAGTTTTAGTGACGCGCCATCTTTGCCGCCCAAAAGTGGTCGTGCCAAGTTTACCGGCGCAGCGCACAGGCATCGCCCATCTATTGTTTGAAAAACGCTGGCATCCATTTGTGGCTGGCGCCGTCATCGGTGTGATTGCTTTGATCGCTTGGCCATTGAGCACAGCATCCGGCAGAAGCGGTGGGCTTGGCATCACAACGCCATCTGCCAATATCGTGCGCTTTTTGGTCACCGGTGATGCTGGTGTGATCGATTGGGGCGTATTTTTAGTGCTTGGCATTTTCATTGGCTCATGGATTGCGGCAAAGGGCAGCCGTGAATTTAAATGGCGCGTCCCCAGTGCCAATATCCTCATCACCAGTTGTTTGGGTGGCATTTTGATGGGCTTTGGTGCCGGCTTTGCAGGTGGCTGCACGATTGGCAATGGATTGACCAACACCTCAATCATGACGTGGCAAGGTTGGTTAGGATTGTTGTTTACTATTTTTGGGGTATGGATTGCCGCTTACTTTGTGTATGTACGCCCACGCCAAGTGGCACTTAAAACCGCTGCGGCATGATCAATTGAATGACTATTTAGAAACATTAAGGAGAAATATATGGCAGTGTATGAATTAAAATCCCTCGGTATGGTGTGCCCATTTCCGTTGTTGGAAGCGAAAGATATAATCAAAACATTATCCGTGGGGGATGAGCTTAAAATTGAGTTTGATTGTACGCAAGGCACAGAAGCCATTCCACGCTGGGCAGCTGAGTCAAATTATACCGTCAAAGATTATGCGCAAATTGGCGATGCAGCCTGGACAATCACGGTGGTCAAAACCCATTAAATGAACCTGGCATTAAAAAACTCACGCATCATGATCGGTGCGTGAGTTTTTTTGTATCATCGCTGATTATGCATCAGTGGATTTGGCGTATTTGGCCATTAAAAACATGGAAAGGAGGGAAGCGAAAATGCTTAAACCACCTAAGAAGTACAAACCTGCGGCATAACTGCCGGTTGCATCACGCACCAAGCCGATCACAGAAGGGCCAATGAAGCCCCCTAAGTTACCGATGGAGTTGATCATCGCAATGCCGGTTGCGGCAGCAGCACCTGTTAAAAACATGGAAGGCAATGACCAAAATGGCGCTTTAAAGCCATAAATCCCGATGCCCGCTACAGACACAGCAATGATGGCCATGGCAACGGCCGTTTGTGCATAGAGGTAACCTGCGGCTACTAAGCCCACACCAGTTAATAAAATCGCCACCAATAACAATAAGAATGGCGCTTTAAATTTATCGGTTAAAAAGCCAAAGGCTAAGCTGCCAAGGACGCCCACAAAATAGGGAATGGAGGTGATCCAGCCAATTTGCATGTTTGTAAAGGTGCCTTGTTCTTTAATGATGCGTGGTAAAAAACTCGACAGACCAATGTTTGCCGTCACGTTTGAGATGTAAATGATGGCCAAAATCCATACAATCGGATGTTTTAAGGCAAGGGAGAAGTGCGTGCCTGCTTTTTTTGCGATGCTTGCGCTCTCTTGATCTAAAACACCTTGTAGATATGTTTTTTCTTCAGAAGATAACCATTTGGCATCTTTCGGGCGATCTGGCATGGCAAATAAGAAGAGCAAACCCACAAGCACGGTGGGAATCCCTTCGATGATGAATAACCACTGCCAGCCATGTAAACCACCGATGCCATTTAATCCTAATAATGCTGTGGAGAGCGGTGCGCCCACGGCAAGAGAAAGGGGGATGGAGAGCATGAACACAGAGATGATGCGTGCGCGGTACTCTTGTGGAAACCAGAAGGTTAAATACAAAATGATCCCAGGGAAAAAGCCTGCTTCTGCGGCGCCTAACAAAAAGCGCATGATTAAAAAGCTCACATCGCCTGCGGCAAATGCCATACATGCAGACACTAAGCCCCATGTGATCATGATGCGTGAAATCCAGCGGCGTGCCCCAAATTTTGTGAGTAAAAGGTTGCTTGGCACTTCAAACAAAAAGTAACCGATGAAGAAGATGCCTGTACCATAACCGAATAATTTAGCGGATAAGCCTAAATCTTCCATCATGGTCAGCCCCGCAAAGCTGATATTGACGCGGTCTAAGTAGGCCAAAACATAGGCAAACAATAACACCGGCATTAAGCGGATGAAGGCCTTTTTAATGACCTGTTGTTTAAGTCGATCGTCGTGATGTGATTCCATATTAACTCCTTTTTAGTTGTGTATGGCCAGCGACTTTTTTCTGGCGAACGCCGCAGAATATCAGATTGATTTGATCTCGCGCAATATCAGTGTTATGAATGGTCATATGAATTTAAAAAATGAATCACACAATGACTATTGGAGGAATCATGCGAGCTTTATTAAAAATATTTGGGGTGATGGGATTATTGATGATCCATCATTCAACGGCATTGGCAGACAATGCTGCACCTGTTCAATCGGTGAAGCAGTTTGATGTTGATCGCTATCTTGGCACATGGTATGAAATCGCGCGTTTGCCCAATCGCTTTCAAAAAGCGTGCGTGAAAGGAAATCAAGCCCATTATGAGAAGGTTGCGCAAAATATCGGTGTGACGAACCGCTGTCAAATGGATAATGGTGAATGGAAAACTGCAGAAGCGATGGCCTATCCACAAAATGCCATCGGCAGTGAACTAAAGGTGAGCTTTTTACCAAAATACCTGCGCTGGATCCCTTTCACTAAAGGCGATTATTGGGTGATGCGCATTGATGAGGATTATCAAGTGGCGCTTGTGGGCGAACCATCACGGGAATTTTTATGGATTTTAGCGCGCACGCCCACCATTGATCCTGCGGTGATTGAGGATTACTTAAAAACCGCCACAGAGCAGGGTTATGATGTGCGTACAATGATCATCCACGAATAGGGCGAATTAACCGTGCAATCTGTCACATAAATGCTAGAATTGCCAAGCGCCATACTCATGGCGCTATAGCGTTGCCATTACAAAAATAGATTAAGGTTCCAAGTGAGTTATTTATCCATTGAATTTGCGGCGGCTTTTGTGCCGTTTTTTGTGCTGTACTGGTGTTTGCGCCTTGTACCTGCACTTCAAAATGCCCTGTTATTGATCGTCAGTTATGTATTAATCGCACTCTTTAATGTTGATTTTGCCCTCATTCTTGGGGCATATACAGTGGTGATCTATCTCTTATCCACAGGCATTGCCTATAGCCCACATCGCAAATTATGGTTGACGATCGCAATTGTGGCGGCCATTGGTAACCTTGCGGTATTTAAATATTATAATTTCTTCATTGCCGAATTCATGCGCCAGCTTGCAGCATGGAACATTGATTTATCGCCGCCCGTTGCTGAGATATTATTGCCAATCGGCATCTCATTTTACACTTTTCACTCCATCAGTTATTTGGTGTCACTCTATCATCAAGAAGAGAAGATGCCTGTTAGCTTTTTTGATTTTGCGCTCTTTTTATCCTTTTTCCCAAGCGTGATTGCAGGCCCCATCAATCGTGCCACCGTATTTTTACCCCAAATTCAGCAACAAACGCCGCGGACCGTGCTTGAGCCGACGCGTGCGATGATCTTAATTGTCAGCGCCGTGATTAAAGTTTATTGGTTGAGCGCTTTTTTATCTTATGAATATGTTAAGCCCGTGTTTGATAACCCAAGTGCTCATCACTCGTTTGATCTGATTTTGGGTTTATGGGCATATGCTTTTGAGATTTACTTTAATTTCTCAGGTTACACCGATTTGGTGACGGGCATTGCGCTTTTGTTAGGTTTTCGTTTGCCGCAAAACTTCAATGTGCCATACATGGCCACCAATTTAAAGGCATTTTGGCAGCGTTGGCACATCAGCTTATCCACATGGATTCGCGATTACATTTACATTCCGCTTGGCGGTAGCCGCGGTGGCTTTACGCGCACGCAGATCAATGTATTGATTGCGATGGTACTCTCCGGTATTTGGCATGGTGAAACCCTCACTTTTGTCATTTGGGGCGTCATTCATGGTGTTGGCACCGTTGCCCTTAATGTGGGGGATCGCTATTGGAAAAAAAATGGCATCAGTCGCTTTTCACCATTTTTAGCGCGCTTTTTGATGTTCAATTATGTCTGCTTAGGTTGGCTCTTTTTCAGAAGTGCCACATTAAGTGATGCCGGTGATTATGCATTAGCAATGGTGAATAACTATGGCGATGTCATGAATCATCTTGATACTTTAGGCATTTTAGTGGCCTGCGTGCTTGTTTATTATGTGTATCCTTGGCTGTTAAAAGCCATTGTGTGGATAGAAAACATCGTGCATATGATCCATTGGACGGTATTGCCTTTTGTCCTGATCGTGGTGCTTGTGCTTGTGATTGATTGGGCGCCCTCAGGCATTCCGCAATTCATTTATGCCAGTTTTTAGGAGCGAGCCATGATCATTTTAAGAACCTTTTATGTCTTGATGGTGACGATCGCGGGCGTTTTTTATTGCTATCAATCCTCCATCAACACTTATTGGACGCAAACCCATCATACAGATTCACCCATTGTGCGATTAGAGCAATGGTGGACGGGTCAATCGGCTGTAATTCTGACAGAAGAAGCATCCAAAGAAGCACCAGGAGAAGCATCAGAAGAAGCACAAGAACCCATTGAAGAAATTGAGGTTATTACGGCTGAAGCTGAGTTGAGTGCGTCAGAAATCACAGCGCCAGAAGCGGTAGAGACAACCATCAGCCATGCAGTTGAAGAAGCGCCCGAGGAATCTTTGGTAGATGCTAAAGTGCAAACAGCGGCCATCGCACCTGCCATTGTGCTCGAATCTTTGCATGAGCGAGAAACGCAGAGTCATGATGCAAAAGACGCGCCCATTGCAACGCCGAAAGAGATTGTGCTCAGCGAAGGGGATCAGCTCTTTTTTGTGGGCGACTCATTGATGCAGGGCGTGGCGCCAAAAGTGCAACAAATGCTCTATAAAGCGCATAAAATCGGCGGCATTGATTTAAGTAAACAGAGCACTGGTTTATCGTATCCCAAATTCTTTAACTGGCCACAAGTGGTGGAAGAGACATTACAAAAAAATCCGAACATTAAAGCGATGTTTGTCTTTTTAGGGCCGAATGATCCATGGGATTTTCCGATCAAGGGGCAAAAATATTATCTGCGCTTTAAAAGTGATGCTTGGGAAGCAGCGTATCGTGAGCGCATTCAGCGCATTTTAAAGGCCGCGCAGAGTAAACAAATTCCTGTGGTGTGGCTTGGCGTGCCGTGTATGCGTAAAACGAAGCTCCATAAAGATGTGATTTATTTAAATGGCTTGTATGCCGATGAGGTCAAACGTTTTCATGGGCATTTCATCCCGACGTATGATTTGCTTGGGTGCAGCGAAGAAAAATACAGTGCTTATGCAAAAACCGCGCAAGGAAATGCTAAAGTAAGAACGGATGATGGCATCCATTTTACAGTGAGGGGTCAAAAGATGCTGGCAGATCGCATCATTGAGGAACTCACCATAGAATCAACCGCAGAGGAAACAAAATGATTAATATTGCCAAAGCTTGTTTGGTGACAACATTAGTGGGATGTTTATTGGGCTGTCA
Organism: Wohlfahrtiimonas sp. G9077; assembly: GCF_002252155.1. Lineage (GTDB taxonomy): Bacteria > Pseudomonadota > Gammaproteobacteria > Cardiobacteriales > Wohlfahrtiimonadaceae > Wohlfahrtiimonas. The sequence continues at coordinate 41,506 of NZ_NEFD01000006.1, forward strand.
AAGCACCGATGCATCGAATGATAACTTTTTGCGCGAGCAAGGCCCGGGCATTGAGGACTTTGGCGACCGCAATGGCGGTGCATTGAAGTCAAAAATGCGCGATTTGTTGCAATACAAAAATTCAGTGGTGACGATTACGCAATTTGGTGACTCTCATACGGCGGCGGATTTCTTTACAGATCCACTGCGTCAATTGATGCAGGATAAATTTGGCAATGCGGGCATTGGTTGGGTGACGCCGATGCAGGTTAAAGGTCAGCGCCATGCGCTCATGTCTTGGCAGCCATCGAACTGGGAAGTGATGAGCAGTCGCAACATCAGTGATCTGGATTTCCCGATGGGTGGCTATGTGGCCAAGCCCCTTCGTAAGGGCAGCAGTCTATTGGCAACCCTCAATCAGGTGGAATTGACGCGCGGTATGTGGAATGTACGTTTGATGGTCAAAAGCACAAAGCCTGAAGCGATTGCAGTTGAAGACATGCAAAACCGCGTGCGCGTTTCAGATGGTTTATTGTCCCATCCATCGAATGGCTGGCAGATGATTGATCTGTTGACCTATTTACCCTTTAAAATCGATGCCATTGACGAAGCGGCGCAAATTGGTGGCATGTGGTTACAGCGTTATCAAAAACCGGGCGTGATTCTCTCCGGCATTGGCACCAATGGCGCGCAGCAATCGATTTGGAACAAATGGTCGCCGCAGTGGCTCGATGAACTGGCTGCCACATCCAGTGATTTGGTCATTTTAGAGTACGGCACCAATGAAGCGTTTAATGACACGCTCGATGAAAAAGAGTATCGCAAAAACCTACACAACAGCATTCAAACGGTGCGCAGAACCTTACCGAATGCTGCCATTTTATTGGTGGGCGCATCAGATTCCATTAAAAATGGCAACAGCACGCGTGAATGCAGCGATAAACAGCCACCTTCTTATCAGCAAGTGAAGAAAATTCAACGCGCCGTTGCGCAGTCGGAAGGCGTTTTGTATTGGGATTGGCAAAAAGCAATGGGCGGAAAATGCAGCATGGAGCGCTGGGTCAGCCATGATTTAGGGCGCCCGGATTTGGTGCATTTGTCACCGAAAGGCTATGAACTCAGTGCAAAAATGTTGTATAAAGATTTGATGAAGTATTTTGGCCTTGCGCCTTAATCATCGGGGCCTTAGATTGTGTAAATGTATGATCAGCTTATTGGGATTTATGCATAAAACTGCTAAGATAGCGACTTTGCTTAACGTTAGATGTAATTAAATATGGACTTTCCTAAACATTTTGGTGTAATTGTAGTCGGTGGCGGACACGCCGGGACAGAAGCTGCGATGGCTTCTGCAAGATTGGGCGTGCCAACCTTATTGTTAACACATAATATTGAGACCATTGGGCAGATGAGTTGTAATCCTGCCATCGGCGGTATCGGGAAGGGGCAGATCGTCAAAGAGATCGATGCGCTCGGCGGTGTGATGGCAAAAGCCACCGATTTAGGCGGCATTCAGTTTCGTATTTTAAATGCATCTAAAGGGCCCGCGGTGCGTTCATCACGTGCACAGGCTGACCGTGCATTGTATCGTGCGGCGATTCGTAGCTTTGTGGAAAATCAAGAAAATCTCTACATTTTCCAACAAGCGGCAGATGATTTCCTCGTAGAAGGGGATAAAATTGTCGGCGTGGTGACACAATCGGGCATCCGCTTTCATGGACATTCTGTGGTGTTAACGGCAGGGACATTCCTCTCTGGTCTGATTCACGTTGGCATGAACAATTATGAAGGTGGCCGCATGGGCGATCCACCTTCTAACACATTGGCAAAAAAATTGCGCGAATTGCCTTTAAACATTCGCCGTTTAAAAACCGGTACGCCGCCACGCATTGATGGTCGCACCATTGATTTTTCTGGCATGGAAGAGCAAAAAGGTGATGATCCTGTCCCATATTTCTCTTATTTGCGTGAAGCGTTGCCGCATCCGCGTCAAATTTCTTGCTGGACAACTTATACCAACGAACGCACCCATGACATCATTCGCGGTGGTTTAGATCGCTCGCCGATGTATGCAGGTGTGATTGAAGGCGTCGGTCCGCGTTATTGTCCGTCGGTGGAAGATAAGATCATGCGCTTTGCCGATAAAGATCGTCACCATGTCTTTTTAGAGCCTGAAGGCTTATCCACTTATGAATATTATCCCAATGGTATTTCCACAAGTTTACCATTTGATGTGCAAATCAATTTAGTCCACAGCATTCCAGGGCTTGAAAATGCACACATCACGCGCCCAGGTTATGCCATTGAATATGATTTCTTTGATCCGCGTGATTTGAAATTCACCCTAGAGACCAAAGCCATTAAAAACTTATATTTTGCAGGGCAAATCAATGGCACAACCGGTTATGAAGAAGCGGCCGCACAAGGGCTCATTGCTGGTTTAAATGCCGCGCGCAACTATTTGGGTAAAGATGAATGGTATCCGATGCGTCATGAATCCTACATTGGTGTGATGCTCGATGACTTGATCACGCAAGGCGTGCAAGAACCTTATCGCATGTTCACATCGCGCTCAGAATATCGTTTAATTTTGCGTGAGGATAATGCCGATGAGCGCTTAACACCAATTGGTTATGAGCTTGGTTTAGTGGGCGAAGATCAATGGCAGCGCTTTGTGCGTAAGAATGAAGATCGCGCCGTGGCAGAAAGCCGCCTCAATGATTGGATGGTGGTGCAAGATTCAGAGCAAGGTCAAGCGTTGCAAGAAAAAACATCTGTGGTGATGCCGCACAACATGCGTGCGATCACCTTATTAAAACGCCCTGAAGTGACATTTGAAGCTTTAGAATCGTTGCCCAATGCGCCAGAATTCAGTGACATTTCCCGCATTGCCATTGACGATGTGGTGATTCAAACCAAATATGAAGGCTACATCAAACGCGGGATCGAAGAGATTGCACGCAATAAGAAATTTGAGGAGGCAAAACTGCCTGAGAATGTTGATTATGCCGCAATTAAAGGCTTATCGCGTGAGCAGTGCGAAAAATTGACGCGTCAGCAGCCAGAAACCATTGGCCAAGCGTCTCGCATTCAAGGGGTGACACCGGCTGCCATCTCTCTCTTATTGGTACTATTGCGTAAAGGGCTCATTCCGACAATTAAGGAATAATATGAACAAATATTTGAAATATGGTTGGGTGGCAGTGCTGCTGGTGATTCCGATCTTTTTGAACTTTTCAAAGACAGAAAGAGATGTATTCACCACAGTGTCATCCTCATCTTTGAATGGTGTGAAATCTGAGATGAAGCAAGATCCTGAGTTGTTAAAAACAACGGATGACAATGGCTTTACGCTCTATGATTATGCTGTGCTCAATGATGATCCGAAGGTGCAAAAATGGCTGTTGTCTCAAAAGGTGAGCTCTGGCGTCTCTAAAGAGATGATCGAGCGTATCCGTTTGTGGTTTTTACTGCTGGGCATTCCTGTCAATTCAACCAATTTCAATTTAAAAGGGACATATGATAAAGGGTTAGAAGAGGCCATTTTAAGCTATCAAACCACCCGTGGCCTTGAGAAAAATCCTAAAATCACGCCCGATTGGTATGCCCATTTAGAAGAAGAGGGCATTCGCTTTTTGCAAGAGCTGTTGTTTGAGCCCAATTCACAAAACATTACGGGCACATGGAACAGTGCATCAAGCCGAGCATTGAAAGCCTTTCAAACAGAATCAAAATTACCGGTGACGGGTCATTTGTCGATTGCGGACATTGTGGCGATCAAACGCGCATTTGCGAGCAACATTGCTGAAGTCGATGCATTGAAAAAAGCTGAAGACAATCTAAAAGCGAACAAGGCGCAAGGCACTGAGGCTGCTTCTGTACAGCTTGTTGAATATCGTGATGACGTCAAAGCAGCACCTAACAATGCGCCTGATGTGAAAGTGGTGTTGCCAAAGCCAGAAGTGGCGATTGAAGCGCCGGTGCAGGAAAATGCGATCGTTGATCATGTGGTGGAAAAGGCTGAAAAATCTGAATCCACCATTGAAGAGCCATTGACGGCGGGCTTTTTGATTGACAGTCACGCCAAAGAAGGGAAGTTATTGAACTTACAAGTTTGGCTAACCTTAGCCGGTTTCCCTGCGGGCACGTTAGATGGACAAATGGGGCCATCGACGCGTCAAGCCATCAAAGAGTATCAAACCTCCATCGGACAAAAGCCCACGGGCAGTTTAGATGCCAAATGGGAATCACCATTGGAGAAAAACATTTGGAAAAAAGTCCAAGAGAAGCTCAAGCAGCTTAAATTGTATGATCAAGACATTGATGGCATTGCCGGTGCCAGCACCATTAATGCGCTCAAAGCATATGAAGAGAGCGTGAATTTGCCGCCTAAAGGTCAATTATTGCCAGAGACATTGAGCACACTTTTTAACGAAGGGCAGATGTTTAATGATGGCTCTATGGATGATGTTGCCATTGAGGCAGACAACACCGAAGAGGATGGCATCATTGAAGAAGAGGGCGATGATGAAGGCCCAGTCGATGAAGCAGAGCCTGTGGTGGAAGAGACGGCAACAGTTGTGGAAGAAACACCTGTGGGCGTTGGGTTGCCGGGCTTTAATCCAAAAGGCACAGAAGAGTCTTTAAAATTACAATTGATGCTTGCCATGCTTGGACTTTATAAAGAAGAAGTGGATGGTGAATATAACAATGCATTAATTGAAGGGATCAAAGCCTTCCAGAAAGAGAAAAAATTGGGTGTCGATGGTAAAATTGGTCGCAATACGAGTGCTGCGCTCAATGCAGCGGTCATCACTCGCCTACAAACTTATTTCATTGATAAAGGTTTGATGACGGATGCGCCAACTGGCACACTTGGGCCAAAAACCCGTAACATTGTCAAAAAATTGCGTGAGCAACATCAATTGCCCGTCAATAAAGAGCCACAAGAGTTGGACATTGGTATTTTATTGATCGTGCTTGGTGATTTAAACAATGCCAATTATGTGAAAACATATGTGAAAGTGCTTAAAGAGCAAGAGGCACTGATTGAACAGACCAAAAAAGTACAGGCATATTTAATTGCCCTCGGTTACTTCAATGGCAAGGTGGATGGTTTGCAAGGTAAAGCCACCAACAGCGCCATTGAGAAGTTCAAAAAAGAGCAAAAATTACCGGTCAATGACAAACTCACCCCTGAGCTTGTTAAAGCCCTTGAGAAAGAGACGCTCAAAACCATTCAGTCACAATTGGTGAAATTAGGCTATAAACTTAAACCAGATGGCATGATGGGTCCCACAACAAAGAAAACCATTGAAACCTTCCAAAAGCGTTACAGCTATAAGGTGACGGGCGATGGCAGCATTGAAACCCTCAATCAGGTTAATGCACGTGTTGCTGCGAATAATCGACGGGCACCGCCGGCGGCAGCACCTTCACAAAAGGCAGCGCCAGATACTGCTGTAGTGCGCGGCGTGATGCCAAAAATGGGGGCAAAAGGGGCGCAGACTGAGAAAATTCTCACCTCACCACCACAAGCCATTGTCGGACGCATGACGATGATTTACAACAGTAAAGGGGCACTCTCTGGCTGTAAGGTCAATAACATCAGTATTTCCGCTGCGATGTGTGGTGGGGCACGCAATAATCAACAGTGCCGCATTGTGTATCGGAAGGGGCGCGTGTTATCTGTCTCCTGTCGCGGATAGTCGACAAGTTGTCTATCAAAAGCCCTCTGATGAGGGCTTTTTTGACATACATTGAATCTACAATGTAGTGCGTCGAATCCTGGGAAGAATGGTTTGATTCGTGGTAGAATGGCGCCCTTGAGTTTTGATGAGGAGTTTATTATGGATCAGTTGCCAAAATTGAGATGGCGTGCTCGTCGCGGCATGCGTGAAATGGACCGTTTATTTGATCATTACCTTGATCATCATTATGCAGATGCACCTGCTGAAGAAAAAGCGATGTTCAGTGCATTACTTGAAATGCAGGACCCTGAATTATTTGATCTCCTCCTCCTTAAAGCACCACCGCAATCGCCTGAGCAAGAAGCATTAATCAGAAAAATAAATCCCCACCTTAGTTAGGATAAGTTTTTGCTCTATCGATAAAATAATTCTTTTCATCGGGAATTATTGTATAATTTGTATTCAATTTTCGGATGCTGGCAGAAGATGTTTTCTTGACATCTTCTGAAAATCCGCTAGTATTCATTGCCTTTTTATTAGACACTTCAGGAGTGACATCGTGAATGAATGGTTCGAGCTCACGCTAAAATCTGGTCAATATTCACCAGATCAATTAGATGAGGCGCTTATAACTGCAGGTGCAATTGCTGTAACGTACAGTGATGCAGAAGATCATCCAGTATTAGAACCATTGCCAGGTGAAACCCCGTTATGGCCAGAGACCTTGGTGACAGGCTTGTTTGAAAAGCCTTGTGATGAAAAAGAGATTTTTGCTTGTGTTGCATCTGTGTTAGCCACAGAGATCAATGCATTGCCAGTGGCTCGTGAAAATCACTTAGAAAATACCGATTGGGAACGCTCATGGATGGATCATTATCATCCCATGAAGTTTGGCGAAAACTTATGGATTTGCCCAACCCATTTAGATCCCCCTGAGCCAGAATGTGCAACCGTGATGCTTGACCCAGGTTTGGCTTTTGGCACGGGCACGCATCCTTCGACAGCCCTTTGCTTAACGTGGCTCTCTAATCATAAAGATCAAGTCAATGGCCACACGGCTGTGGATTATGGCTGTGGATCTGGTGTGTTAGGAATTGCAGCGCGTACATTGGGTGCCGTGCGTTGTGATGCCACAGACATCGACCCACAAGCGATCAAAGCAACACATGAAAATGCCTCACGCAATCACATTGACATTCACTGTGTGCTTTCAAAAGATTTTTCAGCAGAACCTGCCGATTTAGTGATGGCTAACATCTTAGCTTTACCTTTAACGGCTTTGGCAGAAAAATTGGCATCCCTGACAAAACCGCAGGGCAACATCATTTTAGCGGGCATTTTATTGTCTGATGTGCAAATGATCAAAGATGCCTATGCGCCTTGGTTTGATTTTGTTGAGCCCTTTAACACCATCGATGGTTGGGCGCTTGTACACGGAATCAAACGCGCATGAAAATTGGCGAGCTGACGTTAACTCAGCCCTACATTATGGCGCCGATGGCCGGCATTACAGACCTTCCTTTTCGTAAATTGTGCCGTGCACAAGGGGCAGGTTTGGCCGTCTCTGAAATGGTCAACGCGCAAGAAAATCTCTGGGACACTGACAAGAGTAAAAATCGCGTGGTGACGGAGGGTGAAAGCTTGCCCATCTCCATTCAGATTTTAGGGGTTGAGCCAGAAGATATGGCCAATGCCGCGCGTTATAACGTCGGTTTAGGGGCGAACATCATCGACATCAACATGGGCTGTCCTGCAAAAAAAGTGTGTAAGAAAGCTGCAGGTTCTGCCTTAATGCGTGATGAAGGCTTGGTGACTGAAATCTTAACCGCGGTGGTCAATGCTGTGGATGTGCCGGTGACATTAAAAATTCGCACCGGTTGGGATCATGAGAATAAAAATGCCCTCAACATCGCACGCATTGCCGAGCGCGTTGGCATTCAAGCGCTGACGATTCATGGCCGCACCCGCCAAGATGGTTTTTCAGGGGAAGCTGAGTATGAAACCATCGCCCACATCAAATCCCAAATTTCCATTCCGGTGGTCGCGAATGGCGACATCACCAGTGTTGAAAAAGCCCGTTATGTGCTCAAAGCAACCGGTGCCGATGCTTTAATGATTGGCCGCGGTGCCTTTGGCAATCCGTGGATTTTTCGCTCCCTAGTGGAGGATCAAGAATATCGACCCTCTCATGATGAGATATTTGAGGTGATTAATACGCACCTCAATGGTCTATATGAACTTTATGGCGACGAGAAAGGTGTTCGAGTCGCACGTAAACATCTTCTATGGTATTCATCTTGGTTTGACAATGCGAAAGATTGGCGAACCACTTTAATGTCTGCGCGTAGCAGGGATGAACAACACCATATTTTGACATCGTTAATTAACAATCAACCGATTGCAAGCGTAATTTAGTTTTTAGGAGTAACAAAGAATGATCGCACAACGCAGAATCAAAAGTCATATCCCTTTGCGTGAATCTGTGAAAACCGCATTGAATGAAATTTCTCTGCAGTTAGATGGCAAATATCCACCTAACTTATATCGTTTAGTTTTATCAGAAGTTGAGCGTCCATTGTTTGAAAAGGTTTTAGAGTACACCAACGGTAATCAGTCTAAGGCTTCAGAAATTTTAGGCATCACGCGCTCGACATTGAAAAAGAAATTGGATTATTATGACATCGACGCCAAATCAATTGGCTAGTTCATCAATCCAAGGAATTTAACATGTCATTTGATAAAATCATCGAGAAGAACAGAGCTTGGGCGGCGCGCATTAAAGAAGAATCCCCAGGATTTTTCGAGTCGCTTGTGGATCAGCAAGCTCCAGAATATTTATGGATTGGCTGCTCTGACTCACGCGTGCCTGCAAACCAAATTGCAGGGATTGGTCCTGGCGAAGTATTTGTCCATCGCAACATTGCCAATGTTGTGGTGCACAGCGACTTTAACTGTTTATCGGTGTTGCAATTTGCCATTGATGTTTTAAAAGTGAAACATGTGATGGTGGTGGGCCATTATGGTTGTTCGGGCGTGAAAGCTGCGCTCATGGGCAATCGCATTGGTTTGGCCGATAACTGGTTGCTGCATGTGCGCAATGTGTATGAAGATCACTCTTTGTACTTGTGTGATGATTTTCCATCCCGTGCGGATCGTTTATGTGAGCTCAATGCCATTGAGCAAGCGTATAATGTGACGCAAACCACAATTGTGCAGGATGCTTGGGCACGCGGTCAGCGTTGCACTGTGCATGCGTGCATTTATGGTTTAGCCGATGGCTTCTTGCATGATTTGAATTTCCATGTCAGCCGTCCTGATCAAGTCAAAGAGGCTTATCAGCATGCGGCAACATTGATTCATGCGAAATGTTTATAACTGTTAGAAAGGGTATGTAATGAAGGCAAATGAGATTAAAAGACACACAGTGATCGCTCATAACGGTCTTTACTATGTGGTCAGAGAAGTGGAAAAATCAGCGCCGACTGCGCGCGGTGGTAACACCACTTACCGTATTCAGATGTTCTCCATCCCAGATGGACACAAAGTCGATTTGTCTTTGCGAGCAGATGATGATTTAGAGAGCGTTGATTTAAGCAAACGTGAAGCCACTTTCTCCTACATGGATGGGGAAGATTATGTCTTTATGGATGTGGAAAATTACACGCAATATGCATTGAGCAGCAAAATTGTGGCAGACATGAAAGGCTACATCATTGAAGGCGTAGAAGGTTATTATGTCTCATTGATTGATGATCAGCCAATCGCATTGTCACCGCCACAAAGCATTGTGCTTGAAATTGTTGACACAGCCCCTGAATTAAAAGGCGGCAGTGCCACAAAACGCACCAAGCCTGCGCGTTTGTCCACTGGCATTGATGTACAAGTGCCTGACTATATTGAAAACGGCACCAAAATCCGTGTCAATACAGAAACGGGCGAATTCATGGGCCGCGAATAAGCTTGCCCCATGTGAAAAAACCTCAATCATTGATTGAGGTTTTTTTATATCGATCGCTAAAGATTCATTATTTTTGCTCTTCGCCCCAGCATTCAGTATTTTTTAGCCCTTTGATGGAGGAAGCTTTGAATACAGGATCTTTACCCTCTTTGAGCTGACGATAATAGTCATTGCCTACCGAAATGGCAATCCTACTGAGCATCATGATGATGATTAAATTTAAAATGGTCATCAAGCCCATAAAGACGTCTGCTAAGTTCCATGCCAATTCCATCTCCATCAATGCACCACACATCACCATCGCAAGCACCACTAAGCGATAGATCAATAAGGCTGTTTTGTTACCATTGATGAACTCAATATTCGTTTCACCATAGTAATAGTTACCGATGATGGAGCTAAAAGCAAAGAACATTACAGCGATGGCCACAAAATATTGTGCCCATGAGCCCATTTGTAACGCCAATGAGTTTTGGGTTAAGACAACGCCACCCATGCCAGGTTCGACATTTGTGTATAAGCCGGATAATAAAATGATGAACGCAGTGGCAGAACACACCATGATGGTGTCAAAAAATACGCCTAAACTTTGTACCAAGCCTTGTTTGGCAGGGTGAGAAACGTTGGCCGCTGCTGCTGCATTTGGCACAGAACCCATGCCCGCTTCATTGGAGAATAAACCACGGCGCACGCCTTGCATGATGGCCACACCAATACCGCCGCCCACAACTTCTTTTAAACCAAAGGCGTTGCTGACAATGAGCATGAACATTTCTGGCACTTTTGTGATGTTAGTAAAGAGCACATACATCGCCAAGCCAATGTAAAAAACCGCCATGATGGGCACAATCACTTGTGTAAAATTCACAATGCGTTTGACGCCACCAAAAATGATGATGGCGGTTAAAATCACCAATGCCACACCAATTTGCACATCAGTAAAGCCAAAGGCAGAAGCAAATGAATGGGCAATGGTGTTTGATTGCACAGAGTTAAAGATAAAGCCGAAGGTGACCGCCAGTAAGATGGCAAAGGCAATGCCCAATTTTCTAAAGCCCAAGGCTTTTTCCATGTAATATGCAGGGCCACCACGGAAAGTGTCGCCATCTTTTACTTTATAGACTTGGGCAAGTGTGCTTTCAATGAAGGCGGTGGCCATGCCAATGATGGCAATGATCCACATCCAAAATACGGCGCCAGGGCCGCCGATGGCAATGGCGAGTGCAACACCTGCGATGTTGCCTGTGCCCACTCGACTTGCGGCACTGATGGTGAAGGCTTGGAAGGCAGAAACGCCGTCAGAACCAGGATTCTTTTCCACAGTGACTTTTAGCATTTCCTTAAATAAACGGATTTGCACAAAGCGTGTGCGGATTGAAAAGTAAACCCCTAAACCCAATAAACCGATGATTAAAATATAAGACCAAATAAAATTATTAAAAGGTCCCGTTATCCAATTGATGATTTCCATAGATGATCCTATTTTGTGATAAAACGGGATAACTATACAACAGGTAAGCGATATTTTTTATAGATTTCTTTAATTGTGTGTAACGATTCAGCACTCGGTGCGGGCGTCTCATTGAGGGTGTAGGTTAAATGGAGCGCTTGCCATTTGTGGGCACCTAAATTATGAAAGGGCAAAATTTCTACCCGTTCAATGAGGTTATGACCATGTAAAGCGATGCTTTTTGCTTTAAGTTCATCTAAAAAATGGGCATGATTCTCAACGTCTGTTAAATCATCCGTCAGCCCTGGCACCACAACATAACGAATCCACATCGGTTTATGCATGCGCACTAAGCGATGGGCAAAATCTAAGGTGGGTTGTAAGGGTTGGGATGTGAGGGCGAGATATTTTTCGGGATCAATGTGCTTAATGTCCAGCATCACAAGATCAATGTGCTCAAACCATTGATCATCTAAGTGCCCGGCTAAAAATCCTTGGGTGTCTAAAGCGATGTGTAGTCCATATTGCTCTTTGACACGATAAGCAATCTCGCCAATGAAATGAGCTTGCATCATTGGTTCGCCACCTGAAAAGGTTACACCGCCTGCAAATTTTAAAAAGCGTGCATATTTACCGATCTCTTTGACCATCTCATCCACAGTGCGAAGTTTGCCATTATGAAGTTTCCATGTGTCCGGATTGTGGCAATACAAACAGCGAAATTGGCAGCCTGAAGTGAACAGCACAAAGCGTACACCGGGGCCATCAACGGCGGCGCCCGTTTCCACAGAATGGACAAAGCCTGAGAGTTGATTGTCATGATTGATGATGGCAGGGGCAATGACACCAAGCGGTTTACGGATGGGATCAAAGTCCAATTCATCAATGGATTCAATGGGAATGGTGGGAATGTGTTTATGAATGTGGGTCATATTGGCCTCATCATGAAAAACGGGCATACCGAAATATGCCCGCTTGACATCAAATGGTTATGCTTTCACATGGAAAGTGCGGTTGATGACATCCATTTGTTGCTCTTTGGTAAGCTTAATAAAGTTCACCGCATAGCCTGAAACACGCACGGTTAATTGTGGGTATTTTTCAGGATGATTCATGGCATCAATCAACGTATCGCGATTGAACACGTTCACATTGATGTGAAAACCATTGGCGCCGCAATAACCATCTAAACAGTTAGAGAGATTATTAACGCGATCAGAAAGCGTATTGCCAAGGGCGCCGGGCGTTGCGGATGCAGTCCAGCTGATGCCATCTAATGCTGCATCATAGGGCAATTTTGCTACAGAGGCACCTGCGGCCACAAAACCTGACACATCACGACCATTCATTGGGTTTGCACCCGGCGCAAAGGGTTCGCCATCGCGGCGGCCATCGGGTGTGTTCCCCGTTTTTTTACCATACACCACATTCGATGTGATGGTTAAAATGGATTGTGTCGGTGTGGCATTGCGATAAGTGGGCTGAGCTTTGACTTTATTCATGAAGGATTCTGTCAATGCCACGGCAATCTCATCGACGCGCTCATCATTGTTACCAAATGCAGGATAATCGCCTTCAATGGTAAAGTCGATGGCGATGCCATCCTCATTGCGAATGGGCGTGACTTTGGCAAACTTAATGGCGGATAAGGAGTCCGCCGCAACCGATAGGCCGGCAATTCCGCATGCCATCGTACGCATCACATCACGATCATGCAGTGCCATTTCAATGCGCTCATAAGCGTATTTGTCATGGGAATAATGGATGGCATTTAATGCTTTGACATAGGTTTGTGCAAGCCAATCGAGCATTTTGTCATAAAGTGGCATCACTTCATCATATGTGAGCACATCGCTGGTGATTTTTTCAAAGTTTGGCACCACCAATTTGCCAGTTTTTTCATCCACGCCGCCATTAATGGCATAAAGAAGCGCTTTGGCTAAGTTTGCACGTGCACCAAAGAACTGCATCTGTTTACCAATCGCCATCGCAGAGACGCAGCAGGCAATGCCATAATCATCGCCCCAATGTGGGCGCATTAAGTCATCCGATTCATACTGAATGGCGCTCGTTTCAATGGAGACTTTAGAACAGAAATCTTTAAAGCCTTTGGGCAATTGCGTGGACCATAAAACCGTTAAGTTTGGCTCTGGTGCAGGGCCTAAGTTGTACAATGTGTGTAGGAATCTAAAGCTGTTTTTGGTCACCAATGTTCTGCCATCTAAGCCCATGCCGCCGATGGATTCTGTCACCCAAGTGGGATCTCCTGAGAAGAGCTGATTGTAATCTTCGGTGCGTAAAAAGCGGATGATGCGTAATTTAATGACCAAATCATCGATGAGTTCTTGAGCTTCTGTTTCTGTCAATGTGCCTTCTTTAAAATCGCGCTCAATGTAGATGTCAAGGAAGGTAGAGACGCGACCAAAGGACATGGCAGCGCCATTTTGCTCTTTAGTGGCGGCAAGATAACCAAAATATGTCCATTGAATGGCCTCGATGGCATTGTCTGCAGGACGGCTGATGTCAAAGCCATAAGAGAGCGCCATCATTTTTAATTCATTGAGGGCACGCAATTGTTCGGACATCTCTTCGCGTAAGCGAAGGGTATCTTCAGTGAAGTCCCAATCATCGGTTTCGGCTTTTTCTGCTTCTTTTGCACGGATTAGATAATCCACGCCATATAATGCCACACGGCGATAATCGCCAATGATGCGTCCGCGGCCATAAGCATCCGGCAAACCTGTGATGACGCCGGATGAGCGGCATGCACGAATCATAGGATTATAAATGTCAAACGTGGCTTGGTTGTGATCTTTACGATAATGGGTATAGATGTCTTCAATTTCAGGATTAATGGTGCGGTTGATCTCTTCTAGTGAGTTCACCACTAAACGAAAGCCGCTGTTTGGGAAAATTGCGCGTTTTAAGGGGGCGTCGGTTTGGACGCCGACAATTTTTTCTAAATCACGGTTGATGTAACCAGGATTAAATGCATCAATGCGTGAGCCGACATTATCTGCCACATCTAATACGCCGCCGACAGCATTGCGCTCTTTAGAAAGGAGGACTGAGAGCTCTTGCCAAAGTTGTTCTGTGCGCGGTGTTGGGCCTTCTAAAAAGGCATCATCGCCTTCAAAAGGTGTGTAATTGTGTTGAATGAAATCGCGTACATTCACGCAATCTTGCCAATCAGTGCCTTTAAAGTCACGCCATGCGTGTTCAAAATTCATCGTATTCATAACAAACTCCCGGATCTAAATGATTAAAAGAGTGGTGATGCTAGATGCTTCTATTATATATTGACTGTGTTAATTTATGTTTATTTTATGGGGCGATTGAGGCATGAAAAGCCTTGAGTTTTGATGTCAATCAAGGCTTTGTGTGTAAAGTAATGAAAATTTAAGGTGCGCCAAAGAATGTTGGAATGGCCCAATGCAGTGCATAAAATGCCGCCATAAATATTACAAAGTTAAAGAGGAACAATAACATGGCTGATGAGTGCTTGTGCAATACTTTCACTAAAATGAATGCTGTGGTCACAAAATTGCTGATCACGATGAATAACCAAGTGGTGAGCACAATCATAAAACCATAATGGAATTTTAAATCCAATAAATTGCCTGGCAACTGCTCTAAACGAATCGAGGCAATCATGGTGAATAAACAGAACAACAATGCACTGACGCCTTGCGCAATGGCGATGCGTCTAAAAGAAGGGTGCTCTGTGTATAAGTTGTAGCTGAGTAAAACAAGAATCACGGGCACAAACGAAATCGGAAAGAGCAGCGATGGCGATGAGACTGAAAAGGCAAAAATCACCAACGCAAGCCAGCCAATGATGCAAAGGAAAATGTTTGGGCGGTTAGGTAAGGTATCACTCATGTCTATTCCTTATAGAATGTGTAGAAAATGATGGTATCTCCTTTGATTATAGCATTAATCAGGCAATAAAGATTACTTTTGAAATGCGTCATAACTGTATATAATGCGGACATTTTTCGCATCATCTTCCTCATTCCATAAGTAGAGTTCTATGTCCTCATCAACCCATGCAGTCAGTGAACGCTCACTGTTTTCCATCAGTTGGCCGATCTTTATCGACATCTTTTTGCACTTAGTCACTTTGTTGATCAATACGTGGATGATCAGCCATGTTTCCATTCAAATGGTGGCGGCAACTGCGGCAAGCAATCAATTTTTTGAAACAAGCGTGGCCATTTTAAACTTCATCGGTGTTGGGTGTAGCATTGTGGTGGCGCAATATTTAGGCGCCGGGGATCGAGAAACCACGCGTAAAGCCATCCATTTATCCATCACCTTAAATTTAATGCTGGGCTTTGTCACCTTTTTGGCCATTTGGTTCTTTGGGTGCGACTTATTGGCCGTGATGAATACGCCAGAGAACATTTTAGGCATGGCGTATGACTATTTTCACATCATTGGCATCTGTCTGATTTTTGAGGCGGTGGCGATCATTTTGGCCTCTTGCTTAAGGGTGTATGGCTACTCAAAAGCTCCGATGTATGTCTCACTGATCATGAACATTGTGACGGTGGTGGGCAATATTTTTGTGCTCTATGGCGTGTTTGGTTTTCCGCAATTGGGCTTATCTGGCGTGGCGGGTTCAACATTGCTTGGGCGCATTGTGGGCGTGTCGCTGCTCTTTTATCTTTTGTTTTTTGGCATCAAAGTGCGTTTAGAATGGCGCATGTTCTTTCAGTTTCATAAAAAGATTTTGCAGCAGATTTTAAAAATTGGTTTGCCATCGGCAGGGGAAAATCTCTCATGGACGGCGCAAATGCTCGTGATGCTCGCCTTTGTGGGCAAAATGGGGGAAGATGCATTGGCCGCACACAACATCTATTTGCAGCTTTCATACATGTTGATGCTTTTTGCGTTGGCCATTGGCATTGGCAATGAGATTTTGGTGGGGCATTTGGTGGGTGCATCGAACTTTAATGCAGCATCCGCCCGCACGTGGAAGAGTTTACGCACCGGCATGCTCGTCACCTTTGTTGTGGTTGTGGTGTTTTACTTTGCTCGATATTTAGTGGTGGACAGCTTTACGGAAGATCCGATCATCAAAGAGTTGTTATTGCCGCTCTTTTTACTCTCGATTTTGTTAGAGCCCGGGCGCACACAAAACATTGTGATGGTCAATGCGCTGCGTGCAACAGGCGATGCCCGTTTCCCATTTTATGCCGCATTGGTCTTTATGTGGGGCATTGCCATTCCTGTGGGTTACTATTTCGGTTTTGTGTTGGAAATGGGGCTCATTGGCATTTGGATCGGCTTTTTGTGTGATGAGTGGATTCGCGGTCTTGTCAATGCTTGGCGCTGGAAATCCCGTAAATGGGAAGCCAAGCGCCTGAACATCGAGCATTGATTAAAGGCTGGCTTTTAACTTTGGCAAGAGCTCATTAAAATTCAATGGGCTCTTGATCATCTCATCATTGACTTTGATGACAGGAATGAACCAACCCAATTGTTCCACTAAATTATTGTCATGGGCAATGTCGATGAATTCATAAGGAATGTGATGTTCATCCAAAATTTCCATTGCCGTTTCGCACAAATGACAATCGCTGGTGCCGTAAAGCAAAATGGGTGAATTTGTTATATTTTCTAGCATTTGTGATTGATCTCGTATGAATGAATCTGTTTTTCCTACAATAACACAAAAAAATCACAAAATGCTGCAATAATTTTATTCATCGATGATGGCCGATTGCGGGCAAAACGTTGCCACCAATTTGACCCAATACGCTGCCACAATGGGCAAAATTTCATCGTTAAAATCATAATGGGGATTGTGGAGCGAGCAACTGTGTGCACCTGTTGTGCCATTGCCCACAAATAAATAGCAGCCCGGGCGCGCCTCTAACATAAAGGCAAAATCTTCGCTTGCAAGCACGGGCGGGCAGTGATCAATCACGGCGTGATCACCAAAGAGATTGCGCGCTACATCTTCTGCCAACCGCGTTTCTGCTTCAGTGTTGACCAAAACGGGCACATCTTTTTGATAATCCACGGTCGCCGTTGCGCCATAACTTTCTGCCTGTAATGTGGCAATCGTTGTGATGCGCTGAGCAATCTGTGCTTGTACGGCTTTATTGAGCGTACGTACGGTGAGTTTAATCACGGCATGATTGGGAATGATGTTGGTGGCGGTGCCTGCATGAATCGAACCCACAGAAATAACCGCCGTTTCAAGGGGATTGAGATTACGTGAGATAATGGTTTGCAGTGCCATGACAATGGAGGATGCCACCACAATCGGGTCAATGCTTAAATGGGGCAGTGCGCCATGTCCACCTTTGCCGGTGACGGTGATGGTGACGGCATCGGCTGAAGACATGGCCGGCCCATGACAAAAGCCAAAGTGTCCGGCAGGATAATTGGGGATGTTATGAAAGCCAAAGATGGCATCACAGGGAAATGACTCAAATAAACCTTCTTGCATCATTCGTGGCGCGCCACCTAAACCCTCTTCTGCAGGTTGAAACACAAGGTTTACGGTGCCTTGAAATGGGCGATGCTCTGCCAAATAACGGGCTGCGGCAAGCATACTCGCTGTGTGTCCATCATGCCCACAGGCATGCATTTTACCGGTGTGTTTGCTTTGATAAGGGAGATCATTGTGCTCCTCAAGGGGTAAGGCATCCATGTCTGCGCGTAAAGCAATGGTTGGCCCTTCACCATTTTTGAGCTGTCCGATAACGCCGGTTTTAGCAAGCCCGCGGTGGACAGTATAGCCCCATTGTGTCAATCGTTCGGCCACAAGATCACTGGTTAAATGCTCCTCATAACCGATTTCAGGATGTTGATGAAGATGGTGACGAATGGCGATCATCTCATCTTTGATGGCATCGATGCTGGCGAATAATTCAGCGTTGTCCATGGGCGCTCCGAAATAAAAGGTGATGTATCTTCGAACATAGCACGCTTTGATTTGAAAAAAAACCTTCCGTGAAGGAAGGTTTATAATTAGAGTTGATCGGAGAGTTCATAAAGGAGGAGCAACGCTTCTCTTGGCGTCAATCGATCAACATTTGTGGCTTTAAGCTGCGTCACCACAGGATGTTCCTCTGCCATAAAGAGCGGTAATTGTTCAGAAGGTGTTTTGGGCAGCTCGATGGGTTGATGCTGTGTGGCATGGGCAAATGAGTGTTCAAGTTCTTGCAGTTTTTCCTTGGCCATTGCAATCACATCTTGAGGAATGCCGGCAAGGGCGGCCACTTGTAAACCATAACTTTTGGATGCAGCGCCTTTTTTCACCGCATGCATGAAGATGATCTCATCTTTATATTCCACAGCATCTAAATGCAGATTGACAATCTGCGGATAGAGGTTTTCAAGCTCTGTCATTTCAAAATAGTGGGTGGCAAAAATTGTGAGGGCATTTAAGCGCGTGGCCAAATACACAGCGGCGCTCCACGCAAGGGATAATCCATCAAGGGTTGAGGTGCCGCGGCCGACTTCATCCATCAACACCAAACTTTTTTCTGTGGCGTAATGGAGAATGGTGGCGGTTTCAAGCATCTCCACCATAAAAGTCGATTGCCCAGAGGAGAGATCATCTTGTGCGCCAATGCGGGTAAAAATGCGATCTACAGGCCCAAGGGTGGCAGCTTTTGCAGGGACGAAAGAGCCAATATAAGCCAAAAGTGTGATCAATGCTGTTTGGCGCATGTAAGTGGATTTACCGCCCATATTGGGCCCCGTCACGATCTGCATGCGTTGATCCGGCAACAATGTTGTATCATTGGCAATGAAAGGGTGCGTGATGGTGGATTCCACAATCGGATGGCGTCCTTCAACAATGGTGATGCCAATGGTGGGTGTAAATTGCGGGCGGCACCAATTGAGGTTGTTTTTAAGGTTGGCAAAGTTTACGAAAATGTCCACATGAGCAATTGCATCGCTCAGTAAACGCAAGCGCGTCACTTCAGGGATGATTTGATCGAGCAGTTGATCCCACAGTTGCTTTTCTAGGGCAAGGGCATTTTCTTTAGCATGCAGGATTTTGTTTTCAAACTGTTTTAATTCCGGCGTAATGTAGCGCTCTACGCCTTTTAAAGTTTGGCGACGCACGTATTCAGGTGGCATTTTGTCTGCATATTGGCTCGGCACCTCGATGTAATAACCATGCACGCGGTTATAACCCACTTTTAAATGGGTGATGCCGGTGGTGCGTTTTTGTGCCTCTTCAAGTTCTAAAAGATAGTTTTTGCCTTCATGATTGAGGTTTAACAGCTCATCTAATTGGGCATCATAGCCCATGCGAATGACGCCACCATCACGAATCAACACCGGGGGCTCATCGACAATGGCACGGCTGATGAGCTCAAAGAGTGCCGGCATGGGCATTAAGTCAGCAAGCCACGTAGGTGCGATTCGGGTAATGGCCGCATGGTTGGCAATGTGATCAGACAAAGCCGGTAGTGCCGCTAAACTCTGCTTTAATTGAATCAAGTCACGTGGACGAGCCGTTTTTAGGGCAATGCGTGTGGCGAGGCGCTCAATGTCTGCAATCTGTTTTAAAAGTGGGCTGATCGCTTCACACAAAGGTTCGATCGCTTCGATGAGATCAAGACGTTCATTTAATGTGGCGTGATCTCGTAAAGGGCGATTGAGCCAACGGGACAACAGACGCGAGCCCATCGGCGTTTGGCAATGATCAATGAGGGCGCGCAATGTGTGTTCGCTGCCGCCACTTAATGTGCGCTCGATCTCAAGATTTTTACGCGTTGTTGTGTCTAAGATCAATGCATCATGAATGTGTTCAATGTGCAGCGTTGTGATATGGTCAAGCTCACTTTTTTGTGTCTCTTTGGCATACGTCAGTAAAGCACCTGCGGCCATGATGGGCAAGGCATCATCTGTGAGCCCCACGCCTTGCAGCGATGTTAATTTAAAATGTTGACGCAGTTTTTCACTGTTGCGTGATAAATCAAAGTGCCAAGCAGGATAGGATTGTGTGATGGCGATTTTAGCGATGGCATCGGGCAGTGTTAAATCTTCCGGCACAATGATTTCAGAAGGCTGAATGCGAATGAGCTCAGAGAGCAATTCAGATTCCGTTAAGGGATCGGTGAGTTTAAAGCGCGCACTTGAAAGATCCAGCCATGACAACAGCCATTGACCTTGATGAAGCGTCAGAGCAGCCACTTGATTGTCGCGCTTGGTATCCAGAAGATATTCATCGGTGAGTGTTCCTGGCGTAATGACGCGCACCACTTCACGTTTGACCGGGCCTTTGGCCTGCACTTCGCCCACTTGTTCACAAATGGCAATTGACTCACCAAGGCGCACAAGTTTCGCCAAATAGCTTTCTGCCGCATGGTAGGGAATGCCCGCCATTGGAATTGGCTCACCGGCTGATTGCCCGCGGGCAGTTAAAGTGATGTCTAGCAACTTTGCTGCCCGCTTTGCATCCTCATAAAACAGTTCATAAAAATCCCCCATGCGGTAAAACACCAACATGTGAGGATAATCAGACTTAATGCCAAAATATTGTTGCATCATTGGCGTGTGGGCAGAGGCTGAAGCGGTAACCATGTGACTATGAAATCTCCGATTTTGGGTTAAAATGTGAATTATTGTAAAATAGTTTGCGTTCAATAGAAAAGTGATGCAAATTATACGCTTTATTTACTGCATATAGAGGAAATATATGGAAGTCCTGCTGGACCCATCGATATGGGTTTCGCTCATCATTCTAATTGTTTTAGAAATTGTTTTAGGTATTGATAACTTAATCTTCATTGCAATACTGTCTAATAAACTTCCGCCTCGTCAAAGAAATCGTGCAAGAATCACCGGCTTAAGCTTAGCGCTCATCATGCGTATTGGTTTATTGTCCGTCATGACGTGGATGATCACCCTCACGCAACCACTTTTTACCGATCCATTTTTTCAGCATCCTTTTTCCGTTCGGGACATTATTTTAGTCTTTGGCGGTTTCTTCCTATTGCAAAAAGCCACCCGCGAGCTTCATGAGCGCATAGAAGGCGGCATGATTGTGGAAGGCAAATCAAAAGGCTATGCGAAATTCTGGCCAATTGTTTTACAAATCATTGTTTTAGATGCTGTATTCTCCTTTGATGCCGTCATTACAGCGACGAGCATTGCAAAACACCTTTGGGTGATGGTGGCAGCTGTGAGCATCTCTATGGGCTTGATGCTCTTTGCTGCTAAAGCATTGACGGACTTTGTCAATCGTCATCCCACCATTGTGGTGTTGTGTTTAAGCTTCTTATTGATGATTGGTTTAAGCCTCATCATGGAAGGCTTTGGCATTGAAGTGCCTAAAGGCTATATTTATGCTGCCATTGGTTTTTCTGTCTTTATTGAGCTCATCAATCAATTGATCAATCGCAATCTCTTAAAGCAAGAGAGCAAATATTCAAGGCGTGAACGCGCAGCGAATTTGGTGCTAAAAATGCTGGGTACAAATGATAAGCATGAAGAGAGCGAAGCTGAAGAAGAGGATGATCATCATTTAGATGAACCTGAAATCTTCGGGCAAGATGAACGCAACATGGTGAGCGGCGTTTTAACTTTAGGTGATCGGATGATTCGCTCGATCATGACGCCGCGCAATAATATCTCTTGGATCAACATTCAAGATTCAAAAGAAGAAATCTTGCGCCAAGTCAAAGAGATTCCCCACAACTATTTTCCGGTGTGTGAGGGTCATTTAGATGAAGTCATCGGTGTGGTGCGCGCAAAAGACGTGATTGCCGATTTAATGACAACCGGTGAAATCGACCGTGAAAATACCATTAAACCTGCGATTTTCTCTCATCGCTCCACAACTGTATTGAAGATGATGGACATTTTCCGTCATACAAATGCGCACATGGTGATTGTGACGGATGATTTTGGCTCAGTACATGGCGTGATTACGTTGTTAGACATCATCGAAGCGATTGCCGGAGAATTTCCCGATGAAGATGAAAAAGCATCGATTGAAGTGATCGGCGAAGATGAGTGGATCATGGCAGGTTCTTGTGATCTTCATTTAGTGGAGCAAACCTTGAGTGTACGCGGCCTTGTGGATGAACAAGATGATTACAGCTCTCTTGGTGGTATGCTTGTGGACATTTTTGACAATGTGCCTGCCGTGGGCGATTCCCTTGAATTGCAAGGCTATCTCTTTACGGTCAAAGAAGTGGATGATCGCAGAATCCTCAATGTGCACGTGGTTAAACCGAAATTGGGTATCTTGTAGTATACTTAACCATTGATCTTTTATTTTTCCGTACAAGGTGAACACATGCAATCAAATGTGAATATGTTTCAACGCTTTTTATTCGAAAATTTGCCGATCCGTGGTGAGCGCGTCAAATTGACCAGCGCATGGCAAGAAATTTTAAATCGCCGTGAATATCCTGCCATTGTGCAGCAATATTTGGGTGAATTGGTGGCAACCACAGCATTATTGAGCGCCACAATTAAAATCGAAGGTCGCTTGACGGTGCAAATTGAAGCCACCGGCGCATTGCAAATGTTGGTGGTGCAAATCACGCATGATGGCGGCTTTAGAGCCACAGCCACATATCGTGATGATTTGCCAGAAAATGCCACATTTAAAGCGCTCACAGAAGGTGGCCGCGTTGTGATCACAGCAGAAAATGCCAACTCAAATAACAGCTATCAAGGTGTGATTCCATTGATCGATGAGAGCATTTCTGCGGCGATTGAGCGTTATTTTGAAACTTCTGAGCAGCTTCGCACAGCCCTTTTCTTACGCAACAGTCAAGATGAATTGGGCGGCTTATTGCTTCAGCGCATTCCAGGTGAAATGGAAGATGAAGATGCCTTCAATCGTGTGTGCCATTTAGCCGAAACTGTAACGGGCGAAGAGCTCAGCGAGTTAGATACGCAAACATTGTTGTATCGTTTATATTCTGAAGATGATGTGCGTTTATTTGATGCAGAGCCGCTGCATTTCCATTGCCAATGCTCGCGTGAACGTTCAGAGAGCATGCTCAAGCAGTTGTCTAAAGAAGAAGTGGATGAAATTTTGGCAGAAGATGGCCATTTGAGTGTGACTTGTGAATTTTGTGGTAAAACATATGATTTTACTGCACAAGATATGCAAGCGATTGAACATGCCTAATTTGCCTAAAGAACATCAACGCATTTCCATTGCCATCACAGGTGCATCGGGTGTGCAATACAGCCTTCGCCTGATTGAAGTGCTGCTCAAAGCTGATTACCCCTTAAATGTGGTGATCAGTAAAGCCGCTTTGCTGGTGTTTGCAATGGAAATGGATGTACAACTTGGCAATCAACCCCAAGTGCAAAAGGAGCGACTGCTTGCACTTGTGGGTGTGGATAAACCCGATTTACTGCGCATTTATGGTGTGGAAGATTGGAGCGCCCCGATGGCATCGGGCTCAAATGCATCGCGCGCGATGGTGATTGTACCGGCCACAACAGGTGCCTTGAGTGCGGTGGCAACTGGGCAATCGAACAATCTGATTGAGCGCGCTGCCGATGTGATGCTCAAAGAACGCAAGCCGTTGGTGATCGTGTTAAGGGAAACACCGCTTAACGCCATTCACATCAAAAACATGCTCACATTAACCGAAGCAGGCGCGATCGTGATGCCTGCAAATCCTGGCTTTTATCACATGCCAAAAAGCGTTGATGACATCATCGACTTTATGGTGGCCAGAATTTTAGATCAACTCAACATTGAACATGACCTCATGCATAAATGGGGCGATGATTCTTCAGTCAAATAAGGGTATACAGTGGGACAAGAGAAATATCAGGTACTGTTTTATGGTGAATTAAAAGCGGGGCATAGCCAAGAGATGGCCATGCGCGCATTGGCAGGGGCATATCACAAAGAGGATGATTTCTTTGCCTCATGGTTTAACACCGATAAAACCATCATCAAACACGAAGCAACGCGCGAAGAGGCTGAATACATTCGAGATTATTTGGCCGGCCTTGGTTTAGTGGTGGTGATTGAACCTGTGGCAATCCTTGAAGCTGAGCCCGCAGCGGCTGTAGATCAACAGGCTAAAGAGACTGAAAAGCTTCTAGAAGAGGCATTTGTAGAGCTGCAAAAAACCATCAAAAATGTGCAACGCGACAATGTCACCGTTGTGAAAGTTGCGCCAGCATCGATGCTCAAACGTGCAGGTGCTTTCATTGTGGACATGATGATCTGCATCATTTTATCGAATGTCCTGCTCGAGTTGGTGCTTGCGCCGCTTGGCATCATCAATACGTCTTTGTTGTATGAATTGTCAAATGCGTTAAATGGCGCAGTGACGCAAGAAGATGTGCGCAATGTGGTCAATGGCTATATGGCCAATGAGGATTTTGCAGATTTAGTGATGAGTGTGATGTTTTTTGCCTTTGCCATTCAAGTGCTTTATTTTGGCCTGATGGACAGCAAATATCGCGCAACCTTTGGCAAACGTTTATTTAGAATCCGTGTCTATTCATTGATTGGTCCTCAAGTCTTGTTGCGTCAAGCCATTTTGCGCCAAACGTGCATCATCACCGCTTTTTTCTTGTTGGTCTCTTTTTTAAGCACCATTGGTTTGTTGATTTTACTTGGCACATTCATCATGGGCTTTTATGACAAACGAGGGTTGCATCAAACGATCTATGATCGCATTACAGCCACGATGGTGGGTGTGGATCAAGCAAAAAACATCAATCAATAGTGCAATGCTCTTTTTTTTAGTATCATAAAGGCTTTGAACTCTCCCTTGATCAAGAATAAAACGCGTATAAGGAAGCAACCATGAGTGGATCAATCGGATCTTTATTGTTATTAATCATTGCTGTGGCGAGCGGTATTTATTGGTTTATCTTAAAAAGACAAAACGATGAAGAAGACAATGATCGCATTGAGCCACACATTGATCATCATTTCTCTGAATTCAGTCAGCAAGCATTGCCTAAAGATGACGGTGAGGAGACTGTGAGTGAACCTGTGCAAACTGAAGTGGTTCAAGTGGCAGAAATGGTTGAAGCGCCTGCCCCTAAAGCACCACCGAAAACTGCTGCAGTGGATGAATCCACACAAAAACCTGAAAAAAGCAGTGCTGATCGATTGCCAGAAGATTCTGAAGATTTAGATGATGCGCTTGACGAAGATGACGATGAGCAGATGGAAGAACAGGCACCTAAAGCCAGTTTTTTTGCGCGCATCAAAGAGATGTTCGCAGGTAGCAGCAACACAGAAGATGCGCATGATGATGCATCACAAGCACGACCTGAACCTGTGGGTACAGTGGCGCTTATTTTGCGTGCGCCCAATGATGCGCCGTATACCGGTTATGAAGTGCTAGAGACAGCTAAGGATCTTAAATTGATGGTGGGTGCCGATGGCTTTTTACAGCAAATTGTGACCACTTATTTAGGCGATGAACCGATGTATAGCATTGCGAACATGATTCATCCTGGCAGCTTTAACACACCTGATATTCTAAATACGGAAATTCCAGGTTTACTCTTTTTTGCCAGCATTCCAGGACCTGATCCACAAATGGATACCGTGGAAAGATTGATTCATGCAGCGGCCTTTTTTGGGCAACGCATTGGCGGGACGTTGTTAGATGAGAATCAACAGCCTGTAGATCGCGATTATTTACAAAATTTAGTGGCCAAAACACGTGCGCAAGAGAAGCAAATCTGGGCAAAACACCGTTCACATCGTTAATGCATGAATGCATTGCGTGATCAAATGTTCTTAAAATTTGCTTTTTAAGAACATTTTTTTATTGAAAAAATTTAGGCAAAATTGCAAAGGAATCCCATGAGTGAGGCCATTGAAACGCGCATGCGTGCGCTCGTTGATGAGATCAATCGTCAAAATTACAATTACCATGTCTTAGATCAAATTGAGTTGACCGATTCAGAGTTTGATGCACTGTTTCATGAGTTAAAAGCACTTGAGGCGGCACATCCTGAGTTGCGATTGCCTGATTCGCCCACGCAAAAAGTGGGCGGCACCATTTTAAAGGGTTTTACAGAAGTGATCCATGAGATGCCGATGCTCTCTTTAGATAATGCCTTTAAAGAAGAAGATGTGGTGAAGTTTGATGAGCGCATTCGTGAAAAGCTCACTCATGATGAAATGGCGCGTTTAAACTATTGGGCGGAGCCAAAATTGGATGGTTTGGCCATCAGCATTTTGTATGAAAATGGTGTATTGGTGCGTGCTGCAACCCGTGGCGATGGTGTGCGCGGTGAAGATGTCACAGAAAATGTGAAAACCATTCGTTGCATTCCATTGGTGTTAAAGGGTGATTTTCCGCGCCGTTTAGAGGTGCGCGGCGAAGCATTTATGCGTCGCTCGGTGTTTGATGCATTAAATGCTGCGCGTTTAAAAAAGCATGAAAAACCGTTTGCCAATCCAAGAAATGCGGCGGCAGGCAGCATTCGTCAGCTAGATTCTAAAATTGCTGCACAGCGCCAATTGAGTTTTTATGCCTATAGCATCGGCATCATTGAAGAGAATCCCAAACCTTTTGCAGCGCATTCTGAAGCCCTTGCAGGTTTGGCATCGTATGGTTTACCGATTTGTCCATTGAATGAGCGCGCCGCATCCGTTGCCGATTTATTGGCGTATCAAACCAAAATTTTGGCATCGCGTGATCAATTGCCTTATGAGATTGATGGCGTTGTTTATAAAGTGGATCAGTATGATCTACAAGAAAAATTGGGCTTTGTTTCCCGCGCGCCACGCTTTGCCATTGCTCATAAGTTTGTGGCGATGGAAGCGCGCACAACGGTGCTTGATGTGGATTTTCAAGTGGGCAGAACAGGTGTCATTACACCGGTTGCCCGTTTAGAACCTGTCAATGTTGCCGGTGTTATGGTGTCAAATGCAACGCTGCACAATGAAGATGAGATCAAACGCTTACAAGTGATGATTGGTGATGAAGTGATGATTCGTCGTGCGGGCGATGTGATTCCGCAGGTGATTCGCGTGGCGCTTGAGCATCGCAATGATCATGTGCGTGCCATTGAGTTTCCAAAATCGTGCCCTGTGTGTGACTCACCGGTTGAGCGGGTTGAAGGGGAGGCCGCTTTGCGATGCACGGGTGGCTTTAGCTGTAAAGCGCAGCGCATTGAGCGCTTAAAACATTTTGTGTCCCGTAAAGCCATGGATATTGATGGGCTTGGGGAAAAATGGCTAGAGATCTTTGTCAATGAAGGTTTGGTGGAAGATCCGGCAGATTTATACACCTTAACTAAGGCGCAACTGTTGGAGTTGCCGCGCATGGGGGAAAAATCTGCCGATAATGTTTTAGCAAGCATTGCAAAAAGTCGCACGCCACGTTTTGCACCATTCATTTATGCCCTTGGCATTCGTGAAACGGGCGAAGCCACCGCACGCGTATTGGCCGCCCATTATTCATCGTTAGATGCGTTAAGAGGCGAGACTGCGGAGAATTTCCAAAAGATTGATGACATTGGCCCCGTGATGGCAAGTCATTTGGTGGAGTTTTTCAAGCAGCCACAAAGTCGTGAATTGCTTGAGCGTTTGTTGCAGCACATCACCATTGAATATCCCGCCATTGCGCCAAAAGATGCCGATGCTTTACCATTATTGGATCAAACATGGGTGGTGACGGGCACATTGCATCATTTTACCCGCGAGAGCATCAAAGAGCGCTTGTTGAGTTTAGGTGCAAAAGTGTCAGGTTCAATATCAAAAAATACCACTGCATTATTGGCCGGTGAAAAAGCGGGCTCAAAATTGGCCAAAGCCGAAGAACTGGGTGTTTTGGTGATGAGTGAAGATGAATTTTTAGCGCAATTTCCTGAGTGATGGAGATCTCACCGATTGCCATCATTGATGGCTGCTATCCTGAAAAGTTTGGCGTGCCGCGTCAGCCACGCTTGGTGACCAGCGCAACAGCGTGGGTGCGTTTGGTGCCGCCGTATCGATCAATGGATTTCATTGATGGATTGTCGCAATTTAGCCACATTTGGCTGGTGTTTGGCTTTCATCAAAACAAATGGCAAGGGGATGCAAAAGTGCGTCCTCAGCGTTTGGGCGGCAATCAAAAAATGGGTGTTTTGGCAACCCGTAGCCCATATCGCCCAAATGGCTTAGGGTTGTCCGCCGTTGAAATTATACAAATTGATGCCGATGAAGTGGCCATTGAGATCGCCGGTCACGATTTAGTTAATGGCACGCCCATTTATGACATCAAGCCCTACATTCCCTTTACCGATGCCATTGTCACTGCCAGTACGACATTTGCAGCAGAAGCTCCGATGATGCATGCGGTGAGCATTCATGAGGATGCAGTGGCCATATTCGATGCATTGCCAAGCCAAACCCAAGCCTTAATCAAAGAGGTCATTGGGCAAAATCCGCGCCCTGTGTATCATAAAAAGACCAATCGCATCTATGGCGTCAGTTTAGGGCAGTGGAATGTGCGCTTTCGATGGGTGGAAGATCATCCAGAGATTTGTGGCATTGAACCTTTATCTACACCATAAAAAAAGGCCCCATAAAGAGGCCAAACGCTTAGGACTTGAGTGAAATAAACTTTTAGTTGAAGGCTTTGGCCAATGCGTGGAATTTCTCGATTTGATCTGGGAAAATCACACGGTTTTCATCGCGGCCTAAAAAGATTTTAAACATGATGCGGCCTTTTAAATCCGTCAATAACATGCTGTATGTGGCCGAGCCTCTAAATGGACGTTCGATAAAATAAATGGCGCCACAGTTGTCGAATTTTAAATGTCCGCTTAATCCGGATTCATGGCTGAGGTTATAGTAACCATGTGCCACAGATCCTTCTGGAAAAGGTCCTGAAAATTCAAAAATGGAGCCCGATGAGTGAATGATTGTTGTGACTTTGCCCCATGTGGCCACTTCTTGCAGCAAGGCTTGAAAGTGCGCACCATCGATTTTTGTCCAAAAATGTTCTGGTAAACACTCGATCATTTGAGCTTCTGAGGCATTGTGTTCCTCGGCTAAGGATTCAAATAATACGCTAGGATTTTCCGCTAATTGGGCTTTGAGGGCAGTGATTTGTTCAGGGGTCATGAATCTTCCTTTGTGTTAAGAATATATGCAAGCGACCGATAAGGGGGTAGTGTGATCAAGAGGTTATCATCAAACTGTCTTATCCATCAGCGAGGGGGAGCTTTAGGACAATCAATCATCAGGGAGCGGTGATGATTGAGATCGCTTGCATATATGTTCAGTTAAGCAGAGTGCGCTTGGCCGTGGCCGCGATTTTGCATTCTTTCATAGTCTGCATCGCGCACGTGACCTTTGCCGCCATTGCCTGTTAAATGTTGGATGTTTTCAGGATTTTGTGGATCTAAACGGAATGCTTTACCAAAACCTGTCACCAAAGTGCCTTTAGTTGGGGTTAAGCGAAAGAGACGAAAATCGCCCATCTCTTTTAAAACATTGACGGTTTTGCCTGCACGCAAAGTCAATGCTTCAATGCCTTTGTCAAACTCAGGATGGTCGCGCTCGATTTCTGTGGCGTGTACTTGATAGCTCACGCGCTTACGGCCATAGATGTTACGAGTTTTGCTCTCATCATCGACAATCATGATGTTAAAAGTAGGATGATTTTTAACGTGTTGTGTGTGGGCAGCAATGTCTGCAATGAAGATGTAATAGGCGCCATCAACATGCGCAAAAGGTGTATAGCTTGCATGCGGGATTTGATCGCTGTCTAAAGTGGCCATCAATAATGTGAGGTTTTCATCATGCAAACGATTGAGCTCAGGCGCGACTTGGGCAAACAACTCAGCACCTTTATTATCAATCACTTCTACGTTAAATTCATTGGATTCCATGTGTCAAGTTCCATGTTCATGTGGGTGGGAAAATTGATAAAATTGATTGTAGCAATAAAAATCTTATATGTGAATAGCAATCATTAATAAATAGTAATTATTCTCATATAAGACTATTTTTGCGATTGTTTATTGTATTGATCTCATTGTTTTTTAAGCATAAAAAAATTACTGCAAATCCTAAGAATTATCCAGGATAAAAACTAGAACTATTGACAAAATAGGGTAGAATGAATGCTTTTCTTTGTTTAATTGATAGATTGGAATAATGCCGTATGAAACCTGCGTATCATCATAGCGATGTTGAAAAGAGTGCCCAATCCTACTGGGAAAATCATCAAACCTTTAAAGTTGCCGACCATGTGGAAGGAAAAGAGAACTACTATTGTCTCTCCATGTTCCCATATCCATCTGGCCGACTGCACATGGGGCATGTTCGCAACTACACCATTGGTGATGTGATGAGCCGTTACATGAGCATGAAGGGCTACAATGTGCTTCAGCCAATGGGTTGGGATGCGTTTGGTATGCCAGCTGAAAATGCGGCCATTGACAATAAAGTCTCACCTTATGAGTGGACGAAAAAGAACATTGACTACATGAAAAACCAATTGAAATTATTGGGTTTTGGTTTTGACTGGAGTCGTGAAATCACCACGTGTGAACCTTCTTATTATGGTTGGGAGCAGTGGTTATTCACTAAATTGTATGAAAAAGGCATCATTTACCGCAAAAACGGCATTGTGAACTGGGATCCGATTGATCAAACCGTATTGGCCAATGAGCAAGTGATCGATGGTAAAGGTTGGCGTTCTGGTGCGGATGTTGAACGCCGTGAAATTCCGATGTATTACTTTAGAATCACCGATTATGCCGAAGAGTTGTTGGATGATTTGGAAACGTTGACCGATTGGCCGTTGCAAGTCAAAATCATGCAAAAAAACTGGATCGGTAAATCACAAGGGATGGAAATTGGCTTCCCGTATGAAGATGGCGTGATGAAAGTGTTCACAACGCGTCCTGATACATTGATGGGCGTGAGCTATGTGGCTGTGGCACCTGAGCATCCGATTGCCCAGAAAGCGGCACAAAATAATCCAGAGTTACAAGCATTTATTGATGCGTGTAAAAAAGGTGGCACAAACGAAGCGGACATCGCCACGCAAGAGAAAAAAGGGATGGCAACGGGCGCATTTGTTCAGCATCCAATCACAGGTGAAGATTTACCGGTATGGGTGGCGAATTATGTGATCATTACATACGGTGAAGGCGCTGTGATGGCTGTGCCTGCCCATGATGAACGTGACTTTGAATTTGCCACAAAATATGGTTTACCCATCAAACCTGTGATTGAAAACAAGGCACAAGATCAAAGCTACACCACATGGCATGCAGAATATGCAGAGCATGGCGCGCTCATCAATTCAGGTGAATTCAATGGCTTAACATTTGATGATGCGATTGCTGCAATTGCAAAATTCTTGGCAGCTAAACAATTGGGTGAAATCAAAACGCAATATCGTCTACGCGATTGGGGGATTTCTCGTCAGCGTTATTGGGGTTGTCCAATTCCGATCATTCATTGTGAATGCTGTGGCGATGTGCCAGTACCTGAACAAGATTTGCCGGTGGTGTTACCGAATGATTTGATTCCTGATGGTTCAGGCAACCCATTGAATAAATTGGACAGCTTTGTCAATACAACGTGTCCAAAATGTGGTGCACCTGCTCGCCGCGAAACCGATACCATGGATACCTTTATGGACTCTTCTTGGTATTATGCGCGCTTTGCATCCTACGATTGCCAAACGGCGATGTTAGATGAGCGTGCAGAACAGTGGTTGCCTGTGGATCAATACATTGGCGGCATTGAGCATGCGATTTTACACTTATTGTACTCACGCTTTTTCCATAAATTGATGCGCGATGAAGGTTTATTGGGTGATCCTGCGAAAGCGCCGAAAGAACCGTTTAAAGCATTATTGACGCAAGGAATGGTGATTTCACCTTCATTCTATCGTCATACAGCGTCTGGTTACACATGGTACAACTTAGATGATGTGACGCCTGTGGTGGAAGATGGTCAAACCACTTACATCTTAAAAGCCGATGGCCAACCTGTGACGTTTGGCGGCGTACAAAAAATGAGTAAGTCGAAAAACAATGGTGTGGATCCTGAATCCATCATCAATGAATTTGGTGCAGATACTGCGCGCTTATTCATGATGTTCAGTGCACCACCTGAGCAATCTTTAGAATGGTCAGTCTCTGGTGTAGAAGGGGCGCAGCGCTTCTTAAAACGCTTATGGACATTTGGTTACGAATGGCAAGATTCATTGGCTAAAGTGGTTGAATTTGCACCTTCGCACAAAGCATCTAAAGACATTCGTCGCGTGGTGCATGCTGAATTGAAAAAAGCATTGTTTGACTATGATCGTCATCAGTACAACACTGTGATTTCTGCATGTATGAAGATGTTAAATGCCCTTGGCGAGTTAGATGATTCACAAGAAGCGATGTATGTGCGCAATGAGGGTTTTTCCATCATGCTTCGTTTGTTGTACCCGATTGTGCCGCATATTGTGCATGAGTTGTGGACGAACATTTATCACAGCAAAATTGAAGATCAAGCATTACCAACCGTGGATGAATCTGTATTGGTGTTAGATGAAATCAATTATGTTGTGCAAGTCAATGGTAAATTGCGCGGTGAGTTTGTGATTGCAGCCTCTGCACCTAAAGAAGAAGTGGAAGCAATGGCTTTAGCGAATGAAGCCGCTCAGCGCCATTTAGAAGGCTTAAACGTTCTAAAAGTGATCGTGGTGCCTAAAAAATTGGTGAACATCGTGGCAAAATAATGCTTTGATGTCACTTCAATAGAGCGATCCACCTCAACATTTGAGGTGGATTTTTTTATGTCCTTTTATGTGCCAAATCCTGCACACTTTTGCGGATGCCCACCAACGCACACAATGCCGGCACGAATAAAAAGGCAGTAAAAATAAAGAAGTTTTGCCAGCCATAATCTTCCACTGCAAAGCCTGAAAATGAGCCGAAAATGCGTAAGGCAAAGGCGGCCAGCGCACTGAGCATGGCGTATTGCGTGGCAGAGTAGGATTGATTACACAATAAGCTTAAATAAGTGATGAACACTGCACTGGCAAAGCCGCCAATGAAGTTTTCCAAGGAGATCGCAAGCGTTAAAGAGAGCGTTGTGGGGTCATGAAGAATCCATAAATAACCAAGATTCGTTAATCCCACCAAAACGGCAGAGACAACCAAGGCTTGATATAGGCTGATGCGGCTGATGATTTGTGCAGATAATAGGGCGCCAATCAATGTGGCAATGAGTCCATAAACTTTACTGATCAAGCCAATTTGTGCACCGGTGTAGCCCATTTCATTGTAAAAAGCGGAGATGAGCACGCCTGCAATGGCATCGGGCATTTTAAAGAGAATGATGAACAGTAAAATCCATGCTGCTTGTGGGCGGCTCATGAAGTTCTTTAAGGGCACAATGATGTACTGTAAAACCGTTTCTAAGGCGGTACGCTGAGCTTCAATGGCGTGAACGGTGGTTTGGTTTGTCTCTTTGACAAAGAGCAGCGTTGAGAGCGTCATGAGGCCAAATAGCGCCGCGATCAGCATAAAAATGGTGGGCCAGGCAATGAAGTCTGCTGCATATAAGACAGCGGCACCCATCAACAGCATCGCAATGCGGTAGGTGACTTGTGATAAGCCTGAGCCATAAGATTGCTCTTGCGACGTTAAGTAATCGATGCGATAAGCATCAATCACAATGTCTTGGCTTGCTGATGCTGTGGCCAATAAAAAGATGAGCAAAGAGATGATGCCAATGTCATCTTTTGGATTCACAAAGGCAAGGGCGATGAAAATGAGGGTCAATAACGCTTGAAAAAGTACAATCCAGCTCTTTCTGCGGCCTAAATGCTTCAGTAGCCAAGGGCGTTTTTGATCCAGCCACGGTGCCCAGATGAATTTAAACACATAGGGCAAACCTGTTAGGCTCATCAGGCCAATGCTTTTTTTGTCGATGCCATAAACCGAGAGCCAATAGGTCAAGGTCGAGAGCGTCATCAAAATGGGTAAGCCTGATGCAAAGCTTAAAAATCCCACCGTTAGGATTTTAGGAGAAAGATAGGGTTTCAGTCCTTGCATCAGTGCATTCATGCGTTATAGCCCCAATTTACGGTATTCATCTTGAAAAATGCACATGCGAATGGCATTGCGATACGCGCCGGCTGAGAAAAATTCATGGCGCAATGTCCCTTCGATGCTAAAGCCCAGTTTAGAGTAGATGTGGATGGCTTTTTCATTGGCTTCATCCACCACTAAATAGAGCTTATATAAGTTGAGGGTGAAAAATGCATAATCCATCGCCAATTTTGTGGCATGGCGCGCATAACCTTGGCCTTGGTGACCTGGGGCAATGATGATTTGAAATTCCGCGCGGCGATGGGTGTAATCAATTTCCACCAATTCAACCAAACCAATGCGCGACTCTTCATCGGCCAGCTGTAAGATGAAGCGGCGCTCACTTTTATCATGAATGTGCTTATCATACAGGTCAGAGAGCTCTAAGAATGATTCATAGGGCTCCTCAAACCAATAGCGCATGATGGAGGCATTGTTGTCTAAATGATGAATGAAACGAAGGTCCTCTTTTTCTAAAGGACGAATGCGAAGATTGTTGCTCATAAGGCTTCCTTAAAGTGAATTAGTAACGGCTCCATTTGCGTTTTTGGTTGCGATAGCGCAATAGGCGCGGCAAGATAGAGGTGCCAAGGAGGATGCCGGCAAATAAAATGCTTGCCCCTTTGAGCCACTCATCGCTGCGCTTATTCTCTTTGAGGGTAAAGTTTTCGCTTTTGAGTTGTTTTAACTCAAGGGCTTGCTGCATATTGCGTTCGGTGAGCACTTGATTGTCGTTGTCGATGTCCACAGCATTTTTATTGATCTGCTCTAAATATGTGACGCGATTGGTTTGCACATCTAAGGCTTGCTCTAATTTCTTTTGATTCTCTTTAAGGGCATTGATCAGATGATCTTTCTCTTCGGTCTCTTTTTGTAGGGCATTGATCTTTTTTTGTAGGGGTTCGAACTCTTCTTTGGCCATCTCCACGAATTCACGGGCAGCCGGTTCATCCATCACAAAACTTTTATGGATCCATCCGCGGGATTTATTGTCACCATAAATCACATCATAATGCTGGCGATTTTCTCCCACAATGGTGAGCTTTTCACCGGCTGTGAGCATTTTGACGATGCGGCTGGTTTCATTGGCAGCAGAGCGAATAGGTGCTTGTAATTGATCCGTCACATATTTGACATTGTTTTGCGCATGGGCAGATGTCAATAAAAGTGTGAGGGATAATAAGGGGATGAGAGATTGACGTAGCTGCATTCTATTCCTTAATGTTCTAGACCTAAAGGAAAGGCATTATAAACATAAATGAGGGAGATTGCAGCATGTATTGTCAGGGCGACTCAAGATGGTGGGCCTTGTTGGACTTGAACCAACGACCACTCGATTATGAGTCGAGCGCTCTAACCAACTGAGCTAAAGGCCCAAGAGATATGGTAGGCATAAATGGACTCGAACCATCGACCCCCACCATGTCAAGGTGGTGCTCTAACCAACTGAGCTATATGCCTATGAGTAAATAGGGGTGTGATTATATCGGTTACTTTTCAAAGTAGCAAGCTTTAAAATCGCACATTAATTATCCATATCTGTTAGCTTATTGAATCTCTAGCATAATTTTGCCAATATGCTCGCTCGATTCCATCAAATCATGGGCTTTTGCGGCATCTTCTAAGGGGAAAACAGCATGAATGATGGGTTTAAATTCACCATTTTCCACAAGTGGCATCACTTTTTCTTTTAATGCACTTGTGATCGCCGCTTTAAAAGGAATTTCACGGGCACGCAATTTACTGCCTGTTAACGTTAAACGTTTTCCCATGATTTTGAGTAAATTACACTCCACTTTAAAGCCCTTCATGGCATTGATATACACAAGGCGTCCTTCAATATTCATCACATTGAGATTTTTATTGAAGTAATCGCCGCCGATGATGTCAAGCATCACATCCACTTCACTGAAGGCCGCTTCAAAGTCTTCTGTTTTATAGTTGACAGCTTTGGCCCCTAATGATTCACAAAAGGCTTTTTTAGCATCGCTGCCCACAGTTGTGAAGACAGCTTTGGCACCAAATAAGCGCGTCAATTGAATGGCGGTGATGCCAATGCCGCTAGTGCCACCGTGAACCATAAAGGTTTCACCGGCTTTGAATTGTCCGCGGTCAAACACATTGCTCCAAACGGTGTATAACGTCTCTGGCAATGAGGCTGCTTCAATGAAAGAGAGATTGTCTGGTTTGCGGATGCACATGACGCTTGGGGCTGTCACATATTCAGCATAACCACCACCTGTTAATAATGTAAAGACGGCATCGCCCACTTGCCAATCGGTGACATCGCTGCCCACCGCTTCAATGATGCCGCAGACTTCTAAGCCCAAGATGTCAGCAATGATGCCTTCAGGAACGGGATAGTTGCCCTTGCGCTGACTGACATCTAAACGATTAATGCCGGCCGCTTTCACTTTAATCAACACTTCATCGGCTTTAACCTCGGGGATGGGGTGCGATTCAATTTTAAGGACGGAAGAATCACCAAACTCTGTAATCACCATTGCTTTCATGGATTGTCTCCTTGGGGGTTTATTGTGTCATTATGATGCCAACCAATTTGGGGTGGCGCTTTGGGTATTTTGATCCTCTTTGACGGTGAAATTCACAAAGTCAAAGAGTTCTGTGTCAGCCAATTGAGAAGGGCGCACATTTTTAATGGCACGGAAAATGTTCTCAATGCGTCCAGGATATTTCTCCTCCCACTCTTGTAGCATCATTTTGGTGGTTTGTCTTTGTAAACCATCTTGTGAGCCACATAAATTGCACGGAATGATGGGGAATTCTTTGATGTCTGCATATTTTTGCAAATCACTTTCCGCACAATACGCCAATGGACGAATGAGGATGTTGTCCCCATCATCGCTTTTTAATTTTGGCGGCATCGCTTTGAGTGTTGAGCCAAAGAACATGTTCATGAACAACGTTTCTACGATGTCATCGCGGTGATGACCAAGGGCAATTTTATTAAAGCCATTTTCTTTGGCATAACGGTATAAAATCCCACGACGAAGGCGTGAGCAGAGGCTACATGTGGTTTTGCCTTCTGGCACTAACTCTTTGACCACCGAATAAGTATCTTGCGTGATGATGTCAAAGGGTACGCCAAGGGCACTTAAATACTCTGGCAATACATGATCAGGAAAGCCCGGTTGCTTTTGATCTAAATTCACCGCAAAGACTTCAAAATTCACAGGTGCTTTCTCTTTAAGTTTTAAGAGGAGATCAAGCATCGCATAGGAGTCCTTGCCCCCAGATAAGCACACCATGATGCGATCGCCATCTTCGATCATCTGATAATCCATAATGGCGGTGCCGACTAAACGGCGTAAACGTTTTTCTAATTTTTTCTGTGAAACCGGAACTGATTGAGTCATGATCTACCTAAAACAACAAAGGATTAAAAGCCAATAAATGATGCATTCTACCATTTTTTGGGTCATAAGATTATAATGGATCTTTCTTTTGCTGAATATTCCTATCGATGCTAACTGATCATGAATTGCTGCGCTATTCGCGCCACATCCTGTTGTCTGAAATTGATTTAGAGGGGCAACTTTCCATCAAGTCTGCAAAAATATTAGTGATCGGTTGTGGTGGCTTAGGCAATGCGGTGATTCCGTTATTAGTGGCGGCGGGCGTTGGGCATTTGACCATTGTGGATCACGATGTGGTGGATCTTTCAAATTTGCAGCGCCAAATTCATTTCACAACAGCAGATTTGACCCATTCAAAAGCTCATGCATTAAAAGCGCACATGCAGGCACTAAACCCTGAAGTGCGGATAGATGCCATCGCACAAAAGGCCGATGATGCACTGTTAATGACGCTCGCTAAAGATGTGGACATGATTATCGATTGCACGGACAATTTCACCATTCGCCAAGCGAATAATCGCATGGCGAATCATTACAATATCCCGCTCATTTCAGGTTCTGCCGTTCGTATGGAAGGGCAATTGGCGGTGTATGATTTTAGATCGCCCGAAAGTGGTTGTTATCACTGCCTATTTGACGGTGCCCACAGCGATGATGGCAATTGTGCACTCTTTGGGGTATTTGCCCCCATTTTACAGATCATTGGTGCGATGCAAGCGCAAGAAGCGTTAAAAATCATTGTGGGGATGCCTGTGATGATCAATCGTTTGCGTGTTTACAATGGGGCAACGTGTGAATGGCAAACCTTCAAATTCAGCAAAAATCCCACCTGTCCCATCTGTTCATCGAACGAGGAAAAGTATGAATAAAAAAATTATCTATTTAGATTATGCGGCAACAACACCGCCCGCACCTGAGGTGGTTGAACAGATGACCTTAGGATTGTCTCAGATCTGGGGCAATGCAAGCAGTGAGCACATTTTAGGTCATGCTGCCCATCGTCATATTGATGAGGCTTTGTCTGTGGTGGCAAAATTTCTCAATGTTGAACAAAGCACCTTAACCTTAACCAGTGGCGCCACAGAATCCATTAACCTTGCGTTAAAAGGTGTGATGCGCGCACAGCGTAAAAAACACATCATTGCCATCACAACAGAGCATAAGGCCACATTAAATACCGTACAAGCATTGGTGAAAGAGGGGTATCAAGCGACATTTTTAGCCCCCAATGATGCAGGACAAATCACCAAAGAGATGGTGGAAGCTGCCATTACGGATGAAACGGCCATCATCACTTCTTTGTGGGTCAATAATGAAACGGGTGAGATTTACGACATCGAGGGTTTCAGTGAAGTGGCGCGCCGTCATAAAATTTTACTGCATGTGGATGCCACGCAAGCGATGCCGCACTTTAAACCTGATTTTTCTTGGGTGGATTTGGCCAGTTTTACGGCGCATAAGATTTATGGCCCTAAAGGCATTGGCGTATTATATCAGCGTGATTTTCCTAAAATTCCGATGGTGCCTGTGATTGATGGGGCTAAAACAGAGCTTGGGCATCATGTGGGTACGTTGGCGAACCATCAAATCATGGGTCTTGCCCGCGCGGTGCAGTTATTGCCTGGCCATTACGCCACAGAGCATCAACAAAGTGAAGCGCGCTTAGCGGCGTTACTTGATCATCTTGCACCATATGGCGTGACGCGTAATGGTAAAGAGGCGCGTTTAACCCCTGCGATTATCAATTTGCATGTGCCCCATATTTATGGGGAAACTTTGATGGCGGCAGTGTCGCAGCTCTGTTTCTCAAGAGGTTCTGCCTGTAACAGTGATGAGACATTGCCATCCCATGTCCTCACAGAGCTTGGCTATGATGCCAAACATGCGCGTGAAAGTGTGCGCATCAGTTTAGGGCGTTATCTGTTGGCATTTGATTTTCAGCGGGCGCTCAATGATCTTGGCACTGCGATTGCTCAGCTGCAGCACATTGCTAGGGGCGAGCGCTGCGCCACTGTATTGCCCGTTGTGCATCAAAAAGGCAGTGACATTCATTTAAAACTGCTCAATCCGCAGGATTTTACGCCCACCCATACATTTACATTAGATCGCAATGATGTGGTGATTGGTTTAAGCATTCAGCACGATGGCACAAAAGTGACGGATTTATCCATCAAACTGCAAGCCACGCCCTTTATTTTATGGTTCATGAATGAGGCGGCCGCTTATTTGCGTGGCAATGAGTTGATCGCGTGGGAGAATTTTAGAATGACCGATGTGATGGAAACAAAAAACGCCCCTCAAAATGAGTTGCGTTTGGTGATGGTCATTGAAAAATTCATCCGCGAGAGCGGACAAAGTTTAAGCGCTTAGCGGTTTTCGCTTTGGTGCTTTTTCTCACTGTGGTAGGCGAGCAATAGGTAATCGATCATCGAGTAGAGCGTTAATGCCGATGCGATGATCAAGCCCACCTCGCCAATGAGGAAGATCGGTAAGCCAATGAAGTCAGATTCAAACAATAAGCAGCCGATCGCACCCATTTGAAATGTGGTTTTCCATTTGCCAATCCAAGAGACGGCCACGGAATTACGGCGTCCAAGGGAAGCCATCCATTCGCGCAATGCACTGATGGTGATCTCACGGCAAATGATGACAATCGTACACAAGGTAATGATCGCTGAATGGGGTTGGCTCACAGCGATGATGACTAATGCCACTGCCACCACCAATTTATCCGCCACAGGGTCTAAAAATGCACCAAAGGGCGAGGAAACTTTGAGCTTTCTCGCTAAATAGCCATCAAAATAGTCGGTAATGCCCGCAAACGCAAATAGCGAGCAGAGCAAAATATTCTTCAATGGCACATGATAAACCATGGTGTCAATTTTCAAAAAGTAGACCAACACCAACACAGGAATGACAAAAATTCTAAAAAGTGTCAATAAATTTGGAAGATTCATCATGTCAGTGTCCTTTGGTGGTTTGTCAATGACTGTATTATCGCGCTAATGGGCGGTTTGTAAATAGGAGAGCCATCTTTTCTCGCATTTTTTGAAAATGAAGACGAGTAAAAAGGTGATCAATAAGTACAAACAAGCAGCGATTAAATACGGTGTAAAGTCATAAAATGTGGCGCGTTGCATTTTGCGGGCAACCCCTAAAATGTCTAAGTTCACAAGTGCGATCACAAAGACTTGAGCAGTGCCATGGAGCATGAAGATCACTTCATTGCTGTAGGCAGGCAACGCACGGCGAAAGCCGGATGGGAAAATGATGCGATAAAAGATCTGCCATTGACTCATGCCCATGGCAATGGCGGCTTCAATTTCACCTTTGGCGGTGTTTTTAAATGAGCCTTTAAAGATCTCAATGGTATAGGCACATGTGTTTAAGCTGAACGCGATGATTGCACACCAATAAGGTTGCTTAACAATGTTCCAAAGCCAAGGGATTTGACGCAGTTCTGCAGAAAATTGCCCCAATCCATAGTAAAGCAGATAAATTTGTACCAACAGTGGCGTGCCACGAAAAAAGTAGCTAAAGGCAGAAACCGGCGCGGAAAAGAGCGGGTTTCTTGAGAGCGCAGCAAACGATAAAGGCAACGCAAACGCCAAGCCAATGAGGGAGGAAATAAAGGTGAGCTGCAAAGTCACCCACACGCCATTGGCAAAGAGCGGCGCGTATTCGGCCCATAAATTATTCATAAAAAGCTCCTCGTACGACGCCTTTTGAGAAGCGTTTTTCTAACCATTTGACCACAATGATGGAAACTGTCGTTAACAGTAGATAACCAATGGCAACAGTGATCAAAAAGGTGAAGGGCGCGCGAGTCGATTGTCCGCTTTTGACCGCGATCGCCAAAAAGTCTTGCAAGTTGATTAAAGAGACCAATGCGGTGGCTTTTAATAAAACGAGCCAGTTGTTATTCAAGCCTGGGAGCGCAAAGCGCATGGCTTGAGGGATGACAATTTTAAAGTAAACGCGGGCAGGGGACATGCCAAGGGCAAGGGCTGACTCTTTTTGTCCTTTGGGCACCGCCAATAATGCACCACGGAAACTTTCTGCCATAAAGGCACCAAACATAAAGCCAATGGTGATGACGCCGGCCACAAATGGATTGATGTGATAGATCTCAAGCCCCATCGCCTCCATCGCTTTGTTCAAAAGGGTTTGCATCCCATAATAGAACAAAAAGATGAGGACAATGTCCGGAATCCCGCGAATAATGGTGGTGTACGCGGTCACCGTACCGCGCACAAACTTAGATTCACTGAATGAACCTAAAGCCGCGAAGGTGCCCAATACAATGGCCACCATCAACGAGCACAACCCAAGTTCAATTGTGAGCATAAAGCCATCCCACAATATATTTTTATAGAGCAGTACTAAATCGAACTGCTCTGCAACTGCATTAAAAAATGACATGGGTTACTTTCCGAAGCTGTCTTTTAAAGTTACAACACGATTGAAGACCAAACCATCTTCTTTGCGATCACGGGCAAAGTAACCTTCGCGCTCAAATTGATACGCCACTTCAGCGGGTGCATCTGCCAAAGCCGGTTCCACTTTTGCCTGTTTGATGATCAAAGAGTTAGGGTTGACGTAATCAAAAATTTCGCCCTCTTCACGATCAGGATGTGGCACAGTGAATAAACGCTCATAGCAATGGATTTGTGCATCGACGGCATCGTTGGCAGCCACCCAATGAATCACGCCTTTTGCTTTGATGCCTTCTGCATTTTTACCCAACGTATCTGGCACGATTTCTGCGATCACTTCTGTGATGTTGCCATCAATGTCGGCTTTATAATCTGTGGCTTTAATGATGTAAGCGCCACGTAAACGCACGTAGTTGCCCAAAATTAAACGTTTGAATTTTTTATCTTCTGTACTCAACACAAAGTCATTGCGGTCAATGTAAAGTGCTTTGGCAAATGGCACAATGCGTTTGCCGGCGGCTTCATTTTTGGGATGATTTGGCAATTCTAATTCAACGCGCTCATCAAAGTTGGTGAGGGTCACTAAAATGGGGTCAAGCACTGCCATGCGGCGGGATGCTTTATCATCCAAGACATCGCGCATGCATTGGTCAAATTGCTCCATTTCGATGGAGTTTTCTGATTTTGTCACGCCAATGCGCTCACAGAATAAATGTAAGGCTTCCGGTGGACAACCGCGACGGCGCAAGCCTGAAATGGTGGGCATGCGGGGATCATCCCAGCCTGTGACTGTGCCGGATGTCACCAATTGCGTCAATTTACGTTTAGATGTAATGGCATATTGCAAGCTTAAACGAGAGAACTCATATTGATGAGGTTTTTGTTCAATGCCGCAATGCTCAACGCACCAATCATATAAAGGACGATGATCTTCAAACTCTAATGTACAAATGGAGTGCGTGATGCCTTCAAAGGCATCGCCTAATGCATGCGCAAAGTCATACATTGGGTAAATGCACCATTGATTACCGGTTTGATGATGTTCAACGTGACGAATGCGATAAAGGGCAGGGTCACGCAAATTCATATTTGGGGAAGCCATGTCGATTTTGGCGCGAAGGATTTTTTCACCATCACCAAATTCGCCATTTTTCATGCGTTCAAACAGTGCT
Source organism: Wohlfahrtiimonas sp. G9077 (assembly GCF_002252155.1). Taxonomy (GTDB): domain Bacteria; phylum Pseudomonadota; class Gammaproteobacteria; order Cardiobacteriales; family Wohlfahrtiimonadaceae; genus Wohlfahrtiimonas. The sequence goes on from NZ_NEFD01000006.1 coordinate 84,602, forward strand.
AAGTTCTCTTCAATTGAGCGCTCGCGATATGGGGAGTTTTGACCGGCTTCTGTTAAAGAACCACGCATCGCACGGATCTCTTCAGCCGTTGAGTCATCGACATACGCTAAGCCTTTTTTGATCAACAACACAGCGCATTCATAAAAACGTTGGAAATAATCGGAGGCATAGCACTCTTCATTCCATTCAAAACCTAACCACTCAACGTCAGCTTTGATGGCAGAAACGAATTCTTGTTCTTCTTTGCATGGATTCGTATCGTCAAAGCGTAAGTTACATTTGCCCTGATAATCTCTTGCGATACCAAAGTTTAAGCAGATGGACTTAGCGTGCCCAATGTGCAGATAACCATTCGGTTCGGGTGGGAAGCGAGTGTGGACATCTGATGGGCTTTTGTACTTACCTGTACTTAAGTCATTGTCAATAATTTGACGAATAAAGTTGGTACGAATCACTTCTTCTGACATGGTATCCCTTTGTAGATAAAACTTATCGATAAACTACGGAATTCTAGCATGATCAAAGCCTTTTGACGAGTGGTGAATCATATCTTCAATGGGATCTGATACTTAACATCGATTGCCTAAATGACCTGCATAAAAAAGCAGCCCGAAGGCTGCTCATTGAATCAAGATGAATGATCTATTTTTTCTTAGCAGGGGGAAGATCGGTACAGGCACCTTCCGCCACTTCTGCCGCCATGCCCACAGACTCAATTAAAGTCGGATGTGGGTGAATGGTGTGGGCGATGTCTGTGACATCTGCACACATTTCAACGGCTAAGGCAATTTCACCAATTAAGTCACCGGCATTGATCCCTACAACTGCGCCACCTAAAATGGTTTTGCTTTCAGGATCAAAGATGAGCTTAGTCATGCCTTCTTCACGTGAGCTGGCCAACGCTTTACCGCTTGCACTCCATGGGAAAACAGCTTTCTCATAAGCAATGCCTTGTGCTTTTGCTTCTGTTTCCGTCAAGCCCGCCCATGAAATTTCAGGGTCTGTGTATGCCACAGATGGGATTTGCTTGATGTCAAAGAAGCGCTTGTGACCGGCACACACTTCAGCAGCCACGTGTGCTTCATGCACCGCTTTATGGGCAAGCATTGGCTGACCGACAATGTCACCGATGGCAAAAATGTTGCCAACATTGGTACGCATTTGCTTATCAACATTAATAAAGCCGCGGTCTGTCACATTCACGCCTGCATTTTCAGCATTGAGCGTCAAACCATTGGGTGCGCGGCCAATGGCGACGAGCACATAGTCATACACTTGTGGTTCGCTTGGGGCATTGTCACCCTCAAAGCTCACTTTAATGCCTTCTGGTAATGCTTCTGCACCCACCACTTTGGTTTTGAACATGGTTTTTGTGAAGCGATCTTTGTTGTATTTTTCAAAGATCTTCGTTAAATCACGGTCTGCTCCAGGAATGAAACCTTCTGTGAACTCAACGATTTCGACATTCGCCCCAAGGTTAGAGTAAACGGTTGCCATCTCTAAACCAATGATGCCGCCACCAATCACAAGCATGCGTTTAGGGATTTCGCGAAGCTCTAAAGCGCCCGTTGAATCGATGATGCGTGGATCTTCTGGCATAAATGGCAGATGAATGGCGCGTGAACCGGCAGCAATGATCGCTTTATCAAAAGACAATGTGCGTTCGCCGCCATCACTTAAGGCAATCGTTAAGTGATGATCATTTTTAAAGGTTGCCACGCCTTGGATCACGTCCACTTTACGCATTTTTGCCATGGCTGCTAAGCCGCCCGTTAATTTACTCACCACAGATGATTTGTAATTGCGGATTTCATCCAACTCAATGCGCGGTGCATCAAAGTAGATGCCAGCATGTTTTAAGTGCTTTTCAGCCTCTTCTTTGGCCTTCACCACATGTAGCAATGCTTTTGATGGGATACAACCCACATTCAAGCACACGCCACCAAGGGTTGGGTAACGTTCAATCAATGCCACTTTCAAGCCAAGATCCGCCGCTCTAAAGGCTGCGGAATAACCGCCAGGACCCGCACCAATGACCACCACATCGCAATCGACATCGCTTGGGGCAGCTGTTGCCGCTTTGGGCTCAACAATGGTTTGCGCCGCAGCTTCCGCTTTTGGTGCAGCCTTTGGGGCTTGTGCCGGTTGTGCTGCGCCCACTGTGGCTCTGGCAATCACAACGCCTTCTTTGACTTGATCACCGACTTTGATCAACACTTCTGTGATGGTGCCATCAATTTCAGAAGGCACATCCATCGAGGCTTTATCAGACTCTAGTGTCACTAAGTTTTGATCTTTGTGAATGGTATCCCCCACGTTAATGGCCACATCAATCACATCGACAGCTTCAAAGTTGCCAATGTTAGGAATGATGATGTCAATCACATTTGTTGAAGTGCTTGGTGCAGCTTTAGGTGTGGCAGATGCTGCAGTGTCTTGAGCTTTTGGTGCATCTTCAGAAGAGGTCGGCTCAATCATTGCAATGGTGTCACCTTCTTTGACTTGATCGCCCACTTTCACGAGGATTTCAGTGATTTTGCCGGCTTGATCCGAAGGCACATCCATCGAGGCTTTATCAGACTCTAAGGTCAAAAGGTTTTGATCAACGCTGACAACGTCACCGACGTTCACAAGAACGTCAATGACATCAACGGCGTCAAAATTACCAATGTTGGGAATTTTTATTTCAATCGCCATGAATTCTCCTTACACTAAAATGCGACGCATATCAGTTAAACACTGATTCAAATGCACAATGAAGCGTGCACCGGCTGCGCCATCAATCACACGGTGATCGTAGGACAATGACAGTGGCAACATTAAGCGCGGCTCAAAGCTTGAACCATTCCACACAGGTTTCATGTCTGTGCGAGACACGCCTAAAATCGCAACTTCAGGGGCATTGATGATCGGCGTAAAGGCTGTGCCGCCAATGCCACCTAATGAGGAGATGGTAAAGCAGCCGCCTTGCATTTGATCGGGCTTTAATTTGCCTTCACGCGCTAATTTGGCAAGCTCGCCCATTTCTGCAGCAATTTCCAACACACTTTTTTGATCACAATCACGAATCACGGGCACCACAAGGCCATTGGGCGTATCTGCCGCAAAGCCGATGTGGTAGTAATTTTTGAGGATCAAATCATCGCCATCTAATGAGCTGTTGAACTCTGGGAATTTTTTCAGTGCATGCACACACGCTTTAACTAAAAACGCGAGCATGGTCACCTTTTTACCCGATTTCTCATTCTCTTTATTGAGCTGCTTACGGAATGCTTCAAGCTCTGTGACATCGCTTTCATCAAATTGAGTCACATGAGGAATCATCGCCCAGTTGCGCGCTAAGTTTGCCCCAGAGATTTTCTTAATGCGGGACATTGGCTCACGAGTGATCTCACCAAATTTGGCAAAATCCACTTTTGGCCAAGGCAATAAGCTTAAGCCGCCACCATTTGTGGTGCCGACTGCGCCGACGCTGCCAGCGCCTGTCATCATGCCTTTGACATAAGCCACAACGTCTTCACGCATGATGCGTAATTTAGGGCCAGAACCTTTCACTTGATTGAGGTCAGCGCCTAATTCACGGGCAAATGCGCGCACAGATGGGGAAGCATGCGCCCCTGAAAAATCCAATGCCGCTTGATTGGCTGCATTGGCAGCTGGCACAGGCTGAGCGGGTGCTGGTGTAGGTGCTGCTTTTGGCGCTTCAACTTTAGGGGCATCTGCAGGCTTTTCAGCTGCTTTAGGTGCTTCTTTAGGTGCAGCCGGTGCCGCAGCTTCAGAGGCTTCGATGCGAAAGACCAAATCGCCTTCTTTTACTTTATCGCCGACTTTAACCAAAATTTCTTTGATCACACCTGCCATTTCGGCAGGCACATCCATGGAGGCTTTGTCTGACTCAAGGGTCATCAAAGAGTCATCCTTAGCGACGGTGTCACCAACCGCCACAGCAATGTCAATCACATCCACTTCATCAAAGTTTCCGATGTCAGGCAGTTTAATATCTGTCAATGCCATAATCTTTTATCCTTTCTTTATTCAGTCAAAATTAAAGTGTGATTGGGTTTTTCTTGTGTACATCGATGCCATATTTGTTGATGGCGTCCACAACAACACTCGGTTCAATCACGCCTTGATCTGCAAGCTCTTTTAAGGCAGCCACAGTGACGTAATAACGGTTCACTTCAAAGAATTCACGCAATTTACCGCGGGTATCTGAGCGGCCAAAACCATCGGTTCCCAATACTTTGTAAGGTGCTTTGATGGCGGCACGGATTTGATCACCAAATAAACGGATGTAGTCGCTCGCAGCAACCACAGGCGCATCAGAATCATTGAGCAATTCAGCCACATGAGAAACGCGTGGTTTTTCAAGTGGGTGAAGCATATTGTGGCGTTCAGTGTCTTGAACATCACGGGCCAAGATGTTAAAGCTTGGGCAACCATAGATGTCCGCATCCACGCCCCAATCGGCTTTCAATAATTCAGCCGCTTCAATCACTTCGCGGAAGATGGTGCCTGAACCCAATAAACGCACGCGTTTTTTAGCATCAGCATTTTCACCTTTACGGAATAAATACATGCCTTTGAGGATGTCTTTTTCCACGCCCACAGGCATTTCAGGATGGCTGTAGTTTTCGTTCATGATGGTGATGTAGTAGAACACATCTTCTTGATCTTGATACATGCGTTTTAAACCATCTTGCATGATTACGGCCAATTCATATTGGAACGTTGGGTCGTATGACACACAGTTTGGAATCACTTGCGCTAAGATGTGGCTGTGGCCATCTTCATGTTGTAAGCCTTCGCCATTTAACGTTGTGCGACCGGCTGTACCGCCCATTAAGAAACCGCGTGCGCGTTGATCGCCTGCTGCCCACACTAAGTCAAGACAACGCTGCAATTGGAACATGGAGTAGCACACAAAGAATGGAATCATTGGCACGTTGCTGACAGAGTATGAAGTCGCCGCAGCAATCCATGAGCTGACAGCACCTGCTTCGTTGATACCTTCTTGTAACACTTGGCCATCTTTGGCTTCTTTGTAGTACATCAATTGATCAGCATCTTGTGGGATGTAGTTTTGTCCCGCTTGTGACCAAATGCCCAATTGTCTAAACAAACCTTCCATACCAAATGTACGGGATTCATCCACCACGATTGGCACCACATTTTTACCAATGGCTTTATCTTTTAAGATGGTATTGAGCATGCGCACAAATGCCATGGTTGTGGAAATTTCACGGCCTTCTTGTGTGGCGGCTAATTGCGCTTTAAATGCCTCTAATTGTGGCGCTGGCAATGGATTGTCAGTTTTTAGGCGGCGTTTAGGTAAGTAACCATGCAACGCTTCGCGGCGTTCACGAAGATATTTCATCTCAGGTGAATCTTCCGCAGGGCGAATGAATTTCAACTCTTCGATCTCTTCATCTGTCACAGGCACTTCAAAGCGATCGCGGAATTGGCGAAGGGCATCGATGCTGATTTTCTTTTGTTGGTGAGACGTATTTTGCGCTTCACCTTCTTGACCCATGCCATAACCTTTGATGGTTTTAACCAAAAGCACAGAAGGTTGACCTTCATGCTTAACGGCAGCATCATACGCAGCGTAGATTTTGTTTTCATCATGGCCACCGCGGTTGAGGCGCCAAATATCATTGTCAGATAAATGAGCCACCATTTGACGCAATTCAGGCGTGTTGAAGAAGTGCTCACGCACATACGCGCCATTTTTCGATTTATAGGTTTGATAATCACCATCAATCGCTTCCATCATGCGCTTACGTAAAATGCCGTTGTGATCTTGTGCTAAGAGTGCATCCCAGCCGTTGCCCCAGATCAATTTGATCACATTCCAATGGTTACCACGGAAGTTAGATTCTAATTCTTGGATGATTTTGCCATTGCCGCGTACAGGGCCATCTAAGCGCTGTAAGTTACAATTCACCACAAAAATTAAGTTGTCGAGTTTTTCACGGCCTGCTAAAGAAATGGCACCTAAAGATTCTGGTTCATCCATTTCGCCATCCCCACAGAAACACCAAACTTTACGTTTAGAAGTATCGGCAAGGCCACGCGCATGAAGGTATTTTAAGAAACGCGCTTGGTAAATGGCTTGCATTGGCCCTAAGCCCATCGATACCGTAGGGAATTGCCAGAAGTCATTTTGCAACCAAGGATGCGGATAAGATGGCAAACCTTTGCCATCGACTTCACGACGGAAGTTCAGCATTTGTTCTTCAGTGATGCGGCCTTCTAAAAATGCGCGCGCGTAAATGCCAGGGCTTGAATGGCCTTGGAAGAAAATTAAGTCGCCGCCATGGTCATCACCATCTGGGCCATGCCAGAAATGGTTAAAGCCAACTTCCCACATTGTGGCAAGGGATGCATAACTTGCGATATGGCCGCCTAGGGATGAGTCTGCTAGATTGGTTTTCACAATCATTGCCATGGCATTCCAGCGGTTATATGCACGGATTCTATGTTCGATATCGGAATTGCCAGGGTATGGCGGTTGCTCATGAACAGGAATGGTATTGATGTATTCCGTTGTACCAGAGAAAGGCACTTCGATGCCATCGCGATGAGTACGCTCAATGACACGTTCAAGCAAATAACGCGCACGTTCCTTGCCTTCAGTTTTGATGACACTTTCAATGGAGGCAATCCAGTCTTGGGTTTCGATTGGATCGATATCTTGAATAGTATTTAAATCGCTCATATTTTCACCTATTTGAAATAATGTGATCGTAATAATTGTTGATTTTGATTATTACAAAATTGATCTGCTGAGCAGAAAAATTGCTTCAATGATAACACGATTATTTGGAATGTTTGACGCATCAAACATGTGTTTAACGCAAAAGGGTTAATCACTCCAAACAGTTACCGTAAAAATGGTGTGTAAAAAACGTCATTTTTTAAATTAGTAATAACCCCCATAATCTCCTTAAATTAAGCACGCAAGCCACTGCATCACGTGGCTTTGCGCGGTTTAATCGGTTTGTTTTAGAAAACACGCGTCTTATTTAGCAATCACAATACAGTCATTGCCACTTTGTTTTAACTGATGACAGGCTAAAGTTGCTTTTTCATAGCTAAAGCCTGACAAACGCGCGCGGTATAAGTTGTCGATTAAGACGACATCAATTTTGCCTTGTTGTAATTTACGATGTGCCATGCGCGCTCTGTCTTGTGCAGATTTGCGACTTTTATAGGCGCCCACTTGTATTGCCGCGGCTTTTTTAGAATTCGTTGTGCTGGCAATGGTTTTATGATTAGAAATAAGTTTAATGGTTGGAATGGTTTGAGGCGCGTCATTTGAGACGATGTTGACTTTATTTTTGTGATTAGTGGCAACAATTTGCTTAGGTTTGGGGTTTTTTTGAGGATCATAACCCACAAGAAGATCTTCTGTGATGATTGGAGAGATTGAAGGATTGCGATGGTTGCGCTGCAATGCTTCAAAGGATTGCTCCATGATATCCACCATAATATTATCGCGTGATTGCGTGTTGCGACCGCCAATCACGACGCCAAACAAACGGGTGTTTCCGCGCTGAGCGCTGGTGACTAAGTTGGAGCCTGATTTACGGATATAACCTGTTTTGATGCCATCGGCACCTGCAAGCATGCTGTTGACTCGGTTATGACCTTTGATCAATCTGCCATCGAAGTAAAAACTCTCCGTTTGAAACAGTGGATAATATTTGGGGAAATGGTTGTAAATGGCGACGCCAAGGGTTGCCATGTCACGTGCGGTTGTGTATTGATTGTCATTGGGTAAACCATTTGGGTTCACAAAATGGGTGTTGGTCATGCCTAAACGCTTAGCGGTTTTATTCATGCGTTCGACAAATTTAGCTTCCGTTCCGCCGATGAATTCAGCAACGGCAATGGACACATCATTTGCCGATTGCACAATCAATGCCTTTACAGCGGTTTCCACGGTAATGGATGTGCCAGCTTTTGGGCGAAGGCAGGAACATTCGGCCTTGACGGCGCGTGCTGAAATGGGCAAACGCTGATTCATCTTGATTTTCCCTCTTGAGAGATCTTCAAAGAGAATGTAGAGCGTCATGATTTTGGTCAATGAGGCAGGGTAACGACGCTCTGTGGCATTGTGCTCATAGATGACTTTGCCGGTTTTTGGCTCAATCACCAATGCGGAAAAGCCTGTGTATGCAAAGGCCATGCCACCGATGCTTGTGAGGATCGATAGCATTACCAACATCATAATTTTTTGTATCATAGTCATACATTCATTCCAAAGTGATGCGCTAACCCATAGTAGGTTGCGCGCAGTCCCATAGCTTCACCGCCCATCGGGCGACCTTTGCGATTACGAACATTCCATGCCATTACATCAATGTGAGCAAACGGCACATTATCACTCAAAAAGTGCGTTAAGAAAAGAGCCGCCGTAATTGAACCGCCATAGGGCTGTGTTGAGGCGTTTAAAATGTCGGCACATTTTGACTCAATCCATTCATTGTAGGGCGCATGCAATGGCATTCGCCATAAGGCATCGTCTTGCATTTGACCGTGGGTTAAAATGTCATCGGCTAAATCATCATCGGTGGCAAATAGGGCGGGCACTTCAGGGCCTAAAGCCACGCGAGCAGCACCGGTTAATGTGGCGAAGTTCACAATTGCATCGGTGGGCACTTCGCTGGCATAACTGATGGCATCGGCCAAAATGAGGCGGCCTTCAGCATCTGTATTATCAATTTCAACGGTCAAACCATTGCGCGCTTTGACAACATCGCCCGGACGCATTGCGGTGCTTGAAACCGAGTTTTCCACAATTGGTAACAACACGCGTAAATGAATGGACCATTTGGATTTGACGATCCATTGGGCCAATGCAATTGCATGAGCAGCGCCGCCCATGTCTTTTTTCATCAAGCGCATGCCGCTGGCAGGTTTTAAATCCAATCCGCCGCTGTCAAAAGTGACGCCTTTACCAATGAGCGTTAGGCTTTTGTGCATCGGATCGCCATAAGTGATCTCCACCAAGCGCGGCGCAGAATCACTGCCATTGCCCACATGGTGAATCAATGGGAAATTTTCTGTCAATAAATCATCGCCTTTGATCACTTTAACGGTGACCGGTTGATTGTCAAAGAGCGTTTGAATGTATTGGGTTAAGCCTTCAGGATTCAAATGATTTGGCGGGCGATTGATCAAGGTTCGCGTGATGTAATGGGCTTCAATCTCATTGAGCAGCTGTTGACGATCAAGCGCTTTAGGAAAGAGGATCTGTACATTTGGCGCTGTGGAGGCTTTAAATTCACTGTATTGATACGCACCGAGTGCAAAGCCCAAAAGCAATTGATAGAGGGCATCTTCTGACAAATCATCATTGGCGATGTAATAGATGCCTTGCGGTGCGGATGTGTAAAAATGACCAAGGGAGAACATCTGTTCATGTGGATCAAAACGCACAAGCACTTTGCTAAGGGCGCCGGTTTCATCGGGAATGGGCAGCACATCTGGTGCGCGGCCAGCCGATTGATGCACCCAATTTTGCTCAAAAGGCGTTAAATCGAGATCGGAAAACTGATGATACAGATGAATCGGCACAGTTTTCACAGAAGCCGGGGCGTTGATCAGTAGTTCATGAATCATATGTTGTTCTCCTTTGAATCATTAATAATCGTCTTTGTCAGCCGCGAGGATCACCTCTCGGTTACCATTGGCTTGTGGCGGAGTGACGATGCGTAACTCTTCCATCTCTTCCATTAGGCGCGCAGCCCTTTGATAACCCACACGCAATTTGCGTTGAATGTAGGAGATGCTTGCGCGTCTAGATTCTACGACAATTTTCACCGCTTCATCAAATAATGGATCTTGTTCTTCAGCCGGTGTTGCGGCAACGCCGGCAGCTTCTGGCGTTAAGCCGGGAATCGCTTCGGTGGGCTCATGTAAAATGTCTTCCACATAATCGGGCTCACCGGTGAGTTTTAAAAATTCCACCACTTTATTGACTTCAGCATCTTCAACAAATGCACCATGCACGCGGATTGGCAAGCCATTGCCAGGTGGCATATAGAGCATGTCGCCATGGCCTAAGAGGGTTTCCGCCCCTTGTTGATCAATGATGGTGCGTGAGTCAATTTTACTCGATACCTGAAAAGCAATGCGCGTTGGAATGTTGGCTTTAATGAGGCCAGTGATGACATCAACCGATGGGCGCTGTGTGGCTAGAATCAAGTGAATGCCTGAAGCACGTGCTTTTTGGGCAAGGCGCGCGATGAGCTCTTCACATTTTTTACCCACAAGCATCATCATGTCGGCAAACTCATCGATGACGACAACAATGAACGGCAATTTCTCCAATAAAGGCGGGCGCTCTGTGTCAGAGACATGGGCGCTTCTGCGCCACAATGGATCAATGATGGGCTCGCCTGCGGCCATTGCTTCGGCAATTTTTTGGTTAAAACCAGCGATGTTGCGCACTTTTAATTGACTCATCAGTTGATAACGGCGCTCCATCTCAGCCACGCACCAACGCAGGGCATTGGCAGATTCTTTCATGTCTGTGACCACAGGCGTCAATAAGTGCGGGATGTCATTATAAACAGAGAGCTCGAGCATTTTCGGGTCAATTAAAATGAGGCGTAAATCCTCTGGCAATGCTTTAAAGAGCATGCTCAACAGCATGGTATTGACACCGACAGATTTACCAGAGCCGGTTGTCCCTGCCACTAAAACATGCGGCATTTTGCCAAGGTTCGCGGTGACGGTGTTGCCAGAGATGTCTTTACCAAGAATCAAGGTCAATGGATGCGCTTCGTCTTGGTATTCTTGAGACTCTAAGCCAGATTTAAAGTAAACGATTTCGCGCTTACGGTTCGGAATTTCAAGCCCCACATAGCTGGTGCCGGGAATGATCTCCACCACACGCACGCTGGTGACGGATAATCCACGGGCAATGTCTTTCTCTAAATTATTGATTTGAGAGACTTTAACGCCGGGCGCCAACTCTAATGAGAAGCGCGTAATGACGGGGCCCGGTTCAATGTTTGCCACGGCAACTTTAATGGAGAAATGGCTGAGTTGCTCTTCAATCAATAGGGCAAGGTAATCGAGCTCTTCATCATTGTATTGATCCACCACGGTGGGGGGATCGGCTAGGAGGTCTAAGCTTGGCAATTGTCCGGCCATCGGGAAATGTTTTAAGAGTTCTGCACGGCGATTCGGATCTTCTTCTGGCACGGCCACTTTTGGCATGATGATGTTGGGCGTTGGCACAATGAGATCATCCGGCGGGAGAATCTCAGGGGCATTGTCCTCAAAATCATCATACGACGAGATGATCGGTTCTACAGGCAAGGTTGGCTCTGTGGGTAAAGAGGGCGCAATGTCAACAGGCGCTTCAGGCATTTCCGGGATGACCACAGGATCTGGCGTGGGTTCTGGCATCCATTGCCAAGTGGGTGCCTGAGCTTTGGGCATGACTGTGGGCTCATATTGGTAATGAAGTACTTCTGTTGGCGCTTCAATGATGGGCTCAATCGGTGCAGCCATCACAGGCGCTTCGATGGTAGGCTCATCTTGAATGGGGGCTTCAATCTCAGGGAGAATGGGTTCACTTAAAATTTCAACTTTAGGCAGATTGGTAAATGGATCTTCTTCCGTTTCTTCTTTTTGCTCTTTTACCGACTCAATGACATCGCTGATGGCTTCTGTTGCTGTGGTGATTGTATCTGAAAGCGCCTCAGGCAATGCATCAATGGAATATTTGGGTGCATTGTATTTTTCTAAGGTTTCAATCAAGGCATCATAATCCTCAGCATCATCCTTTTTAGGTGCAGCATCACTGCCTGCTGTGATCGGTTCACTGTGAAAGAGTGAGTTGACGGCAGTATTTGCACTTTCTGTCACGGCAGAAAGTGGCGCTTTCACCGCATTGATGATGGGGTTAATAATGTTGGCTGCTTGAGGTTGTGAAGTCAATGCTGCATCCTCATTCACCCAATCTTTGAGTTTTGCAATGCTATCATCGATGGGATTGTCTGCATCATCGTCAGGCAACATTTTTGTGGATGGTTTTCTAAAAATGGTGGGTATTTTGGGCTGGCCATTTTTATCAAATTTGGGTTCAAATTTTGGCGTCAGCATTTTGCCATTTTGTCCACGAAGGGGCGCATGTGGCTCAGAGGGTGCTTCAAATGCTGGCTCAATGCGAGATTCTAATGGCGCAGCTTTGGGCGCAATGTCAATTGGTGTGGTTTTTGGCGGCGTGAACGCAGCAATGTCAGCAATCGGCGCAAGCTGCAAAGAGGGTTCAATTTTTTCATCACTTTTGGGTGCTTTTTTAGCTTTGGGTTCAAACGTGGGTTCGATGTGCCCATTGCCATCGAGTGCCTCAATGAGATCGGGCTGCTCGTTAAAATAGTATTCATCCGCCGCGGAATCAATGTTTGGGGCGCTTTTGGGAGCAAATAATGTGGTGCGCAGGGTAGAAAACTTATCCTTGATCATGGATAAAGCGTTTGGACGAGGATCTTTGTGACGCGGATCGGGCTCCATCAAATGTTCCACAGCAGCCAGTTCAGATTCTACTGCTTTTGGGGCAATTTGGTCCTCATCGCGATTGACGAAAAAACCGCGAGCACGTCCGATGGTTGAAAGAATCATGGCACCTAAGCCATCAATCCATAAAAGGGGGCCGGTTCCGGTGGCTAAACTACCTGTGACCACAAGCAAAGCAAGCAATACGCCTTTGCTGAGTGTGGTGCAAAGGGCAGAGCCCGCTTGAATGCCCGGTAACAAAGTTAAGCTACTGTTGAGAAGCGAGGCGAGTGTTTGTCCAATGATGCCGCCGCGCTTTAAAATGCTGGCATCCGGGTGGTAAAAGTTTAACAGCGTCGCTGCCACCATAAGAAAAATGGTGAAGCCCAATGCTTTAAAGAAAAAGTTTTCAATGTCGATGGCATGATCATTTTTGAGCACGGCAAAGTAAGCATAACCCACCATGGCAACGGGCAATAACCAAGCTGCACGGCCAATGGCATTGAACATAATGTCCGAAAAATAGGCGCCACTTGTACCCAACCAGTTATTGACGTACAGATCCCCCATGGTTTTACTCCATGCGGCGTCATCGGAATGGTAGGAGGCTAAACTCAGGAACATCAACAGAGCAATAAAAATGATAACGCTCGAAATGACTAAGCGAATCATAGAGGTGACTTTATGCGGCGCATCTTGCGTAATGTTTTCGATAGGCTGCCTGCGAATGGCTTGTTTCAAAATGTTATACCTAAAATCTGATCAACGAGGGAGATGATATTATCACATAAACCGCAAAATCTAAAAAGCCCCACGGAAAGTGGGGCTTGTAGAGAGTTGATTACCTTTGACTATTTAGAAATAGGTCATGGATTCTTGCTCTGGTTGATCTTCTTTCTCTTTTTTAGGCGGTAAGAGATCTTCGCGTTTGAGGCCAAGCAACAGTGCGCATGAAGAGGCAATGAAAATTGAAGAATAAGTACCGACTAAAATACCAATCAACATGATGAAGGAGAAGGAGTGAATCGCTTCGCCGCCAAATAAGTACAATGATAAACACGCAAGCAATGTGGTCACCGATGTCATGATGGTACGAGACAATGTTTGATTGATGGCTTGATCAATGATCTCTTTTGGCGTGCCGGTACGAGATGCGCGGAAGTTCTCACGGATGCGATCGAGCACAACCACCGTATCATTCACCGAGTAACCGATGACCGCTAAAATCGCGGCCAGTGAGGTCAGATCAAATTGCAGGTGTCCATACATGCCTAAAATGGCAAAGACCGCTAGGATAAATGCCGCATCATGTAAGGTGGACAAAATGGTACTGACGGCCAATTTCCACTCAAAGCGCATCCAGATGTAGGCAAGAATCATCAAAATGGCAATCGCGGAGGCAAGAACACCGCCTGTGACCAATTCATCGCCCACTTTTGAGCCAATAAAGTCCACGCGTTTGATTTCCACATTGGGATCTAAAGTTTCTAACGCATTGAGAACATTGGTGGAAATTGAAGCCTCATTCATGCCTTCAATGATTGGCAAAGTGATGAGCACATTACGGCTTGAGCCAAAGTGTTGCACTTCTGCATCTTTAAGGCCCGCGTGTTCAATGGCGCTGCGCACATCATCTGTTTCGATGCTGTTTTGATACACCGCCTCCACTTCTGTGCCGCCTGTGAAGTCAAGGCCATATTTAAAGCCAAACACACCCACAGAACCAATGGCTGCCACAATGACAAACACACAGAAGATTACCCATGCTTTGGCGTACTTCATAAAGTCATAGGTGGTGTCACCACTGAAAATATGGAGCAATTCTTTACCACCAATCGGAATGGATTTAAGACGACGGCCGCCCCAAATGGCATTCACAATTGCACGGTTCATAAAGACAGCCGTAAAGACAGAAGTGATGATCCCGATGGTCAATGTCACCGCAAAGCCTTTGATGGCCCCTGAACCAATTAAGAAGAGCACCACAGCTGCAAACAAGCTTGTTAAGTTCGCATCCATAATGGTGGCAAATGCGCGGTTAAAACCATCGTTGATGGCATTTTGCGGGCTCACGCCTTTACGTAAGAGCTCACGAATGCGCTCATTGATCAAGACGTTCGCATCCACACTCATCCCAAGTGAGAGCACGATCCCTGCGATCCCCGGCAATGTTAAAGTGGCTTGCAATAAAGATAAACAGGCAATGATGAGCACTAAGTTCGCAAACAATGCAATGTTGGCAATCAAACCAAAAGCACTGTAGCGAATGAGCATGAATGCCATCACAGCGATTAAGCCATAAAGGGCAGCATTCATCCCTTTTTGGATGTTGTCTTTACCGGCACTTGGGCCAATGGTGCGCTCTTCAATGATTTGGATCGGAGCTGCTAGTGCACCTGAACGCAATGTGATGGCCAATTTATTGGCTTCATCCAATGAATCTAAACCGGTGATGACAAAGTTTTTAAAGAGCTGCTGCTGAATGGTGGCTGCATTGGCCACTTCTTCGGTCACAATGTTGCGTTTAACCTCTTTACCATTTTCCATGACAGTTTCAGTTTTATGCTCAATGAACACCGTTGCCATGGGTTTGCCAACGTTGGCTTTTGTGGCCACAGAGAACTTATCCGCACCTTGTGAATCTAAAGTGATCGCCACTAAAGGACGGCGATTTTCTGGGTCAATTTGCGCCACAGCATTGACGATCGATTCACCCGTTAGCATCACTTGGCGCTTTAAGAGAATCGGTTGATCAGAGTCACGCCAATGATAGAGCTTTGTGCCAAGGGGCGCTTTTTTCAAGCCTTGTGCCACTTGTGGTGCTTCCATCGCACTGTTTTCATAAACGATGTGGAACTCTAATGTGGCGGTTGTGCCTAAAATTTCTTTGGCTTGTGCGGTGTCTTGCACGCCTGGCAATTGCACCACGATGCGTTCAGCACCTTGGCGTTGAATCACAGGTTCAGCGACGCCCAATTCATTGACACGATTGCGCAATGTCACGATGTTTTGTGCCACCACATTGTTTTTGCGCTCTGTGATTTCAGCCGCAGAGAGTTTTGCGATCAATAGATTGCCATTGACGCTCCAATTGAGCTGCATTAAGTTGGGTTTGTTGATGGTGATGGAGTTACGGGCATTGGCCGCTTCTGCATCATTTTTAAAGCGTACTTCAATGGTTTCGCCATTGACGGTGACAGATTGATACGGGGTTTTATGTTCGCTTAATGCCGCTTTGATTTCATCGGCATAGCTTTCAGTGAGCTGAGTGATGAGTGACTGCATGTCGATTTCTAATAAGAAATGCACGCCACCACGTAAATCAAGCCCTAAATACATGGGACGAATGCCTAAGTTTTCTAACCATTGTGGCATATCAGGCGCTAAGTTTAAGGCCGTCATGTAGCCATTGCCAAGATCGCGCGCGATCAGATCCTTGGCTTTTAATTGTGTTTCGGTATCGTTGAAACGCACCAACACTTGATCATCGAGGCGCTCAAGGCGTTTATAAGGCAAATTCTGTTCTTTGAGCAATCCCTCAAGATTATTGATGAGTTGATCATCCACTTGTGTTGTGCGTGTTGGGGAGATTTGAACAGAAGGATCCTCACCATATAAATTGGGCAGCGCTAATAATGTACAGATCGCTAACACCAAAATGATCAATAAATTTTTCCAGAGTGGATAACGATTTAGCATAATGATTTCTTCGTTGTTGATGAAAAGCGAAAAGGCAAGTGAATCACTTGCCATCGATTTCGTTACATAAAGTGTGCGGGATTAACCTTCAGTTTTGACAACGTCGTCTTTTTTGTCGTCTTTCTTACCCTTTTTGTCGCCGCCGTCTTGGATGGTGCCTTTAGGAACCATGTTCACGATGGCTGCGCGTTGGAATTTGATCACAACATTTGGGGCGATTTCAACGTGTACATAGTTGTCTTCTAATTTTGCCACTTTGCCCACAATGCCTGCTGTTGAGATAACTTCTGTGCCAACTTTCAATGCGGCCATCAATTGTTGGTGCTCTTTTTGACGTTTCTTTTGTGGACGAATGATCATGAAATACATCATTGCACCCATAATGGCAATCAAGATAAATGTACTTGTCATGTCGCCGCCTGCTGCAGGTTGAGCCTGTGCATTTGCAACAGATAAAGAAGTGATTGTTGCCAAGGATAAAAGTAATGTTCTTAACATTTGTAACTCCAAAATAAAAAGATGTTATCTCATAATGCGACTGAATTTTCAAAATTCAATCGCACTGAAGCACTAATTTTGCATTATTTTTGAATTAATTGCTCAATGTGTTGATTCACATTATCCACAGTGAAGCCAAATTCAACGAATAATTGTTCTGCAGGGGCAGAGGCACCAAAGGTGTTAATGCCCACAACATCATCTGCAAACTCATACCAACCGCGTGTGGTGCCAGCTTCAATCGCCAAAACGGGTGCATCACCCAAGACGCTGTTTTTGTATGCTTTGTCATTTTCACGGAAGATTTCAACGCAAGGCATGGAGACAACACGTACATCATCACGTGTTGCAGCCACTTTCATCGCCAATTCAACTTCTGAACCCGTGGCGATTAAGGTCACTTTTGCATTGGCATTTTCTTTTAAGACATATCCACCTTTACGGATGTTCTCAACACTTGCTTCAACACGCGTTAAGAATGGCAGTTTTTGACGAGACAATGCCAACAATGTTGGGTTTTTGCTAGAGGTTAAACCTGCAGCCCATGCTGCCATGGTTTCCACAGTATCGGCAGGGCGCCAAACACGTAAGTTAGGAATTAAGCGTAAAGATTCAACGTGCTCAATTGGTTGATGCGTTGGGCCATCTTCACCTAAACCGATGGAGTCATGCGTCATGACATAGATCACTTTTTGTTCCATCAATGCGCTCATGCGAATGGCATTACGAGCATAATCACTGAACACTAAGAATGTTGCGCCATAAGGAATGAAACCGCCGTGTAACGCTAAACCATTCATGATGGCGCTCATACCAAATTCACGCACGCCATAATGCACATAGTTGCCTTCGCCCGTGGTGATGTTTAAATCAACACTTGCTTTAAAGAATGTGTTATTTGATGGCGTTAAGTCGGCAGAGCCGCCCACGATTTCAGGCAAATGAGATGCCAATGCATCCAATGCATTTTTACTGGCAACGCGTGTTGCAATGCTTTCACCTTTAGCCACAACATCTGTCATGGCATTTTTGATGATCTCATCAAAGTTGGCAGGTAAATCACCATGCATACGGCGTAAGAATTCTTTAGCCAATTGAGGATATTTGCTTTCGTATTGTGCAAAAAGGGCAGACCAATTTTGTTCTGTGGCCAAACCTTTTGCTTTGGCATCCCAATGGCTTGCGACATCTTCAGGCACTTCAAAGGCCGCTGCTGTCCAACCCATTTTTTCACGGATGGCTGCAATTTCATCATTGCCGAGAGGTGAGCCGTGCGTGGCTTCTGAACCTTCTTTAGAGACAGAGCCTTTACCAATTTTGGTTTTACAGATGATCAAAGTGGGTTTTTCTGTTTGCGCTTTTGCTTCTGTAATCGCTTGAGAAACCGCTTCGATGTCGTGGCCATCGATTGGGCCAATAACGTGCCATTGATAGGCTTCAAAACGTTGTTTGGTATTGTCAGTGAACCAACCGGTGACATTACCATCGATAGAGATTTCATTGTCATCATACAATGCGATCAATTTATTGAGTTTTAAAGTACCTGCCAATGAACACGCTTCGTGAGAGACGCCTTCCATCATGCAGCCATCGCCTAAAAATGCATACGTGTGGTGATCCACAATCGCTAAATCATCTTTGTTAAATTGTGCCGCTAACATTTTTTCTGCCAATGCAAAACCCACAGCATTGCTGATGCCTTGACCCAATGGACCTGTTGTGGTTTCAATGCCAGCAATGTAGCCATGTTCAGGGTGACCCGCTGTTTTAGAGTGCAATTGACGGAAGTTTTTCAAATCATCAATTGAAACATCATAACCCGTTAAATGAAGCAATGAGTACAACAACATGGATGCATGGCCATTCGATAAAATAAAACGGTCACGGTTAAAGAAGTTAGGATTGCTTGGGTTGTGAGATAAATGGTTGTGCCAGAGCGCATAAGCCATCTCGGCCATACCCATTGGTGCACCCGGGTGACCTGAGTTTGCTTTTTGTACCGCGTCCATGCTTAAAAAACGAATGGCATTGGCGCTTTTTTGCTCAATTGATGACATTTTAATTCCTTAAATGAATGTTGGAGAAATGGTCCGCACATTATACTGAAAACGATGGGAGAAATCACACGGAGTTACAATTGTTCTAAATTTTTTATTTATATTATTTTATTGTTCTATTTTTAGAATAGTTTGTTAAAGGAAAACCATTCGCATTTAGAAATTGGGTCTTTATAATTCATGGCATCTCTTCCATTTTTTCCACTCAATACGAGGCATTTTTTATGAGTCATATTCAAGCATTGTTGGCAAAGCGTCGCAGCATTTATCAATTGGGCAATCAAGTGTCGATGAGCACAGAAGCATTGACACAGATGATTCAGCATGCTGTTAGAGAAGCGCCGTCAGCCTTTCACTCACAAAGTTCGCGCGTTGTGGTGTTGTATGGCCAAGCCCATCAACGTGTGTGGTCCATTGCTGAAGAAGCCCTGCGTCAAATCGTGCCGGAAGCACAATTTGCTGCTACGCAACAGCGTTTAGATGGTTTTAGAGCGGCATTTGGCACCATTTTATTCTTTGAGGATCAAACAGTGGTGCAATCATTGCAAGAGCGTTTTCCAATGTATGCAGAGAATTTCCCAAAATGGGCACAAGAATCCACGGCCATTGCCCAATATGCCGTTTGGCTCATGCTGACGGAACATCAACTGGGTGCGAGCATTCAGCATTACAATCCTTTGATCAATGCCAAGGTGCAAGAAGAGTGGCAATTGCCTGAATCATGGACGCTGCTTGGACAGATGCCATTTGGCTCCATAGAAGGCGCACCTGCAGAAAAAGCGCATATGTTAGACAGTGAGCGTTTTAGAGTCTTTGGTGCTTAAATACGATCGTAGTACAGTACTTTAGTGGAACATCCAGCCAAATTTTTCAGGAAATTTGGCTTTTTTATGGGCATAAACTTAAGGAAAAATGGGCAAAGAGGTAGATTTTTTGTAGCTTTGGCCATTTGATTATTGTAGTATCTATCCTTGTTTGAATAAACTTAAAGAGTAGATATGAAGAAGTTAACATCTTTATTGCTAGTGGCGCTGAGTCTATCGTCAGCAGCTTTTTCCGCTGGTTTTGATGGCGCTAATGCAAGTTTACTGTGGATCATTCCTTTTGCAGGGATTTTATTGTCCATCGCCATTTTCCCATTGGTGGCTGTGAACATCTGGCACCATCATTTTGGTAAGATCACCGCGTTGTGGTGTTTAGGGTTTATGATCCCATTCATCATCGTCTTTGGCATCGGTGAGATGACAGAAGTGATCGCCCATGCGATGCTTTTGGAATACATTCCGTTCATTGTTTTGATTTTCTCCCTCTTCACTGTTTCAGGTGGCATCTATTTAGAAGGTAGTCTCAAAGGCACGCCATTGTTGAACACCACCATTTTGTTGATCGGGACGTTTTTGGCCTCATTCATGGGCACAACGGGCGCTGCGATGCTGCTCATTCGTCCATTATTGCGCGCGAATGAAAACCGCAAATCTCGCGTGCACATTGTGATTTTCTTCATCTTCTTAGTGGCCAACGTTGGCGGTAGTTTAACGCCATTGGGTGATCCACCCTTATTCTTGGGCTTCTTAAAAGGTGTAGATTTCTTCTGGACCATGAAACACATGCTATTGCCATTGTTGATCACTACGGTGATTGTGCTGGGTATTTTCTTTGTGTTAGACAGCTATTGCTATAAAAAAGAGGGCATTACAGTGGATGCCAGCGAAGAAAAAGTACCGTTTCGCATTGATGGCAAGGTGAACTTTATCTTCTTAGCCGGCATCATTGTGGGCGTATTGATTTCAGGTTTCTGGAAGCCTGGCATCTCCTTTACCGTTTTAGGTACACCAGTTGAGTTACAAAACATTGTGCGCGATGTGATTTTGTTGATCATGGCATTTTTATCGTTAAAAGTGACGGCTAAAGAGATTCATCAGAAAAATGAATTTGGTTGGGATCCTGTGTTAGAAGTGGCCAAGCTCTTTGCGGGTATTTTCATCACAATTGCGCCTGTGTTAGAGATTTTAAAAGCCGGTTCCATGGGTTCAATGTCTGGCGTTGTGACAATGGTGCATGACACACAAGGCGCACCGATTAATGCCATGTACTTTTGGATGACCGGTGCACTTTCTGCCTTTTTAGACAATGCGCCGACTTATTTAGTCTTCTTTAACTTAGCTTCAGGCGATGCGCACCATTTAATGGGTGATTTAAGCCCGACGTTATTGGCAATCTCTATGGGTTCAGTGTTTATGGGTGCGATGACGTACATCGGGAATGCACCAAACTTTATGGTGAAAAGCATTGCAACGCAAGCAGGTGTGAATATGCCAAGCTTCTTTGGTTATATGAAGTGGTCTGTGCTGATTTTAGTGCCGGTGTATATTTTGCTCACGTTGATCTTCTTCCTATAAAGAAATTCACGAAAAAGCTTGTTATTTTTCTTAAAATCGGGATAATCCATGCATCAGTTGATTGGATTATCGCGAGTGAGCAATCATTCGAGGAAAGTCCGGGCTCCACGGATCAAAGTGCTAGATAACGTCTAGACGGCGCGAGCCGATGGAAAGTGCTGAAGAAATTAAACCGCCTAAAGACGCAAGTCTCGGTAAGGGTGAGAAGGTGCGGTAAGAGCGCACCGTACACAAGGTGACTTCGTGTAGCTGAGGTAAACCCCACTTGGAGCAAGACCAAATAGGAACACTGATAGCGTGATCCGCGCTGTGTTCGGGTAGGTTGCTTGAGGGTGGAAGTGATTCCACTCCTAGATGAATGATAATTCTCGACAGAACCCGGCTTATAGATCGACTGATACAAACAGTAAAAACCCTCTCAAGCGAGAGGGTTTTTTATTGGCATAAATTCGGGGGAGGGTGAATTATGCGCTTAGAGCTTTATACATCGCGATGGCTTTACCGCCATACGTCACTGCAGGACCGCCGCCCATTAAAATGGCCACATCCACAGTCTCTGCGATCTCTTCTAAGGTTGCCCCCATAGAGATCAAACCTTCAATGTGCGCAAGCATACAACCTTCACATTGAGTGCTGATGGCAATGCCAAGGGCAATCAATTCTTTATGTTTAGATGAAATCACGCCTTCTTTAATGGCTGCAGTGTGTAAACCATACATTGATTGGCCAATGGCTTTGTTTTCTTTCATTAAAAAAGCGCGTTCTTCTTTCAGTTGCTTTGCAGCTAATTTGTAATCAGTCATGTTTCATTCCTCAATAATGAATAAAATTCAACAAATGTAAAACAGTAGTAGGAGAAACACATTATAACGCCTTTTTGAAATAAATGTTACTTTTGGTAATTTAATGTGCATTCAAATTGCGCAATAGAAAATCATGAGCCATAAAAATTAACAATGATTCAGATAATTAGGATTCAATGGATTTTAAAAATAGAGTTGATATAATGGATGCGTTGTTTGGAAATATTCTATGAAATCAACACACTAAATGCAGAAAATGCAAAGGAGTTCATTATGCCAGCTAACATTAAAGAAATTCGTAAAGGCGCTTTATTAACCCCAACAGACATTGATGCGAAAGGTGCCGCCGCCATTGCCGGTGGGATGAATGCATTATTGGCAGATATTTTCACCTTATATATGAAAACGAAAAATTTCCATTGGCACGTCAGTGGCCCACATTTTCGTGATTATCACTTATTATTAGATGAACAAGCCACCGAGCTTTTGACCATGGTGGATGACTGCGCGGAACGTGTGCGTAAATTAGGACACACAACTTTGCGCTCAATTGGTGAGATTGCTGCAAAATCTCGTTTAACAGAAAACACCGCAGATTATGTGGAAGCCGCAGACATGCTCGCGGAATTGGTAGAAGACAATAAACAATTGGTGCGAGAATTGCGCGCGGTGCACACTGTGTGTGATGAGTACGATGATTTTGCCACCACAAGTTTGTTAGATGAGTGGATCGATCAAGCAGAGCGCCGCACTTGGTTCTTATATGAATCAAGCCGTGGGGCAGGAACATCCGGTCACTAATAAACAGTATTGATCCTTTAAAAAGAGAGCGTTGGCTCTCTTTTTTTGTGCCTAGAATTTCAGTCTAAACCGACTCACAATCATTTGCTTAACTTTATCAAATGAGAATAAATAGCATTTGTATTGACATTTCAAAAGGAAATAGGAATAATTCCAATCCTAAAGTTGTGAAGCGATTTAAGGTGTTTCGTAAGAAACGTGATTCATGGACAGTTTGAGCTAGGATGAACGAATGTTAGACGCAAAATCATGGAAGATTAATGGGCTTGCCGCCTTAGTGGCCAGCGTATGTATGCAGGCGCATGCAGAAGAAACGGCCGATGATGCCATCATCAATTTATCCCAAGTGGTGGTGACCGCATCGGGCTTTGATCAAACGATCAAAGATGCACCTGCGAGTATCTCTGTGATTTCTGGCGAACACTTGACGGATCAACCCATCACCGGTTTAGGCGGTGCACTGAAAGCTGTCGAAGGTGTGAGTGTTGAACGTGGTGGTAAATCAGGCGGTGCGAACATTAGCATTCGCGGTTTACCAAGTGATTACACGTTAATCATGATTGATGGCAAGCGTTTAAGTCAAAACAGTCGTGGCGCACGTCCAAATGGCTTTGGCGATGTGGACAGTAACTTTATTCCACCGATGTCCGCCATTGAACAAATTGAAGTAGTGCGCGGTCCGATGTCAACATTATATGGCTCAGATGCCATGGGCGGCGTCGTTAACATCATCACTAAAAAAGTACCCACGCAATGGGGCGGTGAATTCAATGTTGGTTTTACAGAACCACAAAAAACATCTAAATTTGCATCAAAAATGAATACAAGTGTATATGCCGCAGGTCCCTTAATAAAGGATACACTTGGCTTAGCCATTATGGCTGGTTATGAGCATGCGGGGAATGCCAAAGGCAAATTCCCAAAAAATGCCAAAGAAGCTGCCAGTGGTGATTATACCGGGCAATACAATCAGTTTTCTGGCTTGGGTAAACGCAAAAATTATCATTATGGTGCGAAATTGAGCTTCACGCCAGATGCGCAAAATGACATTATTTTAAATTATGAGCGTGGCGTGCAGCGTTTTGATAATAGTGAAGGTCAGCTGGGTACACTCAACACTCATGTTAAACCAAATAAAAAAGGGCAGTTGGTGGGTGGTGGCTATAGTGATGAATTGAAATTCACACGCGATCGCGTATCACTGTCTCATCAAGGCCGTTATGATGCTGTCACAGTGGACAGCGCCATTTTATGGGATCACACAAAAACATTGGGGCGTATCAATCCTCTATCCGCCAAGCCAATGCCTTATGATGGTACAAAACGCGATATTCAATATACCAATATCATTGTGGATAATAAATGGATGTTTGGGCTCAGGGACCATTTAATCACAGCAGGTGGGCAATATAAGCATCAAAAACTCACGGATGGTTTAGCGTCTGCGCCCTTAGATGTCAAACAGTGGCAATGGGCGCTCTTTGTAGAAGATGAATGGTCAATCAGTGATGCATTTATTGCAACATTCGGTTTACGTTATGATAAAAATGAGGATTTTGGCAGTCACTTTAGCCCACGCATTTACTTAACATGGAATGTGAATGATGATTGGCAAATCAAAGGCGGCGTGAGCCGTGCGTTTAGAGCGCCAGATTTACAACTCATGCGTAATGACATTGTGGGTTATGGTCGTCAAGGAGCATTGCCATTGGTGGGCAATCCAGATTTGAAGCCAGAAACGTCAACATCTGCTGAGTTGGGTGTGTATTTTGATAATCAAACAAATTTTTCGGCCAATGCCACGCTCTTTTATACGAAGTTTAAAGATAAGATCAATACAGAAACAAAGCCAAGTGCACAGATTTCGGGTATTGATTTGACGGGTTTTTCTGAAGCCGCCCAATATCGAAATGTGGATGATGCCAAAGTATATGGCATTGAAACGGGCATGCGCTATCAAATGTTTGATCACATCGTTTTAAATCTTAATTACACCTATACAGACAGTGAGTTTCGTAATGCGACGGGACGAAAAATTCCTTTCAGTGAAACACCAAAACACATGCTAAATGCCAAAGTTCATTGGGCGATTGATGATGCATGGAGTACATGGATGGATGCTGAATATCGTGCAAAACAGTATCACGGCCTGACAGCTGCAGGGGCAAAAGTTTATTATAAACCTTATGTCATTATGAATGTCGGTGCGAAGTACCAAGTGAATGAACAAATGAGTTTTAGCGCGGGTATTGACAACGTACTCAATAAAAATTTTGCTGATTATCAAGCACCTCAAATTGTGAGCAAAAGTAGCGATTTTACTAACCGTTATCGTCGTTTAGAAGAAGGTCGCCGTTTTTGGATCACTGCTAAATATCAATTTTAATTTACACATCAACCAATTGGGAAAGTGCTGTGCCATTATTGCATGACAAAACAAATTTAATGATCTTTGTGACTGCACTGATCGGGGTGTTTTTACTTCATGGTGGCTTAATTTATGCCATTACGCATACAGGGCGCGGCCAAGAGATGCACATTGAGTTTGTTGAGCCCACCATGACCATGAGTCAGATCACCTTAGCCGGGGTCGATACGGCAAAAGAGGTGACGAATCAACACGATGATGAGGATCAGCCATCTGAAGCATCAGAAGCGGTGACTGCACAAGCCGAACCGATTGAGGAGACGCCAGAAAAAATCGAAGAACCAGTGGTTGAGCCTGAGCCTGTCATTGAGCCGCCTAAAGAAGAGATTGTTGCGGTGAAAAAGCCAACGCCTGATGCGCCAAAAATTCAGCAGCCGAAAAAAGAGGTGAAAAAGCCACAGCCTAAACCTAAGAAGCAAGAGGCGAAACCCGAAAATAAACGTCAATCTAAGCGCGTTGATCATCGTGTACTCAATATGCAGGAAGTGTCTGTGCTCGCAAAACCCTCACCACAATATCCGCGTTCTGTCATCATGCGCCGCGTCGGTGGCACAACCGTATTGCTCATCCAAATTAACGAAAAAGGGTATGCGGTGTCTGTTAAGATTGAAAAATCCTCAGGCAATGAGCAGATCGATAAAGCTGCAGAAAAAGCAGGTTATAAAGTGCGTTTAAAACCGTATGTGGTCAATGGTCAAGCACAAAGCTTTTCCGTTCGCATCCCGTATCAATTAAAATTTTAAGCCTCACAATTTAAAGAAAGGAAAGACAATGCAACCAGAAGTTTCGAGTATGGGATTTGAACATTTTATTGGGCAAGCAGACATGGTGAGTAAGGTGCTCTTTTGCATCTTGATTTTAATGTCGGTGGTTTCATGGCTCATCATCATTTTAAAGGCACTGCAAGGTTTGTCTGAGCGTGTGCGTACAAAAAAATTCTTAAAAATGTTTTGGAGTGCTAAATCCGTTGAAGACATTGATGGCTATTTAGCGGAACATACGCCAAATAATTATCATGAGATTTTAACCGATGCTGGCGTGCATGCTGTGCAGCGTTATCAAAAAACACATGGCAACTCTTTGCGTGACAGCGGCTCACTCAGTGAAGTGATCACGCGCGCCCTTAGTACGAAATTGGATGAAATTCATTTGCGCTGTGAAAATGGTGTGACGGCATTGGCAGCTGTGTCTGCAACGGCACCTTTTGTGGGCTTATTCGGAACTGTTTGGGGCATTTATCATGCGTTGATTGAAATTGGCTCAACAGGCGCTGGCACCATTGATAAAGTGGCCGGTCCTGTGGGTGAGGCTTTGATCATGACTGGCGTGGGTTTAGCTGTGGCCATTCCTGCAGTATTGGCACACAGTTGGGTGACGCGCCGTAATCAAGTGACGATGGGCACACTTGACTCTTTTGCCTTTGAATTGTTGAATCTATTGGGCGGCGATTGCTCAGGTTGTCACAATGATTGTCACGATAAAGCGAAAAAACAGGGAGCATAAGCATGGCCTTTGGACGTTTACGTGGGACAAATTCTCGGGCGCGGGCAGAGATCAACATGGTGCCACTCATCGATGTGATGCTCGTGCTTTTGGTGATCTTTATTCTAACAGCGCCTTTAGTCACGCAGTCGGTGAAGTTGAAACTGCCTGAAGCGGTGGACATTAAAGAACAGGTCAAACAAGATCAAACGGAAAATCAGCCCATCATCATTGCCATCAATGAACAATCAGAGGTACACATCAATGAAACCTTGATGCCCAATGATGAAACGGTGCTCACAACCCTTGAAAACTTAAAGGCAGAAGCCACAGCGAATAATCCTGAGCACAATCCATTGGTACAATTGCATGTGGATGTGAAAGTGCCGTATGAAGTGGTGGCCAAAACCATCACGGCATTGAGTAAGGCAGGGCTTGGTAATATTGGTTTTGTGACGCTGCCAGATGAAGGCGGCGCGAAAGCAGCAGAAGTCACGCCGTAATTAAGATAAAAAAAGCGCCTTTAGGCGCTTTTTTTATTCTTCATCGGTCTCTTTAGAGGCTTGAATGATGAGTTTTAATAATCCGGTGCCTGCTTTTAAAAATTGATCCTCAGCTTCTTGTGAATCTTGGGTGATCATAGTGACGTAACTTTGCAATGTGTTGCCAATTTCACTGGGCACATCGTTGACGGTGAGCAGCTGATTGACAAGTGTCACCACATCGATCTCAGAGGGATCTTTTTTAGACAAAAAGTTTAAGCCCGCCTGCAAAGAAGGCTCGTAATCTTGCGGCAATGCCAATAATTGCGTTAAGGCTTCGGCCACCGCTTTAGGATTTGGCTGAGCATTACTGGGTTGTTTCGGGGCTTTTAAGCAGAGCTCAGCGCCATCTTCGAGTATCACACAGCGGTCAGAAGATTGTGCATCCACAGCAAACGCAGCACTTGGCAACAGTAAGAGGGTTGAGAGTATCAACGCACGGATCATAATAACTCCTTATCTATTGGATCATTTCCATTTATTGGGTGAATAGGAGAAAACGGGTAAAGACAAATTCCAATGGATGGCCGCTAAACGAATGCTCAAGCCCACCACAAATGAGATGCCCATGTTGATGTTTTCATCCACATGGAAGTATTTTAACCCCAAATAGAGCAATGCCACCAATAAAGAGACACTCGCGTATAACTCATGGCGCAAAACTTGTGGCGTGCGATTACAGAGCACATCGCGTAAAATGCCGCCGCCCACACCTGTAATCATGCCTGCCATGATCACCACAATGGTGCTGTAATGAAATTGTGGCTCTAAACGCAGCGCCACATTGCAACCAATGATGGTAAATGCAATGAGCCCCATCGCATCTAAAATCAAAAAGATGCGATTTAAGCGATGCATGAAGCGTGCCACCAACATGGTCAATAAACCTGCGGAAATGGTGAGATAGATGTATGTTGGGTGCTGCGTCCAAGAAATGGGATAATTACCCAAAATGATGTCGCGGATGGTGCCGCCGCCAAGGGCAGTTAAAAAGGCAATGAGCGCCACGCCAAACATGTCCATGTTACGACGTCCCGCTGCGAGTGCGCCAGACATGGCTTCAGCCGTAATGGCTACAATATAGATGTAAAAAAGCACAAAAACTCCTAATGGATTGAGTTTTGCCACTCCCTCTGTCCTTTTTACCTGAGAGTTTACGCAACCTAAATTGCTTGCCCCTTCGGTGGAGATTCACATCTCTCTCTCCAGTTGGCGATTGATATCGTTGTTCGCAGTCCATGAGCCTGAGCGTTTATGGGAGTTTGCGCCTTCGGCAGAGATTAAACTCACTCTCCTGCGATTTGGCATTATATGATCAAATGCACAAATAAAAAAGTGCTTAATAATTAAAAAGTTAGCAATTTTTTAAAGGACAGAGGTTATCATTTAGATAATTTAACATTCAACTGTTTACTGAACATGTATAATGGCGACAATTTTAACAGAGGGAAACTTTCCATGGATGATGACTCGATCGTGCCGATATGGCGATCTTACACCACAATACAATAAGCTGAGTCCTGAAATCCTCAATCTTCAGGGCAGCTGAAGATTGCAATGGTCTGAAACCATGGTTCTCCTAATTCATCATTAAAAAAGGGAGCAACTTAATGAGTGTTTATCATAAATCTAATCTTTATTTTCATTTAGAACCCATCATTCAAGCGCGTGATGTTGAGCGTTTTATTGAACTGATTCAAAATACCAAAGCCATTGACTTAGCCGATGCGGTGGAAGAATTTGCCACAGAAGATGTCGTCGCCCTCCTTGAACAATTAGATGCCGAGAATTTAGCCTATCTTTTTGAGGAGTTTGAAGAGGAAGAAAAAGTGCGTTTTGTGCCGCATCTATCCATCGCGGCGTTAAAGCGCTTGTTTGAGGCATTGCCATCAGATGAGCAGGTGAGCCTATTTGTGATGCTGAGCCAAGTGCAGCGCAACTCCATCATTCCATCGTTAGATAAAGGTGAGCGCGATGCCATTTTAGAGCTTTCATCATATCCTGAAGGCACGGTGGGCGCGATGACCAGTGCCGACTATGTGAATGTGTCTGCCAATGCCACCGTCAGCGATGTTTGGCAACAAATCCGCCGTGAAGCGCGCAATAAAGATTCGCTCTCCATGATCTATGTGACCGATGAATTTCGTCATTTAGTGGGCGTACTCTCCTTTCAGGATCTATTGCTGCGCGATGATGATGTGTGTATGAAGGACATTATGGTGAGCGACATCATTCAAGCGCGCGCCTCAGATAAAGATACGGTGGCGGTTGAACTGATTGAGCGCTATGACTTTGATGCATTACCTGTGACGGATAACTATGGGCATTTGATCGGGATTGTCACTGTCGATGATGCGATGGAGCGCTTACGTGAATCCGCTGCGGACTCCTTTGCCAAGCTTGGGGGTAACGTGCCGATGAGTGGGCCAGAGCTGGATTATCAATATTCAGGTTTTTGGCGCATGCTCACCGTGCGTGGTTTCTGGTTGATCATTTTGACGATTTTTGGCGTCTTCACCAGTAGCTTTGTGGCCAAACAAGAGGAAATTTTATCTGAAGTGATCATTTTAGCAGCGTTCTTAGCACCGATTGTGGACATGGGCGGGAATACGGGCAGTCAATCGGCAACGCTTGTGATTCGTTCAATGGCGCTTGGTGATATTAAGCTGAAATGGGAAGATGTGTGGTTCATCTTCAAAAAAGAGATTCCGGTCGCCTTGATGCTCGGTGTGACGGTAGCAACGGTGGAAGTGATTTTAGCGTACTTCTTTAAAGATGGTATCAGCATTCAAGTGTTGATGATTTTGGCATTGTCCATGATTACCGTGACATTTGTGGGTGGTTTGATCGGTATTTTGCTGCCCTTCATCGCCAAGCGCTTTAACATTGATCCGGCCACATTGAGCTCACCGATGCTCACATCCATCATGGACTTTTTAGGCGTGGTGATTTACTTCTCATTTGCGTATTGGTTCTTGAGCGATCTCTTAGTGCAAGCGGCTGAGCAAGTGGGCTAGCATTAGTTTAACGGATGAATCTAGATTCAACGGCAGCGCCGCATCAAGTTTGATGCGGCGTTTTTGTTGCTGAAGGGCGAAGGAGTAAACTCACGCCATACGCTAAAGCAAAGAGAATGGCTTGCACAATGACAATCGATGGACCTGTATCCGCATCTAAATGGTAACTGATGATGGTGCCAATCACTGAAGCACTGACAGAGGCGATCACCGCGATCAATAACATATACTCAAAACGTTTGGTGAGTAAAAATGCAGTGATGCCAGGGGCAATCAACATTGCAATCACAAGCACGATGCCTGCCGCTTGTAGCGCGGTAACAATCGTTAAAGAGAGCATGGATAATAGGAGATAATGCATCAATGTCACGGGTAAACCCACAACTTTTGCTTGAATCGGATCAAAGCAGAAGAGAATGAGGTCTTTGACCTTCATTAACAAAATGATGCCAATGATGCTGCTCATCACCAATGTAAAAATAAATTCAGCATGTGTGATGCCCAAAATGTTCCCAAACAAAATGTGAGAAAGGTGAATGTTGCTCTCCACTTTTGTGATCATCACTAAACCAATGGCAAACATCCCCGAGAAGAGAATGCCCATGACGGTATCTTCCTTGATGCGGGAGTTGTTTTTAATGAATCCTGTGGCAAAGGCACAAAAAATGCCTGAGAAAAAGGCGCCAACGATGAAGGGAATGCCGATGATGAATGAGATGACCACCCCGGGTAATACCGCATGAGAGATGGCATCGCCAATCAAAGACCAACCTTTTAGCACCAAAAAGCAGGAAAAGAGCGCACAGATGATGGCAATCACAATGGCCGCATACAGCGCGCGGCGCATCAATTCTAATTGAAAGGGTTCAGTGAAGAATGTGATGAAGCTGTCCATCATTGACCTCCTTTGCGGATTTTAAGGCGCGTTGCGATGAAGCCATATTTTGGCGCAAACACAAAGGCAAGCAAAAAAAGCGCCGTTTGTAGGGAGACAATCACGCCGCCTGTTGCACCATTTAAATAGTAACTGAGCCAAGCACCGACAACGCTGCTCACGGTGCCAATGATCATGGAAATGATGATGATGTGGGAAAACTTATCACTCAATAAATAGGCGGTTGCGCCGGGCGTGATCACCATTGCGATCACCAAAATGGCACCCACCGTTTGCAGGGCGGCGATTGTGCATGCACTTAAAAGCGTAAAAAAGATGATTTTAAGTTTTAAAGGTGATAGCCCCACAGAACGTGCATGGGTTTCGTCAAAAAAGACGGCCAATAAATCTTTCCAGATCACGAGTAACACCAAAAGGGAGACGGCAATGATGATGTTCACTTGTAAAATGTCGCTGTCGGCAATGGCTAAAATGTTCCCAAAGATGATGGATTGCACATCCACAGAAGTGGGATTGAGTGACACGATGAATAAGCCAATGGCAAAGAACGTGGAGAAGATAAAGCCAATGATGGCATCCTCTTTTAAACGCGTAAAATGGCGAATGATGGTGATGGAAAATGCCGCCAATAAACCTGAGAAAAATGCGCCAATCGAATAAGGTAAGCCCAACGCATATGCGCCAGCAACGCCCGGCACCACCGAATGGGAAAGGGCATCGCCCATTAAGGACCAACCTTTGAGCATTAAATACGCTGATAAAAATGCGCAGGTTCCCCCCACCAATCCGCTGACCCAAATGGCTTTACGCATGTATTCATAGGTGAAGGGTTCAGTTAAGAGTTCCCACATATCAATAACGCTCCTTTTGGCACGGCAAACTTTTACTTTTACGCGCAGGTTCATTTTTATGCGTGCCGTAGAAGACGGCAGGGCGCTCATCATCGGTGAGCACAGTCACGCGGCGCGGATCTTCATCATCATGGAGCTCATCGCCATCAATGTGAATGTGGCGCAATACGCCGCCAAAGGTTTTCTCTAAGTTATGATGGTTAAAGGTGGTTTCTGTCGGGCCCGCAGCAATGATGGTGCGATTGATGAATAGGGTTTGATCACAAAATTCAGGCACGCTGCCTAAGTTATGGGTGGACACTAAAATCAAATGCCCCTCTTCTCGTAAGGTGCGAAGCAGTGCCACAATGGCATTTTCTGTTTTCACATCCACACCCGTAAAGGGTTCATCGAGCAAAATGATTTTGCCCTCTTGTGCCAATGCGCGTGCTAGAAAAACGCGCTTTTTTTGCCCGCCGGACAGCTCGCCGATTTGACGATGGGCTAAACTCTCCATGCTGACGCGGGTTAAGGCTTCGATCACTTTTTGTTTATCATGGGTCGATGGGATGCGCAAAAAATTCATTTTGCCATAGCGACCCATCATCACTACATCGGACACCAAAACCGGAAAGCTCCAATCCACCTCTTCAGTTTGAGGGACATAAGCCACAATGTTCTGTTTTAATGCAGCTTTGACGCTTTCACCATTGATGGTGACAGAGCCTTTTGTGGGTTTAACCATGCCCATGATGCTCTTAAAGAGCGTGGATTTACCGCCACCATTGACGCCCACAAGGGCGCAAATGGTGCCACCTTTTAAGGTGAAATTGACATCGCGAATGGCGGTGTGACCATTGTTGTAGGTCACCGTTAGATTCTCAACGCATAAAGAGAAGGGCTCACTCATTGTTTGAACCCTTTAGCGATGGTTTCCACCGTCACATTCAATAGATCAATGTACGTGGGTACAGGGCCATTAGGCTCAGAGAGGGAATCCACATACAAAACGCCACCATAATCAGCATTGGTTTCTTTGCTGATTTGTTTAGCAGGTTTATCAGATACCGTACTTTCACTGAACACCACAGGAATGTTGTTCGCACGAACGGTATCGATCACTTTGCGCACTTGTTGCGGCGTGCCTTGTTGTTCTGCATTGATGGCCCATAAATAGAGCTCTTTAAAGTCATAATCTTTGGCAAGATAACTAAATGCGCCTTCACTCGTAACGAGCCAGCGTTGATCCTCAGGGATGTTCGCTAAGCGATCACGCAAAGGTTGATCGAGGGCTTTGATTTTTGCTTTATAATCTTCAGCATTTTTTGTGTAGGTGTCTGCATTGTCAGGATCATATTTGACAAAAGCATCACGGATATTGTCCACATAAATGAGGGCATTGGTTGGGCTCATCCACGCATGTGGATTGGGCATGCCATTGTATTCACCTTCTGTGATGGATAAAGGCTCAATGCCATCGCTCACCACAACGGAGGGCACATCTTTCATGTTTTCAAAAAAGCGCTCGAACCAATTTTCTAAATATAAACCATTCCATAAAATGAGGTCGGCTGATTGTGTGCGGATGATGTCTTTTGGCGTGGGTTGATAATTATGAATTTCTGCGCCATGCTTGGTGATGGATTCGACAATTGCGGCATCGCCGGCCACATTTTGCGCCATATCTTGAATGATGGTGAAGGTGGTGGCCACTTTAAATGGTTCTTTAGCAAACGCTGTGCTAAAGAGCGTAGAGAAAGCGACCAATGTTGTGAGACCGATTGTTTTTATATGAGAATGATTCTTCATTGAGATTGGCTCCTAAAAAGTCTGAAAAGCAAGTATAACCGATATATTTTCGAAAACCAAACGCTTTATTTAAAATAAATATTGTTCATAAATGCATCAAACTCGAAGGGCGGCGTTTTTGTTGTTAAGATGGTGACTTTGAGGATTCATGGCACAGTTTAGGTTCGGTTATGCAGATAAAAAGCGCAAGTCAAATGAGTGTGATTGGGGTGATGTGGTTATCAATGACCGCTCATGGGTTGACATTAAAAGAGATCAGCGATTACTTATTAGATGAACAATTAGTGGCAACATCACCACAACAAATCATGGCAAATGAAAATATTTTGGCAGAAAAATTTGTCATCATGATGGAAAATGATGAGGAGCTTTTATTGCAAGCGAATCGTCAGCCAAACACGTTAGATGCAAGCTTTTTAAAGCTGTCTGATCAATGGGTGCTCAATGATGCAAGCTTTAATTATTATTCAGGCAAGGCAGAAAATTGTCAAAAACAACAAAATGCTTACAAAAAATATTTGACTAAAAAGTTAAATCATCCGACTCTAGAGGATTCTGAAGAGGAAATTTTTTGGCAATTGCCAGACAGAGATTGGGGGATTTGGCTGACAGTGGCTGTTGCGGACAACCCTTTTTCCCAAAATAATGGATGTGTGTCAAAAATGACTCTGATTTATAGCCCATTCGCTGCACAAAATGACGGGGAAGATATTTAGGTTTGATATACTGACGCAGGTAATCAGCTAAGTATCATGTTAATAACGAATGATTCAATAAATATGATGACAATTTAAAGGAGTTTTTATGTCCTACATTCTGATTTTCAACTGCGGCAGTTCATCACTCAAATTCTCATTGATGGATGCAGACAGTGAAAAAGTAGAGCTCTCAGGTTTAGCCGAACGCTTAGGCGGCAATGGCGCGGAAATCACCACAAAATGCAATGGTGATAAAATCGTGGCATCCCTTGGCAATGGGAGTGGACATCAAGAAGCCGTTGAATACATTTTAGCCTTCTTAAAAGAGAAAGGTTATTTAGAACAAATCCAAGCCATTGGGCACCGCGTGGTGCATGGTGGCAATAAATTTAAATCGTCTGCCTTGATTGATCAGGAAGTGTTAGATCAAATCGAAGCGTGTGTGCCTTTAGCACCACTGCATAACCCTGCAAACTTAATCGGCATTAAGACAGCACAAGTGGCATTTCCACATTTACCGCAAGTGGCTGTGTTTGACACGGCATTCCATCAAACGATGCCAGAGACGGCTTATTTATATGCCATTCCGATGGAATTATATCGCGATCACAATGTGCGCCGTTATGGTTTCCATGGTACAAGTCACCGTTTCATTGCCGAAAAAACCATCGATACATTGGGTTTAGATCCAAATGATCACTGCATCATCAGTGCGCATTTAGGCAATGGTTCATCTTTGGCCTCCATTAAAAATGGTCAGTCGATGGACACCACCATGGGCTTTACGCCGTTAGAAGGTTTGGTGATGGGCACGCGCTCAGGTGATGTGGATCCGGGGATTGTCAAATATCTCTCCACCATTTTAAACATCGACAGTTATGAGATTGATCACATTTTAAACACCAAAAGTGGGTTGCTTGGCGTCTCTGAATTATCAAATGATTGCCGTACATTGTGGGCGGCGGCTAAAGAAGGGCATCATGGTGCGCAAGTGGCATTAGAGATGATGAATTACCGCTTAGCGAAGAAAATTGTTTCCTACATCGTGCCCCTTGGCCGTTTAGATGCCTTGGTCTTTACAGGCGGCATTGGGCAAAATGACTTTATGAGCCGTAAAAAAGTGATCGAACACTTAGGCTTTTTAGGTTATCACCTAGATGAAGCGGCGAACGAAGCCACCGTCGGCGGTGCTGAAGGCGTGATTGCCACCAGTGAGACATTCGGTCAAGCCCTTGTATTGTGCACCGATGAAGAATTAATGATTGTGCGCGACACATTAGATGTGATTGCGTGCCTATAAGTCGCTTGATCCATGATTCATAAGATTTGAGGATAGATTGATGAAAACTTTATTTGTAAGCCCAATTGGACAAATTACCCATTTGTATCCCATCACTTTTGCCTTGGTCAAAGCTTTGCGGGCAGAAGGTTTAAAAGTCGGATACATCAAGCCCATCAGTCAAACCCATCATGACACAGCTGTGTTGTATAAATATGTTTTTGATGAAACCGCACCCATTTCATTGAATATGAATGAGGTGGAAGCCCTCATTTTAAAAGATGATTATGACACCATTTTAGAAAAATCCATTGAACTTGTGGTAGACGCTCAGAAAAATCATGATGTTGTGGTGATCGAAGGGGTTGAATTCAATGCGCGTAATCCATTTACAGAAAAACTCAACTTAGATTTAGCCTCAACCTTTCAATCGGGTGTGATTTTTGCAGGCAATGCAGGGCACAATTCTTTATGTGAAATCGGTGAGTATTTGAATCTCTACATTAAGCGCTTTGCACCACTGAAAAATTGGATTGCCGGTTACATTGCCAACAAAATGGCGGATCAAGTCTTAACCACAGAAGAGATGGCGTGCCAAATCCTAACAGATCAAAGCATTGCTTGCCTTGGCTTGATTGAGGATAATCCTGCGCTCACTGATGTCAAAGATGTGGTGCGCTTCATCGAAGGGCATTTACAATTGCACTCCGTGATTGCCCATTTAAATGAGATGGTAGAGCATCCGATCACAACGCCGGCATTTTTCAAATATCGCCTCATGGAAAAAGCCCGTGAAGCCAATCAACGTATTGTATTACCAGAAGGTGATGAGCCGCGCACATTAAAAGCGGCCTTGATTTGTCATGAACGTCAATTGGCGCAATGTGTGTTATTGGGCGAGCGTGCAAAAATTGAGGCCGTGGCAGCAAGTGAAGGTTTAACATTGCCTGAAAGTTTAGAGATTGTTGAACCACTCAATGTGTGTGATCAATATGTGGATACACTGGTGAAGCTCCGTCAGCACAAAGGCATGACCGAAGAGAAGGCACAAACGCAGGTCAAAGACAGCGTGGTGCTTGGCACACTAATGTTGGCAAACGATGATGTCGATGGTTTGGTCTCTGGCGCTGTACACACAACGGCGGATACCATTCGTCCTGCGTTGCAATTGTTGGGCACAGATCAAAATTCCTCCATCGTCTCGAGCATCTTTTTTATGCTGATGCCAGAAGGTGCGCATGTGTACGGCGATTGTGCTGTGAACCCGAATCCAACGCCTGAACAGTTGGCCAATATTGCCATTCAATCGGCAAACTCAGCAAAAGCCTTTGACATTGAGCCACGGGTTGCTATGATTTCGTACTCGACGGGAAGCTCAGGCTCAGGTGTGGATGTAGAAGCGGTGGCAGAAGCCACAAAAATCGCTCAAACACAAGCGCTCGATTTGATGATTGACGGACCGATCCAATTTGATGCAGCGTATGTGCCATCTGTGGGTAAACAAAAATTGCCCAACAGTTTGGTGGCAGGGCGCGCAACGGTGTTTATTTTTCCGGACTTAAATACGGGCAATACCACCTATAAAGCGGTACAGCGCAGTGCAAACCTCATCAGTATTGGTCCTGTTTTACAAGGATTGGCAAAACCTGTGAATGATCTTTCTCGTGGTGCATTAGTGGAAGATATTGTCTACACAATTGCGATCACCGCAGTGCAGGCAGCACAACAGAAGAAGTAACAGGAGTTTTCTTTGCCAATTATTCGTAAAAGTAAAGTCGTGCCATATTCAGCAGAGCAGATGTTTAATCTGGTCAATGATGTGGAAAAATACCCAGAATATCTGCCTTGGTGCAAAACTGTGCGGATATTACGCAACGCAACCACAGAGATGGATGTCTCTGTGGGGGTATTGATGGGGCCGGTCAATAAAACCTTCACCACGCGCAATCGCATGGTCATCAATGAAAGCATTGAGATGTCATTGCTCAATGGGCCATTTAAAAAACTCAATGGTCAATGGCGCTTTGTGCCGATCAATGAGAATGAATGCCGCATTGAATTTGAACTGGATTTTACCTTAGCCATCGGTTTATTGTCCGGGATGTTGAGCCCCATTTTTGAAAATATGTATGGCTCGATGATCAAAGCCTTCTCAGATCGTGCAAAGGTGATTTATGGCGAGCATTAAGATTGAATATGTCCTTGCCTTACCAGAGGCACAGTTGCAAGAGTATCAAATATTGAGTGAAGGGACGACGCTTAGGGCAGCTTTGCCATATTTTGAATTGGATCAAAAGGCCAAAGCATTGATTGAATCGCCCGTTTATGGGATCTTTAATCAGATTGTGGATTTAGATTATGTCTTGCAAGCAGGCGATCGCATCGAAGTGTATCGCCCATTGCAGATTGATCCGAAAACTGCGCGTAAAATTAGGGCAGAGCGTAAAAAACGCCTTAACTCAGCGAAGTAAAATCGAGCTGGCGCCAAGCTTCATAAATGGAGATGGCCACACTGTTTGATAAATTGAGACTTCTGCCATTGCCACTCATTGGTAAGCGGCAGAGGGTTTCATGCGGACGGCTCTCTAAAAATCTCATGGGCAAGCCACGGGTTTCAGGGCCAAAGATTAAGGCGTCATTGTCTGAAAACTTCACATCAAAAAATGAACGCGTACCTTTTGTGGTCATCGCATAAGCATTGTTTGGCTGAATGAAGGCTAAGCACTCATCTAAACTGTCCCATGTTTTAAGGTCAGCCCATTCGTGATAATCAAGTCCCGCGCGGCGCAGTGCTTTGTCTTCAAGCTCAAAGCCTAAAGGTTTAATTAAATGAAGTTTTGCTCCAGTATTGGCGCACAAACGGATGATGTTGCCTGTATTCGGTGGAATCTCAGGTTCAAATAAGATGATGGATAAACGACTCATGATGGTGACTTATGTTTTGCGCAACCTTGATAAGTTTGCTGATTAATGGTCACCGTTGCGGTGTGCGTAAAATCTTGCCCAGCAACGGTGCATTCTGTGGCTTTTAGGCGAATGGTGGCTTTTTGATTCTCTGACACCAATGTGGTGGTGTTGCCTTTTTCAGTGACATGCCAAGCCATCATGCGGCCTTCATAGCGTCCGGGAAAGGAGCCATGAAAGCGATCGCCATTGATGCTGATGTGCCATTCAGGCCCGCGACCTTCCATCACCCAAAGGGTTTTTAAGGCCTCGGCATCCACCACAACGTCCGGTGCTTTGCTTTGTGTGGCGCAGCCAGCTAAACAGATGATTGTCAGTGTGATGCCTAAGGGTTTGAACATGACCAATCCTATCAAAAAAGTGATTAAGAAACCTTATTGTGATGTTTCACTGCAGCGGCAATGAAGCTATTGAACAATGGGTGACCATCACGTGGGCTTGAGTTGAATTCAGGGTGCGCTTGACAGGCAATGAACCAAGGATGCTCAGGGATCTCAATGAATTCAGCCAACTCTTTATCTTTAGACCAACCTGCAAAGCGAAGGCCCGCTTGTTTTAACACATTGAGATAATCATTGTTGAACTCATAACGGTGTCTGTGGCGCTCTGAGATCTCATCTTTTTGATAGATGCTGTACACTTTTGAATCTTGCTCTAACACACACGTTTGTGCACCTAAACGCATGGTGCCACCGATGTCAGATTTAGCGGTTCTGTGTTCAGTTTGGCCAGCAGCATTGGTGAATTCTGTGATTAAACCAATCACAGGATGAGGCGTATCTGAACGGATTTCTGTACTGTTTGCATCAGTTAAACCAGCCACATTACGCGCATATTCGATCACCGCCATTTGCATGCCTAAACAGATGCCTAAGTAAGGCACTTTGTTTTCACGAGCATAACGCACGGCTTTGATTTTGCCTTCTGTACCGCGTGAACCAAAGCCACCTGGCACTAAAATGGCATCAATGTTTTCAAAGTATGGTGCCAATTGCTCATCATTTTCAGCCGTCTCTAATGTTTCAGAGTCTAAATACTGAATGTTGACTTTGACTGAGTTTTGAATGCCTGCATGGAACAATGCTTCATTGACAGATTTATAAGCATCCGCCAATTCAATGTATTTACCCACCATGAGCACATTAATTTGTGCCGTTGGGGCCAAGATTTTCTCAACCACATGATCCCATTCAGATAAATCTGCCGCTGGTGCAGACAGTTTTAAGTAATCTAAAACGATGCGATCTAAACCTTCTTCATGCAAAATGCGTGGCAATTCATAAATGGTGCGCGCATCTAAACATTGGATCACGGCATCTTTAGAAACGTTCGTAAAGAGGGCAATCTTGCTTCTTTCATCTTCAGGAATTGGGGCTTCAGAGCGACAGATCAAAATATCTGGTTGAATGCCAATGGAGCGGAGCTCTTTGACAGAATGTTGTGTGGGCTTGGTTTTAAGCTCGCCAGATGCACGTAAGTAAGGCACTAAAGTCAAGTGCATGAATAAGGATTGATCGCGGCCAAGCTCAGAGCGCAATTGACGAATGGCTTCTAAGAAAGGTAAGGATTCGATGTCACCGACGGTGCCGCCGATTTCAATCAAGGCAACATCAGCATCACCTGCCGCTTGGCGAATACAGGTTTTGATTTCGTTGGTGATGTGTGGGATCACTTGTACAGTGCCACCTAAGTAGTCACCACGGCGTTCGCGTTGGATGACATTTAAATAAACGCGACCTGCACTGACACTGTTTTTGCGCGTCGCAGTCATGCGAATGAAGCGCTCATAGTGACCGAGGTCTAAGTCAGTTTCTGCGCCATCTTCTGTCACATAAACTTCACCATGTTGAAATGGGCTCATTGTTCCAGGATCCACGTTGATGTATGGATCCAATTTCATCATGGTTACTTTAAGTTTGCGCGATTCTAAAATAGCGCCAAGAGAAGCAGCAGCAATGCCTTTACCGAGTGATGAAACAACACCACCAGTCACAAAGATAAAACGAGTCATGAAATAGTTCCTGATTTGGATGAAAATGTATATATATCAGGGATTGCATTGTACTATACCCCCGTTGATTTTGCGATAGACATTTGAGAGAAATTTATACGAATTGCCGATTGACTGTGCAATTGATCCGCAATAGACAGGGCGGCATGCGTTGAAGTTGTGTATAATTCGCCCTTTGAATTGATGAGTACATGGCATGAAAAAAATTTCTGTGGTGGGTTTAGGTTGGTTGGGTTTGCCCTTAGCGCAAGCATTATTAGCAAATGGGCATCAGGTGCAAGGTTCAAAGAGCTCAAGTGAGGGTGTTGAACGTGCTCGCAGTGAAGGCATCGATTGCCAATTGTTCAACACAACGCTGGATTTTTCTTTGCGAAATCCAGAGGTTAAATCCTTATTTAGCGTTGATACATTGGTGTTAACGTTGCCACCGACGGGGCATCACGGTCATGCCAAATACCCAATGATTATGGCCGCTTTGGCAAAAACAGCTGAATATTGTGGGGCCAAGCAGATCATCTTTACCAGTTCAACGTCTGTGTATGGTCAATATATGGATGTGGTCAATGAATTTTCCATGACAATGCCTGTCACAGAATCTGCCAAAGCGGTGTTAAAGGCCGAACAAGCCATTTTATCTGCGGTTAAAATCCCTGTGACCATTGTGCGCTTAGGTGGATTATTAGGCGGTGAACGCACGCCGATGGCCTGGATGGCACGTAAAAATACGTTTGATCGTCCGCATCAATGTGTCAATTTAGTGGATCGCAAAGATGCGGTGGCCGCCATCAGCGCCATTATTGAGGCAGAGCCTAATCGCACCATTTATAATGTGGTGTCCCCACTTCACCCAACGCGTTATGAGTATTATACGCGCATCGCGGTTGATCACCGTTTGCCGCTCCCTACGTTTACAGATGAAGCGCATCAAGGCTTGATGAGCAAAGCCCCTTATGTGGATGGACAACGCATTTGTCAGGCGCTGCCATTTAATTATCAGTATTCGATCTATCCTGCTTAATGGATCAATGATGATGGGCACGCGCTTCGATGGAGAGTTGACGAATCGTGTGTTCAAAATCTGAATGTCGCTCGCGATTTTGATGAGCCAATGTGGCATATAGGCACACAATGGTGATCAACATCGCGATCATAATCTTTTCCGGCAGAGTCAGTGTTTGTAATTTTTGCATGGCCATACTCATTAACTTTACATAAATATAATATATGAATTCATTATACATGCAAATTTACAATAAATAACATATTATGCAAAATATTTGCTAATTAACTGAAACATCAGTAAAAAATATGAAAAGGAATGGTGGGAAGGAAATTAATGTTGGTTTTTGTCAAGCTCGATGAATTCATTTTCTAAATGATCAAGGAAGCTTCGCACTGCAGGAATGACGCCGCGGCGTGATGGATAAACCGCATGCACCACTTCATCTTCAAAGCGCCAGTTCGGCAGCAATTGCACCAATTGACCGGCGGCCATCTCTTCTTGGATGATCATGGCTGGCAGTTTGACGGCGCCAATGCCATTGACCGCTGCTTTTTTGAGTAAAGAGAGATCGGTGGTCATGAATTTAGGCGTAAATGGAATGATGGTGGAGACATTGTGATTGTCTAACAGCTCCCATTGATTGCGATCCCGATATTGGCTGTGCACCATCGATGGGTAACGAAAGAGATCTTTAGGATGATTGATCTCACCGATCTCGTCGATGAGTTCTGGGCTGGCCACTAATAATTGTTGGCGCATGCTGAGGCGTTTCATGACATATTCGCTGTCTTTAAAGGGCGGCGTTGCCACTCTCAGCGCGATGTCAATGCCTTCGTGAACAAGGTCAATGCGCCGATTGGTGGCATCGACAATCATGTCCACTTCAGGATTATTCTTCAAAAAGCTTGTGATCATCTCCTCAACGGAAAGATGCAATAAGGTGATCGGGCAGGTGATGCGGATCAAACCGCGTGGTTTTGCTTGTGCCTCCATGATGGACGCTTGGGCAATTTCTGCTTTATCGAGCATCGATTGACAATGGGCATAATAGGTTTGCCCAATGTCCGTGACCGAAAAATGGCGTGTGGTGCGATGGATAAGGCGCACGCCCAACTCTTCTTCCAGTGCGGCCAAATGACGGCTGAGTTTAGATTTAGGCACGCGTAAATGTTTACTCGCCTCGCTAATGCCGCCATGTTCTACGATTTTGGCAAAATAATATAGCTGGTTGAGGTCTATCATTGACGCGAGATCCTATTTAATACTTAACTTTAATAGAGACATCATGGAAAGCACGGGTGATGTTTTCCAATAAATCATCACTCAGGCGCACTGTCCAAGCGGGTCCTAATTTTATCAAGATATTGGCGTCATGGTTTTGAAATTTTAAATAAATGGGTTTGCCATCCGCCGCTCTAAAATTGGCCACCGTTTCGATCAGTTGCTCGATGCCTGCCACCTCAATGGGGGCTTTGTTGTGTAAAAGCAAGGCGCGCGCCATTGTATTTCTCGTGCTTTCAATAGTTTCAATGCTCAATGGGCGCGTGCGCATGCCATTGTTAAACTCGTCCCACATTAAAGAACCTTTGACCACTAAAATACTTTTTGTGGATAAGGGTTCATTTAAATTTTCTAAATGCTCATCATACAGACGCAATTCCATGCGACCAGTGCGGTCATCTAAGGTGACGAATGTCATCTTTTGACCTTTTTGATTGATCTTTGTGCGCATTTGAATCACGATGCCGGCAATGGTGCATTCAGGTTCAGCTGCGCGCGCGACGCGATAACCTGGCTGCGTCATATGGAGCACTTCACCAATGGAATGGCTCGTGATGGCTTTGATCTCATGACGATAACGGTTAATGGGGTGCGTGGTTAAGTAAAAGCCAAGTGTGGCACTTTCGTGCTCTAATAAGATGCGCTCTGACCAAGCATTGCCGCGTTTCAGTGGTGTTGTGATGCTGACTGTGCTGCCGGCATCATCTCCAAATAAACCAAAGAGATCTTCTTGCCCTGAATGTTGATTGCGGTGATGCTGCTCAGCTGAATGAATGGCATCTGGCAAGGTTTCAAGCAGGTCTGCACGGAATTGACAACGCGCCTCCACCGATTGAATGGCCGGATCTAAGCCATCTAAAGCGCCTGCTTTAATCAAGGTTTCAATGACGCGGCGATTCATTTTAGATAAATCGATGCGGCGGCAAAAGTCGAAGAGATCGATAAAGCGGCCATTGTTTTGCATCTCAGCAATCGCTTGCAATGCAGCGGCTTCACCCACGCCTTTAATGGCGCCAAGGCCATAGATGATCTCACCTTTGTCGCTGACGGTGAATTTATAATGGGAGCGATTGATGTCGGGCGGTAAAATTTTAAGACCCATATCTTCACACTCTTCAATGAAGGTCACCACTTTTTCAGTGTTGTCCATATCAGAAGATAGAACGGCGGCCATAAATTCTGCCGGATAATGGGCTTTAAGATATGCCGTTTGATAAGAGACCAGTGCGTAAGCTGCCGAATGGGATTTGTTAAAGCCGTAGCCTGCAAATTTTTCCATCAAATCAAATAGGGCGCCTGCTTTCTCTTTATCAAAGCCAAGCTCTTCGGCGCCTTGCATGAATAACCCGCGCTGTTTTTCCATCTCTTCTGGCAACTTTTTACCCATCGCACGGCGCAATAAGTCCGCACCGCCCAAGGTATAATTGCCGATGACTTGGGAAATCTGCATCACTTGTTCTTGATACACGATGACGCCGTATGTCGGCGCAAGCACGGTTTCAAGCTCAGGGAAGGGATATTCAATTTCCGCACGGCCATGTTTACGGTTGATGAAGTCTTCCACCATGCCTGATTCTAATGGGCCCGGTCTAAAGAGCGCCACAAGGGCGATGATGTCTTCAAAAGTATCCGGTTGCAGGCGACGAATCAAATCCTTCATACCGCGGGATTCAAGCTGAA
Source organism: Wohlfahrtiimonas sp. G9077 (assembly GCF_002252155.1). GTDB lineage: Bacteria > Pseudomonadota > Gammaproteobacteria > Cardiobacteriales > Wohlfahrtiimonadaceae > Wohlfahrtiimonas. The sequence continues at coordinate 129,297 of NZ_NEFD01000006.1, forward strand.
ACACAGCAGTGGTTTTACAGGATTTTAAAAGGTCAAACGCGGCTTTGTCATCTAAGGGAATGTCTAGGATGTTGATCTCAATGCCGTGCGTTTGTTGAATGTTTTGAATGGCCCAGTTGATGATGGTGAGCGTACGCAATCCCAAAAAGTCAAACTTCACAAGCCCTGCAGATTCCACGTCACTTTTATCATACTGTGCCACGAGCGCTTCACTGCCTTCTTCACAATATAATGGGGAAAAATCTGTAATGGTGGTGGGCGAGATCACAACGCCACCGGCATGGCGACCCACAGATTTGGTTAAGCCTTCCAATTGTTTGGCATAATCTATGAGCTCTTTGACCTCTTCATCTTTTTCATACAGATCATGGAGCTCAGGCTCTTGCATTAAGGCTTTATCTAAGGTGATGCCAAGGTCAAAGGGAATGAGTTTGGCAATGCGATCCACAAAGCCATAAGGATGCCCAAGGGCACGCCCCACATCACGAATCACCGCTTTTGCGGCCATTGTGCCGTGTGTGGCAATCTGTGAGACAGCATCGCGGCCATATTTTTCGGCCACATATTCGATCACGCGGTCGCGGCCTTCCATGCAAAAATCCACGTCAAAGTCAGGCATGGAAACACGTTCAGGATTTAAAAAGCGCTCAAAGAGGAGATCGTAGGGCAATGGATCTAAATCTGTGATTTTCAGTGCCCAAGCCACCAATGAACCCGCACCTGAACCACGACCGGGGCCCACAGGAATGTCATGATCTTTTGACCACTGTATGAAGTCCGCAACGATTAAAAAGTAACCAGGAAAGCCCATGTTAATGATCACATCGAGCTCAACTTTAAGGCGCTCTTCATAGGCTTGTTGCTGCGGGTGATTGTCTCCAATGCGGTATTTGAGGCCTTCGTAGGAGAGATGACGGAAATAATCATCCATCGTCATGCCTTCAGGCACTGGGAAATTCGGCAAACAAGGTTTGCCAAGTGAGAGCTCAACGGTGCAGCGCTTGGCAATCTCCACCGTGTTTTCAATCGCTTCAGGGATGTCAGCAAACAGTGCAATCATCTCTTCAGGGGATTTTAAATATTGCTCAGGGCTGTATAAACGGGGGCGCTTATTGTCAGAGATCACATAGCCTGCTTGAATGCATGTACGGATCTCATGGGCATCAAAGTCACTTTGATGTAAAAAGCGCACATTATTGACGGCCACAAGCGGCAATTGATGGGTTAAGGCCAAACGTTTTGCGGCAATGATGAAGGCTTCATCATTTTCTTGTTCTGTGCGGGATAAACCTAAATATAAACGATCTTTAAAGATGGTAAAAGGCAATAACGATTTGCCCCAATCTTCTTCTTTTAGGGTGAGGAGCGTTGTGCCAATTGGGCTCTCTTTGCCGGCGATGATGATTAACCCTTCGTTAAATTCATTGAGCCAATCATAGGTAATGTGCGGCACGCCGCGCTCTTGTCCATGGCGATAACCTTCACTCAATAATTTAGAGAGATTTAAGTAACCGGTGTAATTTTGCGCCAGCAGCGTGATGCGCCCTAAATAATCTGTACCATTTTTCAGATGGCACTCTGCACCAAGGATGGGTTTAATGCCATTTTTTAGTGCGGTTTCATAAAATTTAATCGCGGCAAACGCATTGCCCATGTCCGTTAAGGCAACACACTCCACATGTTGTTCTTTCAGCTGACCAAATAATGGCTTAATGCGGATCAAACCATCGCTGATGGAGAACTCCGTATGTAGATTGAGGTGGACAAAGCGCATGAAAATCCTTGTGAATTTGATCGTTAAAGCCGAATATTGTAACACGATGCCGGCAAAGGGATAAGCATTGCGCGCGATAAAAGCAAAAGGGCACATCTCGCCCTTTGTTTGTGCTTGATTTTATGCTGCATGCAATGTGCGAGTGCATTGGCACATCATGGCATAACGCAGTGCTGCATAACGGGTGGCATGATGAATGCGTTGTTTTTTTAAACGAAATGTGCGCATTGCTTCTGTGGCGTGATAATGACAAGCCCGCATCAATTCAGTCACGCTGTTGTTTTGAAATTGTGCGCTCAATTCAATGGCTGTGCGCACGATGTGATCTTTCTCAGTTTGAGGCAGTGAATTGAAAAGTTGATAAAAACGTTCTTGCTTAATCATCGAATCACCTCGGGTTTTATGAGTTATGAAATATAACTTAATTATAACTTTGGTTATGAGGAAGTCAATGAAATTGCAAAAAAGTAGGTAACAAAAACCCTCTGATCAATAAGATGAGAGGGTTTTCATCAGGATGGAGAGTCCAGATAATTATAACAATGTGGCGTACCAAAACACGCGGCCAATGACGGTGATCTGTTCTAAGGGCACATCAAAAGCTGGGTATTCATCACGATTATAGGATTCAACAGTGATGAGGCTACCGGTTTTATGTTTGAGCTTTTTCATCTGTAATAAACCATCATTGTTAATGGCATAAACATCGCCATCGATGATTTTTTGGTGCGTCAAATCAATGCCCACAGTTGAACCATTTTTAAAGACGGGCTCCATGCTGTCACCTTTAACAGTCACACAAATGGCATCTTTAGGGGAGACATTGACATCTCTGAGCATGGTGCGTGAAAAGCGGATGGTGCGCCCTTCATAATCATCCAGTTCAGTGGCGCCGTGGCCTGCAGAGAGCTGCACATCTTTATAAAAAGGAATGAGGACATCGTCATCATCTTCTGTGGGAGTTTTGCTGCTGAACTCTTCTTCACCAAATAACAACCAATGTTCTGGCACATTAAAATAGGTGGCAATTTGTGGCAAATAGCGGCTGCGCTTGGTTTTGCCTTGACAAATTTTCGAGATGGCAGCTTGAGAAATCCCAACATCATGGGCGAGGATCTCTTGAGATATTTTACGTTCATCAATCAACGAATTGATGCGATCGGCAATGTTTGGCATATAGACTCTCCTTGTGAAGTTATCAATATAATTTAAAGTTATAAAAATAACAAGGCAGAAGGCGCATGGCAACGGGATTTTACGGATTATGTATAATTTTTTTGCTTGAAAAAAAGCGAAGCCAACCCATATTGATAGACGTTAAATTATCGACATTCAATTTATTGGACACTTGGAGACATTATGAGCCAACAAAAAGAGACATTACAATTTCAAACAGAAGTCAATCAATTACTCAAACTCATGATCCATTCCCTTTATTCGAATCATGAGATTTTTTTGCGTGAACTCATTTCAAATGCATCCGATGCATTGGATAAACGCCGCTTTGAAGGACTCACCAATGCCGCATTGATCGAAAATCAAGGCAATCCTGAAATTTTAATTCAGATGGACAAGGCAGCAAAAACCTTAACCATCAGCGACAACGGCATTGGCATGACGCGTGATGAAGTGATTGAGAATATCGGCACCATCGCAAAATCTGGCACCAAAGCATTTTTAGAGCAATTATCCGATGAGAATAAAGATGCATCCCAGTTGATTGGCCAATTTGGTGTGGGCTTTTATTCTGCCTTCATCGTGGCAGATCATGTGACATTAACCACGCGTAAAGCAGGCGAACCAGAAGAGAGCGCCGTGATTTGGTCATCCGCTGGGGAAGGGGAATTCTCCTTAGAAAGCACCACAAAAGCACGTGCCGGCACTGAGATTGTGTTGCACATGCGTGATGAGCACAGTGACTTATTAAATGAATGGTCTTTAAAACAGATCATCACTAAATATTCTGACCACATTGCCTATCCTGTGATGATGGAAGTGGAAAAAGTGGAAACCGTGCCTGCAGAAAAAGAGGGCGAAGCACCCACAACCACAACAACCGTGGCCATTGAGCAAGTGAACTCAGCGACTTCCATCTGGCAGCGCGATAAAAAAGATGTGCCAGATGCCGATTATGAAGCATTTTATCAACACATCAGCCACGATTATGACAAGCCATTGACATGGTCACGCAATAAGGTGGAAGGCAAAGTGTCTTATACATCTTTATTGTATATTCCAAGCCATTCTGCCCAAAATATGTGGGAACAAAACAGCGAATATGGCTTGCAGTTGTATGTGCGCCGCGTCTTCATTATGAATGCCAATGAAAAATTGTTGCCGCGCTATTTACGATTTGTGAAAGGTGTGGTGGATACGGTCGATTTACCGCTGAACGTTTCACGTGAGATTTTACAATCTTCATCAACCTTAGAAACCATTAAGCAAGGTGTGACGCGCCGCGTGTTATCCATGATCGAAGCGCTGGCCAACACAGAGCAAGAGAAATTTAAACAGTTTTATCAAGCGTTCAGCCGCATTTTAAAAGAAGGCATTGGCGAGGATCATAGCAATAAAGAGAAAATCGCAGGCTTATTGCGTTTTGCATCCACACAAACAGATGATGAAAGTGTCTCATTTGCCGATTACATCAGCCGTATGAAAGAAGGGCAGGAGAACATTTACTTCATCACCACAGATAACCTCAATACTGCGAAAAACAGCCCGCATTTAGAGATTTATCGTGACAAAGGTTATGAAGTGATCCTCATGACCGATGTGATTGATGATTGGATGATGGGTTATTTATCTGAATTTGAAGGTAAAAAATTCGTCAACATTGCCAAAGGTGATGTTCACTTAGACAACGATGAGAAAAAAGAGGAACAAGAACCTCAATTGACCCATGAAGAGAAAGCCATCATTGACAAATTGACCAACGTCTTAGGCGCGCATGTGGAAAAAGTGAAGGTCTCTAAACGTTTGACCAATTCAGCTTCTGTGTTGGTGCGTAATGAATATGCATTGAGCAGCCATTTTGAGAAAATGCTCAAAGAGGCAGGGCATGATGTGCCAAATATGAAGCCTTGGTTAGAGGTGAATGTGAAGCATCCGCTCGTTGAACGCATCGCAAGAGAGACAGACAACGCAATCGCCGATGATTTAGCGATGCTCATCTATGAAGAGGCATTATTATTAGAGGGATCACAGCTTGAAAATCCATCAGAATTTGTCAATCGCCTCAATCGATTGATGAAGTAATGCGCAAAAGGCAAAAACGATCATTAATTAATCATTTTTTGCCTTTACTTTTTAAAAAAGTCCCTTATAATACATGCTTCCTGATTACGGAGAAGTGGCCGAGAGGCTGAAGGCGCGCCCCTGCTAAGGGCGTATACGTTAATAGCGTATCGAGGGTTCGAATCCCTCCTTCTCCGCCAGTTAGATCAAAAAAAGCCCCATTTTATGGGGCTTTTGCATATCTAGCGTTTAGAAATACTCATTACTGTACTCATTAATGTTGGCGCTGCATTTTTTAGCTGCAGTCATTGCACTTTGTTCCCTAAAACAATCAACTCAAAAGCAGAAAGTCCATTCCTGCAAATGCATTATTTTGATTGTTGAGCGTATTTTTTAGGGCCTAAATCTCAAATCACTCAATAAATTATAATTTAATTATCTAAATCAAATTATTATTTTTTACTTATTGATTTTTAAAAACTTGATTATAAAATTAACTCATGAGATATATGTTAATATAAAATATTGATTTACAAAGAGTTGATTGGGCTGCACATGAGTTTTGTAAATACCTGAAAACATTGCAAGATTATTAAGGGCTGACTATGAATAAAGTATATAAAATTGTTTGGAATAAAAAAATTAATCAATGGGTTGTGGCCAGTGAATTGGCAAAAGGGATTCAAAATGCATCAACATCTGTGGCGCGTGTCGATGACAACCCATTCACTTTTTTTAAGAAAGGTTTTATATGCATTGCATTGTTGAGTGTACTTTCTGGTGCTGGCGCACAGTCGATCACAGTCAATACAGCCGCTGAATTTAAAACAGCTGTTGAAGGGGGCGCTTATGATCACATTACTTTAGGCAGTAACATTACGCTGACGCAAGATATTGCCGTTAACTTTTCTCAAAAAAATAATATCGTCATTGATGGTAATCATCAGTATGAATTGAAAGTCACCAACCCAACAAATTATGGTTTAAGCATTAATAAGGGTGGTGGTACACTGACTTTACAAAATATGTCCATTGATACTGCGAATTATTACAGTATGGTCAGAGTGGACAGTACTGATCCTAACATCAATATTGTGTATGATAATATTAAAAATTTTTCTGCCTCTCAACATACATTCATGCGTGGCGGTGGTGGTAATTCAAATGCCATTGCAACGATGGGAAATATGGGCGTTGTTGCCCCAGTGACACGTCAAGAAATTGGCGAGATCAATAAAATGATTTTTACTGGTCAATATCATGTGGTTCATTCAAATTCATGGATTTCGTTTCAAAATAGTAGCGCGGTGATTAATACCGCCACGATGGATTTTAAAAAAGGTGCGGATGTTAAAATTGATCGCACAGGCACAACAGCTAACATCACGAATACAGACAATCGTGCTTTTGCTTATACTTTTGAGGATGGGGCTAAGTTTGAATTGATTGCGGCTCAAAATATTTTATTGGGCACCAATACAAACCGCGGTTTTCGCATCGGCACTTATGGTGATGCTGGTTTTGGTGCTGGGGCAAGCATCATTTTAAATCAAACAAATACAGGTGCTGCCTATGCAAATGGTATTGATAATGCCACCACCAATACGACAGGCATTAACCATAATGCAAAAGGCACAGATCATGTCGTCTTTAACTTAGGTGATGAAACAGATTTAAGGGTGACGGGCACAGGCATTAGTGCAAGTAAGACAACCGGTTCTGGCAGTATCTACGTTCGAAATGCAGGGAAAATTGATGCCAATATCGGCATGCACATTGAACACAATAATGGGACAGATGGTGAGGTTGTACTCGCCAACCAAGGCACCATTCTCAGTAAAAAGGCGGGCATTGAGTTGTTATCCACCGCCAATAAAAACATGCAGCTTGATGGTACATCAGGCAGTATTACAGCATCAAGTGGCGTGGGCATTAAAGTTGGGAATGCGTCGGCAAATGGCAATCTCAATTTAGCCTTAGTGGGCGGCGAAATTAATGTATCAGAAGGTGCTGCAGGCATAGAGTTCAATGGCAACACTGCCAACACTCATACAATCACAGGTACAACCATCAATGCCAATGGCACAACCAGCACGGCAATTAAGCATAATAATGCGAATGCTCACATTATGTTTAAAGATACACACATCAATATTGAAGATGGCATCGGTTTTAGTAACCTCAACAATAAAACCTTTGCAAAAGGTGATGCGGGCGAAACCAATCAGATAACCGTGAAAGGCAAAGGCACAGCGCTGCGTTTAGCTAAAGACCTTTCACAATTAGCGGGTGCGCATCTGAACATTAATGTGACGGATCATACAGGTGTTGTGGGCACAACGGGCACGGGTGTCGGCGTAGAAATCACGGGGGGCACCGTTGCAGATGTCATTAAGGTTGAGGATGGCGTCAATATTAATGCCACTGGGGCGACTGCTCTTAAAATCTTGGGCACGGTTGAAAGAGAACTCGTCAATCAAGGCGTGATCACAGGGTATATACGTTTTGACAATGGTGATGTGAACAATACCATCACCAATACAGGAACGATGGATCAATTAATCACGCACAATGGTGATGATACATTAACGATAGAAACAGGTGCATCATTGCTGGGCGTTGCGAATTTAGGCGATGGTCAAAATAAAGTTTATATCAATAATCCAAGCCAGATCCATGGCGTGATGACGGGCAGCGGTGATGATCTCTTTGAATTAAGCAACATTGATTCAAATCATCATACTGTGATTATTAATCAATTAGATGCCGGGGCAGGCACAAATACACTCAATGTGAAAGATTCCATTTTCAAAGCCCAAGCCGATACAAAATTTGAAAATTTTGCAAATATCCATTTAGACAAAACAGCGCTCACTTTAGTCGCATCAAACAATATTGCAACGGGCACTGTTCATATTGATCAGTTAAGCGCACTCACTTTAGGCGATCAATATACGGGCGATTTTTCAGCCTCTGTGGTTGGGGATGGCACGGTTACAATTGATAAAGGTGCGACAGTCACACTCACAGGGACAAATACAGGGCTAACAGGCAATTTAACTGTGGCAGCGGGTGGCACTTTAAATACCAATCATCTCAATCAATTCGGTTCTGGCACCACTGAGGTTGCCGGTACGTTGAATCACACAGCGAATTCTCTGCAAACACATTTGACGGGGGCAGGACAACTCAATTTAACGGGTGATCAGTCTGCATTTAATTTTGATGATAATGTGGGTTCAGATTTCACAGGCAACGTGCGTTTACAGAATAATACGTTTAATTTAAGTGGCACGAATACCAAAACTTTAGCCAATAGTACGTTATCTTTAAGCTCTGGCAACACCACGACAGTTGAAGGGCAAAATCAGGCAGTTAAAAATTTAGAATTAGATGGTGCAACGCTGGTATTCAAGGATGTAGGCAGCATTGTCACCAATCATTTATCAAACACGATCCAGGACAGCGTGATTCAAGTGGATGTGACAGATACAGAATCTGTGAACGTCATTGATCAAAACTCAGGTGTGGGTAAACAGTTAATCACTGCCAAAACCACCGCAATCAATCTTGATCATGTCGCATTGCAGGATTTAGCAGGCCAAGCAATGGGTGCGGGTACGGAACTTGAAATTAAGCAAAATGGTCATGCAGTTGCAGATGGCACGTATCATTACGCGTTAAAAGAGAATCATGGATTAGTGCTCAATTATGGATTGAGTAAAATAAATATTCACGATGATCAAACACTACAATTAGATGCCAAAACTGCCACAAGTAAAGTGATGAATGCACAGATCACAGGGCTTGGTGGCATTGATGTCACCAGTGATGCCAAAGGATTGACCATTGAAAATGCAAGCAATGATTATAAAGGCGTAACAACCGTTACAGAAGGCTTAATCATTGTAGGCAGCGATAACGCTTTTGGCCAAACATCGAGCTTAAATCTCGCAGCAAAAACAACCGTTAATTTAAATGGCAAGACACAAACTGTGGGTGGTTTAACGAATGCCGGCAGTTTAGACATTGCCGGAGGGCAATTCACACTGAAAGGCAATGGCAGTTCAAATACCGCAGATGGTTTGCGTGGCGCAGGCCAACTCACCATTGATGGTGGCGATTTATCTGTTTTTGCTGAGAATAAAAATTTAAGTGCGAATGTTGCGGTCACATCCGGCGCTACATTGACGTTAATGAAAGATGCGACATTGGGCAGCAGTCAGATTGCCATTGCAGGTGACTTAAAACTCAATGGTGTTGCTTCAGCCGTTGAAAATATTTTAAGTGGCGCGGGTACTGTGCATATCGGCAATAATGCTGCGGTTAATTTCAGTGGCAATAATGCTGGCTTTACTGGAACATTTGCAATCGATGGCACAAGCCAATTAACAGCGACTAACTTTAATCAACTTGGCAAAGGTTCTGTTCAAGTGGCGCAAGATGGCGCGGTGCACTTAAATAATATTACAAGTGAATTAACCAATGCCATCAGCGGTGCGGGTAACTTAAATTTAGCGGGCACAGATTTATCTTTGAATACCGGTAATGTGAAACTGAAGGATTTGACAGGTTCAATTAATCTCACGAATGCTTCGAGCTTAACATTGGTTGAAACAGGTCAGTTGAATGATGCCGCAAAAGTGAATATTGCCGCTAAAGGCGACAGAATTACCGTGAATTCAAAAGATGATTTTAGCTTGAATAATCATCTCACAGGCACAGGATTATTGGATGTTAAGGCAGATGGTAACAGCTTTAACTTCGGCAGCGCTGTTGGCAAAGAATTTGCCGGCACGGTGAACCTAGAAAACAGCATCTTTACTCTCGGCGGCAATAATACAAGCGCATTAACCAACGCAACATTGGTGGTTGGTACAGGTAATATCACAACCGTTGATACTGCGGATCAAACAATCGGCAATTTGACCTTGCAAGGTGGGCAAACGGTCTTTAATGGTAAAGGCTCGATCAATACCCATACCTTGGTAAACAATGGCGAAAGCATCATTAAAATTGATCTAAATGCCATTGCGCCAACCAGCGATAATGCTGCGAACTTATTGGATCAAAACAAAGGCCAGCATACTCAACTCATTACTGCTAAAAATAATGGCGATCTTAAAATTAATGAATTAACGTTACAGAAATTAGATGGCAGTGATATTGGTGTAGGTACGATTAGAAGCATTGACCAAAATGATCAAACAGTTGCGAAAGGCACTTACAATTACGCGCTCAATAATACAGATGGCCTGGGTGTGAATTATGGCCTTAGCGCATTGGAGATTGTGGATGGTCAAACATTGACTTTGAGCACCGCAAATGCAACCAATAAAAATATGACGGCTGCCATCACGGGCAGCGGTGATTTGACCTTAACCAGTGATGATAAAGGCTTAACTCTAACAAATGATAAAAATGCTTACACGGGCGCAACGACTATTACAGCAGGTTTGGTAACTGCGGGCAGCGACAATGCATTCGGTCACACATCCAGCCTAAATCTCGCAGCAAAAACAACCGTTAATTTAAACGGTAAAACACAAACCGTTGGCAGCTTAACGAATGCTGGCTCTGTGGATCTCGCGGGTGGATCGCTTACTTTAATGAATGGCGGCCAATCTACTTCTGATAATGGTTTGTTAGGCGCAGGTAAAGTGACGGTGACAGCCGGGAATTTATCAATTGAGGGCAAAAATGATGCCTTAACTGCAGATGTGGCAATCAATTCCGGTGCTGCAATTTCCTTGTCAGGCGCGGGCACATTAGGCTCAAGCCAAATAGCGCTTGAAGGTGATTTAAATTTAAATGCTAATACTTCTTTAGGTAATGTCTTAACCGGTAAAGGCGCCGTTAATACAAAAGCAGATGTCACATTAACAGGTGATAATTCAGGTTTTACCGGCACATTTGTAATCAATGGCACAAGCCAATTAACAACCACTAACTTTAATCAACTTGGCAAAGGTTCTGTTCAAGTGGCACAAGATGGCGCAGTGCACTTAAACAATATTACCAGTGAATTAACCAATGTCATCAGCGGTGTCGGTAACTTAAATTTAGCGGGCACGGATTTATCTTTGAATACCGGTAATGTGAAACTGAAGGATTTGAGAGGTGCAATTAATCTCACGAATGCTTCGAGCTTAACATTGGTTGAAACAGGTCAGTTGAATGATGCTGCAAAAGTGAATATTGCCGCTAAAGGCGACAGAATTACCGTGAATTCAAAAGATGATTTTAGCTTGAATAATCATCTCACAGGCACAGGATTATTGGATATTAAGGTAAATGACAACAGCTTTAACTTCGGCAGCGCTGTTGGCAACGAATTTGCCGGCACGGTGAACCTAGAAAACAGCACCTTTGATTTAAAGGGTAATAATACAAGCGCATTAACCAACGCAACATTGGTGGTTGGTACAGGTAATATCACAACCGTTGATACTGCGGATCAAACAATCGGCAATTTGACCTTGCAAGGTGGGCAAACGGTCTTTAATGGTAAAGGTTCGATCAATACCAATACTTTGGCAAGCAATGGCGCGAGCACCATTAAAGTTGATCTAAATGCCATTACGCCAACAGATGGCTCAGCCGCAAATCTATTGGATCAAAACAAAGGCCAGCATACTCAACTCATTACAGCTAAAGATAATAGCGGCCTCAAGATCTCTGATCTGACGTTACAGAAATTAGATGGCAGTGAGATCGGTACCGGTACAATCAGAGACGTTAACCAAAATGGCCAAACCGTTGCGAAAGGTACTTACAATTATGCGCTCAATAAAACCGGCGGTTTCGGTGTCAACTATGGCCTCAGTGCATTGGAGATTGTGGATGGTCAAACGCTCGCTTTAGATGCAACGAATGCAACCAATAAAAACATGACGGCAGCCATCATGGGCAGCGGTGATTTAACGTTAACCAGTAATGATAAAGGTTTAACTCTAACCAATGATAAAAATGCGTATACAGGTGCAACAAATGTGACCGCAGGTTTGGTAACTGCGGGCAGCGACAATGCATTCGGTCACACATCCAGCCTAAATCTCGCAGTAAAAACAACCGTTAATTTAAACGGTAAAACACAAACCGTTGGCAGCTTAACGAATGCTGGCTCTGTGGATCTCGCGGGTGGATCGCTCACTTTAATGAATGGCGGCCAATCTACTTCTGATAATGGCTTATTAGGAGCAGGTAAAGTGACGGTAACGGCCGGGAATTTATCAATTGAGGGCAAAAATGATGCCTTAACTGCAGATGTGGCAATCAATTCCGGTGCTGCAATTTCATTGTCGGGTGCGGGCACATTAGGCTCAAGCCAAATTGCCCTTGAAGGTGACTTAAATTTAAATGCGGATACTTCTTTGGGCAACAATCTAGCTGGTAATGGCTCAGTGAATACCAAAGCAGATGTCACATTAACAGGCAATAATGCTGGCTTTACCGGCACATTTGCAATCGATGGCACAAGCCAATTAACAGCGACTAACTTTAATCAACTTGGCAAAGGTTCTGTTCAAGTGGCGCAAGATGGCGCGGTGCACTTAAACAATATTACAAGTGAAT
>NZ_NEFD01000007.1 GCF_002252155.1 Wohlfahrtiimonas sp. G9077
CCATCATAATGCTGATATCGTGGCAAGTGTGCCAATTCATCTGTAGACAAGGATTGACTGCCAAAGGCCAACAAACGCGATTGCGCCAAGCAATTGGCCAAGGCCAAATGGTGCTGTTCAATGAGCGCTGCTTCACTTTCAGCATAGGTAAATTGCTTGGCTGTATAGCGCTCAATGGGTGCAATGAAGTCACAACTCACCGCGTGCGTGCCTTGGTGCAATAACTGATAAAACGCGTGCTGTGCATTTGGCCCCACTTCGCCCCAGACAATTGGGCAGGTGCTCCATTCAACGGCCTCGCCATTTCTTTGCACCGATTTACCATTCGATTCCATCTCCAATTGCTGCAAATAAGCGGCAAAATATTTTAAGCGGCCATCGTATGGCAAAACAGCGTGGGTTTGAATGTTCAAATAATTGGCATTCCAAATGCCAATCATGGCCAGCAACATCGGAAGATTCTCTTTAAATGGCGCTTGTCTAAAATGCTCATCCATCGCGTGTGCACCTGCTAAGAGCGATTGAAAGCCATCGATGCCAATGGTTAATGCAATCGGCAAACCAATGCAGGACCACAATGAATAACGGCCGCCCACCCAATCCCATAATTGCAATTGATGATCCGGATGAATGCCCCATGCGGTCATTTTTTCAACATTGGTAGAAACGCCCACAAAGTGATTTTTTAAAACACGTTCATGATGCCCAAGCGCCTTTTCTAGCCATACGCGCACCGTTTGCGCATTAGACAATGTATCAATGGTGCCAAACGATTTTGAAGAGATGATAAAAAGCGTCGTTTCAGGGCGCAATTGATGCAGCAACGCAGAAAGCTGACTGCCATCCATCGTAGAGACAAAATGCATGTTCAATGGTTTGACGGTCGGCACTTTAAAATCAGACAAAGCATGCGTCACCATTAATGGCCCTAAATCCGAACCGCCCACGCCAATGTTCACCACATCTGTGATCACTTCTCCGGTGGCACCGCGGCATTGCCCTGCGTGAATTTTCGTCACAAGCGCATACATACGCTCAAGTTCGCCATGCACAGCGGCATTAATGTTCGGTAGCGCTGCATCATCACTCGGCGACCTCAAAGCCCAATGCATCGCTGCGCGCGCCTCTGTATCATTGATGGGCTGATCCGAAAAGAGCTGATTCATCCATCCTTGTAAGTCATGCTGCTCAGTCAAGGCTTCTAATGCATCGAGCACCGCTGACGTCAAGCGCTGCTTACTGAAATCGAAGCATAAACCATCAAATGTGCGGGAAAAATTGGCGAAACGATGCGGATCATCCGCAAACAATATGGATAAATCCACCGTTTTTAGCTTTGTTGCCAACTCTATTAACGTTTGCATGGTCGCCCCACTCCTTCATACAGCAATCCTTGCGCCACAACATACTGAGCATCATAGATATTGCGCCCATCTAATAATAACGGATGGCGCATCACCGTTTTTAATCGTGCATAATCAGGACTAAAATATGCTGGCCACGGCGTCAGCACGCACAAAGCATCGGCGCCCATGGTGGCAGCGTAAAGATCATCACACAAAATTAAATCCGCTCGCTCACCATATTGTGCGGCGATTTTTGGCAAAGCTTTTGGATCATGCAGCTGAACAATCGCCCCTTGCGCCCACAATGCACTCAACATTTTATGAATGGGCGAATGCTGAATGCTCGATGTGTTTTCTTTAAAGGCAGCGCCCCAAATGGCGATCACTTTGCCCTGTAAATGGGTGTCAAAATGGTGCCAAAGCTTACGAAAAAGAATCTCTTTTTGATCCTCATTGATCTCCCACACTTGCTGAAGCAAACGACTTTTGCCGCCATTTTCAGCAAATTCTGATGCCAACATGGTAATGTCATGGGAAAAATTCGCGCCGCCAAAACCAACGCCGGCCGACAAATAACTACCGCCAATGCGCGTATCTGCCGCCATTCCTTGCTGAACATTGAGAATGTCCACGCCGAGTTTCTCAGCAATGTTGGCCAAATCATTCATATAGCTGATGCGCGTTGCGAGCATGCCGGAAATGGAGAGTTTTGTGAGCTCTGCATCCAAAATGGGCATCCATAAAATTTGCTGCGGGCGCGGAAAAAATGGGCGCAATAACTCTTGCATGAACATCTTGCCATGCTCATCATCACAACCCACAATCATCTGTTTGGCATCCACAAAACTGTCAATGGCATTGCCCTCTTGAATGATGTCCGGCAGATAGCACCAAGGCGCTTGATCATAGATATGCGCCAATTGTGCGGTGCCATGTAAACCAAAAGTGGCGCCATTAATCATGAGTTTTGGCGGTGCATGCGCCACAAAACTGCGTAGAAAATCAGCGGCTCGCTCCAACTCATGAGAAGGCACGCATAAACAGAGAATGTCCATCTGCGCGGGTAAACGCTCAATGTCAATGCCTTTTAAACTTGGCTCATGGTGCACGCAGTTGCCCACATTACGCCACAATTCTGCCAAAACATTGGCCTGCAGCGTTTGCCCAATCATCGTAATGTGCATTATTTTAACTCGTCAATCATTGCCTTAAAATCTGCCCCAAGGGTTGGGTGATCCAGCCCATAATGCAAGACCGCCTTTAAATAACCAAGCTTGCTGCCACAATCAAAAGTTTGCCCTTGCATGCGATATGCTTCAATCGGTGCCTCTTTTTGTAACATCGCAATGGCATCCGTGAGCTGAATCTCATTGCCCGCGCCTTTTGGCGTTTGTTCTAACAGCGCCATGATGCGTGCCGGCAATACATAGCGACCCACTACGGATAAGTTAGAGGGTGCATCATCCACTGCCGGCTTTTCCACAATCCCACGCATCACGATGCTTTCCCCTTCTTTAGGCACCGTTTCAACATCCACAATGCCATATTGATCCACCAAATGTTCAGGCACTGACTCCACCATGATTTGGGCATGTTGTGTGGCGGCAAAGCGTTCGATCATCAAAGTTAAATCATGGGAATTGTCTTGATTTTTAATGAGTACATCTGGCAATAACACCACAAAATCATCATCGCCAATCACGCTTTTTGCACACAAAACGGCGTGCCCAAGGCCAAGGGGCTCAGGCTGGCGCACCGCCACAATGCTCACATCACTGGGCACGATGTTGGTGATCTCTGCTAAAAGATCAAATTTCTTTTTCTGAGTCAATGTGGTTTCAAGCTCAAAGTTGCGATCAAAGTAGTTTTCAATCGATGCTTTTGACGAATGCGTCACCAAAATGATCTCTGTAATGCCCGCTTTAACGGCTTCTTTGACCACATATTCGATCACGGGGCGATCGACCACCGTCACCATCTCTTTTGGGATGGCTTTGCTTGCAGGTAAAAATCGTGTGCCTAAACCGGCAACAGGAAGGATGGCTTTTTTGATCATGTTATGTCTCTAATGAATGGATTCAATGTCCAATAGTTTACATATTTTATAAATATCTTAAACCGTAATCAAAAATTCTTTATATTTACCTTGCCCCAAATCCTGTCAGCATTGTTTTAATGGTTTTAAACACAATGAGCACATCGAGCCAAAATGAAAAATGTTTAATGTAGTAAAAATCATATTGTAATTTTGTTGTCATGCCTTCTACTTCTGCGGCATAACCTTGCGTAACCTGTGCCCAGCCTGAAATACCAGGCCTTACAATATGTCGGTAGCTAAAAAAAGGCACTTCTTTCTCATACCACACAGACAAATCTAAAGACTCTGGACGTGGTCCAATAAAGCTCATGTCCCCTTTTAACACATTCAGTAACTGTGGTAATTCATCAATTCTATATTTTCGAATCACTTTGCCAATACGTGTGATTCTAGGATCTTCACCTTGCTCAGTAAAACCTTTACCCGCTAAATCTATACGCATACTACGCAACTTATACATTTTAAATACCTTATTTTTATAACCGATGCGTTTTTGAATATAAAAAACAGGGCCTTTACTATCCAATTTAATCAATATACCTACAATAATTAATATCAATAAAACTATAGGTAACAACAAAATAACTGCAATAATATCTATGCAACGTTTAATAATCCCATAAAAAGCAGAAGGCTGTAACGTTCCAAACACATTTTCTGATAAATGTTTAATTTTTACTCTTCCTGTGAATTGTTCCAACATTTGCCGACTATGATAAACAGGAATGCCTGCAATTGCACAATTACCTAAAAATCTAGCCCATTCATCAGGCATATCAGCTCTCAGATCAGCTACAACAGCATCAAAACGTGTACTACCCAAATGTGGTGTTTCTAGAGTACGGCTATCAACATTACGAAATCTTTGTATTTCCCCAATATCTCCAAATGGAACAATCGCTAATTTCAAACAATAATATTTTCTTCCTAAAACATATCCAATCACTGTCCATACATTTGCAAACATATATGCTAGGAATAGTACTGTACGCGAATACTCTAATTTGAATACAATAATTATACCTATGATAACTAGCCACGCAATTGTTACAGAAGGCAACAAATAGATGATAGAACGTGCATCTGGAAATTTTTGTATTTTTTTATACATCAAAAAAGATAAGAAAAATGCAAAGATGTTTGCAGATGTTGTATAGAAACGCGTAGGGGTAATATAGTAGGCATCAAAATGAAGTACTTTAGGCCATATCAAAATAGATGGTAAAATTCCAACAAGCATCATCCCACAGATTAATTGAAACCAAAAATTAAATAACACTCTCTCATACCAGCGAGAATGTCGCCTGTGTTGATGTTCCATGGAATATACTCTACCCTTTTAACTTATATAAATTTTAATTATTGTAATTCAAAAAAGATTATCTTCCAAATAGTTTACACAATGTGATATTCACTTTCTTGGCATCAAATTTTTCTTCTGCCATTTTTCGGCTTGCTTGCCCCATTTCATTGATCTTTTCTGGGTGTTCAATAAAATAGAGCATCTTTTCTGCTAAGGCTTCAGGATTCCATTTCGGCACTAAAAAGCCATTGACGCCATTGATCACTGTTTCACGGCAACCGGGGACATCCGTTGTAATCACAGGGCGGCCAATCGCCATCGCTTCTTGAGTGCTACACGGTACACCTTCACGATATGATGGCAACACAAAGACACTACTCTCTCTCACCCATTCAGAGACATTATTGACAAATCCTGGGTATTCAAATAAACCTTCTTGAATGAGATCATCGAGCACTTCTTGGCCAATCCCGCCCTTATTTTGCGCATCAATCCCTCCTAAAATAACAAATTGCGCATTCGGCTGATGCATCTTCACTAGACGCATGGCGGCAATATAATCAAAAATCCCCTTCTCTTTTAATAATCGACCGATAAAAATAAAGCGCACAGGATCAGTTGGCGCAGGGCTATATGAAAACTTCTCTAAATTAATACCGATACCACCTAAAATCGTGAGTGCTTTAACGGAAATATGATGGGCATCGATTAAATCTTTTTGATCATCTGGATTTAAAAGAATGAGTTGATCTAGTTTAGGCAATGCCAATTGATACAATTTAATCTGTATCGCACGAATGAGCTTAGCTTTAGTGCTCAATCCCTCAGGTTGTTCCGTAAATGCATACCCTAATCCCTCAAGCATTCCCACAACGCGTGGCACCTTCGCCCATTTAGCAGCCAATGATCCATAGACCACTGGCTTTGCACAAAAAGATAACACCACATCCGGCTGCAGCGACTTAATTTGACGATGCAATTTATACAAT
The DNA here is from genome assembly GCF_002252155.1 of Wohlfahrtiimonas sp. G9077. Classification (GTDB taxonomy): domain Bacteria; phylum Pseudomonadota; class Gammaproteobacteria; order Cardiobacteriales; family Wohlfahrtiimonadaceae; genus Wohlfahrtiimonas. Next base: position 5,737 of record NZ_NEFD01000007.1, read on the forward strand.
GCAATTAAATCTGCAAGGGGATTGAGCCCACCACGACTCATTTGATACGTCATCGGAATGGCACCTAACTCAGTGATGGCATCTAAGTCATATTGTGTGTATTCACACGTCAATGCATAGACTTTAACGCCCTGTTTTACAAGCGTACGAATTAAATCACCACGAAAGGTACGAAAATCTAGGGCTTTGGTGCCGATGATAAGGAGTGAGTTGTTCATAATATTATTCTTGCATAATCTGATATAAAAAAGACTCTAATCTACTGGTATTTAATACTGTATCCCAATTATATTCATACATATTTGGAAAACTTTCTGTTTTCTGATCTAGCTCATCTGTACACAACTCATCACTTAGCCAAATCGGCTGATAATCATGATGATTACAAAATTGCACAATCCATTCATATTTATTTGAGATGACATTTAATCCAGAAGCAAGATATTCTAATGTCTTTGTGCTAGTTTGCATGTTAAATGGATAAATATCCGGTGTGTAATTTAACCCCGCTCGACATTGTCGATATAATTTTGGCAATTCATCACGGGAAACCTTGCCTGTCAATGTAATATTCGGATGTTTTACCTGGCAAAGGTCATCAGATGATAATTCTCCAACCAATAGAATCTTAAAACCTTTGTGAGCCAATTTGAGAATGGTTTGAATTAATCCGACTCGACCTGTCACGGACCCTGCATATACAACATCATACAAAGGATTCAAGTCAGGCGTTTGAAATAATGTTTCATCAATCCCCATATCCCTTTGTATCGAGGGTATATGATCTCTAAAATTTAATGCTCGTTGTACATATTGATTCAGAAAAATACGCCCATCAGGTTTTCCATTAATAATCTTTTTAATACCATCTTTGAGACGAGGACAGCACGGCACAGATAAGCTTTGATACTCATGAATTTCTTTAGCCCGCCCCTGCTTTTTCTTCCAAAAAGGACGAGTGCCCATAAAATAAATATTCACATCATTATTAGGATCTAAAGCAAAATCTTCTGCTAATTGCACTTGCCAGCCTTTTGCTTCCAAATATTTTTGATAAGCGAAAGCTTCCGGGGTATAGGCATGGGGTTTGAGGGTGATACCTATTTTACCCATATGTTCTACCTAAATTTGGAATCACTTTTTTCAAACATCTCCAAGTCACTTGCAATAAACTAGGAGAAATTTTTAACATTAAAGCAACAATAAAAAATTTTGACCGATAAGAGAAATATTTACCTATTTTATTTAATGTAAAAATATTCTTATCCAATTTTTGTTCTAAGCTGCGTACATCACTAGAAAAATTAGGCGAGTAATTTAATAAATGTAGCAATTCAATAAAGACACAACTTCTTAAATAGGATTCTTCATAATATACTTGATATTGTGAATATAACTGATGAGATTGTAAAAAATTTTTATATTCAGCATAAATATACAAATACGAATCTATCGATTTTTGATTATAAGAATGCATAATTGAACCAGATGCCTGCACATAAAAATACATATATTCTTCAATAACGTATAATTTTTTATTATATAAGAGCTTATAAGAGATTTCTTTATCTTCATACAATAACCCTTCTATAAATCTGATACCATTAAAAACATCTCTTTTATAAAGACGATTCCAAACACTATAATTGATCGAATGGTTACTTAAAAAAATATCTTGCGTTACATAATATTTCTCAACATTTGGCAAAAACTGACTGATTATTTCACCTTCTGTTGTTACTTGTGAAAAACCAAACAAAATAATATCTAAGCTAGGATCTTCAGCAATCTTCACTATACACTGACTAAAACAATCTAATGACAAATAATCATCTGAATCTAAAAAAGCAATATAATCTCCCGTTGCATGATCTAAACCATAATTACGAGCACTAGATAATCCCCCATTTTCTTTTGCAAAAAAAATAAAACGTGGATCATCACCCACCATTTCTTTTACGATTTCTATCGACTGATCAGGACTGCCATCATCCACAATTAAAGCTTCAAAATTAGTATAGGTTTGATCTAATAAGCTTTGTATGCATTTGCCAATATATTTTTCGACCTTATAGACAGGTACGATCACAGAAATTTTCATAATGCCCCCACTGATTGACTAAAAATCGTTTTATACGGTGCAAGCATTGGATCCCCATAGACCGTTTTAATAGACAAAATATCTTTTTGAAAAGCCAAACACAGTAATATCAAAAATAAACATAACAATCTCTCAGCCACTAAATTATCTTTAAAAACTGTTCTGATGGTAAAAATTGCATAGATAAATGCGGGAACAAATATGTACATGAATCGCTCCATAATTGCGATCTCTTTAGCCATCAGCAAACTAATACCATAAAAATAAATCAATAGTAATAATAACCAATAATGATCATTTTGAATAATAAAGTATCTAGAATAAAACAAAATAACACTTACAAAAAGAATCTTTGCTGTAATTATAACACCATATCCCCAAGTCACTTTCATAAACTGCTTTTGACTGTCTACTAAATGTGTGTACTTAGGCAATATATACTGAACCAAATCCCCCATTATATATACCAATTGAGAAACAAAAAAATATCCGATCAGTAAAGTCAAAATTGCGATCATTGGAAAAATCTTTACTTTAAAATTGATTGATAATGGTACCAAAGACAATAAATAAATGGGTACCAATATGATCGTGCTAGTATGGAACAATATTCCTATCCCTAATATTGTTAATGATAATAAAATACGCCCTTGATAATATTGTTTCAGTGACAACAAGGTCAAGGCAATCGCTAAACTATGTCTTACAATATTAAAACTCGGAAATAACATAATCAGCCAAACAATAAAATTAAAAAGATAAGCATCTTCTTTTGGATAAGAGAGAAAAATCAATGTGCTGAATAAAAATGCATATACCGCAATCCCCCATTGAGGATTATCCGTAAATATACGGATGAATTTTGTTAAATAAGTAAATCCCAATTCTATATGATAATAGTTATTAATATTGTTAAATATATTAATGTATCCATAATAATCTGTACCGATTTCAAATCGTATGGCGGATGGAATCGTTACAATTAAAAATGCTGCCAGTAACAATATCAGCTTAAACTTCACTTGCTCTGGCTGCACTATCTTTTCACGCACGTATAATAAACCTGTACTGCCTAGCAACATTAAATTATATATTAAATATGTTTGTATCATACCTTGGTTACACTCACTTCAATTTCTATTTTCTAATCAAATTAGTTTTTATATATACACATACCGCTAATACACAAAATGTTAAAAACTCCGTCAATAAAATGGACCCACTTGCACCAATCGCACCAAAATAATGACTGAATACTATTGTATACATCACGTGTAAAATACCTAACACCAATGGCACTAAATAATAAATTCGTTGATGCCCAAGTGGTAATAAGAGGTTATGCGCAAATACAATAGAAAATGGGATCAAAAATAACATTGGCGCCATGATTTCTAATGTAATTTGTGACGCTTTAAATTGTTCACCTAATAGCCATGGTGCAATAATCGGTACAGTAAAATAGAATATAATTGTACTCACCAACATCACTGGAAACATATAAATTAATAGCTTTTTGACAAAGCGGTAACCTGACTCAGGACTCTTTGCAAATAAATGATTCACTCGTGGATAAATCACTTGCCCTAATACAGAAAATACACCAATCGCTGCCATTTGCACTTGGAAACTTGCTGAATAAATTCCCACTTCATCATAATTGCTGACCAATCCTAAAATAATGGGTGTACTTGTATTATATAAGCTAATCGCTGCCGCCCCGATAAATAGTGGCAAAGATTGCTTCAATGCATACTTAATTTTGAGCTGCGAGTATTTAATGACAAAAATCATCTGCTCTTTTTTCACCAGCATCATATTGATCAATGCCGTCACTAACAATAACCCTGATTGAATTAAGGCTGCAATCTCAACATCGTTTGGCGAGCGCACGAATAAAATTAACAAAGGGATGTTTAATAGTCTTACAGCTGAGCCAATGAGCGATATTTTTTCTAACTTTTCAATGCCTTGAAAGAACCAAAGCGGATCAAGTGCCACTGACAATAATTGTAAGAATAAAATAAAGACTAACCAACGAATGACATAAAAACTCTCTATATTCAATGTGATTAATGTCAAAAGCACACAAGCTATGACAAACAACCCCATTTTAGCCATCATCGTTTCCCAAAATGACCGGCTGATTAACAAGGGTTGATGACGATGCCTTGCAATATATTGTGTTGCACTTAAGTTAAATCCAAAATTAATGAATAAAATGCCATATTGCGTGAGACTCAGCGCGACATTAAACGCTCCATATTGTTCCGCACCAAGTGTGCGTGTTAAATAAGGCAGGGTAATTAAGGGAACTAAATACTTAATGACCTGCATCGCAAGCAAGGCAAATGCATTGCGTTTTAAAGAAGGTTCACTCACTACCTTGCCCCAAATCCCGTCAGCATTGTTTTAATGGTTTTAAACACAATGAGCACATCGAGCCAAAAAGAGAAATGCTTAATATAATAGAGATCATATTCTAGTTTGATGCTTGTTTCATCGCTGTTTGCCGCATAGCCTTGCGTCACCTGCGCCCAGCCCGAAATCCCTGGGCGCACCACATGACGATATGAATAAAAAGGAATCTCTTGCTTAAATTGCTCCACAAAAACGCGCTGCTCCGGCCGTGGGCCAATGAGGCTCATGTCGCCCTTGAGAATATTAATAAACTGTGGAATCTCATCAATGCGCGTTTTACGGATGAATTTGCCTATACGCGTCACACGTGCATCTCCTTGCGTGGCAAACTGCGCCCCTTGTTTTTCAGAGTCTTTGCACATGCTGCGAAGCTTATACACTATAAAATCCTGATTCCCAAGCCCCACGCGCTCTTGAGTAAAAAACATTGGACCTTGGCTCTCAAGTTTCACCAAGAGACCAAAAATCAGCATCAATGGCAGCCAAATGGGTAACAGCAGGAGCACAAATACAATCTCTGCACAGCGTTTGACCATGCCATAAGTGGATCGCGTATAGAGCGCACCAAAAATATTTTCAGACAAATGCGTGATCTTAATGCGCCCCGTCAATTGCTCCACCATCTGCCGACTGTGGTACACAGGAATGTTTGCCAGTGCACAATTGGCCAAAAAGGTTTGCCACTCGTTTGGCATATCGCTGCGTAAATCTGCCACAACTGCATCAAAGCGCGTATTACCAAGCGTGGGATCAATTAAAATTCGGGTATCGATGGATTTGAACTGCTCAAGCTCTTGATAATTGCCATATGGGACAACCGCAATTTTCAACTGATGGTAACGCCGCCCAAGGGTAACCGCTAAAGCCACGCCAATATTTGCCAAGATAAATGACAACACAATGGCAGGGCGAGAATAATCCAACCGCAAAAATAAAATGCCCACAACCACCAACGACCAATTGACGAGTACCAATGGCAATAAATACGTTAAAGATCGTGCGCCAGGAAAGGCTTGAATGCGCTTATACATCACAAATGTCAGCACAAATGCAATGAAATTTGCAGCTGTTGTGTGATATTGCACTTGATCATCAAACAAGCGCGTTTGATAAAGTACAGGCCAAATCACCAATGTGGGCAACAATACAATCAACGCCACACCCACCACAAAATGGAACCCGCCATTAAAGAGTATGCGCTCATACCAACGTGAGTGTCTGCGTTCGTGTGCCATAAAATCGTATTCGCCTCTATGATCGATCTTCAAATAATTCGTTATTGTAATACACTTTGCACAGAAAAAACGATCATATGATACACCACGCATCAAAAGCGCTTATTCAACCTTGCACCAGCCCTCCCCTTGCTCAGAACAATCACCAATTACATGCTGTGCTCCTCAAGCTTCACCCGCTCAACCCCAACCGCATCGAGCACTGTATAAATGTCTCGATCAATCGCATCAACATCAATGGCATATGTTTTGACAAATGGATAATGGGCAACATTGACCAAGACAGAGCTGAAAAATGAATAGACATTGATCACCGCCACATCATGGGTTTGATACAACTTTGCAACGTACGCTTCAAAAATGAGCGGCGAATCCATTACATTAACTGCATGATTCAAAACATATTTTTCTCTCGGGTGCGGAAAATAGTGTTCAATTTTTAAGGCGTCAATCACCTGTTCCATAAAGGCTTGATCACATTGCGGATACATTTCATACAACGGTTGCCCAAGCAAAATATTGATCTGTCCTGTGCGTGGCTGATCATCCATTTCAATGGGAAATAATGTCAATGGCTCAATCTTCTCAATGATGTTCGGATGATTTGCATAAATCGTCCAATGCTTTTTACTCAATGCCCGCATTTCTCGCGTTGAATGTTTGCCCACTAAATATTGCCACACTCTTTTTTTATAGCTCTGCGTACAATCATCCGCGTAATAATGGGAATGCGGATAGATGTTTGCTAAACCATCATCAAACGTATGTAAAGCCTCAAAAGGCAGGCGGTACACCAATGCTTGTAGATACAGATGGCTAATCGATGCCAAATAGAGCGTATCAATCGTATACATTGACAATGCTTGCAGCATCTTTTGTCTAAAGGCTCGCACGGCACGAATCACGGACAATCCATGCAACCCCGTGGGCTGTACATAATGGTGATGCCAGATCGCATCCTTTGTTAAGCGCTCAAAATAATATCTATGCTTCGATTCATCAGCAAAAATGCCAAGCACGCCATAGCGCTGAATGTTATTGTCACGAATGATGGCTTCTGCAATCACCATCTGTAATGGCGTCAAACAGATGAACACCGCTTCTAATGTTTCTTTACGCATCGCACTAAATACCCAATTAAAAAGAGGTTACTGATAATCAAAGCAAACGGAATCCATTGCATGGAAAACTGTCCAAAGATCAATAGCAATCCTAAGTACACCACCGCACTGATCAAGCTACCGGCGGCGATCTGTTTATTTAAACCTAAATAAAATAGATAATTGACCACAATTAAATAAGGCACCGTCAATCCATATCCTAAAAGATAGAATACGGTGTAATATTGGCTCTCGCCATAATGTTCCCCTAAAAACCATAGATATAAACTGTTTGGCAGTGCAGCAGCAATCATTGCCGGTAAACATACGCCGCCTAAACTGATCACAAAATAACGGGGGAGTTTTGCCCGCACGGCAGCTTGATTGCGTTTAAGGCTGCCATAAAAATGGGGCAATAATGCCTTATTCACGGCCATCAATAAAATGGGGAGAATCGCCGCTAGTTGTACACCTGCTGAATAAACCCCAAGCTCAGAGGACTCATAATGTTGATAAATGAAAAAGCGATCCACTTGCCCTTTGACAAAAAAACTCAGATGATGAAAAATCAACGGCACACCAAATGCCAAAATGTACTGCAAACCTAAGCGCAATTGCCGAAAGGATGGACGAATGCGCATGTTTAATGTTTGCCTGCCCCATCTGATCGCCACCATAAAGGCAATGCCATTGGCCAATAACATTGCCAATAAACGATCATTAACGAGCGTTGCTGTTGGTTGCCACACATGCAAAAAAAGCAAAGTCAGTGCAACATTGCTGAGGGAAAATAGACTTTGAATGGTAATGTAAGCCACACTTTGTCGCTGGCATTGTCGAAGGGAGAGCTGCACGCCCAATGCCGTTTGCAATAAAGCGATCAGCGTTAAATAAATGCCAACGGCTGAGCCATAGCTGATGGCGATGATCATCAGTACCAATGCCACAGCTCCGCTCATTAAGTAGCCCGCCCACATCACCATCGGCAGTGCACGACGTCCATAAAAATAGTAATACCGGGCAATCGCACCCTCTTGACTCATGCTCATGCCAATACTGATGAGTGCTAACCACACCATGTAATAAGAGAGTTCACCAAATCCTTCTGTGCCAAGGGCGCGCGTTAAATAGGGCAACAATAAAAATGGCAGCGCTTTACTGATCAATTCTCCACCTAAATAAATGCTGCTCTCTTTCAATAAAGTAGACTTCATGGCATCGCCTGCTGCAATAAAAACTCTGCGTATGCCAGATCTAATGGCGTGTCGATGTCCACGCTGCTCAGTGCATCCATCTCATAAATGGCCAATGGCTCTGCAAAAAAGCTCTGCGCATTTAAAAAAGCAGCCACTTGGCAGATATATATGGCACCATTGATGTGATGTGTCTCGGGCAATTGTTGCCTTGGCATGCTCAAATGCGCCCAATCAAACAACGGCTGATAATCATCCCCAACCTTCACCAAACATTTATGGGGCGGATGCGTTGTGGCACATACACTCACCAAAGCTGCAGCTGATTGACTCTGATAACACTCAATGGCGGCACAAATATGCGCCGCTGTACGTAGAGGCGATGTGGGTTGAAGCAGCATAAAATCTTCTGTCTCAGGAATTTGGCAAGCAGATAAAACATGTGCAACCGTATCAACACTGCTTGCCGTGTCCGTGGCCAGTGATGCAGGACGCAACACCACCTCAACAGGATATGCTGCACACACATCCGCAATGGCAGCACAATCAGTGGACACAATAATGCGCGTGAATGCATCAGCATCGATTGCTGCTTGCAATGTGTAGACAATCAGCGGTGTGCCGGCTAAGGGCGCAATGTTTTTTTGTACAATGCCTTTGCTACCGCCACGCGCAGTGATGATGCCAATCATGCTATGCCTCCACCACGACATCATGAAACACTTTTTGCAGCGGCATTTGCCACATTGACTCATCGGTTAGCATCTGACAAAAGCGTGCCTGACTGTCCCCGGTGCCAAAATACTCACACGCTGCAAAGCGTTCCGTCAATTGATTCACTGTAGCAATCGCCTGCATAATCTCCCTTTGATCATAATCACAATCGATGATGGATTCACTCTTAAAGCGCAAGCTTTGACGCGTGCCAATATTGATGGAAGGCACACCAAAAATCGGCGCTTCCCGAATGCCCGCACTTGAATTACCAATGATGGAAACCGCATGATGAATCAATGTTAAAAAATATTCAAAACGCACAGAAGGATAGATTTTAATGCGTGGATTGCCTTCTAAACGCTCATATTCACGTAAAATGTCATGGGTGCCATTGTCATTGTTTGGATAAATCACAATGAATGCATCGCTAGATACCAATAATGCATCCACCAATGCCCGCGCATGTTGTGCCATCTGCTCAACTTCTGTGGTCACAGGATGAAAGAGCACAATATGATAGCGATCAAAAGGAATGTCATAATGATCTTTGACTTCTGTTAAGGTGGGCAATTGCTCAGGATTCATATAATCAATGTCCGCAGAACCCATCACATAAATGGATTTCGCAGCTTCACCTAACTGCATCACGCGTGCTTTTGCCTCTGCATTGGCCACACAATGTACATGGGATAACTTAGTAATGGCATGGCGCAATGAATCATCAATGGTGCCACTTCGCTCTCCACCTTCAATGTGAATCACACGGATGTTGCTGATGCTGCCCACAATTGCGCCCGCAAGCGCTTCCACACGATCCCCATGAATGACAATAGCATCTGGCCGCATCTCATGCACATAACGCGACAAACCATTGATGGTATTAGCTAAAATGAGATCCATCGGCTCATTGGGGTATTGATTGCAATATTTTTCCATCGTAAAGCCAGATTTTTCGATCTCCCGATACGTATGACCATAACGTGCCATCATGTGCATGCCCGTCACAAATAGACGATACTCAAACCCTTCTAGCATGTCTGTGGCTTGAATAAGGGCTTTTAACTTGCCAAAATCTGCACGCGTACCGGTCACAAATAAGATGACTTTAGCCATCGATGTCACTCCAACGCAACTGCTCATCAAGAGCAATGTCACGCGTTGCTTTTTTACCCAGTAAACTTTTAAAGTGCTCTGCTTTAATGTCACCCGTACCAGGACGCTTGACCCATACATTGTCCATCGTCAATGTTTCACCTTTAGCGATGTTACGAATGCTGACAACCGTGGCAAAGGCAAAGTCAATGGTCACTTGCTCTTCAGGTGCTGCTTTTTTCTCCCCGCCTCGCATTTGATGAATGAGGCGGCTACCATGAATGAGTTCAGACAATTCTTGGGCATCCATCGAATTGATAATGTCTGGTCCAGGGCGTGACTTATGATCCGTAAAGTGGCGTTCTAACAACGTAGCGCCCAGTGCCACAGCAGCAAAACAAGCCAAATTTGAAGTGGTGTGATCAGAAAGCCCAAACGGTGCATTGACAAATGCATCGGCCAGTGCCTCCATCGCCCCTAAACGCACCAAGTGCGGCGGCGTTGGATACAAATTAGTAGTGTGAAGCAAAGCATACGGCACCCCATGGGCCTCAAAAATTGCCACAGCTTTTTGCACACTTGCCAAATCATTCATGCCCGTACTTAAAATGATGGGTTTACCAAATTTTGCAATATGTTCAAGCAATGGATAATTATTGCATTCACCTGACCCAATTTTATACGCGGGCACATTCATACGTTCTAAACGATCAGCGGCCGCCCGTGAAAAAGGCGTGCTGATAAAGACCATCCCTTTAGATTCCACATAATCTTTTAATGCCCGCTCATCTTGCTCATTGAGCGCACAGCGCGCCATAATCTCATAAATTGACACATCTGCATTGCCAGGGATGACAGATTTTGCCGCTTGGCTCATCTCATCTTCCACAATATGGGTTTGATGCTTGATGATTTGTGCACCTGCCTGATGGGCAGCATCCACCATTTCAAAGGCTGTACGCAATGAACCTTCATGATTGATGCCAATTTCCACAATCACAATCGGCTGACTCGTGCGACTGATCTCTAAATGACCAATTTTCATAATGATTCCTTGGAAAATAAAAACAAAAAACGGTGACACATACAATTGTTATATCTCTTTAACTGAATCATTAAGTGATTAATAGAGTGGTAAAAATTGTATGTGTCACCGCCATTTGGTGGCATTATAAACAAATGTTATAATCCAGGGATATTAATTTATTTTATTGTCAAACATTTATCCATGTCAAACCACCTAAAATCCTGGCAGCCCTTCCTACAATCAGAAGGCAAAAAGCCCTATTGCCAACATATTTATGCATATTTAAATGCTGAATTAAATGCCGGAAAAACCATCTATCCAACAGAGGCTGAGCGCTACAGTGCCTATCAACTGACGCCGCCTGATCAAGTGAAAGTCGTGATTTTAGGACAAGATCCTTATCATGGACCGAATCAAGCCAATGGCCTTGCTTTTTCTGTGCATCATGGCATTAAAGTGCCGCCTTCGCTTCGCAATATCTATCAAGAGCTCAGTACAGACATTGAAGGATTTACGCCGCCCGCTCATGGCTCACTCATCAATTGGGCAAAGCAAGGGGTGTTTTTATTGAATACTTCTCTATCCGTTGAAGCTGCAAAAGCCGCTTCCCATGCGCACATTGGCTGGCAGCAATTAACGGACGAAACCATTCGTATGATCAATCAAAACTGCGAACATGTTGTCTTCATTTTATGGGGCAGCCATGCACAAAAGAAACGCGTCCTCATTGATGAATCAAAGCACTGCGTAATTGCCTCTGTGCATCCTTCACCTTTGTCAGCATACCGTGGATTTTTTGGCTCGCGCCCATTTTCCAAGGCAAATGCCTACCTCATCGCACATGGGAAAACGCCGATTGATTGGGCAGACTTAAGCTAGTTTTTTCACCATATGAATGTGCGGCTCGCCATCTTCTAGATAAATCTCACCTTCCGCCACAAAGCCTAATTTTTCATAAAAGGCAATGGCATGCACTTGTGACGAGAGCACAAGTGATGTGATGGGCAATTGTTTTGCCTGCATCATGAGCGCCTGCATCAGAAGTAATCCTATGCCCTGCCCACGATGAGATTTTAACACCGCAACGCGCCCTATTTTACCAATATCCCCCAAAGGAATGAGACGCGCTGTGGCAATGGCTTGATCATCCTGATACACAATCACATGAAAGGCAATGTCATCATAATCATCGATGTCAATCTCTGCGGCGTAGCCTTGCTCTTGTGTAAAGACAGCATCACGAATGGCAAAAGCCTCCGCAATCGTTGGGTCTGTACGACCCTTAATGATGATGTGGTGCATAATTTCCTGAAAGTGATAAATGTTCAGCTAAATAACGAGCTTCCGCATTAGAGACATCTAGCCAACCGCGGCGCAATAAAAAATGAAGCATCACCCAAGCTGTGTTTGGTTTAAATTGATCAGGCTTTTTCAAAATTGCCCATAATTCTGGCAAAGGCAAACGCATAAAGCGCGCCACTTCACCATCTTGATTGTGGGGCATAAAATCAATGGGCAGCTCAATGTCAAAGGCATGAAGCATGTCATTGCGAATGCCAAAGCCATCTTCAGCGGGCGTTAGATATTGCAAGCTGCCAAAAGGTTGAGCAGTACGCGCCACCACCTCAGGAATGCCGGCTTCTTCCCCGGCTTCTTTACAAACATTCTCAAGCAACGTGAGATCCGCAGGCAAGCCACCTGCCACCAATTGATCCAACTTTAAAGGGGCAATCGGGCGCGTTGCTGAGCGCTCTGCAATCCAAATGTGCGGCTCACCTTCGATTAAAGTGAAACCATTTAAATGCACACCGTGCGCTTGTAACCCAAGGACTGGCAACACACCACGCTCGATTTGAAAGAGTGGCAAAGTGCGCGCGGCATCTAAATACACAGTAAAGAGTTCATCTCGCCAATTAGGCACCACATGATGCGCTTTTAAATCATGACTGACGATCTCAAGCAATGCAGAACGCTTTGCAATGTCGAGCGCTAAAAACTCATCCGTAAAGCGCATTGCTTGTCCATCCACATCTTGAAAAAGATGTGGATATTTTGCCAATAACGGCACAATGCGCGCATGCATACAACCCACAGCATGATGTTGCCAATTTAACGGCACAAACTCTGAAAAATCTGGCGCGGGCAACGCCTCAATGATGTGTTGATACTGCATGATGGCCTTTATGATTGTGTCGTAATGTCGCGGATGATCTCTGGCAATAAACGTGCTAACGCCCTGTTATAAGCCGCAACGCCGCCCTCTGCATTTAAGCTTTCGACAGGCTCTTTAATGCTGTATTTTTTCGAGAACACCAATTTTTGTTGGCTATTATTGAGTAAACGCACCATCAAACTCAACTCCACATAACTGTGGCCATTGTCAAAATATTGCTGCATTTTTTGAATGGTGGTGTCCACTTTATACGCACCCGTCAATGACGTCGGTGACACCACCACATCACGATAGGCATTCGATGCCATCAAACCATTGGCAATTGCCACTTGAATTTGCTGAACAGGTGGCTCGACCCATGCACTTTTCGTATAGACTTCCACTGTATTGGCATCACGCGAATAGGTCATGTCCACATTGTTGCCCATGCCAAAACTTTTCACATCACCCACCACAATGCCATAAGGCTTTTGATGCGCTGTTTCAACAATGTTCGCGCCCTCAGTGGCTAAGGTGTATTGTGTTTTATACGGCGCAGAAGAACACCCTGCCATCACAAGCATTGCCGCCATTAAACCTGTTAATTTCATCTTCATCATCACTCCTTATTCACCTGGGCCTGGTTTTGGTTTGCCTTTACCCATGATCAATGAGTTCGGCTGATTGTTCAGTTGTGTAATCAACAATGACATTTGATACAACACATTGTTGAGCTCTGTAAATGTTGAATTCAAGTTTGGCACTTGTGAGCGCACAGATTGCCCAAAGTTGCGCCATTCCACCGCTGTTGCACCCCATGCTTTTAAGGTGCTGTCTGCATTGTCAAGCGTTGAGGTTAAGCCATCGGAGGCGGTTTTTACATTTTCTGCAATGGCACTGAAAGAGTCAATGGCTGACAATGCTCTGTCAATCTTCGGCTCTAAACCACGGAAGAATTTAGTGGCATCATCCGCCATCTCTTTGAGATCCTCTGAGCTTTCTGCAAAGTTACTGGTGACCACATCAAGGTTACGCAAAATATTGTTCACATGCTCAGCATTTTGTGTGGTGAGCACCATGTCTAATTTTTCAGATACGCCACTTAGTGCACGCGTGGCATCATTAAATGCCGTGTCTAAACGCTGCGATAACGAAGGACCATTTTTGATCTCTGGCACAGGATCACTTTCAGTGGGCACCACATTCGGCGCACTCTCTGTACCACCACGCAAGCTCACGCCCACCAAACCTGTAATGCCACGGCTCGTCAACACCGCTTCCGTATCCGATTTAATGGGTGTACCCGCTGCAATGTCAAGGGAGATGATCACATAACGAGGATCTAAATCATTGAGTTCGATTTTACGCACCACGCCCACATCCACGCCTTTATAATCCACCACAGAATTGACGGATAAGCCAGAGACAGATTCATTGGTCACCACTTTATAAGGCAGATATTTTACCTTATCTGTGCCCACGGTGAGCCAAACCACAAGCGCTAAGAGCGCAATGCTAAAGCCCACCACAAATACGCCAACGGCGGCAAAACTGAATTTATTTTCCATAAGCTTCCTCTGTTGCTCGGCCCCTTGGCCCTTGAAAATACTTTTGAATCAATGGATGCGGATCTTTCACCAATTCAGGCATTGGTTTGTACGCTAAAATTTTCTTCTCACCCAAAAAGGCCACTTTATCCGTCACAGCCCATAAAGAATCGAGATCATGAGTCACCATCATAATGGTCAGCGAGAGAGATTCTTTGAGCTGATTCATCAAATCATCAAACTCGCCTGCACCCACAGGATCAAGCCCTGCAGTTGGTTCATCTAAAAAGAGCAATTGCGGATCAAGGGCTAAAGCGCGCGCTAAAGCTGCTCGCTTGATCATCCCGCCTGACAATTCACGCGGATAGAGATTTGCAGCATGGGCAGGCAAACCAGAGAGCACAATTTTAAGCTCCGCCAACTCCTTCATCTCCGCTGTTGATAGCTTTAAATGCTCCTTCATGGGCACCATGACATTTTCCAATACCGTCAACGAGCTAAACAGCGCGCCGCTTTGAAAGAGCATGCCAAAACGCTTACGCAACTGCATTTGTTGCTGATTGCTGATGCCCCAAATGGGCTCACCAAACATATACACTTGCCCAGAATAGGGTTTGAGCAGCATGATGATCGAGCGCAATAATGTGGTTTTCCCTGAGCCTGAACCGCCCACCAAGGCCACCAATTCGCCCTTTTGTACCGTCATATTGAGATCTTCATGCACTGAATGGGTGCCAAAACGGTTATAAAGGTGCTCAATCTCGATGGCAATGTTGTTGTCTACTGTTTCTGTCATTAGATCGGCACATTCCTTGTAATAATGGAGAAAATGGCATCGCAAATGATCACTAAAAAGATCGATTGCACCACAGAAATGGTGGTTTGTTGCCCTACGCTGTCCGCACCGCCACTGACGCGAAAGCCTTGATAGCAACCGGTCAAAGAAATGATGATGGCAAACAGCGGGGTTTTCGCCAAGCCCACCAATAAAGTATCCACCGTCATCACTTGCGGAATACGCTCGACGAAGGTGCTAAAAGAGACATCTAAATAGGTGTTTGCGAGCACCATGCCGCCAAAGACACTGCACACATCGGCAAAGACCGTTAAAAATGGCAATGCCACAATGAGCGCCATCATCTTTGGCACCACAAGCTGATCTAAGGGATTGATGCCAATGGTGCTCAACGCATCCACTTCCTCATTGACCACCATGGTGCCAATTTGTGCAGCAATCGCAGAACCTGTTCGCCCTGCCACAATGATGGCCGTCATCAAGGGCGCCAATTCTCTGAGCATCGAGATGGAAATCAATTCCACCACAAAGATGTTCGCACCATACTGTTTTAATAAAGCGCCACCTTGATAGGCAATCACGATGCCGATCAAAAAGTTCAAAAGGCCAATGATGAAAAGCGCTTGTACACCGCCCGTTTGCACATTTGACCACATGGTTTTCCAACGGATCGACCAAGGATGGGCAAGATTTTTCGCCGTCACCATCGCCACTTGACCAATGAAGTCAAAAAAACGATACGTTTGATCTTTTGCCAAATAGGTGCGTTTACCCACTGCCACAAAGAAAGGATCTTTTTTCGGATCATCTAAAGCATCGGGCTCAAATGCGGCCATTTTATCGGAGATAAAATCCACCAAATTGGCAAACTCACCATGAAATGCGGTTAGATTCGCTTGGCCATTTTTGGCTTTCAAGGCTTTGACAATCGTGCCCATCCAATAGGCACCGCTTGTGTCTAACGACGTTAAAGCGCTGCCATTGATCTCGATGGCTTGTGATAAATCAAGTTTAGACCAATCAATCGCCGCAATCGATTTTTCAATGATGGGCGTATTGCCAATCGTCCATTCGCCCTCAAGCATCAACTGATTATTGTTTTGCGTCAGCATCATTTTTCATTCTCAACAACGCATGTGGTCAAGACTTCAGGCATTTTGATGGCGGGCAAACGTGCCGTTAAACCACCAGAAGCTTGAATGATCAAAGTGCCCACATCCATGAATCGGCTCAGGAGACCTTTTTTAATGTGAAAGGCATCCACATGTAAACGCGCAAATTCAATGCGCTGTGGGCGAAATAGCCCTGTGACCACTAAAATGCGTTGATCTGTCACCATCACTTTAGTGGTTAAAAACGTTAATGTGGCGCGCACTAAGCGATATAACGCATAAATGAGCACCAATTGGCTAATCCACTTACGCGGATGCAAGCGGATGCCATTTAAAAACTCATACATCGAACGCGGCAAATGTTCTTGAATCACCTCAGAACCCATCGCTAAATAACTGTGGATCGTATGACTCAATCCTGTGCCACTTTGTGGCATCGGCCAAATCAACAATGAATAGAGCGAAAAAGAGCCATGGAGCGCTGCATTAAGCGCTAAATAGATGCCGGCCAATAGCCATAAAGCAGGCGCGACAAAAATCCACCAATGCGTGTATTGTGACAAAAGGAGGGATTCGTTGTGGGCTAATTCTTCTTCTCGATGACTTAAATACATATCTATACCAAATGTTTTACGGATGCAGCCGCCGCCATTGTTCGGGTTGTTGTTGCGCGCCAGCTGTTTGCCAAATGCCTAATCGTGACATTTTAGCGCGTTTTTGTGCATTTATGTAGTCTTGATCATGATTATAGCGGGCATAAACAATCGCTGCCCCTGCTTCCACCATCTCAAGCCCCACATCTTGCGCTTGAATAAACAGTTTAGCCAATAATCGGCCATATTGATCTTTTTCCATCACTTGCAGTTCAATCGCTCGATGGTCACCAATCATATTTTTTAGGGTTTGTGTGGCCATTTCACCCCAAGGTTTTTGCCCGGTTTCGGGCGCATCAATGCCCCAAATGCGCACAGAGCGGCGTGATGTTTCACGTGGATCATGAGGTTTTGGGCATTGCATCACCACCGTATCTCCATCAATGATGCGCTCTAATTGGCATGTGAGGGTAATCGGATAATGATCATAAGGTTCATCATCATACCAACGGCCTTTGGGCACATATAAGCTTGAGACAATGAACAGCAGAAGGCAACAAATCGGCACCAAAAGATGCTGATAAAAGCGCGGATGCGTACGCGCTTTACCAATGCGCCATCGAACATAACGCCCGATGCGTTTAACCAAGCACCGCATAACCCCAAAGGATCAAATGAATGCTGATCAAGGCCATGATGCCCGCTAAGACATCATCCACCATAATGCCAATGCCACCTTTCATCTTTTGATCCACCCATTTAATTGGCCAAGGTTTAATCACATCAAAAATGCGAAAGAGCACAAAGCCCAAGATCGCTGTGTAAATGTTCACAGGCACTAAAAACATCGTGATGAAAAAACCCACAAATTCATCGATCACAATGCCACCGTGATCATGCACATTGAGCTCGCGGCTTGCTTGATCGCTGACAATGCAGCCTAAAACAAAGACAAAGGCTGTGATCACGGCATACCATAAATCTGGTAAATACGTCATCAAGAACCAAAATGGCACTGCCGCCAATGTCCCAAAAGTGCCGGGCGCCACCGGTGCACAGCCTGAACCAAAACCAGAGGCTAAAAACTGCGCCGGGGTTTTGATGGTGATTTTCACAGAGTGATCATGTTTGCTGTGCATCGTGCGCTCCTTATTAATGTTGTTGTAAATAGTGAGTGCGATAGAATTTTAACTCGCCAATCGACTCACGAATGTCATCTAAAGCCTTGTGTGTGTTTTTCTTTTCATACATTGCGCCATTTGGATACCAACGCTTGATCATCTCTTTAAAGGAGCTCACATCCACATTGCGATAATGCAAATATTGATCAATGTGCGGCATGTAACGTTTTAAAAAACGGCGATCGGTGCCAATGCTGTTGCCACACAAAGGCGAAGTGCCTTTTGCGATCCATAAACGCAAAAATTCATACGTCATCTCTTCGGCTTCTGCAAGGCTGATGTTGCTTTGGCGCACGCGCTCAATTAAACCAGATTCACCGTGCGTTTTTTGATTCCAATCATCCATCAACTCCAAAACATCATCCGGTTGATGAATGGCGATCACAGGACCTTCGGCCACAACATTTAAGTCGCTGTCCGTTACGATGGAGGCAATTTCTATGATGTGATCAAGATTTTCCTCCAATCCTGTCATCTCTAAATCTACCCAAAACAAATAGCGATCTGACTGCATGTTCTACCTTTTCAATAATTGACTCAATAAAGCGCCATTTTATCACGGCTACTTTGTGCTGTGTGCCCTTGCATGATGGTTATTTTTTATCAAGGATCGCCAAAACCTCATCCACAGAATCCACCAAATGCAGCCAATCAAAAGTGTCTGTGCTGATGAGCTTTTTCTCTAGTAACGTCGTTTTAAACCATTCAAATATGGGCGCCCAAAAGCCGCTGTCATACAACATTACCGGCGAGCACTGTAATTTACCGGTTTGCACCAGCGTCATCACCTCAAACAATTCATCTAGCGTGCCAAAACCGCCGGGCATACAAATGTAGGCACAAGAATAATTGAAAAAGCTCATTTTACGTGGATAAAACTGAGAAAATCGCAGTGAACGGGTTTGATAAGGATTCGGATGTTGCTCACGGGGCAAGATGATGTTTAAACCCACAGATTCTGTGCCGCCCTCAACCGCGCCTTGATTGGCCGCTGCCATAATACCGGGGCCGCCGCCTGAAATAATGGCGTAACCTTGTTCGGCAATCGCTTTGGCAACATTGACCGTTGCCACATAATAAGAATCATCTTCAGGAATGCGTGCAGAGCCAAAAATGGTGACGGCGCGCCCTAAATCATTGAGTACGCGTTTTGCTTCTTTCAATTCTGAATCGATCTGATGCACATCCCACAACATGTTTGTCGCCTTCATTCTATTTTGTCTGTTCACGGGCGGGGAATTATAACAGACCATTTTCATTAATGTTATAATCGATTTTTTTGGATGAGATCAGTGGGCATGCAATTTCAAGATTTACGAGAATTCATCGATTATTTAGAAAAAAACAACAAACTACAGCGTGTTACCCATGAAATGGACACGAATTTAGAGATGACGGAATTCTCTGATCATGTGTTGCGCCAAGGTGGCCCTGCCCTTTTATTTGAAAATCCCAAAGATCACACCATTCCTGTGCTCACCAATTTATTTGGCACGCCTGAACGCGTTGCCCTTGCCATTGGCGAGACTGATCCTGCCCGCTTAAGAGACATTGGCAAGCTGCTCGCCTTTTTAAAAGAGCCCACGCCGCCAGAAAGCCTTCGCAGCATGATCAAGCAGTTCCCGATCTTTAAAAAAGTGCTCTCCATGAAGTCAAAAACCCTCTCATCACCGCCCTGCCGCGATGTGGTGATTGAAAAAGAAGAGGTAGATTTGAGCACTTTGCCCATTCAAAAATGTTGGCCAAAAGATGCAGCGCCCTTGATCACTTGGGGTTTGACCATCACCAAAGGGCCACACAAAAAACGTCAAAACATTGGCATTTATCGCCAGCAAGTGATCGGTAAAAACCGCATCATCATGCGTTGGCTTGCACACCGTGGCGGCGCATTGGATTTTCGTGAGTTTCAACTGAAAAATCCTGGCAAACCTTTTCCGGTTGCCGTTGCTTTAGGCGCAGATCCTGCCACCATCATCGCAGCTGTTACTCCCATTCCGGACACTTTATCTGAATATGCCTTTGCAGGCTTATTGCGCGGCAAAAAAACCTATGTGGCGCCTTCCCTCATCTCCGATGAATTAACGGTGCCAGCTTATGCTGAAATTGTGCTAGAAGGTTACATTTATCCCGATGACATGGCGCCCGAAGGCCCATATGGTGATCACACCGGCTACTACAATGAAGTGGACAACTTCCCTGTGATGACCGTTGAGCGCATCACGCATCGCAAAAATCCCATTTATCACTCCACATATACAGGTCGCCCACCCGATGAACCGGCGATGCTCGGCGTTGCGTTAAATGAAGTGTTTGTGCCCATCATTCAAAAACAATTTCCGGAGATTGTGGATTTTTATCTACCACCTGAAGGCTGCTCGTACCGCATGGCGGTGGTGAGCATTAAAAAACAGTATCCGGGGCATGCAAAACGCGTGATGCTGGGCGTTTGGTCATTCTTGCGCCAATTTATGTACACCAAATTTGTCATCATCGTGGATGAAGACATCAATTGCCGCGATTGGAATGATGTGATGTGGGCGATCACCACACGCATGGATCCGATTCGCGACACCGTGATGGTGGACAATACGCCCATTGATTATTTGGACTTTGCTTCCCCCATCTCCGGGCTTGGCTCAAAAATGGGTTTAGACGCCACCAATAAATGGCCGGGCGAAACGGATCGCGAATGGGGCGAGCCCATCGAAATGACGCCAGAAGTGGTGGACAAAGTGAGTACAATTTTAAAAGAGTACGGATATGAAAGATAACATCATTGCACAAATTCAAGCATCGATTGCCACCAAAGCCGCCATTTTAGAAGATGCCAAGCTCATCGCAACCCTTGAGAGCGTGGCCGAAACATTGATTGATGTCTATCGCAATCACGGCAAAATCCTCATTGTGGGCAATGGCGGCTCAGCTGCTGATGCACAGCACATGGCGGCAGAACTTGTGGGTCGCTTTGAATTAGAGCGCGAAGGCTTGCCGGCGATTGCATTGACCACCGATACTTCCATTTTAACGGCAGTGGGCAATGATTATGGCTATCATTATGTCTTTGCGCGCCAAGTTGAAGCACTCGCGCAACCAAGCGATGCGCTGATTGCCATCTCAACTTCCGGCAACTCTGAAAGCATTGTCAATGCTGTAAAAGCGGCCCGCGCCAAAGGCATTTACACCATTGGCTTAACCGGCAGCAAACCCTGCACGATGGATCAATGGTGTGATGTGATGATCAAAATCCCATCGACGCACACGCCACGCATTCAAGAATCCCATTTATTGGTGGAACACATGCTCTGCCAATTGATCGAAACGGCGC
Organism: Wohlfahrtiimonas sp. G9077; assembly: GCF_002252155.1. Classification (GTDB taxonomy): domain Bacteria; phylum Pseudomonadota; class Gammaproteobacteria; order Cardiobacteriales; family Wohlfahrtiimonadaceae; genus Wohlfahrtiimonas. The sequence goes on from NZ_NEFD01000007.1 coordinate 27,329, forward strand.
TCTTTGCCCCATCATTATAAGAACGAGAGAACCATGCAAAAAATCTTCCAAATTTTACCTTTAACCTTGTTATTAGCCGCTTGCTCATCCACATTTGGCTCAGCTGCCAAAGATGCTTTAACGTATGAAGCGGCCGTTTCACAGCCGGTAAAAGCCATTTTAGGCAAAAAAATGATTGTCGGCGGCCCTGTGATTGCGTATCAATATTCGCCTTCACAAACACAAATTGAGATCGCGAGTGCACCACTGAATGAAGAGTCCGCGCCGGCCAAAATTGCCAACAATAAGGATCGCGCGATCGTCATCGTCAATGGTTACATTGCACCTGAAGAGCTCGACAATGTGCGCTTTTCCGCCATTGGGCGCATCACTGATGTGGCACAGATCGAACGCTATGGCAAAAGCACCGTCATCATGATCACCGCCGATGATTACCGCATTTGGCGTGCATCAAAACCCATGTTCGGCCCAAGCAGCAAACCGCGTTATGGGTATAAATACGATCTCTAATGACGATGAAAATCCTGCAAATTCTCCCCGCCCTCAATCAAGGGGGCGTGGAATATTATGTGCTTGAAAATTGCGCCCACATTGCCACGTATGCAAACAGCTACGTGATCTCAAGCGGCGGGCGATTGGTTTCACGCTTAGAACAAGCAGGATCAACGCACTTTACGTTGCCCATTGAGAAAAAGCGTGTGCGCTCTTTACTGCAAATTGGCAAATTAGCACGCCTCATCAACGAGATTGAACCAGACATCATTCACATTCATTCACGCTTGCAAGCATGGCTTGTGCATTTTGCTTTAAAACGTGTGAAAACTCGCCCGCACATTGTCACCACCGTGCATGGCTTTAACTCCATCAGCCGCTATAGCGAGCAAATGCTCAAAGCTGATCGAGTGATTGTGGTGTCTAAAGCGCTAGAGAATTACTTAATCAATGCTTATCCACGCGCGGATATGAAGCGTTTTGCCATCATCACGCAAGGCATTGACCCAACGATCTTTCATCGAAATGTTACGGTGCCCGATGCCATGCATGCGCGCCTTCAAACCCTTGGCATCACTGAGCAGGATCAAATTTTGTTGCTGGCCGGTCGCATCACGCGCATCAAAGGCATTCCCCTTGTAATTGAGCTCATGGCCAAGCTTAAAGCAAATGGCATTACGCACATTAAAGCTTTAATTGTGGGCGGTTATGATGCACGCAATCGCGCATTTTATGAAGAGATGAAGGCACTCATTGCCGCAAAAGGGCTCACAAAATCCATTCTTTGGTATGGCACTTGCGATGAGATGGCGGCCATCTATACACGGGCAAACATTACATTATCTCTCACCACAAAACCTGAATCCTATGGCAGAACCGTACTTGAAGCCCTCGCTTGTGGCACGCCCGTGATTGGTTTTAATTATGGCGGTGTTGGGGAAAATTTATCACGCTTTTATCCAAATGGTGCAATTAGGCCACATCATTTGCCTACGCTTTATGACAAAACGCTAGAGATTCTGGCGATACCGAAAGCGCAAGCACAGATTGCCCCCATCACCGATACCATTGCATTGAGTCAGGAAAAATTGCGCGACTTATATCAATCCCTCTAACGATCGTTTTCTTTTAGATGTAGAATGGCGTAAAATTTGCTAAGATATGCAACTTTTACGAATTCACTCTTTCTATTATTCAAACCACCAATGACAGTAATAGCTATCGGCATCAATCACAAGGCTGCTCCCGTTGAAATTCGCGAGCAAGCTTCCGTATTGCCTGAAAAAGTGCCACAATTTTTACACGCCCTCAAAAATCATGGGTGGGCGACCGGCGCTGTCATTCTTTCCACATGTAACCGCACAGAGTTTTACATTGACAATTTAACTGTGCCTTTGCAGGACTTTTTTGCCCTCTGGACTGAGCATGCAAAAATCTCCATGGAAACCATCGAACAGTATCACTATTATTATGAAAATAACGACGCTGTGGCGCATTTGTTGCGCGTCACCGCTGGGTTAGACTCCCTGATTTTAGGTGAGCCACAAATCATGGGGCAACTTCGCAATGCATTTGAATACTCAAAGCAAGCGGACACCTTATGCAAAACCCTCAATCGGCTCTTTCAACTTGCTTTTCAAACGGCTAAAAAAATCCGCACAGAAACCAACATTGGTGCATACACCATTTCTGTGGCTTATACCGCTGTACAGATGGCAAAGCAGATCTTTGATCTTTCTGAGCAGCGCGCACTGTTAGTGGGCGCCGGTGAAACCATTGAATTGGTGGCTGAACATTTAATTGAGGCAAACATTCAATCGTTAGCGATCGCTAACCGCACAGAAAGCCGCGCTAAAGAGATGAGCGCGCGATTGGCCATTCCTTCGACGGTGCACAGCTTAGATGAGATCCCAGAATTATTAGAAAAAGCGGACATTGTCATTGCGTCAACGGGTGCGCCATTTTCATTGATCTCCAAAGAGATGGCCGCACGTGCCTTAAAAGCCCGCCGTAACAAGCCCATTTTAATGGTGGACATTGCTGTGCCGCGCGACATTGATGCCAACGTCAATGAGCTCGATGATATCTATCTTTATTCAGTGGATGATCTCAATAAGATCGTTGAAAAGAACTATCAATCACGCGAAGCGGCCGCAAAAGAAGCTGAAACATACATTCAACGCAGTGTGTCTGAATGGGACGATTGGTTGCAACTTGCGGACTTATCGGTTCATTTACAAGCCATTTTCCACTATGTGGACGAACAAAAAGGCGTAACGTTGCGTAAAGCGAAGCAACTGACTCACCGTGAACAGACTCAGTCGATGGACGATGTGATTGACCAAGTGGTCACACAAATGAGCAATCGCGTCCTGCATCCTCTGATCAACCTGCTCAAAACCCTTGAGCAAGAAGGCGACAGCGAAACGGTCAATAAAATTTTGGCACACTACACCGCTGCCCCGAAACACAAAACTCGTTAGTTTAATCATCTAAATAGGTAAAATTCATGTCAAATCCCGACAATAAGGCGCAACAAATCCTTGCGAATTCCGAAGAAATCATCTCAGCTCAAGCCGTCAATGATGCCCTTGACCAAATGGCTGTTGTGATCGAAAAAGATCTCCATGACGCAGATCCTGTGGTGTTGGTGGTGATGAATGGTGCGTTGATTCCGGGCGGTTTATTGTTATCTCGTTTAAATTTCCCATTTAGAATTGGTTACCTACATGCCACACGTTATCGCGGTGAAACCACCGGCGGTGAATTGCAATGGGTGGCACCACCAAGCATTCCGGTCGAGGGTCGTCCTGTGTTATTGGTCGATGACATCTTTGATGAAGGTAATACACTTGAAGCGATCACGCATGCATTGCGCGATATGGGCGCAACAAAAGTGTACACAGCCACATTATTTAATAAAGTGCACACTCGTAAACCTAAAAACTTTAAAGTAGACTATATTGGATTAGATGTACCGGATCGCTACGTTTTTGGTTGCGGTATGGATTGTCATGAATACTGGCGTAACCTCAGCAGCATCTGGGCTCTTAACGAATCATAAAATCATCTCAAGGGGTGTAACAATGAAAAAACATGTCGTCAAACTCTCATTTTGGTTGTTCTTCTCGCTGTTATCTTTGATCACCTTTAGTCATGCCCAATTAAAAATTCAGGTGACGAAATCAGCGAGTAACGCCATTCCGATTGTGCTTTACTCGAATGATCAATTGGGCAACTTTGTTGAGCAAGTGGCAGGCGGCGACTTAGCGCGTTCTGGCCGCTTTATTGCGTTGCCCTCTAAAAACTCACCGGAGCCAACTGCGGGTCCTGCTGCCATCAATAGCGAAGCTTGGATGCAGCGCGGCGTGCAATATGCTGTGTTTTTAACCGTTCGTGGCAATCAGATTTCTGTGGATTTAGTGAATACATTCTCTAAGCAATCAATGCTTCAGCGCGTGTATACAGTGGGTGCAAACAATGAACGCCAATGGCGTAAAACAGCACACCAAGTGGCCGATGCCATTTATGAGAAGATCTTAGGCGTCAAAGGCTCCTTTGACACGAAAGTGGCGTATGTTGCGAAAAATGGTCGTCAATATCAATTGATTGTCTCGGATGCTGATGGCGCATATCCAAGCACCATCTTTAACTCCAATGAACCCATTTTATCGCCTTCATGGTCCCCTGATGGTCGATCAATTGCTTACTCTTCATTAGAAGGTAAGAAAAGTAAAATCGTAGTGCAAGATGTTTATTCAGGTAAACGTCACGTGGTGTTAGATTTACCGGGCATCAACGGTGCACCTTCATGGTCACCAGACGGTTCTCGTCTTGTGTTCACCTTATCGAAAGATGGCAACCCTGAGATTTATACCTCTGACATTTACGGTAAAGGCTTGACACGTTTAACAAATCACGCGAGCATTGATACCGAACCTGTTTGGGGTAAAGACAATATGATTTACTTTACGTCTGACAGAACAGGTGCACCACAAATTTATCGCATGAGCCCAAATGGCGGCACACCAACACGTGTTTCCACTTCGGGTAACTACAATGCGAGCCCTTCCATTTCCAATGATGGTCGCTATTTAGCAGTGATGAATCGTGGCAGTGGCGGCAATGGCTTTGGGATTGCCATCATCGACTTACAAACCGGTGCAACCAAACGTTTAACCAACGGCGGCAAAGATGAAGCCCCAAGCTTCTCTAGCAATGGTCACATGATCATTTATGCCAATGGCGTGGGCGGTTTGAATGCTGTGTCTAACGATGGCAGTGTCACGCAAAAATTCTCAAGCAACGCTTCAGATGTTCGAGAGCCAGCTTGGTCTAATTAATCACGACAATGTACCGATCAATTATTTAATTGGGAGAAACCATGAAAAAAAGTAGTCTCAAGCTTTTGGGCATCGTTTGCCTTTCTACCTTCATTGCTGCTTGTTCTTCCACATCAGGCAGTGGTGAGAATGGATATGGCGATGGTGGTTATGGCAGCGTCAATGGCGGCGCTGGCACAGGCTACAATGGCGAACAAGCAAGCACCTATTATGATGCAATGTATGGTAAACGCGGCACAGAAGATCGCATCATCTACTTTGACTTTGACTCCGACCGTTTACGCCAAGAGTCTTACAATGTAGTGAGCGCGCATGCAGCTGAGCTTCGTAAAAATCCATCACGCGGCATCATTTTAGAAGGTCACACCGATGATCGCGGATCACGCGAATATAACATTGGCTTAGGTGAGCGCCGTGCAAAAGCCGTCTCCACTTTAATGACCTCCGAAGGCGTGAACCCTAACCAAATTCGCATCGTCAGCTATGGCAAAGAACGCCCAGCTGTTGGCGGATCCGGTGAAGGTTCTTGGGCACAAAATCGCCGCGTAGAGATCATCTACTAAGTTTTTTGCCGCATTTCCAGCAAAATCAAAGCGCACGGGAAGATTCTTTCAGTGCGCTTTTGCTATCTATGGCATAATTATTTTATTTTGATGCCCCAGAAATTATGCAAACCACAAGTCTTCAACTATATAAACGCTTATTGACCTACACCAGTCAGCGCAAAGGCATTTTGATCTTCGCATTGGTGGCCATCGCTTTATCTGGCATGTTTGAAGCGGGGCTCTTTGCCCTTTTAAAACCCATTTTGGATCAAGGTTTTTTTGATAAAGACCCTGAGTTCATCAAAATGATGCCTTTTATTTTAATTGGCGTTTTTCTCATTAAAAGTGCTTTTGGCTTCTTTGGGAATGTGGGCATGCAATTTATCGCCCAAAAAGTGATTAAAACCTTGCGTCAACAGATGTTTGATCGCCTCATCACATTGCCGATTGCCGAATACAATAAAACCAGCTCCGGCGCCCTGCTCTCTAAGCTCACATTTGATGTGAACCAACTGTTAACCATCAGCTCTTTTGCATTGGTGACGCTCATTAAAGACAGCGCTGCCATCATCGGCTTACTCTTTGTCATGTTTTACAACAGCTGGCAGATCAGCTTGGTGATGTTTGTGGTGGCGCCTTTCATTGCCATTACGCTGCGCATTGTGTCTAAACGCTTGCGTAAGCTCTCGCACCGTGCGCAATCTGAAATGGGCGAGCTCAACCACATCACCGAAGAGACCATTCGCGGCAATAAAGAGATCAAACTCTTTAACGCCTATGATTTTACGCGTGCGCGCTTTGAGAAAACCAATGAACAATTGCAACGGGTGAATGTCAAAATTATGGTGGCTTCTGAAATTGCCAGCCCACTTGTGCAACTCCTCATTGTTTTTTGCATTGCTTTTATCATCAGCTATGCGGCTCATCAAGTGAGCCCGGATGGTTTAACGCCCGGCGCATTTTTAACCACGCTTGGCGCGATGGTGGGTTTACTCAATCCTATTAAACGTTTAACGCGCTTAAATGAATCCTTACAGCGTGGTTTAGCCGGTGCTGAAAGCGTCTTTAGCCTCATTGATGCACCGATTGAAAAAGATGTGGCCACCCACCACAATCCTGAACATTTGCCTTTACACATCTCTGGCGACATTCGCTTTGATCATGTGGGCTTTCGTTATGGGGATGATTTAGCGCCCATTTTTAAAGATCTCTCCATCAACATTCGCCCTAAAGAGACCGTTGCCCTTGTGGGCGCTTCTGGCAGCGGGAAAAGTACCTTTGCCAATCTCCTTGCGGGCTTTTATACACCAACGGAAGGCAAAGTCTTGGTGGATGATTACAATGTGGCCGAGCTCTCTTTGCGCGATTACCGCCAACACATCAGCTATGTGAGCCAACATGTGGTGCTCTTTGCAGACACTTTGGCCAATAACATTGCTCTTGGCGATCCCAATCCTGATTGGCAGCGCATCGAAGAGGCGGCAAAAAATGCCAATGCTTGGGGATTCATCAGTGCAATGCCAGAAGGCTTACACACACATGTGGGTGAAAATGGCGCCAAACTCTCCGGTGGACAACGTCAACGCATCGCCATTGCGCGCGCCCTATATAAAAAGGCGCCCATTTTGATCCTCGATGAAGCAACCAGCAGCTTAGATACAAAGAGCGAATTTGACATTCAAGAGAGCATTAAAGTGCTCAGCGAAGACACAACCACCATCATCATTGCGCACCGTTTAAGCACCATTGAGCAAGCCGATCGCATTGTTGTTTTTGAACAAGGTAAAATTGTCGAAATGGGCACACACCAAGAATTGTTGGAAAAAAACAACATTTATGCCTCGCTTTATCGTTTAGGAGAAGAATCTGCATAAATCCAATAATATACTGAAAATCATACAAATTTTATAAAACCACTGCTTTCTACGGAAAAGTGATTCTAAAAATTTGTATGATTCAGGATAATATATTTTCATTTTTGACACAAAAGTGTATTTTTTTTGTCAAAAATGCGGTATCATTCTGACATCAGTTGTGTTATTCTTGCGCTGAATATATTTACACTTATAACTAGTGTTGATTTTTTATTTAGTTTAAGTCCTTATTGGAGGTTAAATATGAAAAAGCAATTAACTACATTAGTAATTGCTGGGCTTGTTGCTTCTACATCAGCAATGGCTCAACTAGAAGGTTTGGTTGACAGACAAGGTGATTTCGTAAGAGATCGTCAAGGCGAATGCGTATTAGTATTAGATGGTACTCCTGGCTGTGGTGCTAGAAGTGTTTCTTTAAGCGCGGATACTTTCTTTGATTTTGACAAAGCTGTATTAAAACCAGCGGGTAAAGCAGAATTGAACAAATTAGCAGCTCAAATCAAACAAGATGGCGCTAAAGTTAGATCAATCTCTTTAGCAGGTTACACAGACGGTATCGGTAGCCAACAATACAACTTAGGTTTGTCTGAGCGTCGTGCTAAAGCTGTTGAAGCTTACTTAGTAGAAAACGGTGTTTCTCCAAGCATCATCACTACAAAAGGTTACGGTAAAGAAAACCCAATCGCAACAAACGAAACAGCTGAAGGCCGTGCGAAAAACCGCCGCGTTGACGTTGTCATCAATGGCGTTGTTGGTAAATAATTGAATTTTTCAGTTATTTAAAACACCTAGCACGCTAGGTGTTTTTTTATGCCTGTCATTTGGCAGAAAAATCTATAATGCCACTTGGGGAAATGAAATAATCCATCGGCACATCATGTGCTTGTCGCTCAATGATTTCTGAGCGCATTTGACAATCAAATCCCACACCAATCTTGATGATCGATGCTGGCACAGTGGCCAAATAACGATCATAATAACCTTTGCCCATGCCAATGCGCGTGCCACGCTGATCAATCGCAACCAATGGAATGATGAACGCTTCAGGCAGCGTTGCAATCTCTTTTGATGTGGGTTCAGGAATGCCAAAGGCGCCAATGGTCCATAATCGATCGGTTTGATCCTCGACAAACACCAAGCGATCATCATCACCAATCTTAGGCAATGCAATGGTTTTATCTGTTGCCCTTAACGCATCCACCGAAATTTCCCCACGCACAGCACAATAGATGCCAAGGGATGAAAATCTCTGACAAAATGATGATAAATGTTGATTGAATGCCACTTGTTGTGAATGCCGAATGTTGGCATCTAAGTGATTGCGCTCTTTGATGATTCGCGCACGAATCGCAGCTTGTTGATTCATAAGAATGGAGTGGATCCCAAAGTACCGTTAAGTATGTCATACCCTTGAACCGAACGGTTCAAATGGATATAAGTTTAAATGCCTTAGGCTTCTGATTCAAGATCAGCCTGCTCACCGGCATCTAGTAATATATCTTCGATATATACTTAGGATCAAGGGGACTTAGACATATTGAACACGCATGCTTCAGAAATCCACCCACAAACGAAGTATACCATTTTTTCATGCTTTCGCAATCACCAATGCGGTGACAGTTTGCGCACCGACATCTTTTAAGGCAGATGCCGCATGTTGCAAGGTTTTGCCGGTGGTCATCACATCATCTAGGAGCAATAAATGCCCATTCACAGGATGCGCTGATAAGGCTCCGGTTAAATTTGTCAAGCGCGCCTTTCGATTGAGCCCACTTTGTGGAAGTGTGAAGGCCTGCTTATGCAGTACATTCGATAAAATGGGCGCCGCCAACATCGGCTGCAATACTTTGGCAATCTCATGGACTTGATTAAAGCCCCTTTCCGCCAAACGCACGCGATCAACCGGCATCGGTACAATGGCATCAATCGTTGATAACCAACTTTGATGCATCAAAATCACGCCATTGATCCATTCACCAATGGCTCTGACCATATATATTTGACGTTTGAACTTTAAGCCCACAATGGCTGTGCGCACCGCATCTTTATAGTGATAACCCATGATGATGTGATCAATGGCCGACGGCTGCGCCTCATTGCAATGTAAACACCCAATGTCCGGCAACAGATCACCGCCGCATGTGGTGCAATAATCCACAACTGGCCACAACGTACCATGGCAAGATGCGCACACATAACGCTCAAGCGTCATGGCATTTTGGCAGATCAAACACCGTTTCGGATACAGTCCATGAAAAAGTGTGGCAAAGCGTGACATTTAAACATCCTTCACCTGCGAATAATTCGGTATCACTAAGCGCCCATCGGGATCTTTAAGGCGAAGTGGCAAATCGGCTTCAAATGCATCAGGATTGAGGCGCTGTACGGCTCTGACAATGTCATTGATGTGCACGCCATAACTGTTTGCTAAACTTTGAAACACCGGCACAAGCTTTTCATCAATGTCCAATGCCTCAACAATCGGCACAGCATGTTCGCCCACCATTCTCCGCGGACGCAAAATCACATCGGTGCTGTAACGGCTACTATTGAGCATCGGGCGATAGCCAACAAATCCATATCGATTAAGCTGCAATGGCAGCGTCACAAACGTGGCTTTATAGCTTGGTGCAGATGCCACATGATGATTCTCTTCGGTGATCTTTTGTACATCCTCTTGAATGATGGTGATTTCACCTTCAGCATTGAGGCGCTCAATGCGATCAATGGGTTTAGGAATCGGTGTTTCCCGCGCGGCAATACGCACATTATTCGGCAATAACCAACCGACAGAAGCTTCATATTGCATAAAGCCCTCTAAAATCTTTTGAGCCGATTCTGAGCCTTTCTCTAAATCTTCTTTCGTCAACTTTGTGGCCAAAGCATCACGATACGCCACCAAATCACTGGCGCCATGGCGCGCTGCAATCACAGACCAAGCATACGCTTCGCTCATGTCTTTTGCTTGCCCAATGCCTAAGCGCAATAACGTTGAATAATTAAAAGCAGCATCCACATGGCCCGCTGCCGCTGCTTTTTGATAAAGCTCGGCCGCTTTCACGTAATTGCGAGGCACACCGCGCCCTGTTTGGTACAACGTGGCTAAATTATTGCTCGCATCCACATGCCCAAGGGCAGACAATTGACTGAATAAGTGCGCGGCCTCTTCATCATCATGGCGATCATAAGCAGCAACGGCATCTTCAAAGCTGTCAGCATATGTGATGCCAAGCGCAAGCAGCAATGTCATCATCACTTTGAACATAATTGCCCCGTCATTAAAATCGGATCGTGATCACTGTAGCGCCGTTCGCTCATCACATCGGTGTTGATGTGTGCAATGGCGCCGGCAACCGCTTTAAAGTGTTCATTGTACAAAATATAGTCGAGCAAAATCGGCTTTTTCTGATATTTATACGTATAGATTTGATATTTCAATTGTGCATGGACGCTCTCAAACCCAAGTTTAGCAATTGCTTGCACCGTTTTACTGTTAAACGTGTCATTCATATCCCCTGCAATGATCAAAGGATGCGCTTTGAGATCATGCGCTTCAATGAATTCTGCCACCACTTTCGATTGCTGATTGCGCTGCTTTTTGGCCTGTTTTTTCGTTTGATTTTTAAGGCTCATGGATTTGAGATGGCAATTGATGATGTAAATCACCTGCCCTTGATACACAAATTTCCCCACAAGCGGCAACCTTGATGGCACACAATCAAGTTCATCGCTGCCAATGAAAAAGGGGGAATCGCTGCCAATTTGTTCTAAGCCATGAAGCTCAATGGGCGCGCGATACAAAAAACCACAGCGAATGTTCATATTTTCAGCGCCGCCGGTTGTTTCTGGCAAGGGTGCGATGTCCGCATAATGATACGTCCATTGATGAGCGGCCAATTTTTGAATGATCCTCTCGGCCACCACTGCTTGAACCGCTTCATCGCCCATCGCCGCCGCACCAATCTCTTGAATGGCAATGATCAAAGGTGCGCCTAAATCCGTCACCATCGACGTCACAAAGGCATCAATGCGCGATTCATCAGACCATTCACCTAAATTTGCTGCATTGATGGATGCAAAAGAAAATTCACTCATACATCATTCAAAATATAACGAGCGGCAATCGGCCAGCAGCTTCGATTTCACAGGATCATCCGCATATTCAGCGACTTTAGCCGTGTACAAAGCTTGCTGTTCACAGAGCGTACGCTCGCGGCGTGCATCACAGTACGCTTCCCATTCTTGATACTCTTCACTCGTTAAGCTCATCGGAAAGTTTTTTGCACGATACAAAAAGAGCAACGGTGCAATGCGTGCATCTTTAAATTGATAATGGCTATTTTTCAGTGCTTCTTCGGATAAATAGGGAATCTCTTCCATGATTTTTTTATCGCTGAATTCAAAAAAGCCATCATACAACATCGATTCTACACGGGACAATAACGGCTGATCATCATAAGAGGGCGCAGTTGTTGGCGCAAAAATTTCGCGCGCTTTTCGTTCAAGCTCCGCATGGTGACCATTGACAATGGCGACTTTATCAAGCGCGGCATTGAGGTCTAACCCATATAAATTTTGTGTGTATTTTAAAACATTCACCGGCGAAATGATCGGGCATTTATTGAGATGAATGAGCTTTAATGGCACACGGCTTCTGCCTTCCCCAAGATCTTCATTCGCTGTATACATCGCCGCTTTAATCTCTTCAGCGCTGTAATTGAGCAACTCATCTAAATCGCCGCGTAAATCCACCACCACAACAGCATTTTTATTCCAAGGATGCATGGTGAGCGGCACAACGACAGAGAAATAACCATTGTGTTCCCCAAACATGCCAGAAACATGCACCAACGGTCGCCCAAAATGTTGCTCAATGATGGGCAAAAGATCTTTAGCACGGCGGTGCTGATAGAAATAATCATAAAAGCGCGGCTGCTTCTCTTTGATGAGCTTGAGTACATCAATCGTGGCATAAACATCACTTAAGGCATCGTGAGCATTGTCATGACTTAAACCATTCGCTTTTGTGAGCAATTCTAATTTTAAACTGGTTTTACCATCAATCTTTGGCCACTCAATCCCTTCAGGGCGAAGGGCATATACGCCGCGCACTAAATCTAAAGCATCCCAGCGGCTGTTGCCATTTTTCCATGCATATGCATAGGGATCAAAAAAGTTACGATAAAAGAGATAACGGGTCATCTCATCATCAAAGCGGATGGAGTTAAATCCCATCACGCAAGTATCAGGCTTCATGAACTCATCATAAATCTTGCGGGCAAATTCATGTTCAGGCAAACCGTGCTCATTGCAATAATCTGGCGTAATGCCCGTGATTAAAATGGCTTCAGGCGAGGGGACATAATCGTCCGCTTGCTGACAATAAATATTGATGGGCTCACCAATGATGTTGAAATCGCTGTCCGTACGGATTGCCGCAAATTGCGCAATGCGATCATATTTTGGTGAAATCCCGAAGGTTTCATAATCGTAAAAGAGAAATTCAGCCATGATTACAGTGAGAAATTATCCCCTAAATAGGCAGTGCGCACGATCTGATTGTCTAAAAGTTCAGCTGTTGAACCTTCGGCAATCACCTGCCCACCACTTAAAATGTACGAACGCTGACAGATGCTGAGCGTTTCACGAATGTTATGATCTGTGATCAAAACCCCAATGCCACGAGCAGACAGCTCTAAAATAATGGTTTGAATGTCCGCAACCGATAAAGGATCAACCCCGGCAAAAGGCTCATCTAACAGTAAAAATTTTGGATTGAGCGCAAGGCTTCTAGCAATCTCAACACGGCGACGTTCGCCGCCTGATAACGACATGCCAAGCGAGTTGGCAATGTGCGTCACTTTAAAATCTTCCAGCAATTGATCGGCCAGTTCATGCTGCTCTTTTTTCGTCAAATCCTTGCGAGTTTGACAAATGGCGAGAATATTATCCCGCGACGTCATTTTACGGAAAATGGAAGCCTCTTGCGGCAAATAGCCAATGCCGCGATGGGCGCGCTCATGCATTGGCAACTTTGTGATGTCATGCTCACCTAAAAACACGTGTCCTTCATCGGCAACAATCAAACCCACCGTCATGTAAAAGCTGGTGGTTTTACCGGCGCCATTGGGGCCAAGCAATCCCACAATTTCACCGCTGTCCACATGGAATGAAGCCCCATTGACCACGGTGCGCTTTTTAAAACGCTTAACGAGTTCTTTGGCTCTCAATTGCATGCTATTTTCCTTTTGGCTTGATTTCAAAGAAGACACGATCAGATTTTTGATTGCTCAATGCTTTCACTTTTTTATTGATGGTGTCATATTCAATGCGATGCGCTTCCACCACATCATCTTCTTGCGTAAGCTTCGCGCGTTGGCTGAGCACCAATAGATTTTTCTTAGGATAATACTCTAAGCGCTCCCCTTCCCCAAATACCCAAGGTTTATCGGCTTCGGGTAGATATTTAATTTTGATGAGGTTGCCTTTAGCAATCACTTCTTCAAGTTCATCATTGACCATTTTAAACTGCGCATGATCGGCGTGAATTTCTAATGTACCCTGCACCATCACAACGTTACCATCATAAAAGCCTTCGTTGATCTGATGATCATATCCGCCTGTATCTGACGTAATTTTAATGGGCTCGGCGCTGTCTTCTGGCAAAGCGTGCGCCATGGTGAACAATCCAAAAGCCACGAGCAAACTACTGAGTGTTTTCATCTTGAATGGTTTCATAATAACTGTGAACATCCTTTAATAAGTTAAACTGCCCGAGATTCGGATAGCCAATGAGGCCAATGCCTTCGATGGTGTTGTTCGGATAAGAGCGGATTTTGGTCCACACATCATTGGTGACCTTCTCGCCCTTATTGTGCACATACAATTGTGAGGTGTTCAACACAGTGGTTTTCGCATTCTCAGCATTGTATTTTGTCAGCACCACGTTTTCATTCATCGTGATCAACGATTGATCTTCATTCACGATCGCTTCATCGCTGCGCGCCGTCCAATCAATGCCGCCTTGATCCGTAAAATGGGTTAAAAATGGATGCTGTAATGTCGAGCCCCGATCATCGTCATAATGCTCTAATTCAGGGCCCTGAATCGTATAAATGCGATCACCTTTTGCATCAAAACGCACCAAATCATACCCTTTGATCTCAAAGAGTGGGAATGGTGATTTTTCCGAAGTCAGCGCATTATTTTCGTTGTACAAAGTCATCGAAACATAGGCTAAACCACCAATGGCCACCACAAAAAATGCGTTTTGAAGAAAAGATTTAGGGAGCACTTATTTTGCCTCGATCACTTGAACGCCGTTGTCTGTAGCCAACACCAATAAATCTGCCGGACGATGCGCAAAAATACCATTTGTCACAACGCCCACGATTTGATTGATGTGGGTTTCAAGGGCAACAGGATCTGTGATCTTTAAGCCAAACACATCAATGATCGGGTTGCCATTGTCTGTGATCACGCCTTCACGCACGCGCGCATCCCCGAGTTTATTCAATTCGCGTTGTACATGGCCAAGCGCCATCGGAATCACTTCCACCGGCAATGGGAATTGACCCAATACATCCACATATTTTGATTGATCAGCAATACAAATGAAGCGATCTGCATGCGCAGCCACGATTTTTTCACGCGTTAATGCAGCACCGCCACCTTTGATCATCTGTAATTTGTCATTAATTTCATCGGCGCCATCAATGTACAATGTGAGTGATTCCACATCCGTCATTGGCAACACGTTAAATCCTAATTCTAGCAACTGTTCTGTTGAGCGCTCAGAGCTTGAGACCACCACATCAATGTGATGACGAACCTCTGGTAACAGCGCAATTAAGCAGTCAACAGTGGAGCCTGTGCCCACACCTAAACGCTCGCCTTTTGAAATGTATGTCAACGCTTTTTCGGCGGCTAACTGCTTTAATGTTTTTTGACTCATTGATAATCCCCTACACAAAAACTATTGCCATTATAGGTGTTTTTATCCCTAAAAGGGAGCTTATTTATGACAAAAAGCAACGATTGCATCTAGTTGTTAGCAACTGTTTGCTGTATAGTGGGAGACTTATAAACCGAAAAACTGAAAGGATTTTATAATGAGCATTGCACCGAATAAAGTGGTATCTGTTTTCTATACATTAACAGACGACCAAGGTAATGTGATCGACAGCAACAAAGGTCAAGAGCAACCATTAACTTACATCCACGGCGCTGGCATGATGATTCCTGGCTTTGAAAAATCTTTAGCCGGTGTAGAAGCGGGCCAAAACATTGCATTTAGCGTAACACCTGAAGAAGGTTACGGTCTTCGCAGCGATGAAAACGTATTTGTCATCAGCCGCAGCCAACACTTCAAAGATTCTGATGACATTCAAGCAGGCGGCATGATTGCAGCAGAAGAAAATGGTCATCAACGTCATTTTGTGATCTTAAGTGTAGAAGGCGACGACATCACTTTAGATGCAAACCATTTCTTAGCGGGCAAAACATTGAACTTTGACGTTGATGTGGTTGATGTTCGTGATGCAACAGAACAAGAATTGGCACATGGTCACGTCCATGCAGGTGGTCACGATCACTAAATTAGGATTTATTCTTCATGTCTAAACCTTGTTTTCAATTGAAGGGCGGTCTATTTACCTTGACCGTGCTTCATTTACAGTCAAACGACTTAAAAGATTTTGAACAGTCTCTGAATGCAAAAGTGTCAGAGTCTGCTGAGTTTTTTCAACAATTGCCCATCATTGTTGATTTAAGCCAATTACCGGAAAACACGCACCACTTAGATTTTGCGTGGCTCAAGAATTTGTTGACGAACCAAGGCATCATTCCGGTGGCACTCCATAACATTCCAAAAAATTTGCTCGCACAAGCAAAGCGCAGCGGTTGGCCCATTTTTCCGAACATTCAACCCAGATACGACAAAGCCGAACAAGATAAAAAAGCGGCACAAGAGAAAGTTGAAGCGGCCAAAGTGGCTGAAAAATCCGTTGAGGCAGCCTGTAAACCCGTGAAATTGATCTCAAGCCATATTCGCTCAGGTCAGCAGGTGTATCACAATGGTGATCTAGTGATCATCAATACTGTCAACACAGGCGCTGAAGTCTTAGCCGATGGCAACATTCATATTTATGGTCCTTTGCGTGGCCGTGCATTAGCGGGCGTTAAAGGCAACACTTTGGCTAGAATTTTTTGTCAATCGTTAGAAGCTGAGCTTGTTTCCATCGCCGGAAAATATAAAGTAATCGAAGAACTCACCGAAGATTGGCGCGGCAAAGCGGTACAAATTTATTTGGATAAAGATGAATTGATCATTGAACCATTGACCAAAGAATTTTAAACATAACACTTAGGAGTAAAAACGTGGCACGTGTAATAGTTGTAACTTCAGGTAAAGGTGGCGTTGGCAAAACCACAACAAGTGCTAGCATCGCAGCAGGTTTGGCAAAACGCGGTCATAAAACAGCGGTCATCGATTTCGATGTGGGCTTGCGTAACCTTGATTTAATCATGGGCTGTGAGCGTCGCGTTGTTTATGACTTTGTGAATGTGGTCAATGATGAAGCGACCCTTCAGCAATCCCTCATTAAAGACAAACGTCTTGAAAATCTCTTTATTTTACCGGCATCACAAACCCGTGATAAAGATGCATTGTCCACAGAAGGCGTGGAAAAAGTCATCAATGGCTTAAAAGAGATGGATTTTAAATTCATCATCTGTGATTCACCTGCAGGCATCGAAAAAGGTGCACAGCTTGCCATGTATTATGCCGATGATGCGATTGTGACCACAAACCCAGAGGTTTCCTCCGTGCGAGATTCTGACCGCATTTTGGGCATTTTAGCCAGCAAAACGAAAAAAGCTGAAAATGGCGAAGAGGTCAAACAACATCTTGTGTTAAACCGTTACAGCCCTGAGCGCGCAGAATCAGGCGACATGCTCTCTGTGACGGACGTATTAGAAATCCTCGGCATCCCGCTCCTTGGCGTTGTGCCTGAGTCAGAAGCCGTCTTACAGTGCTCGAATGCGGGTACCCCTGTCATTTTAGAAACTGAATCCGATGCCGGACAAGCGTACGAAGACATCGTCGCGCGCTTCCTTGGCGAAGATAAGCCCCATCGCTTTATTGAAGCGACGAAAAAAGGTTTCTTCCAAAGACTGTTTGGAGGTTAAAGCATGTTCAGCGCGTTATTTAAAAGAAGAAAGAAAACAGCCTCAGCATCCATCGCTAAAGAGCGTTTACAAATCATCGTCGCCCATGAGCGCAACCAAAACTCACCGTCTCAGCAACCGGATTTCTTAAAAGCATTGCAGCAAGACATCTTAGAAGTGGTGCGTAAATACATGTCCATTGATGGTGATCAAATCAAAGTGGCGATGGATAAAGAAGATGGTTTTGATGTCCTTGAACTCAACATCACTTTGTCTGAAAAAGAAGAAGAGGCATTAGAAGCCCAAGCAGCTGATGCTGAAGAATCTTCTTCACAAGCAGAGCCGAGCCATGAGACTCGATAAATGGTTATGGGCGGCGCGTTTTTATAAGACGCGTCGTTTGGCGGTTGAAGCGATTGAGAAACACCAAGTGAGCGTCAATGGCGACAATGCCAAACCTGCTCGCATGATTAAAATTGGTGACACACTCGTCATCGAAAAAGCGGGCGAAACCTTTGTCATCATCATTGATGATTTAAGCGAAGTGCGCGGCCCTGCCCCAAAAGCTCAACTTTTATATCATGAAACGGAAGAGAGTTTAGCCAAACGCTTAGCAGATCGTGAAATGCGTAAGCTTGTGCACGCACCAAAGCCTGACAAAGCCCCGGATAAAAAAGATCGTCAATTGTTGCGCAAAATGCGCCACAGCCATGAGTAATTTACAGCTTGCCATTGATGATTTCTTAGCCAAATTTGCCCAGCGCTACCGCGAACGTAGCGTTGAGGCGAAAGCCTTAGCACTCCATCAATTAGCGCATCATCTCGAAGATCAAGGGCTGACAGAATGGTCACAATGCGATCAGCAGTTATTGCAAAAGTACATCATCTACCGCAACAAAGGCGATAAAAAGCATGAGTGTTTTCAGCGCCCTTTAGCCTTAACGAGTTTAAAAACTCATTTAGCGGGCATCCGTGTCTTTTTTGACCATTTAGTGGAGGAAGCCATCCTCACGGCCAATCCTGCACGCTTAGTGAAAATGCCTAAAGTTCAGCAATCGCTGCCCAAAGTGATTGCGGTAGATACCATCACGCAAATGCTCGATCAAACGGCAGAGACTGAACTTGAAACCCGTGATTTTGCCATCTGTGAGCTCTTTTACAGCACCGGTTTGCGTTTATCTGAATTGACGCAGTTAGATCTCAATCACATCTCTTTAAGCAATCTTGAGGTGAAAGTCATCGATGGTAAAGGCGGCAAAGGACGCATTGTACCCCTTGGCACAAAAGCCAAAGACGCCCTTGAAAAATGGCTACAGCTTAGAGCCACATGGAAAAATTTAGACGATGCCCTTTTTATCACCAAACGCGGCAGCCGCATGACATCTCGTCAAGTGAGTAATCGGGTCAAACACATTGCCGATAAGATGGGGAAAAGCCTGAAAGTCCATCCGCACATGTTTCGTCACTCCATGGCGACCCATGTTTTAGAGTCAAGCCAAGACATTCGCTCTGTGCAAGAGCTCCTTGGGCATGCGGACATCTCCACCACAC
Source organism: Wohlfahrtiimonas sp. G9077 (assembly GCF_002252155.1). Lineage (GTDB taxonomy): Bacteria > Pseudomonadota > Gammaproteobacteria > Cardiobacteriales > Wohlfahrtiimonadaceae > Wohlfahrtiimonas. The sequence goes on from NZ_NEFD01000007.1 coordinate 46,301, forward strand.
AAATCTATACCCATTTAGATTTTGGGCATTTATCCAAAATCTTTGATGCGGCTCATCCGCGCGCGAAAAAAAAGCCACGCAAATAGCGTGGCTCATATTCAGTGTGGAACGAAAGCTTATAAAGTTTCGCCGCCCACTTGACGGTTACATGGGCATAATTCGTCAGTTTGTAACGCATCTAAAATACGTAAAACTTCTGAAGGGTTACGACCTACGTTCAAACCATTTACAGATACGTGTTGGATAACGTTGTCAGGATCTACGATGAAAGTTGCGCGAAGTGCAACGCCAGCTTCTTGATCACGAATACCTAACATATCAACCAATTCACCTTTCACATCAGCGAAAGAGTAGTGACCTAATTTGTCTAAATCTTTGTGATCACGTCTCCAAGCGAGTTTACAGAATTCGTTGTCTACGCTACCGCCCATTAATACAGCATCACGGTCTTCAAAATCTTTTGCTAATTTGTCAAAAGCAACGATTTCAGTCGGACATACAAATGTAAAATCTTTTGGATAGAAATAGATCACTTTCCATTTGCCTGGGAAAGATTTTTCATTGATTGTTTCAAAAGCAGATACGCCGTTTTCTTCGTGGTGGTTAAAGCCAGGTTTTACGCCTACAACTTCAAACGCATCTAAACGATCACCAACAGTTTTTGAGTTACCAAAAGTGAAATCAACATCCATGTTAATACTCCTTTTAAGTTAATTGAAAGAACATACTTGACGCATTCATACTATATATTTACGGCCATATATTCAAGGATATTACCCATTAAAATACTAAACTCGAACCATTAATATTTTTAATTGCATGAGTTACTTAATGTAACTTCGTGGCGCAATATCTTTTCTATTGCCTTCATAATTATAGTATACACGGTTTATTCCTGAGGGATACCCTTTGATAAGGCAATCACTTTTTTAAATGTTTTGCGCAACAACGGCGGTACAGAGCGCATGCCACGTAAACGGGCATGATCACACACAGCAATCGCTAAATCAGGTTTTGATGTTTTTTGTACCGCTCGCTGAATGATCTCATGAATGGGCTTATCCACAAAATCATCATTACCATAGGCAATCTCTTTATACACGCGGCTAAAGCCCTTTTGAAAGAGGAAATTTTCAATGTCTCGCGCAGGCAATCGCGTCACATGGCGGTAATACTCATCTTTATTTTTACAGTGTGTACGCACCAATTTCGCATAATGTTTGCCGGCCGCATCGCCATCAGCCATCACATACCATTCAATGCCCATCGCCTCTGCATATTCCACAAGTGGCATCACGCCACATTGGGCAAATTCCACCAGCGTAATGCCTTCTGCACTGAGATTATAGCCGCACACTTCGGCCAACTCTTTTAAGAGCCAAATCTCTGTCTCGCCTTCTACTAAAAACCAACAGCGCGCAAAGAGCGCAATTGGCCGACGATGAAAAATATGAAACGTCACTTTGCGTTGTGTGCTGCGTGACAAACTGTTTGGCAACACTTGATTGACGACAATTTCATTGTCGGCACGCGAGATTCTCAACACATTATGCAAAGAGACGATTGGAATTAAATCACTGCTGTTGCTCGTCAGAATTTTTTGAATGGGCAAATTGCCAAGCAGACGCATGCCAACGGACATAATCGTCGGGTGAATGCTGCCACCAAAATCTTTTAGAAATAAAATGGGCAATGCATGTTCAGACAATGAATAACCCATGCGATGGAAAATCACACTCGTAAAAAAGCGCATCATCACATTGCGCGCCGCCGAGTTATCAAGTTGATCCAATAAATCATTGATTTTATCCAGCACCTGCCAATCTTCTAACGTCGGTTTCCGGATGTGCTCTTCTGTACTTTTGTGGCTCACTAAATAATAGGTTAAAAGAAGCGTTGCGGCATATAAGCCCTGCTCTAACTCGCGATCAGTCAATTGATGCGTGTCTTTCGTCAATTGCTGCACCAAAAGATTGTAATACGATTCGATGCGCTCATTGTCTTTACGCGTCACCGCTTCATAGGCCGCGCTGCCCCGCAAAATCAACAATGGATTGAGGTCAATCAAACACTGCAAACGCGCTTTAAAATCATCCACCACAATTGGTTCACGCATGCCATCCACAAAACGATGCTGCGTGATGACAGTGTCCTGCATTTTACGAGCGCTCACTTCATAACAGATGCGTGACGCGTTGCCTTCGTCTAGATAACTGATGGCTTTAAGCTCAGGATAGATCGGCAAAATCGGCTTTTCTGTCGGATGCTCTTGATAAATAAAACGCACGCGTAGGCAATCATTTGGGCAATCGCGCTCCTCAAAAAAGTCATACGGTTGGCATTGATAGAGAAAGTTCTCTTTTGTGATCATGGCAAGGGCTGAAATGAGGCTCGATGACCCCCAGCTATTTTCGCCAATTAAAACGCTCACATCATCATTGAGGTTGATCGTTAATTCACGAATCCCTTTGAATCCTTGGATTTCGATGGAATGCAGTAACATTCACGCTCCTTTATTATCATCATAATGATTCATCTTTAAAGAATATAGGAAAGTAACCGTTTCCCAAAGTCTTATTGTATTGAAAGCTTCAGAAATGTCCCCATCATGGTAGGATATAAGATCATTTTTTTAACACACGGACACACTTATGCTCTCTATTTTTAACAGCTTAACGCGCCAACAAGAAGATTTCATCCCCATTGAGCCCAATAAAATTCGCATGTACGTGTGCGGCATGACGGTGTATGACTATTGTCACATTGGTCATGCGCGCTCTTTGATCGCCTTTGACATGATCCGCCGTTACTTAATGCACAAAGGGTTTGATGTGCATTTTGTGCGTAACATTACAGACATCGATGACAAAATCATCAAACGTGCCAATGAACGCGGCATCACCATTCATGAATTAACAGATGAATTCATCACGGCGATGCATGAAGACTGCGCAAAACTCAATGTATTAGCACCGGATTCTGAACCACGCGCCACAGATGCCATCGCTGGCATGATTGAACTCATTGAGGGCTTAATCAACAAAGGCCTTGCCTATGCTGTACCAGATGGCGATGTCTATTATCGCGTGCGCAGCTTTAAAGATTATGGCAAATTGTCCAATCAAAACATTGATGAATTGCGCTCAGGCGAACGCGTTGAAGTGCAATCCGATAAAGAAGATCCGTTGGATTTTGTGCTTTGGAAACGCGCCAAAGCCGGCGAACCTTACTGGGATTCACCTTGGGGACAAGGTCGCCCAGGTTGGCACATTGAATGCTCTGTGATGAGTAAAGAGACCCTTGGTCACCATTTTGACATTCATGGCGGCGGTATGGATTTAAAATTCCCGCATCATGAATGTGAAATTGCCCAATCTGAAGGCTACCACGAAGAACCGATGGCCAATTATTGGATGCACAATGGCTTTATTAACATCAACAACGAAAAAATGAGTAAATCTCTCGGTAACTTCTTCACCATCCGCGATGTGCTCAAATATTTTCCGGCAGAAGTGTTGCGCTTTTTCATGCTCAACAGCCATTATCGCACCCATGTGAACTATTCAGATGATTTGCTCAATCAAGCATGGAATGGTTTACGCCGCTTGTACACAGCCCTTAATGATGCGCCTGATGAATTGCCAGCCTTTGATCCTCATCATCCGATTGCTGTACGTTTCAGTGACGTGATGGATGATGATTTCAATACGCCACAAGCCATCGATTTACTCTTTGAGGCGGCCAATCTTTATAACAAACATCATGATCCTAAAGATTATGTGGTGCTCAAAACATTGGGCAATGTACTAGGCTTATTAGAAGCAAATCCGGATCACTTCTTAAAAAGTGCCCCTAACCAAAGCGATGATGACACTGATTTGATCGAAGCATTGATTGCAGAACGCAACGAAGCCCGCGCCAATAAGAACTGGGCAGAATCAGATCGCATCCGCGATGAACTCAAAGCGCGCAATGTTGTCCTTGAAGATAAACAAGGCAAAACCACATGGCGCCGCGAAACACAATAATTGAACAATAGGAGATACTGATGATCAATCCTGAAACCCAACAACCGTTAGTAGATTTTCCAACGCACTTTTTATTCAAAATCACGGGTAAAAATGAGCCAAACTTTGAGTCAGACATCATTGCGCTGCTCAAAAAAGTTGATCCCACCATTGATGATTCAAAAATCACACGCAAATTGAGCTCATCGGATAAATATTTATCATTATCCGTCAATGTTTGGGTGACCAAACAAGAAGAGATTGATGAAGTTTACACGCTTCTCAAAGCTGAACCGCGCGTTGTGTGGGCACTCTAAAGATTGATCCCTTAGCTTGCTAAGGGATTTTTTTTGGCATTTTGCCACAATTCGATTATAGTGATTGAGCCATCATTAACCATTGATAATAACGAGGATACCTATGAAAATACTAAAATTTTCTTCTCTATTGATCGCCGGTGCCATTTTATCTGCCTGCGCCACAACGCCTGCAGAAAAAGCAGCCTATCAAAAACAGCTGCTCGATACTCAAGTGAGTTTAGCCGCGCAATGTAATCCAAAAACTGCAGAGTTAATGGCACAATTGCCAACGGCACAAAAGTTACCAGAAGCTGAGAAAAAAGCGTTTGAAAAAGCTTATGTCAACCATTTAAATAACCCTGTTTTCCAAGCATGTTACAAAATGGCTTGGACAAACTATAAAGAGCAAAACCAGCTAGAGATCGCACGCATGCAAGCATTAGATGCAACTGATGCTTGGGATTGGGACAATGGCTTTTTCTACAATGATCCATGGGCATTTAACTATTACGACTAACGCATCCACTGCGTCGTCGATTGTCGCTCAGCAGCTTGACGCAACGGTTCGTTGAACAAGCCGCCTAACAGCAAGAGCGCCAATAAAATCAGCACACCGTACCACGGTCCTTGTGGTACGGGTCTGCCATACTCGTTTTCTTCACTTGAGCCTGGCATCAGCATCACAAAGAGTAAAAATGCGACATTGAGTGCTGGAATAAAATAAAAAATCACCCACCAACCGCTTAAATTAATGTCGTGCAGACGCAACACCATGATGCGAATTGAGGCAATCATCGTCAGCACAAGCAAAACTAAAATGAATAATGTTGGTAAAAAGAGCATGCTCACCACCATTGCGAGCATCAATACACCATAGAAAATCACCCATGCATTGATGAAGTTTAAGCGGCCATAACGGCCATCAAAGGATAAAGAAAAGAACTCTGGCACCGCATCTTGTCCATCTTCATAACGATCAATGCGCTGTGGCGCTAGGCTTTGTTTGCGCTCAATGTCCGCTTGCATGCGCTCAATGCGCTGATAATCATAGGGATCTTTTTCTGTCGTAACCGGTGAAGGCTCAAGCTTTGGTGGTGGTTCTGGCACATCAAAAGAGAGGTTCATCATGGATTCAGAGCTCATTTCCATCATGAGCCCCAAATTCTCTAAACGATTTTTGAGCGTCAATGCATCGTTCATGGACAGATGCTTTTTCAATGGAATGATTTTGCCTGAAAAAAATGCAGGGATTTGCTCCGCTGGCACTTTAAGTTTTTGCTGAACATCTCGCTTGACGGCGTCAACGTCAAATCCCGGAATCACTTGACCGGTAAAAGAGACCGTGTATTGATCCTGCATTGTTTCTCCTTGATGATTTATCGTTATTATTCATGTACAAAACGACTACATGTTATACAAGAAATGTGATGGAAAATCAAAATATTCAATGAAGTGCAAAGATAAAAAAGCCGCCCGAAGGCGGCTCTGTCTTTAAAGGATCCACGAAGGATCCACGGCTTATTTGTGCGCTGCGTCCTCATGATTTTTCTCATAAATGGCATGCTCTTTTTGACCAAAGCGCTTACCGATTAAAGAGAAGAAGACTGGCGCATAAAAGAGCACCAACAATGTCCCGCCAATCATCCCACCAATCACGGTTCGACCCACAACGTTTTGTGCACCAGAACCTGCGCCATTACTGAGCGCCATTGGCAATACACCAAAACCAAAGGCAAGAGATGTCATGATGATCGGACGCAAGCGAAGATGCGCTGCTTCCACCGTTGCTTCCACAATGTTTTTGCCTTGTAAGAGCAAGTCCTTGGCAAACTCAATGATCAAGATGGCATTTTTAGAGGTCAAACCAAGCACTGTCAATAAGCCCACTTGGAAATAGACGTCATTTTGAATGTCCACCAAGTTTGCCGCAGCCACCGCACCAATCACACCCACCGGCAATGTGAAGATCACCGCAAATGGAATCGACCAAGATTCATACAATGCAGCCAAGCTTAGGAAGATGACAAAAATAGAGATGATATAGAGATAAATCTGCATGTTCCCTGTTTTGCGCTCTTCATAGGATGTGTCTGTCCATTGCACTTGCACGCCATCTAAATATTGCTGTGTAATGGCCTCAATCTCATTCATCACTTCACCGGTACTAAAACCATGTTTGGCTTCAATGGAAAATGGGAAGGCTGAATAACCATCAAAGCGGTTCAATTGCGGTGAACCTTGTGTCCAACGCGTGCTGGCAAAGGCACTGAATGGCACCATTTGACCCACTTTATTGCGTACATACCATTTATCAAAGTCTTCAGGTTGCATGCGATACTCAGCATCCCCTTGCAATAAAACTTTCTTAATGCGACCGCGATCCACAAAGTCATTGACATACAAGCTACCCCACGCAATCGCTAAGGAGCTGTTGATGTCACCGACGGTAATTTGTAATGCACGGGCTTTTTCTTGGTCAATGTCCACATGCAGCTGCGGACCATCAAACTGACCACTTGGGCGCAATGTCTGAACGTTCATGGTTTTTGATTGTGTGGCCACAATGCCCATAAACTTCATCACTTCACCCATAAATTGCTGATGCGGCAATCCGGTGACGTTTTGCAATGTGAACGACACACCAGAGGCTGTACCAAGCTCAATAATTGCAGGCGGCGCAAATACGAAACCTTGTGTACTTGGAATCGTATGTAAATACTCTGCCAAACGCTTTTGAATCGCCGCCAATTTCTGAGCAGGATCCTTACGCTCGCTCCAATCTTTAAGTTTTAAGAAGAATAAACCATGCTGACCACCGCGACCGCCAAAGCTAAAGCCTGAAATCGCCATAATGGCATCGATGGAGTTTTTCTCTTCCGTCAAAACATGATTGGAGATTTGCTCCAAAATATCGCTTGTGATGTCAAGCGCGGTACCATCTGGGCCAATCGTCATCCCAATCAGAATCCCTTGATCCTCATCAGGCAAGAAGCTTGTGGGCAAGCGTGAAAAACCATAATAGATCAACGCAAGCATCGCAAAAAATGCCACAACATAACGTTTCGGATGCGTCACAGCATGCGTTGCACCGCCACGATAACGTTGATTCATGCGATCAAACCAGTTGTTAAACTTCGTCACCGGCCAATCCACAACGCGCCCAACGGCTGCAAAGATTTTACCAATCCCTTTAGGTTCCGTTTTATCATGCGGCGATTTTAAAATCGTGGCACACAACGCGGATGTAAAGATGATGGCACACACCACAGATAACGACATCGCCGTGATGATGGTAATCGAGAACTGACGATAAATCACGCCGGATGCACCACTTAAGAAGGCCATCGGCACGAATACCGCGGACAATACAACGGCAATCCCCACCAATGCACTGGTGATTTGATCCATCGATTTACGGGTGGCTTCAATGGGGGATAAACCCTCTTCTTCCATAATACGCTCAACGTTTTCCACCACAACAATGGCATCATCCACAAGCAAACCGATGGCCAATACCATCGCAAAGAGCGTCAGCGTATTGAGGGTAAAACCAAAAACATCTAACACCGCAAATGTCCCAAGCAACACAACAGGAATCGCCAATGTGGGAATGATGGTGGCGCGAATGTTACGTAAGAAGAGATACATCACCACAAACACTAAAGCCACGGCTTCAATCAATGTTTTGACAACGTTGTGAATGGAGATTTCAACAAATGGCGTGGTGTCATATGGAAAGGCATAATCAATGCCTTCTGGCAATAACACAGATAAACGCTTTAAGGTGTCTTTAACATCATGCGCGGTGTCTAAAGCGTTCGCACCAGAAGCTAGACTTAAACCCAATGCCGCTGAAGATTGGTTGTTATATTTTGCATCAAAGGCGGTGGATTCTGCTGCCAATTCGATGCGCGCCACATCGGCTAAACGCACTTGGCTACCATCTTCATTCACACGCAATTGAATGTCTTCAAATTGTTCGACCGATTCCAATTGTGTTTGTGCGGTGATGGTAAAGTTAATCTCTTGACCGGGCACCGTTGGCGTTGCACCCAATTGACCAAAGGCCACTTGCGTATTTTGCTCTTTAATGGCGGATAAAACATCCATCGGCGTCATGCCATATTTATTCAGCAGATAAGGATCTAGCCATACACGCATCGCATAACCTGAACCAAAGAACTGAATGTCCCCAAGCCCATTAATACGACTAATGGTGTCTTTAATGTTGGTGTTGATGAAATCGCCAATGTCCGCATTGCTGTATTTGCCATCTTTAGAGTAGAAACTCACCACCATAAAGAAGGAACCGGAAGATTTTTGTACCGTCACGCCTTGGCGCTGTACATCTTCTGGCAATGTGGATAATGCGGTTTGAATCTTGTTTTGTACCTGAACCTGTGCCATGTCAGGATCGACCCCTTGGTTAAAGGTCAACGTAATCTGAAAGCTCCCTTGGCTCGTGCTCGATGAGTTCATATAACGAAAACCATCTAAACCCGATAAGTTCTGCTCGATCACCTGCGTGACACTGTTTTCAATCGTGGTGGCGTTTGCCCCAGGATACATCCCGACAATGGAGACTTGAGGCGGTGCAATTTCAGGATATTGTGCCACTGGCAAAGAGCGCAGCGACAAAATCCCTAAAAACATGGTTAAGATCGCAAGCACCCATGCAAAGATGGGGCGATCTATAAAAAAGCGAGCCATATGTATTCCCTTCCCTGTTAGTGAGTTTGCGTCGGTGCATCATTGGCAATGTTCAGCGGCACTTTATCCGTACGGCGCATCATACTTTGCACCTGCTGAATGCCCTCAATCACCACTTGTTCACCGGCTTTTAAACCTTGGGAGATGAGCCAGTTATTGCCATTGGCATGCTCAATTTCCACAGGACGCACCTCAGCAATGTTGCCTTGACCCACCACGATCACAAAGGCTTGACCTTTTGGATCACGATAAATGGCTTTTTGTGGAATCTGAATGGCATCTTTCTGAATGCCTTGATCCACAATCGAACGCACAAACATCCCCGGCAACAATAATTGATCAGGATTGGGGAATTCGGCTTGAATTAAAATGGAGCCCGTTGTAGGGTCAACTGTGCGATCAGAGAATTTCACCACGCCAGCCTCAGGATAGATTGAGCCATCATCCATCACTAAGTGCACAGTGAAATTATTATCATCAATGGCACCCGGCACAGGATTGATTAATGTGCCATCACGGAATTTCTTCTGCATGCGCGTAAAATCTTTTGCAGAATAGGTAATGTCCACACGCATTGGATCATTTTGCTGAATCACAGCCATTTCCATCGCTTGCCCTGCCGTCACCAATGCACCTTGCGTATAATTAGAGCGGCCAATTTGACCACTAATGGGCGCCAACATTTTGGTGTAATTTAAGCTGATTTCAGCATTATTCACTTCTGCTTTTGCAGCGGACACTTGGGCATTGGCTTGGATCAATGCCGCATTGGCATCATCGACATCTTGTTTGCTCACCGCTTTTGATGAAGACAACGCATTGATGCGTTTTGCCTTTTCAGCCGCGGCATATTGATTGGCTTTGGCCTGTTCTAATTTTGCTTCGGCAATTTTAAGCGCTGCATCATAAATGGCCGGATCAATTTGATAAAGCGTCGTGCCCTCTTCAACATAAGAGCCCTCTACAAAGTGACGATTTAAAATGATGCCACCCACTTGTGGGCGCACTTCAGCAATTTTAGAAGCCTTTGTGCGGCCGGGTAATTCTGCTTTGACCAACACATCTTGGGCTTGTGTGGTATAAGTCACCACTTTGACAGGCGGCACACCTGCAGCTTGCTGAGCACTTTTATCGTCGGAACATGCCGATAGCGCCAATGCGCCCGCCATGACCAACAGCCATTTCTGATTGGACAACAATTTTCTCATCATATCTACAGTCTCGATTAATAGTACTAAAGCTTGGTTAAGTGAATCATGATCTTCATGGCATTTTCGATCTCAGCATCGCTGAAATCTTTCATTGAATTGAGCATCCATTCCCCATAAATTTCATCGAGTACACGCTGACACAACGCATCACCTTGATCCGATAAACAATAATAGGGAGAACGTTTGTCACTCTCATTCTCTTTAATGCAGATTAAACCTTCATCTAACAATGGCTTCATGTGCTTTTGGACAGCTTGGCGAGTAATGAGTAAATCTGCGGCTAATGCTGCCGTTGTCATGCCTTGTTTTTCATATTTTTCATGCGTGGCAATGTGAATGACCAATTGCCAAGACGGAAAATTCAGCCCTGTTGGCTCAATCAACCGTTGGTTGATCTTCATTAAATTGGTTCGGGCTTTAAAATAATAAGTAAAAAACTCATGAATTGTATCGAAACGCTCTGCCATCATGACCTAAATAACACACAAAAGAAGATGACCTATATTAATGTTCGACAACAAGGTTGTCAAACATTAATCGAGACTATAAATTGTTTCTATGAGGGGAAAATTAGACTTTTACCACCAAAACATCACACGGAGAATCATTGATGATTGAACCCGATGTTGAGCCCAATAACAGCGCCAAACCTTGACGTGTGTGTGCACCAACCACCACCAATTCCACTTGTAGGGATTCGGCTGTTTTGATGATGCCTTCTTTGGTTGAAAAGGCAGAAACCACGTGTGTGTCCGCATCCGGAATGCCTAAGCGATCGGCTAAAGCACGGGCATTTCTTTTTGCCTCGGCCACAACTTCTGAATCCGTTTGTTCAGAGATAATCGGCATCAACTCATAGCCAAGGGCAATGTTAATATCTTCTAACACATGCAGTAATGTGATTTTTGCATGGTTACGTTCTGCCACCACCATCGCTTGTTTGACGATTTTCTCTGAATCGGCTGAATGATCAATGGCCACTAATACATGTTTATATTCATTACTCATAATTATTCCTCTAGGGTTAGGGTTTGATGCTTTAGATTTATCATAACATTCTATGACCGAATGGGATAAAATAGCCATTTTATTATTAATCTAAATCATGGCAAGTCTCTTTTTTATTGTGCCTGCAGGTGGTGTTGGCGCACGCATGCAAGCGGATCGTCCGAAGCAATATTTGATGCTGACAGAGTCTCAATCTGTCCTTGCAGCCACGTTATCGCTCCTTAAAAGCCAAGGTGAGCATACGATTGCTGTAGGGGTTTCTGCCGATGATGGTTATTTTGCCAACCTTGATTTACCTAAAGATTTATTGCGCTATGATGCTGGCCCCAATCGCTCTGACACCGTTCGTTTGGGTTTACAAGCCATTTCGCATTTAGCCAAAGATGATGATTGGGTGATCGTCCATGATGCAGCGCGCCCAGGTTTAACGCCCGAAGAGCTCCAACAATTCATCGAGCAAGTGATGAAAGAACCCAATTCCATTGGTGGCATCATGGCGTTGCCTGCGGTAGACACAGTCAAACAAGTCCATGCGCAACAAATCACACACACCATTGATCGGAGCACCATTCATTTGGCGCAAACGCCGCAAATGTTCCGCTATGGCATTTTAAAAGCCGCTTATGAAGAGGCATTGACGGGGAATTTAGCCGTCACCGATGAAGCCTCTGCCGTCGAAGCGCTTGGCCATCATCCATTTGTGTATCAAGGTTATCCCCATAATTTTAAAATCACGCATCCGACCGATTTACGATTGATGCAATTTTTATTTTCAGAGAGGACAATATGCGAGTAGGCATTGGTTTTGATGTGCACGCCTTTACAGAAGGTGATCATGTAATCTTAGCGGGTGAAAAAATCCCTCACACTCAAGCATTTTTAGCCCATTCCGATGGCGATGTGGTGCTCCATGCCTTAACCGATGCCATTTTAGGTGCGGCAAAATGCGGTGACATTGGCGTGCTCTTTCCCGATACAGATCCGACCTATAAAGGTGCAGACAGCATGATTTTACTGCAAAAAGCGTACGAGAAAGTCAAAGCCAAAGGCTGGTGCATTGGCAACATTGACATCACTGTGATGGCCGAACGCCCAAAACTGATGCCCCATAAAGAGAAAATGGCCTCAAACATTGCCAAAGCTTTAAATTTACCGGAAGATGATGTCAATGTGAAAGCCACCACGATGGAAAAACTCGGCTTTATCGGCCGTGAAGAAGGCATCGCCGCACAAGCCATCGTACTGCTGAACCCTTGTCAAGATTAAGGTTAATATAAATCGTGTAGAGTGCTACACTATTTCATTCGTTTTATTTTTCATTGAGAGCAAAACAACATGTCGATAGAGAAACGCAAGTTATTCATTACCAATGCACTTCCATATGCCAATGGTGATATACACTTAGGTCATTTGTTAGGTTACATCCAAGGTGATATTTGGGCGCGTTTCCATCGGATGTGTGGCTCTGAAGTGCATTTCATCTGTGCAGATGATGCCCACGGCACACCCATCATGATCCGCGCACAAAATTTAGGCATAACGCCTGAAGAGCTCATTGCCAAAGCGCAAAAAGCCCACTTAGAAGATTTCGTGGATTTCCACATCGAGTTTGACAATTACTACACCACAAACAGCGAAGAAAACCGCCGACTCGTTGAAGACATCTATTTGAAATTAAAAGATGCAGGCTTGATCGAAACCCGCGAAATTCAGCAGTTTTTCGATGAAGAGAAACAGATGTTCCTGCCAGATCGCTTCATTAAAGGCGAATGCCCTAAATGTCATGCCAAAGATCAATACGGCGACAACTGTGAAGCCTGTGGCGGTGTGTATCATCCCACAGAATTGATCAACCCGTTTTCTGTGGTGTCCGGCAAAACTCCGGTGATGAAAGGCTCTGAGCACTTCTTCTTTAAATTATCCGATGAGCGCTGCGTCACTTTCCTTCGCGAATTTTTAGCCAACAGTGATCGCTTACAACCTGAAGCGGCCAACAAAATGAAAGAGTGGCTCGGCACAGATGAAGACAATAAGCTTTCCGATTGGGATATTTCCCGCGATGCACCTTATTTTGGCTTCCCAATTCCGAACGCACCCAATAAATACTTTTATGTATGGTTAGATGCGCCGGTGGGTTACTTTGCTTCATTGGCCAATTACATTGCGCGCCATCCTGAATTTGCTTTAAATGACTTCATTGAGCGCGATGCTGCTGAAAAAGCGGGCACAGAAATGGTGCACTTCATTGGTAAGGACATCATGTATTTCCATACCTTATTCTGGCCTGCAATGCTCAATTTCTCAGGTTATCGCTTGCCCACGCAATATGCCGTCAATGGATTTATCACCGTCAATGGCGCAAAAATGAGTAAATCACGCGGTACATTCATCACGGCGCGTTCTTACTTAGATGAACAATTGAATCCTGAATGGTTGCGTTATTACTTTGCCGCTAAATCATCGGGCGCGATTGATGATCTTGATTTAAACTTAGAAGATTTGGTCAGCCGCGTCAATTCTGATTTAGTGGGTAAATTTGTGAACATTGCATCCCGTACGAGCCGCTTTGTCTCTAATTTATTTAATAATCAGCTCAGCACTTTTGCACAAGAGACCACAGAATTATTGGCCACAATTCGCACGATGCAAGCGAACATCATCAATCATTATGAAGATCGTAACTTTGCAGCAGCCATGCGCGAAGTGGCACGTGGTTGTGATTTGGTCAATGAGCACTTTGATACCACAAAACCTTGGGAATTGGCAAAAAATGAAGCCGATCATGCCCGTTTACAATCTTTGTGCACCAGTTATTTAGAAGCGTTTAGATTGCTAAGCATCTATTTATACCCAATCTTGCCACAAACGGTGAAAAACATTGCCGCTTACCTTAACAGTGATCTTTCGACGTTTGATGCCACGCGCAATAACCTAGAAAATGCCACCATCAACAATTATGAGCACTTGATGAAGCGCATTGACATCAAACAGCTCAATCAATTGGTGGATCGCAATAAAGAGTCCCTCAAAGCGGCTGAGCCACAAAAGAAAGCGGAAAAAACTGAGAAGAAAGAGAAGAAAAAAGCTGAAGTTGTGTTGCCTGAAGGCTGCATCAACATCGATGACTTCTCTAAAGTAGATTTGCGCTTAGGCAAAGTATTGAGCTGCGATTTTGTGGAAGGCTCGGATAAATTGCTCGCATTTACAGTGGATTTAGGCGAAGAGAAACCGCGCAACATCTTCTCTGGCATTCGTTCAGCATATGGTGAGCCACAATTATTGGTGGGTAAATATGTAATTGTGGTGGCCAACTTAGCGCCACGCAAAATGCGCTTTGGCGTCAGTGAAGGCATGATTTTATCTGCATCCATTGATGGCGATTTGGCCTTGTTGACCACATTGAGTGAATTAAAACCGGGTGCGAAGATTTCTTAATGCACATCAACAAAGCTTGGGTTTCCCCAAGCTTTTGTTTTATTTATCATCATGCTTTGCTATATTAAAGATGCACCATAAACATTTTCATCAATAAAGGAGATAACAATGAACGAACATAAAAAAGACATTCATGAATTAAAATCCTGGGCACAAGCGCATGAGTCCACTTCTTTAGAGATCGCTGAGGCCATTTTTGAATTGGCCAAGGGTGATGATGCATTGGCCGAAAAAATCTGGAGTGAAGCACAAGATGAAGTCTTGCCGCTCGCGTTTTCAAAAACCGACGCTGATCATCTTTTCTGGGGTTTACAGCGCATTGATCGCAAAGATGTTTAACAGAAACTGAATACAAAAATCCCCGTCGTAACGGGGATTTTTTATGATGATTCATGCACTATTTTTTCTGTGCCGCCTTGGTGATTTTCACCACAATGGTGGAAAGTAAAATTAAGGCCAAAATGTTTGGCAATACCATCAAGCCATTGAACATATCCGCCATATCCCACACCAAATCCACTTTAAAGAAAGCGGCGATGAAAATACATGCCACCACCATCATTTGGAAAATGCGGATCGCCACTTCAGAGCCAAAGAGATAACGCACATTTGTCTCTGCATAATAATACCAACCCACAATGGTGGAAAAGGCAAAACACAATAAGGCAATGCTCACAAAGTAGCTACCAAAGGCACCAAAGACCGATTGATACGCTTGCTGCGTCACGGCAATGCCTTTCACTTGATAGACAGATAAAAAGTTACCTTGCCCCACCACATTGCCAAGGGCTGCCCAATCTTTCAGTGCGGAAGTAATGATGACAAAACCCGTTAACGTCACAATCGTACACACAATGAAAACACCCATCATGGCTAAAAATGCTTGCTGTTCAGGCGCGGTGTCTTTCGCCACCGCATGCGCGTGTGGCGTTGACCCCATCCCTGCTTCATTGGAGAATAAACCACGAGCAATACCAAAGCGCGCCGCCTGTTGAATCGCAATCCCCGCGCCCGCGCCTAACACAGCTTCAGGATCAAAAGCCGCCACAAAAATCACGCGGCAAGCATCCCATAAATAGGCTGAATTGATGGTTAAAATCACCACAACGCCCAATAGATAAAAGAGCGCCATCAACGGAATCAATTTTTCCACCACCGCTGCAATGTTTTTAATGCCGCCCATAATCACTAAACCTGTGATGCTGGCCAATATTAAACCCATTAACCATGTTGGTGTATTAAATGAGTTGCTAAATGCCTCCACAATTGAGTTGCTTTGCACCATGTTGCCAATTAAACCCAATGCCATGATGATGAGCACTGCAAACAACACCGCCAACCACTTCATGCCAAGCCCGCGCTCAATATAATAAGCCGGTCCGCCCACCACTTGCCCATTGCGATCTTTAGTTTTGAAATGAATGGCCAAAATGGCTTCTGCATAAATGGTGGCCATGCCTAAAAATGAGGAGACCCAAATCCAAAAAAGCGCACCGGGTCCACCCAATAAAATGGCGGTGGCAGGTCCGGCTAAATTCCCTGTGCCCACTTGGCCGGCAATCGCTGTTGCAACAGCCTGAAATGAGCTCATCCCGTTTTTCCCAGCTTTTTCACCTTTTAGGGAAACGCCTGAAAAAAACATCTTCATCCCCGAGAAAAACCCTCGCACCTGAATGAATTTTAATCTGAATGTGAAAAAGATACCCACGCCAACGAGTAGGTAAATCAGAATATTGTTCCACAAAATTCCATTAACGGCATTCACGACCGTTTCTAAAGCATGCATGTTACCTCCTTAATACAGCCGTATAGTGTATAATTTTTTTCACAGGTTGTATGGGAATAATTCAAAAAATCTACTACTCTATTGTCTCGATTTCCATTAGAATGGCGCTCTTTTCTCAGCGCATTTGAGACCACACACTTTATGATCAACACCGCACGCTTTTTCTTACAGCAGTGACGCACTCACAGAATCTCTAGGTTAGAGATAGGCTCGGGTGCTCGTCGTTGATTGCGTGTTGATGGTGAACACCCGTCTTTTGTCGACCTCAAAAAACAAGGACAGGGTTCAACATGACCACATGGCACACTTTTAAACAAAAATATCTGATTCAATTTTGGAATCCCGTGGCAGCAGTGATTGCTGCTGGGATTTTGGCCACTTATTACTTTGGCATCACCGGCACTTTATGGGCCGTAACGGGAGAATTTACGCGCTGGGGCGGGCACATTTTACAAGCCTTTGGCGTGGATCCAAGCGATTGGACGTATTTTAAAATGATCGGCTTTCAAGGCTCGCCTTTAGATCGCACCGATGGTTTATTATTGATTGGGATGTTTGGTGGTTGTATCGCTGCAGCACTTTGGGCAAACAACATCAAATATAGAAGCTCACCCCATAAAATCCGTATTTTCCAAGCATTGCTTGGCGGCATCATTGCCGGCTTTGGCGCCCGTTTAGCGATGGGTTGTAACTTAGCGGCATTCTTTACCGGCATTCCACAATTCTCCTTGCACGCTTGGTTCTTTGCCATCACAACGGCAATCGGCTCATATGCAGGTGCGAAAGTGGCCTTGCATCCGATTTTTCGCATTCCACTCAAAGTGCAAAAAGTCACCGCTCAAGCGCCTCTTCAACAAAATCCTGCCCAAGTCAAACGCCGTTTTATCATCGGTTCCATCGTGTTTGCGGCATTGTTCATCACAGGGCTTGTTTTACTCTTCATTAAACCATTGTTTGGCATTGCATTGATCTTCGGGACGGCATTTGGTTTACTCATCGAGCGCGCACAAATCTGCTTTACCTCAGCATTTCGTGATTTATGGATCACAGGACGCACACACATGGCCAAAGCCATCATCATCGGTATGATTGTGAGCACCATTGGGACATTTGCATTCATTGAAGCAGGCATTGCACCTAAAATTTACTGGGCAGCACCAAATGCCATTTTAGGCGGCTTACTCTTTGGCTTTGGCATTGTGTTGGCCGGCGGCTGTGAAACTGGCTGGATGTATCGTGCCGTTGAAGGCCAAGTGCATTATTGGTGGGTTGGCGCAGGCAACATCATTGGTGCCACAGTTTTGGCTTATTACTGGGATGATTTATCCCCTTATTTGGTGGCGGATTTCGATAAAATCGACCTCTTAAAATCCATGGGCACATATGGCGGCTTAATCTTTAACTATGCGCTGATGATGATCTCCCTTGGCCTGATTTTATGGTGGGAACGCCGCTTTTTCAATCGACGCGCAAAAGCAGCTCAAGCAGCCATCACGCGCCCCATTAATGTTGTGAATTCATAAGGAATAATCATGGACAATTCAATTAAAATCGAAGACATCGTACCCACCTTACGCCTTGACATGGTGGGCGAACCTTGCCCATATCCTGCCGTGGCAACCCTTGAAGTCATGCCGCAGCTCAATGATGGCGATATTTTAGAGGTGATCAGCGATTGCCCACAATCGATCAATAACATTCCAATCGATGCAAAAAATCATGGCTATGAAGTGCTCTCCATTGAGCAACATGGCCCTACGATTCGTTATTTGATTCGTAAGTAAGTGAATAAAAAAGCGAGAACACAATGTTCTCGCTTTTTAAATACTCATTACCATTTAAACGTTATAAAACTCATCTTTAATATTGATTAAAGGTTTATATAATTTCATAAAAGCACTTTCCGCAACGCCCACAAACATATCTAATTTAGGATATTTATCTTTATCCCCTGATTGCAAGGTTTGCGCATTCGAAATATCAGGATATGCATCAATATACACAATTCGACTAACACCTAATTGCATGGCTTTTTTAGCACACAACTGACATGGACTGGCAGTGGTATACAAAATACTATGTTTTAAAGAACCACCTCCAACTTTCGAGGACTGCAGAAATGCATTTTCCTCTGCATGTAGTGCGCGTTCACGCGTTGTATTTTTAAACTCTTTTAATAAAGCCTCTTGCAGTTTTGGCGATAAATTTTCATCTTGATTTTTTGCCATCACTTCGCTTAATTTCTCTTGACCATTTCTACGGTTTTCTAAATCTTTAAAGCAAAATGGCTGATAATTCACACCGATGGTTGCTGCAACATGATGCTTAAATCTTTCACTTGTTTCATATTCACTAAATTCAGGGCTGCCCTTATGATCCATTAATAACGAATGTGATGAGCGATATAAGCATGGAATTGAACCTTCAGGCACATCATTCCATCCGATGCCGAGCACATAACCATCTTTCCCTACAACACATGCGCCAACTTGACGAGAAATACATCCTGAGTTGTATCGTGCAGTTAAAGCAATCTGCATACTTCTCTCATCTTTAGAAGGCGTAAAAAGACCCGGACGACGAATTAAACAGACATATTTCACCAATTGATATTGAAAATCTTTAATGTCTAAATTATTGGTAATAAAAACATCACCATTACCAATACACTCATTAATATTTTGTGAATGATTTTCATCTTTATTGGTTTCATGCTTTTCAATCAATTCATAGTCATCTAATTTATGCCCAAATTGGGACAATATGCGATTCTTGCGCTCCTTCTTGCTAGCATTAATCGAAAACAAATAAAAATTTGAGTATCGTGCTTTGAAATAGTTGATTTCATAAAGATTGCGCAGCGCATCAAGCACAAAAAATTTATACCCTTCTTTTCTTAAATGCTTAATGGTTTGCTTAATGAAATCCGCTATCGCAAAAACAGATGCAATCTTTTTTTGGTACAGCAATGTACTATTAATGAATGCTTGTAAGCCTTGTTCACGTAATTCTGAACCAATTTTCTGAAAAACCTTTGTATAAGGGCTCTGTGTCTTCACTACATGTTGTTGAATGCATCCATTCAATTGCTTTAATAATTCAGATAATTGCCCTGATTCTTGACCACTGGGCGTTAAAATTGCTGCACAAATTTTTTGGCACAATTGATGGGTTGCACGATACACTTCAGCATCACCCTTGAACCACTTCTTGACTTGATACTCTTCATCAAGATACTTATCCTCATGATTAAAGAATATGCAAAACAATAAATTAGAAACTTTTAAATGGTAAAACTCTTTCCATTGATGTGTCTTCAAAAAATTCTGAATCTTATTCAGTCGATAAGGTTCTAATGCATCAAACTCCCGCTGATGCTCCCTAAGTGGTAACAATGATTCTATATTAATGGCTGAGCTTAAAATCTCCGCACTTTTGGTACAACCACTGCCTAACGCGCCGGTTAAACCAATCACAATAAAATTCTCTCTTAATTCTTGGTATATTTCATTATTATGATTCATCATTCCTCTCCTGCACAGATTAAAGTGATGACTCCATCATGGCACATTAAAATAAAAAAGCCACTTCCGTGGCTTTTTCATCATATGGTTTATACCTGCGTCAATGCATAATCAATGGCATCGGTGGCGATGTTCACCATCCATTTGATCTGATCTTCCGTCACAATGTAAGGCGTATTGAAATAGACAATGCCACCCAATGGACGAATGAGCAAACCGTGCTTCATGGCATAATCAAACATTTTCAGCCCAATGCGGCTTTCCCATGAAAATGGCGTGCGCGTTGCCTTATCCTTCACCACTTCAATCGCCGTGATCATCCCTGTTTGACGAACTTCTGCCACATTTGGATGATCCTTTAAAGGCGCTGTATATTTTGCAAAAGCTTGGATCAACGCTTGATTCTGATTGATCACATCATCTTCTCTAAAGATGGACAATGTCGCTAAAGCTGCACTGCATGCCAACGCATTGCCTGTATAGCTGTGGGAATGTAAAAAGACCGATTCAGGATGATATTCACGATAAAATGCATCATAAACTTTCTTGCTGGTCATGCACACAGACATGGGTAAATAACCGCCCGTCAATGCTTTTGATAAGCACAAAAAGTCTGGCACCATATCTGCTTGCTCATGGGCAAACATTGTACCGGTGCGCCCAAAGCCAACGGCAATTTCATCCAAAATGATGTGCACATTGTATTGATCACACAGTTCGCGCAATTTTGTTAAATACAAAGGCGAATGCATGCGCATGCCGCCGGCACATTGCACCAAAGGCTCAATGATCACGGCAGCAATCTCATGATGATGCTCATGAATCAATGCTTCCATCTCCGCAAAGCGCTTTAACGTATACGCTTCTACCGTCTCATCTTCTGCTTTTTCATACAGATCAGGCGCTGTGACTTTAAAGGTATCAAAGAGCATTGATTTATAGCTTTGCGTATATAAAGGCGCATCGCCTACAGACATCGCGCCCACCGTTTCACCATGATAACTGTTGGTAAAGGTGACAAATTTATTCTTCGTGGGCTCGCCCACATTGCGCCAATAATGCATGCTCATTTTAAGAGCAGATTCAATGCACGATGAGCCATTATCGGCATAAAAACAGTAATCTAAGCCATCACGCGTGATGCGCACCAACTCTTCAGACAAGCGAATCATCGGCTCATGGGTAAAACCTGCCATGATCACATGCTCCAATTGATCCAATTGATTTTTAACAGCTTGATTGATTTTAGGATTCGCATGACCAAAGACATTCACCCACCATGAACTGATGCCATCTAAATATTTGTTGTCATCAAAGTCATACAGCCAAACCCCTTCCCCGCGCTTAATGGGCACTAAAGGATAGGTTTCATGATCTTTCATTTGCGTACACGGATGCCACACCACGGATAAATCGCGCTGCATCCATTTTTGATTTTCTGTCATTGTTTATGCGTCCAAAGGAAGGGATAAATGATCAGCGGCGCTTTCATCCGCTTGTAAAAATGGAACGATGCCAAGGCAAGGCGCCGGCATGTGTGCCATGAGATAATCCAGATTTTCTTGTTGATAGGGCATGTCAGGATCTACACAATTGGCCACCCAACCGGCCACCGTTAAACCTGAACGCTCAATGGATTCCACCGTCAATAATGCATGATTAATGGCCCCCAATTTCACGCCCACCACAACAATAACCGGTAAACCTGCTGCTTTGACCCAATCAGAATAACACTCTGTTTGATTTAAAGGCGTGTGCCAACCGCCTGCACCTTCCACCAAGACAAAGTCCGCCGGCTCTGATAATGCAGGCTTTAAGGCTTCTGTAATGCTGGCAACAGTAAGGGTGACTTTCTCTTGCTCTGCCACAATGTGGGGCGCAATCGCAGGTGCAAAGCAAAAAGGATTAATGATGTCATATGGACAAGGATAAGATGATGCCGCTTGATGAGCGAGAGCATCTTCATTGCGAAGGCCATTGATGGTCATTTCACTGCCGCTGGCCACAGGCTTAATGCCCAAAGATTGCAAACCTGAACGGGCAGCTTTTTCCAATAAACCCGCAGTGATGCGTGTTTTACCAATTTCTGTGTCCGTGCCGGTCACAAAAAAGCGTTGTGTTGTTCTCATATTCACTCTGTTTTGGTTAATCAAACAGGTAAAATTGTAACCCCGCAACGCTTTATGTCAAACAATTAAAATATTTTATGGTTTACATAATCACTTAATGACTTGTATTCATTCACTTATTTTGTTTCATATTCATGCACCAAGCGCATAACAACTCACCCAAAATCGCTGATCCCACAAGCAACCTTCGCGGTAACTCGCCATCATTGCTTGCTGCAACTCAGTCGATGCATGTGCACCATAATCATCACACACTTCTCGCAATTTATGCACAGATTCAGCATGCTCAATGCCCGCATACATATCAATCCATGCCGTATATGGATTATTTTCCCGCGCATGATTCGCATAAATGTATTGCCCAAGGCGCTGATACACAATGAAACAAGGCAAAATCCCTGCCAATGCAATCTCTATGGGCGCATTGCACAATTGATCATAAAAGTTGAGAAAACCTTTGAGCGTTTCACTCTCAGTAATGCTAGATAAATCCCGCGTGAGATATTGATCATGCAGCGCTTGTTCACCGGCCATATTTTCTGCCACAAAGCCTTCAAAATAGCGCTGATAACGGGGATCTGTCATGCGTTGTGCAAAGTGCAACAACACCGCAGAAAAGCCACGTAAATACAAAGCATCTTGCTCAATGTAAAAGGTAAAGCGCTCTTTTGCCAATGTGCCTTTCATCAATTGCTGAATAAAAGGCAACTGCTTTGTGGTTTCATACAATGGCAATTGCGCTTGCCATACCGCTTCACTCCACTGCATTATTTCGGTTTATATGCACAAATGGCCACATAATCGCCTTTATCAAAGCCGCTCACAGGTTCTTCAATCTGTGAGTCTGAGTAGACCGGATGCGTGGTTAAGGTTTGATAGAATTCAAAATCCACAAAACCCACTTTTTCCATGATGTCGATCTTCTCGCCTGTGGTGCGCCAATTCGCTTGATCCACCAATTCAATGGGATAAGGATTGCGCGGATAAACGCCTGTTAATAAAGGATGATCCCAAGATTTCACCGCTTTTGCCAAGTTATACAATAAGCCATAACCGCTCTCTTTTGGGATGTCGATCACAATCACTTTGCCACCGGGATTGAGCGCATTGAAACTATTGGTCAATGCTTTGCCTAAATCTGTGATGTAACCTGGGCAACCGTTGTACAAAATGGTGTCATAGGTGCGGCCAAGATAATCATAATTTTCTGCTGTTTCAATCATCACTTCTAAGCCACGTTTCGCCGCAATTGCCGCCATATCTTTTGAGGGTTCGACGCCATCTGTGATGTGAATGCCAAACTCTTGGCGCAAAATGGATTCAAATAAACCGCTGCCACAGCCGACAGATACAATGTTCTCACAGCCTTCTAAGGTTTTGGCCACCAATTTAACTTCTGACATCAATACATTGCTGTTGTCTAAAAACCAACTGTCATATTTTTGTGCGTATTGATCAAAACTTTTTTTCATGATTATCGTCTCTTAATGGGATTCGGATGGGGCGATTGTAGCATGCACAAAACTGATGCGGGCGCTGTTTTTAATGCGTGCATCCCCGAAAAACTCACCTTCTGTGGCAAGAATCTGATGATCCGCTAAATCCTGCACAATCGGTTTTTCATACGCTTTGTGATGATCAAGGCGCGTCAAATAGAGATGAAAGCCGCCTTGGGGCACATCAAATCGATAATGATTCGGCAAAATGTTGCGTAAGTGCGCCACGCAATGCTGCATGCGCATCGATAAAGTGTCACGCAGCAATTGCTCGTGTTGATCTGCATAATGATTGAGATAATTTTCCGCCATCACTTGTGGCAACGCGCTCAAACCTGAATCTAATTGATGACGAATGTTTGCTAAATTATTGACAACCGCCGCCGGTGCAATCATCCAACCAATGCGAATGGAGCGCCCTAAATATTTGGACAATGAGCCAATGTAAATGGTGTTGCCGTGATTATCATGCTGAGCAATGGGCGATACATCCAACGTTGAATGGAGTTTTAATTGGCTGTACGCATCATCTTCCACGATTGCCAGTTTTTTACGATGACAAAAATCCACCAATTGCTTTTTACGCTGCGGGCTCATCACGTAACCTGTGGGATTTTGAAAATTCGGATTCACAAACAGCATTTTCAGAGAATGTTTATGCACCAACTCATCTAGCTTATCTATGCAAATGCCTTGCTGATCCACCGGAATGCCATAAATTCGTAGCCCAACCGATTGAAAAATCGGCAGCGCATAAAAATAAGAGGGTTGCTCAATGCCAATGGCATCTCCCGGTTTTAACAAGCCCAAAGCAATCAACGAAATGGCTTGCTGCGCGCCTGAAGTGATTAAAATTTGTTCTATCGGCACTTTATAGCGAAAGCGCTCATACAAATAGCGTTGTACCGCTTCCCGCAAGGAGACAATGCCAAGACGCGCGCTGTCATCTTGCAATTCTGCATGGATTAACGTTTGCCAATCGGTTTCTGGCAATTGTAATGGCGGATAAAGATCAATGGGTAAATCGCCGCTTCGTAGATCATAACTGTGTTGCTGCGGGCGCACAGATGATGGTCGCGGCTGGAACAATTGATCCAAACTATTGTGCCGCCAATTGAGGGATGGATGGGTCAATAAGCCCCATTTTTGATCATTCACAAAGGTGCCAGAACCCGCGCGCTTAATAATGATGTTGCGCGCTGCCAATTCATCAAATGCACGAATGACGGTGGAACGATTGACCATTAATCGTTCACTCAAGGCGCGCTCTGAGGGTAATCTTGCCCCGGCTGGCAATTGGCCATTGATGATGGCTTCTTCAATCATTTCAATAATTTGCTGATAAAAAGGTTTACGATGATCTCGGTCAATCACAAACATGTTGCATCCTTTAAAAAAGTGGATGGTATAAAAAGCAACCAACTGGTTCTATGATGACGGTTTTTCCCTTGGTAGGCTAGTGTTACTTTTAAACAAAACCAATCAAAGGGGAAAAAAATGAGTCAAGAAGTTGTGATGCCACCACGCGGCGTAATCATGGATGTTGTGAGCGTAGAAGAAGCAAAAATCGCAGAAGCGGCAGGTGCCGTTGCGGTGATGGCTTTAGAACGTGTACCTTCAGACATCCGTAAAGAAGGCGGCGTAGCACGCATGACAGATCCTGAATTGATCCACGCCATCAAAGCTTCTGTATCCATTCCAGTCATGGCAAAAGTGCGCATCGGCCACATTGCAGAAGCGCGCATTTTAGAAGCGATCGGCATTGACTACATCGATGAAAGCGAAGTATTGACGCCAGCAGATGACGTGTATCACTTACTCAAAAGCGATTACAAAGTGCCATTCGTTTGTGGCTGCCGCAATTTAGGTGAAGCACTTCGCCGCATTGGTGAAGGCTCTAAAATGCTTCGTACTAAAGGCGAACCTGGCACAGGCAACATCGTAGAAGCAGTGCGCCACATGCGCCAAGTGAATGAAGAGATCCGTTTGTTGACCACAAAATCTGATGATGAGTTGATGGTATATGCACGCGACATCGGCGCACCTTACGAACTGATCAAAGACATTAAGAAAAATGGTCGCTTACCTGTGGTGAACTATGCTGCAGGCGGCGTTGCAACACCAGCAGATGCGGTATTAATGATGTTATTAGGCGCAGATGGCGTATTTGTGGGCTCAGGCATTTTCAAATCTGAAAATCCAGAAGCTTTTGCACGCGCCATCGTACAAGCAACGGCAAACTACGAAGATTTTGAATTGTTGGCAAAATTGTCTAGAAACTTAGGCGCGCCAATGAAAGGCATCGAGATTGCCACATTAGATGAAACGCAAATCATGGCGGGTCGTTAATTTAACAAATCAATCAAACACACTTCACACTCGTGGTAGATTAATGATCATAATCAATCACATAAAGAGGGTGAAGTGTGAATTTATCCATTCTTTATACGCGTGCACAAAAGGCGCTCACATCTGAGATTGTTCGCGTTGAAACTCACATCAGCAATGGTTTACCTGCCTTTCACATCGTCGGGATGCCAGAAACCGCCGTCAAAGAGAGCAAAGACCGCGTTCGCGCGGCCATCATCAACTCAGGCTTTGAGTTCCCTGCGCGTAAAATCACCGTCAATCTCTCCCCAGCCGATCTGCCTAAAGAAGGCGGACGTTATGATCTTTCCATTGCCCTTGGCGTATTGATCGCCTCCGGACAATTGCAATCGCCCTTAATCGACACACATGAATTCATTGGTGAACTGGCCTTAACCGGTGACTTACGCGCCATTCGTGGTTTATTGCCTACGGTGATTGCGGCTGTCTCCCACCATAAAAACATCATCATTCCAAAAGATCGCAGCAATGAAGTGGGATTTTTAGACAGCCCTCATATTTTAGTGGCCAATTCCTTAAAAGAAGTGGTGACATTTTTAGAGCAGAAAACTACGCTGAGTCCACCTGATGAAGCGGACATTCATCACATGCATTCGCACCTTGATATGCTCGATATCAAAGGACAAGTCTTTGCAAAACGTGCGCTGAAAATTGCCGCAAGTGGCGGACACAACATCTTATTGATTGGCCCGCCGGGCACCGGTAAAACCATGCTTGCCTCACGCTTTATGACGATTTTGCCGGACATGACACAAGCCGAAGCCATCGAAGCGGCGGCGATTGCTTCTGTCAGCCATCAAGGCTTTGACATTGAACAATTTGGCATTCGTCCATTTCGCGCACCACATCATACAGCATCTTCTGTTTCGCTTGTCGGTGGCGGCTCTAATCCGCGCCCCGGCGAAATCTCCCTTGCTCATCATGGCGTGCTCTTTTTAGATGAATTGCCTGAATTTGATCGCAAAGTTCTTGAAACTCTGCGAGAACCCTTAGAATCAGGAGAAATTCACATCTCACGCGCCACCAGCCAAGCAAAATTTCCTGCACAATTTCAATTGATTGCGGCAATGAATCCTTGTGCTTGCGGATTTTATGGGGACAAAGAAAAAGCATGCCAATGCAGCAGCGATGCCGTGGCTCGTTATCGTAATAAAATTTCAGGGCCTTTTTTAGATCGCATCGATCTTCATGTGGAAGTGCCGCGCCTGATGACATCAGAGCTGCAATCGACACAATTGGGCGAATCCTCAAGCGAGATGCGAGAAAGCGTCCTCAAAGCCCGTGCCCGTCAATTGGCAAGACGCGGCAAACACAATGCACTGCTCTCTGTTCGCGAGATCGATGAAGATTGTCATCTTGGCATCAAAGAACTCGAATTGATGGATAAAGCACAAAAAAGATTAAATTTATCCCCAAGAAGTTTTCATCGAATTTTACGCGTTGCCCGCACCATTGCTGACTTAGAAGGATCAGATGATATTAAGGCCACACATTTAACTGAAGCTTTAGCCTTCCGTGCCATGAATTTTTAATGTATATATATTACATAACCAACCAAACATATAGGAGAAGATAAAAATGGCAGAAGTTGAAAGTTTTACCCTTGATCATGACAAAGTGATTGCCCCATACGTGCGTTTAATCGCAACAGAAAATGGCCCAAAAGGTGATGTGATCACCAATTTCGATGTGCGACTGACACAACCCAATGAAGTGGCGATCGAAACCTGTGGCTTACATACCATGGAGCATATTTTTGCAGATTTGATGCGCAATCACTTAGATGGCATCATTGACATTTCACCCTTTGGCTGTCGCACAGGTTTTCATTTGATTGCGTGGGGTGAACCGAGCGCAACTGATGTTGCCAAAGCGCTTAAAGCCACATTGGAAACAATCGTCAAAGATGATTACACCATTGATCAGGTGCAAGGCATTGCGCGTGTTGCCTGTGGTAACTATAAGGATCATTCGCTACATTCTGCAAAAGAATGGGCAAAAATCATCTTAAAACAAGGCATCAGCGAGGATGCATTTGTACGCAAAGTGATCTAAACACTACATAAAAAAAGCGCCTAATTTTAGGCGCTTGCTCAATTATTGTTATGTAACCTTGTTATTTCTCAAACTTGTGCAGTGTCATTCAGTCTGTAGCTGCTTAGTAGGTGACACAATACGCGAAATGATCAGAAAGCTCAAACAAAAATTTACACATGGATAATTTACATACAAAACTTTACTTTTTGATCCAGATCAATGTATTTACGAGACATTTTTGAATTGCCTCACAGAAAATCCAAGCACATGTAACGTTGCAAAGTAACCCACCAGTGCCACCATCATAACCACTACAAGCGCCGCTAAGCGTGGCAATAAGCCTGAATCAAACCAAAAGTCCTGATACGTTGAGACCCAATATAAGAAAATGCCGAGCATAATATTCGCAGGCACAATCACCCACAATTGCCCTGTCCATAAGCGCTGAATGCGATAAATGCCCAAATGATGCAAACCCATCATCAACAGCATTGCATTGACCCACGCCGCAATCGAGGTCGAAAGCGCAAGCCCTGCATGCGCATAATAACGCACCAAGACAAATTGCAATGCAATGTTCACACCAATGGCCACTAAACCAAATTTCAGCGGTGTTTTGGTATCTTGCCTTGAGTAATACACGGGCGCTAAAATCTTAATGAGAAAATACGCCACAATGCTTGTGCCATAAGTGACCAAGCTCAAGGCGGACATCTTCACATCATACAAAGTAAAAGCGCCGCGCATGAAAAGAAGCGCCAATAAAGGCTCTGCCAAAATGATCAGCCCAATGCTTGATGGCACGCCAAGCACCAATGCCAAGCGAATGCCCCAATTGACGGTTTTTTCAAAGCCTTCACGATCATTTAATGCATTTAAACGGGACAATTTGGGCAACACAACCGTGCCTAAGGCAACTGCAACCGTGCCCAATGCAAATTCCACCAAGCGATCGGAATAGTAGAGCCATGTCACGCTGCCTGTTTCTAAGCGCGATGCCAATTGCGTATTGATGAGAATATTGATCTGACTGCTTGATGAGCCAATCAACGCCGGCACCATCAACACAATCACTTGTTTCACGCCCGGTGCATCAAACGCAACGCGCGGCATTTTCGTCAATAAATTTTGGCGGCGCACACTCATCATAATGATCATGCATTGCAAAATTCCCGCAATCAATACGGCATAACCCAAGCCCATAATGGGAATCTCTAAAAATTCCACGCTCACAAAAGCGCCAATGATCAAGGCAATGTTCAACAAACTTGGCAGCAATGCAGGCAAGGCAAAGCGATCAAGTGAATTTAAAATGCTCGAATACATCGCAAGCATGCAGATTAAAAAGACATATGGAATCATGATGCGTACCAAATCTGCCGTTAGGGCAAATTTTTCAGGGTCCGCTTTAAAGCCGTTTGCAAACACTGTGACCAATTCAGGTGCAAAGAGGATGCCAAGAGCGGTAATCGCAAGCAACACAATGCCTAAAGATCCAGACACTTCTGCCACAAACAGCGGCAATTGATCGCGCTTTTTCTCATAATATTCACTGAAAACCGGCACAAATGATTGGTTAAACGCCCCTTCCCCAAAAAATCTACGAAATAGATTCGGAATTCTAAAGGCCACATTGAATGCATCCATCATGGCACTTGCGCCAAAGAAGCTTGCAAATACAATATCACGCACAAGGCCTAAAATCCGTGAAACCAACGTCCATGCGCTGATGGTGAAGAGTGAGCCTAAAAGACCGCGTTTTTTCTTTGTCTGTATTGTTTGTGCCATGATCGTCTGCATGCTGAATCAAAGGGCAAATTATATCAGGTCGTTTGAGAATATTCGCTTTTTACCAAGGGCTGCACTATGATGTCGTTTTTAGCTCAGCAAAATTCATTATGTTAGAACTGTCCGTCATCTCCATTTTGTGGTCACTCTCTTTTTCACTGATTGGCCTTTACATCGCCCCTTTTGTGGATCCTTATTTAGCCGTTTTGATTCGCATTATGTGCGGCATCGTGATCTTTTTGCCCTTTGTGCGTAAAACATCGTATCAAGACATTTGGCAATTGATGCTTGTGGGCGCATGCCAATTTGGTTTGACGTACATTTTTTTGTATCAAGCGTTCCATTACATCAGCGTGATTGAAGTTTTGCTCTTTTCCATCACAACGCCGATTTACATTGTGATCATTCGAAGCTTTTTTGACAGAACCTTTCAATCTCGTGCATTTGTGGCTGCATTTTTAGCGGTGATTGGTGCTGCGATCATTCGTTATCAAGCCATTTCCCCATCCTTCATCATGGGCTTTGTACTCATGCAGGCGGCCAACTTTGTCTTTGCCTTTGGCCAAACGTTTTATCAACGCACACAAAAGCAATCGAATAAAAATTATCAAAGTTTCTTTTGGTTCTTTGCCGGCGCTTTTGTGATTGTCTTCCCAACATGGTTACTGCTTGGCACGACAAAGTTCACCGTGCAAACCAGCACGCTCTTATCTCTGTTTTATGTAGGCTTTTTAGCCACAGGACTTGGGCAATATCTGTGGCTGCAAGGCGCAACGAAAGTATCGGCCGCAACATTATCGGTGATGAACAACCTGCTCATTCCATTTGGAATTGTGATCAATCTATTGTTTGGCGGCACGATTGACATGCCGATTGAATTCACCATTGGTTCCACCATCATTTTAATTTCCCTTTGGGTGGCCAAACAACCGAAAAAAGCCTGATAAAATCAGGCTTTGCTTCTAGTAATGCTGACGATTCTTCGATTACATCTTAGGTGGGATAGTGATCGAATCTTCTGAATCGTACAGCGTTACATTCATCGGCAATTCCAGCAAAACAAAACGATTTTGCGTAACGCCTTCAATCTTGATGTCTTGCTTATCATCAAAAGCAATGCAATCGCCTTCTGACAAGACATGATCACGCACCTTAATGTCGCCATAGCACACACGAATGAACACACCATTTTTGGCATCTTTCTTCGTATAGGTGATTTTTTTCTTAGGATCGACTTCTGAAGCCGCAACCCATGCATCTTGATGAATCACGGCGCGATCTTTGCTGATCACATTATCAGGTGCAACAAAATAGTGAAAACGATTGGCAAACATATCTGTATCCACAGCACACACTTGATGACGCGGCGTTAAACCACGTCTGCGAGGCATAACCCAAATTTTTAGATAATTGACTTCTTCTTTAGGATTCACACTGTTAATGGCATAACTTAAGCCTGTTCCTGCACTCACCACAAGCACTTCTTCTTTTTTCACAATTGAACGATGCGCTCGATTGTCCGTATATTCAATTTCACCATTTAAAGGCATAATGATCACTTCTAAATCGCTGTGATGCTGCTGGCCAAAGCGCCCTGGACCTGTAAAAAAGTTATTATTCAATAAACGCAAGGTTCCGAACTGCGTACGATCCGCATCATAAAAGCCGCCATAAGAGAAAAAGCGATGGCTGCGATAGTTGCCGCGTTCACACACATTGTATTCATTCGCTCTGTAGACCATATTGGTTTTCATTATCGTTCCCCTTTCTGTTTTTCCATTTGAAAACATGATCGGAACATCTTTAATCAATGCCTAAATCATGGAAATAAGATTACGCCCTTACATAAGTTTACGCAATTTATTTTCTTAAATTAAAGACAGCATCTTACAAGATAATTTCAATAATTTATGTATAATTGCAAGTCAATAACATATATTTTTTAAATAAAAATCGTTATTTTTTCACCATATAACCCTTACAAATGTTTTCAAATGCATTATGATAGATCCGACATGCCGATCATGTTAAAATAATTTATATTAATTATTAATATATACTTTTTAATAATATTATCAAATATAGGGATGAATAATGCTCGCAAATACTCTACAACCGATGCCCACTATCGTCCTCGTTCATGGACTCTTTATGTCTGGCGTCGTCATGGTCCGCCTCAAGCATTTTTTTAAACATCACGATTATCAAACAGAAATTTTCTCCTATCACACGCTGACGCAATCCACAGAACAGAGCGCCGAACGCCTAGCCGATTACATTGAAAAAATTGATGGCCCTGTCATTTTGGTTTGCCACAGTTTAGGTGGTTTATTGGCACAACAAGCCATCCCATTACTGACAGACATCACCAAGGTGCAAAAGGTGGTCACACTTGGCACGCCGTGGCAAGGCGCTTCGGTGGTCACATTTGTGCAACAATATCGTTTAGATGCATTGATGGGTAAAAGCCTTGCCACACTGTTGCCAAAGCACAACGAATGGCAATGGCCAAACATTCCATTAGGTTCAATTGCTGGGCATTCATCAATGGGCGCCCGTTTACTTTTTGCACGCGGCAAAAACATTCCCTCAGATGGCACTGTCACCATTGAGGAGACCAAAATCAAAGGCATGACCGATCACACCATTTTACCAGTGAGCCACACAGGACTGATTTTCTCTGATGAGTGTGCAAAAAAAATACTTCAGTTCATAAAGGATGATTCCTTTACGGCGTGAAGCATTTTCCATGATCGTTGATGATCGTCAGAAGATGATTATGATTGGCTTTGTGAGTTTTCCTCTTTAATTTTTGAACTCACAAACCAATACATCCATGCAGCAAACCCAATAATGAATGCCACACCCAATAAACTGAACATCACCGGCATCGTAAACCAACCCATCTTCATCCCCCTTGTTAGTAGAGTTTTAGGAACCACTGAGATCAGTATAGCTTAGCCCTTACCTTCGATCCTTGATCGTAATCAACTAAAATGATTTCAAACATTTATCTGAAATTTAAGCTTGATTTTCACGCTCTTTTAAGAGCTTTTCAATCACATCATCACCCACGTGGCGATAATCTTGCCCTTTGACAAAATAAAAGACCAATTCGCTGATGTTTTGGCAACGAGAACTCACCCGCATGATGGAGCGTGCACAATTTAACGCAATCAAAATATTCGGGATCGAACGAGGATCTTCCATCATAAAGGTCATCATTTGGCGGATCACCAAATCATATTTTTGCGCAATGCGTTTATCTTCTAAATACACTGTCAACGCAGCATCCATATCCATGCGCGTGAAGGCATCGAGCACATCTTTGAGCATCTTCATGACGCTGTTGCCCATCGCCTCTAGAGAGGTTAACAAACTCAATTGTTCAGTGGTAAAATCTTGTTTCGCGATCTTACAGATGGCTTCAGCCGAATCGCCGATGCGCTCAAGCTCTGCAATCAATTTTAAAATCACCATGATCAAACGTAAATCACTGGCCGTTGGCTGGCGTTTTGCAATGATTTTCACGCACGCTTCATCAATCGCCACTTCCATCTGATTGACTTTTTGATCTCCCGCAATCACTGCCTCTGCCAATGCCACATCATGCTCTAACAATGTGCGAATCGCGTTACTGAACTGCTGCTCAACCAAGCCGCCCATTGTCATCACTTCACGGCGAATGTGCGCTAAATCAGCATCATATTGCCCTGAAATGTGTTTACCTAAATAATCCATGCCTCGCCCCTTTTAGCCATAACGACCGGTAATGTAATCTTCTGTCTGTTTTTTCATCGGCGCAGTGAAAATGTCATCGGTTTTGCCATATTCCACCAACTCGCCTAAATACATAAATGCTGTGTAATCAGAGCAGCGTGCCGCTTGCTGCATGTTGTGCGTCACAATCACCACGGTATAGCTGTCTTTCAGCTCGGTGATGAGCTCCTCAATGCGCCCTGTAGAAATGGGGTCAAGCGCTGAACATGGCTCATCAAGCAGCAACACTTCAGGCTTAATGGCAATGCCGCGCGCAATGCACAAGCGCTGCTGTTGCCCGCCTGATAAACTGTTGCCACTTTGATGGATCTTATCTTTCACTTCATCCCACAGCGCTGCCTTCGTCAATGCCCATTCCACGCGCTCATCCATCTCCACGCGGGATAATTTCTCAAACTGCTTAATGCCAAAGGCAATGTTGTCATAAATGGACATCGGAAAAGGCGTTGGCTTTTGAAACACCATGCCAACTTGCGCGCGCAGCAATGAAATGTCACGGCGATCCGTTAAAATGTTTTGCCCATTGAGCAAAATCTCCCCTGTCGCATGTTGCTCAGGATAGAGCTCATACATTTTATTGAATGTGCGCAGCAATGTGGATTTACCGCAACCTGAGGGACCAATGAACGCCGTAACGGCATTGGCTTTAATATCAATCGAAATCTCTTTTAAAGCATGAAATTTTTGATAATAAAAATTCAAATTGCGCACTTCAATTTTATTGTGTGTTGAATTTTGCGTCATGGATTTACCTTTTCTTCTGACTGAACAATACGCGGGCTAAAATGTTGAGGAACAACACAAACACCGTGATCAATAAAACCCCTGCCCAAGCAAGCTCTTGCCACTCTTTAAATGGACTCATGGCAAATTTAAAGATGGTGACCGGTAAGTTGGCAATCGGTGCATTCAAATCGGTGCTCCAGAACTGATTCGACAATGCCGTAAACAGTAACGGTGCCGTTTCCCCTGCAATGCGCGCAATCGCCAATAATACACCGGTGACAATGCCGGACATCGATGCCTTTAAGGTGATGGTTAAAATCATGCGCCAACGCGGCGTACCCAGCGCATAGGCCGCTTCCCTTAAATTGTTTGGCACCAATAACAACATATTTTCTGTGGTGCGCACAATGATGGGCAACTGAATCAATGCCAATGCCACAATCCCTGCCCAACCGGAAAAATGCCCCATCGGCACAATCATAATCATATAAACAAATAAACCAATGATGATGGACGGCGCAGAGAGCAGTACATCATTGATGAAACGGATCGTGTTTGCCAACCAATTTTTGCGCCCATATTCTGCCAAATAGATGCCCGATAAAATACCCAGCGGCGTGCCAATCAAAGTGGCCACGCCCACCAACAATAAACTGCCCATCATGGCATTGGCCAAACCACCGCCTTCAGTGTTTGGCGGTGGCGTCATCTCTGTAAATACAGCAAAAGATAAGCCACCAATCCCTTTTGTCACCGTGGCATATAAAATCCACGCCAACCAAACCAAACCAAAAAGTACGGCAATCATCGAAATGCCAATGGCCAGGCGATTTTTAATGCGGCGGCGCTTTTGTAAACGCATCGCCATGCTTTCATCTCTCATCAGCGATTCCCCTCTTTTTGACTCAAGCGCAACAACATCAATTTAGACAATGCCAACACAATGAACGTGATCACAAATAGGATCAAACCCAATTCCATCAACGCAGCCGAATGTAAGCCCGGCTCTGCCTCTGCAAACTCATTGGCCAAGGATGAGGTAATGGAGTTGCCCGGCATAAAGAGCGATAAACTGTCTAATTGATACGTATTACCGATGATGAACGTCACCGCCATCGTTTCCCCAAGGGCGCGCCCTAAACCAAGCATCACGCCGCCAATGACACCATTTTTAGTGTACGGCAACACAATGTAGCGAATGCATTCCCATGTTGTGCAGCCAATACCATACGCCGCTTCCTTCATTAAAGTCGGCGTTTGCTCAAACACATCGCGCATCACTGATGTGATGTACGGAATGATCATGATGGCTAAGATGAAACCTGCCGCCAATAAACCAATCCCGAACGCTGGGCCTGTAAAAAAGAGATTTAAAATCGGGATGTTCGCAAGAATGTCATTCATCGGCATCTGAAAATATTCTGCAAAAATGGGCGCAAAGACAAATAAGCCCCACATACCATAAACGATGCTAGGAATGGCTGCCAATAGCTCAATGGCGATCCCAAGCGGACGGCGCAACCATAACGGCGAGAGCTCTGTTAAGAAAAAAGCAATCCCAAAGCTGACCGGTACCGCAATCACCAAAGCAATGATGGATGTAACGATCGTGCCATAAATGGGCACCAGGGCGCCATATTCATCCATGGGTGGATCCCAGTTTTTATCCCATAAAAACGGCAATCCAAACTCTTTGATGCTCGGCATTGAGGCGATGATTAAAGAAATGATGATGCCGCTCAGCAGCAACAGGACAAAAATGCCCGCCACGCGAACGACATTATCAAAGATGAGATCCCCAACCTTCGATGGGGATCTTTGTGTATTTTTCACTTTAGCCATAGGGATGACTGATCCTATTCAATGAGTGCTTTGCCATCTTTGGTTGTGAGCGTTGTTGCCCACGCTTTTTTGATCTCTGCAATCACGTTGTCCGGCAATACCGCATAATCTAATGCCACCGCAGCTTGTTGACCATTTTGATATGCCCAGTCAAAGAAACTCAACACCGCTTTACCTTTTTCAGCATTGTCCTGCACCTTTTGCAATAAAATGAACGTCGTTGATGTGATGGGCCATGCATTATCACCGGATTGATACGTTAAGTCTTGGGCAAAAGTCTCTGCCCAATTGGCGGTTTTTGCAGCTGCACTAAAACTGTCTGCCGATGGCGAAATCACTTGACCATCTGCAGAATAAAGTTTTGTGTACGCCAAATTGTTTTGTTTGGCATATGCGTATTCCACATAACCGATGGAGCCTGGTAAACGTTGTACAAACGCGGCAACGCCATCATTGCCTTTACCACCAACGCCCACAGGCCATTTCACTGTTGTACTTTTACCCACTTGTTGTTGCCATTGAGCATTCACTTTACTTAAATAACTTGTGAACACAAAGGTTGTGCCTGAACCATCTGCGCGGCGCACCACATTGATGTCTTGATTGGGCAAGGTCACATTTGGATTTAATTTTGCAATTGCCGCATCGTTCCAATTTTTGATTTTACCTAAGTAAATGTCCCCAAGGGTTTGACCATCGAGCACCAATTGATTGGACTCAATGCCCTTGACATTCACTGCCACCACAACGCCGCCAATGACTGTTGGGAACTGAATTAAGCCATCTTGTTTTAATTGATCGTCAGATAACGGTGCATCACTGGCACCAAAATCCACAGTTTTTGCATTGATTTGTTTGATGCCGCCAGATGAACCAATCGCTTGATAATTCACTTTAACGCCCGTCTCTTTATGATATGTATCTGCCCACTTTGCATAAACAGGCGCTGGAAAGGATGCACCGGCACCTGTAATGTTCACATCTGCGTGTGCTGCATTAAAGGAAACGGCTGCAGTCAATGCGAGGGTCCAA
Organism: Wohlfahrtiimonas sp. G9077; assembly: GCF_002252155.1. Lineage (GTDB taxonomy): Bacteria > Pseudomonadota > Gammaproteobacteria > Cardiobacteriales > Wohlfahrtiimonadaceae > Wohlfahrtiimonas. Next base: position 83,499 of record NZ_NEFD01000007.1, read on the forward strand.
CCAATCTTTTTCATGCTTAACTCCTTGTTAGAGATGTTTTAATTCAACTGACCTTAGTGTAAAAAATGAATGTGACAAGAAGATGACAACAATGTTTTTATGCCACAATTAAATGTGCAGGAATGACAAATGAGAAGGTTGACCCGCGATTTGGAAAACTCTCAATGCTTAAATCGCTGCCATGGTGACGAAGGGCATGTTTAACAATCGCAAGCCCAAGCCCTGAGCTGTTTTTTTGATGTGTGTGCGCGCCATCCACTTGATAAAATCGTTCAGTTAAACGATTCAAATGGTGCCCTGCAATCCCAACGCCATTGTCTTGCACACTAAATAGCGCGCCTTTAGATGCCCGCGCCCACGTAATTTGAATCTTCGTGCCGGCGGGATTGTGTTTAATGGCATTATCAATGAGGTTACACATTACGCTGTAGAGCTGATCTTGGTGCCCCATGATGGATAAATTCGCCTCAATGTTCGCCACAATCTCATAATCAGGATGCACCTCAACGATGCTGCTGATCCATTGATCTAACAGCTCTGCCACATTGATTCGATGCATCACTGCATGTGCGGACATGTTTTCAATTTTACTTAATAATAAAATCTGTCCAATGAGTGATTCCATTCGCTCAATTTGTGACTGCACTTTTTGCCAAGTTTGCGCCTTTTGATCTTCTGGCACTAAATCTTCTTCGAACATCTCTACATAACCTTTGACGACCGACAGCGGCGTTCTGAGCTCATGGCTTGCGTGCGTGAAAAAGTCTTTGCGCTGCAATTGGGCTAAATAAATGTCATTCACATTGCGCGCCACAATGATATGGCGGCTGTGTTCATATGGCAGCACCCGAAATTCCATATAATGTTTTTGATGAATTTTTAAAGTTAACGGCTCGCTAAAATCTTCTTGTTGCAGATAATCCGCCAATGCCGGATCACGAATGAGATTGACAATGTTTTGCCCTTTGTCATCGGGCCAGCGGATGTTGAGTTGTGTTTTCACGCGCTGATTGCACCATTGAATGTTGCCTGCATCATCCACAATCATCAAAGCATCCGGGGATGTGTCCACGCCATGACGAAATAAACGGATGATCTGTGCCAACTCATTTTGCCGTGAGCGCAAACGCTGTTGATGCTTATGAAGACCATAATAAATGATCTCCCAACTGCCAAAGCTTTCGGGTGGATACAAGGCATTTTTCTGCCAAATCCAGCGCGATAAGCGAAAGAGATGATAGCAATGCCAGCACACCAAACCCACAAATCCCACCAGCAAGCCCAATAAGAAGTGCCCAAAGAACAGCCCTATTACACCGCACAACAATAATGTTAAAAAAAGTTCTAATAAAAAGCGCTTGAGGAAAGTTTGCTTGAGCATAATGATCACTCTTTGACTTGAGCAGATAAACGGTAACCCGCGCCGCGCACCGTTTGAATCATTTTGGCAACACCGCCTTGTTCAAGTTGTTTGCGTAGGCGGCCTATGTGCACATCCACGGTGCGATCATCGATGTACACATCATTGCCCCAAATATGATCGATGAGTTGATCACGACTGAAGACGCGCTCAGCACGCTGCATTAAAAAGCAAAGTAATTTATATTCTGTGGGACCAAGCGGCACTTCTTCTTCATCGATGAACACACGATGCGAGGCTTCATCAATGGCAAGATTATGGATGGTTAAGCGCGGTTGATTCTCGGGATAAACGCGCCGCAGCAGCGCTTTGATGCGCACTAAAAGCTGTTTATTTGAAAAGGGCTTGGTGACATAATCATCCGCTCCGACATCAAAGCCTTCAATTTGATCATCTTCTGCGGTTTTTGCCGTCAGCATAATGATGGGAATATGTTTTAGATCATCATCTTTACGCAGCTGCTTGATTAACAAAATGCCGCTGCCGCCTGGAATCATCCAATCAACCAAAGCAAGATGCACCGTTTGTGCTTTCAGTAATGCGAGCGCGGCCGGCTGATCACGCGCTTCGAGCACCGTAAAACCGCTGCTTTGCATCAACATGACTAGCATCTGCCTTAAGGCATCATCATCTTCGACGATCAAGATAGTTTTCTGCATACATCATCTTCCACCTGAGAAATATGACAATTATGCGTCAATTATATGACAGTTTTATGAATCACCCGATTGATTCACTCAATCAACGAAAACCAAAGCGCCAAATGTCCACGCGACACACATCTCCTTTAGTGGAGCGCTGACGATCAAGGCGGCCTTTTTCATAATAGAGCTCTGTTTCTAACACATCGCGCTCGCCCCATGTGCGACACCAACCATCATTCACACCATCGCTATAACTCACTTCTGCCACTTTTAAACCCGTTGGCGCATATTTGATGAGTGTTCCCTCTTTGCGCCCTTTTTTCGATTGAAAACGGTGGCTTACTTCACCTGTGCTGTACCATGCTTCTGTGGTTAAAATCCCTGTGGCATCCTCTAAGGTTTCACGCATACGCATCTGTCCTTCAGGATAATAAGAGACTGTACTGACCACTTGACCATGGTCATACATCACTTCCATAGATGTTTGGCCATTTTTATACCAATGTTTGGTTAAGCCGTGCTGAATGCCATCGACAAAATGGGCTTCATTTTTAATTTGGCCATTTGGATAATGGTTCGTTTGCACCTCATCGGCCAATAACGGTGAAAATAGCGCACTGATCAACACCGTGCAAAGGGCAATTTTATGGATTGTCATGTGTGTTCCTTTATTCTATTCGATCATGTGCGCCCATTCTATAACATGTCACCATTTAGCGCTCACGCAATGCTTCTTTTACGCGCCCAAAAGGCTTCATGAGGTAATCAAAGACCGTTTTTTCACCCGTTTTGATGTCCACCGTTGCAATCATTCCAGGCACAATCGGAAAGGCGTGTCCTGTTTTTTTATCCACCAATGAATCTGTATCCGTCAAAATAAAGACGCGATAATAAAAAACATCTGGCTTGACTTCATCTTGAATGGTATCTGGCGAGATCACCGTCACATGGCCATCTAACCCACCAAAAATGGCATAATCATACGCTGTGATCTTCACTTTTGCCTCTTGCCCCGGATGAATATAAGCAATGTCACGCGGGGAGATGCGTGCCTCAATCAGCAATTGATCATCAAGTGGCACAATGCGCATCAACTCACCATTTGGTGGCACAACGCCGCCGCGCGTCGTTAGCATCACATTTTTCACAATGCCACGTACCGGTGAACGCAATGTTAAACGGGACAAAGAATCTTCACGCCCACGCACCACAGATTCTAATGATTCCGCCTCTGCCTGCACACGACTTAATTCTTGGCGGGCTTGCACCATGTATTCAGACATTTTATCGGTGATTTGCAGCTCTAAATCTGCCACTTGGCGCTGTAATTTCAGCACATCAACATTGCTTGCGGCGCCCTTTTGAGCTAAGTTTTCTGTCAATTGTAATTCAGATTTCACCAAATTAAGGGATTGCTCAAGCCCACTTAATGACTGCTGCAAGGCATCTTTACGCGTTTTATAGAGACGCGTTTCTGCTTGAATGAGTTCAGGAAATTCATCTAACTCATCTGGAAACATTAAATCACTTTGCTCCACTTCTGCCTCTAAACGGGCGATGCTGGCTAAGGCGGCACGGTATTTTGCAGCGCTCTCCTCAACGATTGCTTCTGTTTTGGTCAGATCTAATTGCGCAAGGATTTGATCTTTTTCTACAATGTCACCTTCACGCACATGTAAATCCGAAATGATCCCGCCTTCTAACGATTGAATCACCTGTTCCCTTGATGTGGGCACCACTTTGCCTGAACCGGTGGAAACTTCCACTAAATTCGCAAAGTATGCCCAAATGATCAAGGCCATAATCAAGCACACAAAGCACCAAATGATGCGCGATGATTTCACAATCTCAGCATCCCCAATATCATCTTTATAACGGTGCTGATCCTCATCATGATCAATCAGCAAAATGTGTTTGTTTTGCTTAGCTTTATCCATGCAAACCTCTATGATTTCTTTAAACTGTTGTGCTTATGCTTGGCCTGATAAGCGTTTTAATGCATTCTCTTTATTGTCATCGAGCACAATCTGCCCATCATCAATCACAATGATGCGATCGGCGAGATTCACAATGCTCATTTTATGCGTTGCGATCACCAATGTTTTACCCACGCGCCATTGATCAAGTGCAGCAATGAATTGTTTTTCCGTCACCTCATCAAGCGCGGAAGTGGGCTCATCGAGCAATGCAATGTGAGGATTGCGGATGAACAAACGGGACAACAATAAAGATTGGCGCTGCCCGCCCGATAAACCGCGCCCGCCTTCAGCAATCACATAATCGAGTCCTGTGGGAATTTTTTGAATGAAAGACAATGCACCGGTCATGCTCAATGCACGCATCAACTCATCATCCGTGGCCAAAGGCGCCCCTAAAGTTAAATTGTCACGAATGGTGCCATGAAATAGCCCTGAATTTTGCCCCATTAAACCAATATCGCGGCGTACATCGGCAGGATCAATGTGCCCAAGGCTCACGCCATCGATGGTCACGGTGCCATCTTTCGGTTCTAATAGACCGGACAAAACTTGTAACAATGTGGATTTTCCAGCGCCATTGCGACCCAACACCGCAATCGTTTCGCCAGGTTTAATCTCTAAATTTTTAATGCTAAGGGATGCATTTTGTTGCTCTGCATGATACGCAAAATGCGCATTTTTAATCTGATAGTGCCCTTGCAAAGCACTTTTATGCACTTTCTTTTGCCCAACAGGATGATCAACAGGCAATTCCATCAATTGATTCAAGCCACTGAGTGCAACTTTAGCTTGTTGCCAACGGCTGAGAATTTGTGTAATCCCCGCCATTGGCGCAATCATGCGGCCACCTAAAATGGATGCTGCAATCAAAGAACCTGTGGAGAGCTCTCCATCCATCACCATGGGCGCCCCAAAGAGCACAATCACTGCAAAGGCAGCCGTTTGCACACTTTGCGTCCAACTGTTGAGCGTGCTGATCAAAGAGCGAAGACGCAAATTCACATCCGCAGCCACTGCATTGTAGTTATTCCATTGCGCCTGAAAGCGCTGCTCCGCTTGCAGAGTTTTAATGTCTTCATTGCCTTGAATCGCCTCCACAAGCATGGCGTTACGCAACGCACTTTCACGCATGGCTTGATTGGCATAAGCGCGCAATTTACCTTGTGCTAAAAGTCCAGGCAATATCATTAAAATCACAGCGGCAATCGGCACCCACACTAAAGAGCCGGCAATGTACCAAAACACAATGCAGAATAAAAAGAAAAAGGGCATGTCTGCAAATGCCGTCACGGTTGTAGAGGTCAAAAGCTCACGTACACTGTCCAGTTCACGGATTTGTGAGATGAATGTGCCCGTTGAACGTGGACGATGCGTATTTTTAATGCGAAGCGCATGACCAAACACGCGATCTGAGATGCGTAAATCTGCGCGCTTACCCAATAAGTCAGTGACTCGAGTGCGTAGTTTTCGCATCACAAAACCAAAAATGATCGCCACAAATACACCGCTAAAGAGCACATACAATGTTGGATAAGATTCAGCCGGAATCACGCGATCATACACTTGACGCGTGAATAAGATGCCGGCCAATGCCAAAATATTGACCACTAAAGATGCAATAAAAATATGGCTGTAAGGCTTCCAATCACGCAATACAATCTTTTTAAACCAATTGCGATCATGCGGCTTGATGTAATCATCAATGCGTGCATCCGACACTGTGTGCGATGGGCGCAGCACCAATGCTAAGGTGACATTTTCTAAAAGCGTTTTCTGGCTGATACGGCTTTTCGCACCTTGATCCCCACAATAGGTAATGCCGATGTTGCCTGCATCATCTAAAGTGTCAATCACCCCAATTTGCCCTTGCTTAAATTGCACCACTAACGGCAAGCGCCAAACGGTCAATTCACTCTCTTTAAGCGCAATCACACTTAAAGTTAAACCCGCTTGACGCGCCATGCTGCGCAGTACATCGACGGTGGATTCTTGTTGCAACCACTGACTGGTGAGCAAAATGCTCTCTTTTGAACACTCAAGACGATAATGTTTAGCCACCATTAAAATGGCTTCTATCCAAGGTGCATAGAGATTTCGACCCGTTTGCTGTGTGGAAGATTCCGTCGTTGTGTTATTGTCTATTGTCTCGTTCACAAATATTGTTCCAATACATTGCTTAGTTATTTCAGGGTATTATATATTTTTTTGCTAAAAGACAATATACAAAACTATACACTTTTCAATAAAAAATCCCCAAACACCGGTTGGGGATCATCATGGCAGCCCATCATTGATTTTAATTATGGTTCAATCTTCAAAAGATTGATTAATTTACCTTGATAAAAGGCACAATCCACTTGAGTTTGAACAATGTCTAATTGATTGTTCACAACTTCCATTCGTGCCTGATGATACTCCTGCTCAGAATTGAGCAAATCTAACAATGAGCGCGTACCTAACTCTAAGTACTGCTGTTTATATAATTCTTTGGTGTTTTTTAGATTTTCCACACGACGAGACAATAAATTTGCACGCTGCTTTAAATTCTCTAAACGCACTTGGGCTTCTGTCATTTTTTGACCAATTTCCAGCTGAACATTGGCTTTACGTGCTACAGCAGACTCCGCTTGCCCTTGTGCGGCGCGTTTCGATGCAGATAAACTGCCACCTTGATACACAGGCACCGTCACATTTAAGCCTACGGTGGCATCTGTACGTGAACCATAACGAGGTTTCGCATTTAAAGGATGGGATGCATTGCCACGTAGTGCAATGGTGGGCAATTCATTAGCACGCGCGCGCTCTAAATCTGCCAACGCTTGCTCAGCCTCTAATTCAGCAACTGCATATGCGGGGACTTTTTTCCAGTCAGGCTCGGTTGAGCAAGCAAAAGAGAGCGCCGCGGGCAATTGACCAACTTGTGCACCTGTAATGTCACGCTGTCCTGTGATGATCCCTAACGTGCGCAAAATGCTTTGATATTGTGAAATCGTATCGAGCTCTTCTGACTGCACATCATCTAAACGCGAACGCGCCTGATACACATCAGACAAGTTACTTGCGCCCTTTTCATAACGCTGTTCTACCAAGCCACCTAAATCTTTCACACGCGCCACTTGCTCTTTTGCAAGATTGATCATTTTTTGATAACGCTCTGTTGAGATCACCGCTAAGGACGCGGCATGCACCAGCTCCTCATTGGTCATGTTTGTATAGGCTTTTGCGCCTAAATAACCATATTCTGCACTTTTAACGGCACTCGCGGTTTTGCCAAAGTCATACAACACTTGATTCACTTCAAGATTTAAATTTTGGATGTAATCTTTGCCGTATCGATCATTACGGGAGCGATTATTGTTATATTGTGTGCCCAATCCACCGCTGATCTGAGGATAATATCCTGCTTTGGCAATGTTGATGCGCTCTTGCTCACTGCTTTCATTGCCCTTTGCTTGAGCAACACGTGGATGGTATTTGAGAATCTCTTCTGCTGCTCTCTGTAAAGAGAGCGTACCATGAATCTGTTTCGAAGGTTGTTCACTTGCTTGCGCTTTTAACACATAATTTGGATCATCTTCCACAGGATCCCATGTGTGTGTCTGATGTCCATCATTCACTGCACAAGATGCAATGGCTAAGCCACATAACAGTGTCACCATATTTCTTTGATACTTGAAACCTTTTTTTATGTGCATTCGCAACTCACTCAGTACAAATTTAATTTAGAAAATCTAAAAAACTCATTGATGTTTATTTAAACTCAATGAAATATTATTAATATCGATCATGATCGCGCTTATGATAACGTCTAAAGACAGACATTGTCACGGGGAAAGTATTCACTATAAAAAAGCCCACCAAGGATTGGTGGGCTTTTTCGACAGGCAACAAAAAACCTGACATAAAGTCAGGTTTTTTTGATATATATGGTGCCTAGGGCCGGAATCGAACCGGCACGACCGTTAAGGGTCGGCAGATTTTAAGTCTGCTGCGTCTACCAATTTCGCCACCCAGGCATGGATTGCGTTGAGGTGCGTATAATATCCATTTATAATAAGCTTGGCAAGCATATGTATAAAAATAGATCATTTTTTAGGAGTACCCAATGAATTCCATCTTAAATTTCCGAGACTTCTCACCCCTTAAGACCAGAGAAAATGCGGCCATTCGCGCAAATAAACTTTTTCGAAGCGCCGCACCTGAATATGGCACAAAAGATGACTTTTCACGCTTGCATGCACTCAATTTAGACACAATTATTGATTTTCGGGAAGAAGATGAAAAGCGCCCTGAATTGACACAAACCTTTAATGCACAATTTCCTCGTCAAGCGGCTGCCATTAATGTTGCAAATTTATTTGATCACAACACTTTTGACTTAAACCATTTAACAGAAGAGAACATTGATTTTTATTACCAATCCATCTATGAGAAATTGCCCACGCATTTTCATCATCAATACCGCACGCTCATTGATTGTGCCAATCGCGGCGAAACCATGCTGTTTCATTGCAGCGCGGGTAAAGATCGCACCGGTTTTGGAGCTTATTTATTACTGAGCGCACTCGATGTACACATCGATGACATTATGGAGGATTATTTACGTTCAAATGATTCAGCCGTTGCGCTTTATGAGGCGCGTAAACATGAACATGAAAAGATGGCGTGCGTAGAGATCCCTAAAGCGACGATTGAGCGCTTATTTGGCGTGAAAGCAGCGTATTTAGACACTGCCCTTCACACCATACAAGCCACCCATAAAACGAGCGATCGATATCTTAAAGAAGCGCTCTTCGCCGACATCGATGCCATCCGCGCGCACTATTTGCTGTAAACCACAAATAGCAAAATCAGCGTCATAGGAATGATGAGCATCATAGCGATTCCTATGCGCTCTAAAGCGGATGATTTTAATAAACTGCGACTCACAACAATAATCCTTTTAACCAAATCAATGTATTTTCAATCCATGTGATCAAACCAATGTTTTTCACATAGCCATATAAGAAATAAGGCACCAAAATGCCCACTAAACCAAAGATGAGCAATGCCAACCACGGACGATTGCCCTCAATGGAGGTTGCAAATGGCGTGTGGCACTCATTCTCTGTACGGGTACCGACAACCATTGTTTTCACCAAATTTTGCCCTTTGACTAAGAAATAGAGCACAATCGCTGCCACATGTAATCCCACCATCGTATAAATCACATAAAGATTGTATTGATGAATGGTTTTTAAAACTGCGCGCGTATCGCTGCTCACCCATTTATATAAGGGTGAATCTTGGTGTAAATAGGTGTTATCTGTTAAAAATAACCCTGTGATTGTTTGCGTAAAAAGCACAAGCAACATAAAAAGCACCATATAAGCCCCGAGCGGATTGTGCCCTTCTGTTTTTGTGATGCCATAGCGTAAATATTGATACGCAGACACCGGCCCTTTCACAAAGTCCCAAAATTTTGCCGTCGTGCTGCCCAATACTCCCCAAAGCACACGAAAAAGCAATAACACCAATACAAATGTCCCTGCGTATTGATGCGCTGTCACATTGTCCACGTTAATGGTATAGATACAAACAACGATCATCACCACCAAAGACCAGTGAAACAGTCGAATGGGCAGATCCCAAACCTTGATTTTCTTCATAACCACTCCCTTAAATGTCAAGCATCCCTCTATTGTATAAAAAGCATTTTCGGATGGCGAGTTTATTCGGTTTTCAAACTGGCAATTACTTGCTATATTTTTCCTTTCGAGCGACGGCTTGTCGCCTTTATTTTGCAGGAGCACTCATGAGGAAACTACTTAATTTTATCAATCGGTACAGCTTGATCCAACAAATCTTTATTGGCCTTGTTTTAGGGATCATTATAGGCTTCACCTCCTCAACCACCGCTCACGCATTACAAATTTTAGGGGATATCTTTGTCAATGGTTTAAAAGCCATCGCCCCTGTGTTGGTTTTCTTCTTAATTATGTCGGCCATCTCTAAGTATAAAACCTCCACTGAAAATCAATCTGCGATTCGCCCAATCTTGGTGCTTTACCTACTTGGCACCTTTGCCGCATCTGTTGTGGCTGTGATTGTGAGCTTTATCTTCCCGCTCACCATCTCATCATTGCCTGAAGCGGCAGTGCAATCTTCACCCAGCAATATTTTGGATGTCTTACATTCTTTGGTGATGAAGATGGTGGATAACCCCGTCGATGCGCTGGTTTCTGCCAACTACATCGGCATTTTATTTTGGGGCTTGGTGTTTGGCTTTGCGCTTCGTCATACTTCGGATACCACCAAAAAAGTGGTGGAAGATGGCGCTGAAGTGGTGACAAAAGCCGTGCGTTTTGTGATCAGCTTTGCACCTCTTGGCATTCTTGGCTTGGTGGCTTCAACAATTGCCACAACAGGCGTCGATTCGCTGTTAGATTACGTGCAATTGGTGCTTGTATTATTGCTTGCCATGGCGATCGTCACATTTGTGGTCAATCCCATTTTGGTTTATTGGAAAATCCGCTCAAACCCTTATCCTCTCGTTTTTCAATGCTTGCGTGAAAGTGGTTTGACCGCATTTTTCACACGAAGCTCAGCGGCAAACTTACCCATTAACTTTGCATTGTGTAAAAAATTGGGCGTCAAAGAAGAAACATACTCCATTTCCATTCCTTTAGGTGCCACCATCAACATGGCGGGTGCGGCTGTCACCATCACCATTTTCACATTGGCTGCAGTTCATACGAAAGGGATTCAAGTGGACTTACTGTCTGCCATCTTATTGAGCTTTGTGGCCGCTGTGGGCGCATGTGGCGCTTCTGGCGTGGCGGGCGGCTCATTGTTATTGATTCCCTTAGCTTGCAGCCTCTTTGGCATTGATAACACCGTTGCGATGCAATTGGTTGCCATTGGCTTCATTGTGGGCGTGATTCAAGACTCAGTGGAGACTGCCATCAACTCATCGACCGATGTGCTCTTTACAGTGGCAGCAGATCGTTCTATGAATGGCAAAGATTAAATCTTCTCAACTTCAGACATAAAAAAACCTGCCAATGGCAGGTTTTTTTGATTTGATGATTCACATCATTAAACTTTACCGATACGACGATAACGTTCAATGGCATCGATTTTTGCACTGATCTCACGTAATTCTGTTTGAGCCTTCGCAAAGTTAAAGTCGCTCTCATGTTTATTCAACATAGATTGAACGCGCTCTTTCGCTGCTTTAGCTTCCGCTTCATCAAGATCATCCGCTCTTTCAGCAGACTCAGCTAGCACGATAATTTGATTCGGTTGAATTTCTAAAATACCGCCAGAAATCCAGAACACATCTTCATTACCTTCAGCTGTCTTTAATCGAACTTGACCAGGAACCAATTGCGTTAACAATGGCAAGTGACCAGGAAATACCCCTAACTCACCTGAAATACTTGTTCCTGCAAAAAAAGTGACATCTCCAGAAAACAATTTTTTTTCTGCGCTTACGATGGCAACATGCATTGTATTCATTGAGACTCCCTATTCAATTAGATTAAAGCGTCGCTGCGCGTGCTTTAGCTTCTTCAATATCGCCAACCATGTAGAAAGCTTGTTCTGGCATAGAGTCACACTCACCTGCCAAAATTGCTTTAAAGCTTGCAATGGTATCTTTCAAGCTCACATATTTACCAGGTGCACCTGTAAATACTTCCGCTACGTGGAAAGGTTGAGATAAGAAACGTTGAATCTTACGAGCACGTTGAACAACCAATTTGTCATCTTCTGACAATTCGTCCATACCCAAGATTGCAATGATGTCTTTCAACTCTTTATAGCGTTGTAATACAGTTTGTACGCCACGAGCAACTTCATAGTGTTCTTTACCGATCACTTGAGGATCTAATTGACGTGAAGTTGAATCTAATGGATCTACCGCAGGGTAAATACCTAAAGATGCGATGTCACGAGACAATACGATGGTTGCGTCTAAGTGAGCAAACGTTGTTGCAGGTGATGGATCCGTTAAGTCATCCGCAGGAACGTATACAGCTTGAACTGATGTGATCGAACCTTTCTTCGTAGATGTGATACGCTCTTGAAGCACACCCATCTCTTCAGATAATGTTGGCTGATAACCTACCGCAGATGGCATACGACCTAACAATGCAGACACTTCTGTACCTGCTAAGGTATAACGATAGATGTTATCGATGAACAATAATACGTCTTTACCTTCATCACGGAAGTATTCAGCCATTGTCAAACCAGTCAAAGCAACACGTAAACGGTTACCAGGTGGTTCATTCATCTGACCATAAACCATCGCAACTTTATCTAATACGTTAGAATCTTTCATTTCGTGATAGAAGTCATTACCTTCACGAGTACGCTCACCAACACCAGCAAACACAGACAAACCTGAGTGCGCTTTAGCGATGTTGTTGATCAATTCCATCATGTTTACAGTTTTACCAACACCGGCACCACCGAACAAACCAACTTTACCACCTTTTGCAAATGGGCAAAGTAAGTCGATCACTTTGATACCAGTTTCTAATAATTCTGTAGAACCTGATTGTTCTTCGTAGCTAGGTGGTTTGCGGTGAATACCCCAATGGTCTTCAGTGCTCACTGGACCTGCATGATCCACTGGCTCACCCAATACGTTCATGATACGGCCTAAAGTCGCTGCACCCACTGGTACAGAGATTGGCGCTTTTGTATCAATAACGGTTAAGTCGCGTTGTAAACCGTCTGATGAACCCATCGCGATTGTACGAACGACGCCGTCACCCAATTGTTGTTGAACTTCAAGAACCAAATCTTGGCCTTCAACTTTTAATGCATTATAGATACTAGGCACTGCATCGCGTGGAAATTCTACGTCTACGACAGCCCCTATAATCTGAATAATTTTTCCTGACATATTTAACCTCTAAAAATTACTATTCTCATTCAATCTGCCCAGATTTTAAAGGGCTGCTGCACCGCCAACAATTTCAGAAATTTCCTGAGTAATTGCAGCCTGACGCGCTTTGTTATACACGAGCTGTAAATTATCAACAATGGCTTCAGCATTATCTGTCGCAGCTTGCATCGCCACCATACGGGCAGCCATTTCACATGCGATGTTTGCAATAACACTGTGGTACATTGTCGATTCAAGATAACGATTTAACACCAATTCAACGAGTTTTTTAGGATCCATATCGTAGATATAATCCCACTTCATTGTTTGCGTTAAATCAATTGTCTCAATCTCATCTTTTTCGTCAAACTCAGCTTTCAGCGATTTGAATGTAGATAAGTCTAACGGCAACAACTTCATACCATATGGTTTTTGAACCATAGTATTCACAAAAGCATTCGAGTAGATGTGTAATTCATCAATATCACCGTCACGATAGGCGGTTAACATCACATTCATTACACCTAACAAGTCAACCATAGAAGGCTGGTCACCTAAATGACTTGCTGTTGCCAAAATTTTCCCACCATAACGGTTAAAGAAGGTATTTGCTTTATTACCGATGGTCGCAAACTCGACATCAATGCCTTGTTCTGACCATTTCGCCATGTCCGCAGAGAGGAGCTTGAATAAGTTATTATTCAAGCCACCACATAAACCGCGGTCACTACTTACGACAATGATACCAATCTTCTTCACTTCACGTTTAGTGAGGTAGACATGATCAAATTCAACTTCAGCCTGAGAAAGATGAGAAACCAATTTCACGATCTGCTCTGTATATGGTTTAGTAGCAAGCATTCTAGTTTGCGTTTTACGCATCTTGCTCGCTGCAACCATCTGCATTGCACCTGTGATTTTCTGAGTGTTTTTAACACTCTTAATCTTTGTACGTATCTCTTTACCAACGGCCATGAAAGATCCTAATATTTAAATAAAGAAAGAGAAAAATTATTTCACCCAAGCTTCTGTCATTTTGTATGACTTAACGGCTTGTGCAAATTCGCTTTCAATTTCGTCATTGTAACTACCAGTCTCATTGATTTTTTTCATGAGATCAGCTTTTTCAATGTTCATTGTAGTGATTAAACCTTCAGTGAACGGACGAATTTGCTTCACTTCGATATCGTCTAAATAACCTTTTTCTACTGTAAATAACACGATGGCCATTTCAGAAACAGTATAAGGACGATATTGAGCTTGCTTCATCAATTCCATTACACGCTCACCACGCTCTAATTGCTTACGGGTTGCTTCATCTAAGTCAGATGCAAACTGTGAGAACGCTTCCAATTCACGGTATTGAGCCAATGCCAAACGCACACCACCACCCAATTTCTTGATGATTTTAGTTTGTGCAGCACCACCAACACGCGATACAGAGATACCGGCGTTGATCGCAGGACGAACACCCGCATTGAATAAATCTGATTCTAAGAAGATCTGACCATCTGTGATGGAGATTACGTTTGTTGGAACGAATGCAGAAACGTCGCCGGCTTGTGTTTCAATGATTGGCAATGCAGTTAAAGAACCTGTTTTACCTTTCACTTCACCGTTTGTGAATGCTTCAACATAGTCAGCATTAACACGCGCAGCACGTTCTAATAAACGTGAGTGTAAATAGAATACGTCGCCAGGGAACGCTTCACGGCCTGGAGGACGACGGAGTAACAATGAGATTTGACGATATGCAACAGCTTGCTTAGATAAGTCATCATAAATGATCAACGCATCTTCACCGCGGTCACGGAAGTATTCGCCCATTGTACAACCAGCATATGCTGATAAATATTGCATTGCAGCAGGATCAGCCGCGCTTGACGCCACAACGATTGTGTGTGCCATCGCATCGTGCTCTTCTAATTTACGAACGATGTTCGCAATTGTAGAGTTTTTCTGACCAATCGCTACGTAAATACATTTTACGCCAGTATTTTTTTGGTTAATGATGGTGTCGATTGCAATCGCTGTTTTACCCGTTTGACGGTCACCGATGATCAACTCACGTTGGCCACGGCCGATTGGAATCATAGAGTCAACGGCGATGTAACCTGTTTGTAAAGGTTCATCAACGGATTGACGCTCAATAACACCTGGTGCCACTTTTTCGATTGGCGCAGTTAAAGTGGTGTTGATTGGACCTTTACCATCGATTGGCTGACCCAATGCGTTCACAACGCGGCCTAATAATTCAGGACCGATTGGAACTTCCATCACTTTACCTGTACATTTTACAACGTCACCTTCGGATACTTTACCGTAGTCGCCTAAAAGTACAACACCTACTGAATCGCGCTCTAAGTTCAATGCTAAACCACGAACTCCGTGCGGTAATTCAACCATTTCACCTTGCATTACTGCATCTAAGCCATAAACGCTAGCAATACCATCAGTCAAACTAATGACTGTTCCTTCAGTACTTGCTTCTGGCTTAACATCAAATTCTTCAATCTTAGATTTGATAAGATCACTAATTTCTGATGGATTCAATTGCATAATTCAAATCATCCTTTAAAACATAATAAATTCTTTTATCGTTAATTCATTAAGCTGGTTGCACTAAGAAAGAGCTCATTTCCTCTAAACGTCCTTTAACAGATCCATCCATGACCCAGTCGCCAGATTTGACAACTGCACCACCAATTAAACTTGGATCCACAGAAACATTTAATTTAATACTTTTTTGGAAATGCTTTTCTAAAGCCTTAACGAACATTTCGTATTCTGATTCTTGCACTTCAAAAGCTGAGACTAATTCAGCTTCCACAATAGATTCATCTACCAGAACCATTTCGTCAAAAATTTGACGAATCGATGGGAACGCTTCATAGCGCTTAGCATCGAGAATGACCGATAAAAAATTAGCTTCTTGATTCGTTAACTGACGCTTTAAAAGCGCAGCCACTGCTGTTTGCAAAAACTGAGTTTTTTCTTGCAGAGAAAAATCAGGGCGAGTGATAAAATCGCTCGCCTCTACATCGGCACTAATCTCATCGAGTACAGCCAAAAGATTACTCCAGCCAGAAATAGTATTCTCTTCCTTAGCAATCAAAAACACTGCTTTGGCATAGGGACGAGCAACTGTAATATAATCTGTCATGACTAACTATTGCCTTATAAACGTGATGCTAAATCTTTTAACAATGACTCGTGCGTTGCGCGATCAACTTCCTTACCTACGATCTTACTTGCACCTTCAAGTGCGAGTGCAACCACTTCTTGTCTTAGTTTTTCTTTAGCTTGATTAGTTTCAACTAAAATCTGATCTTGAGCGTTCTGAAGTTGCTTGTCTGCCACTTCTTTAGCTTGTGCTCTTGAAGCTTCAACAGCTTCCTCTGCGCGCTTATTCGCAAGTGCAACAATACTTGATGCTTCTTGCTTAGCATCTTTTAAGAGCACTTTGACTTCTGAATCAGCAGCCATTTTTTCAGCAACGCTATCTTCAGCAGCTTTTAAGCCCTCTGCGATTTTAGCACGACGCTCATCGATTGCTTTGATCATTGGTGGCCAGATGAATTTCATCACGAACCAGACCAACGTAAAGAATACGACAAACTGTGCAAATAAAGTAGCATTTAAATTCATGTTGTATCTGCCTGTCTAACTATTCTATGCATAAAAGGCGTTTGATGTGTATCAAACGCCACGATAATGGATGATTACTTGAATACAACCATTGCAAAGAAGATAGCGATACCAACACCGATTAAGAATGCAGCATCTACAAGACCAACAAGAATAAATACTTTAGGTAACAATTTATCCATCATTTCTGGTTGACGCGCTGAAGATTCAACATATTTTGAACCTAAAAGTGCGATACCAATAGCAGCACCGATAGCACCTAAACCAACGATAATTCCACACGCTAAAGCAATCATGCCCATGTCCATTTTTTTCTCCTAAAAATAATTAACTAAACTAACAAAACACCAACCAAAATGATTGAATTCTAATGAGCCTCATGAGCTTGACCAAGGTATACCAAAGTCAAAGTCATAAAGATGTAGCCTTGAAGAACAATGATCAAGATATGGAAAATAGCCCATGCTGATCCTGCCAACCAATGCAACCCAAAACCCCACCACGTGCCTGTTGCACCTAATAATGCAATCAAACAGAAGATCAATTCGCCCGCGAACATATTACCAAAAAGTCGCATGCCTAAAGAGAACGCTTTTGAAATATATTCAACGATATTTAAAATAATATTAAAAGGTAATAACCAGATACCGAAAGGCGCTGTGCATAACTCTTTAAGGAAGCCACCCACTTTTTTCACTTTAAATGAGTAGAAGAGAATCAACGCTAATACTGCCATAGACATGCCCAATGGACCGTTCACGTCAGCAGTTGGTAAAATTCTTTGGTGCTGTACATCTAAACCAAATACATTGATTAAGGTCATTGGTAGATCAACTGGCACTAAGTCCATGCAGTTCATCACAATCACCCATAAGAAAATTGTTAAACCTAAAGGTGCAATGTAGCCATTTGGACCATTGACAAGCGCTTTAGATTGGCTTTCGGCAAATTCTACAAGAATTTCCACAGCTGCCTGGAATCGGGTCGGTACGCCAGCGGTTGCTTTGCGAGATGCTCTGAACAAAAAGAATAGAACAATAATACCCGATACAACTGACCAAAGCACCGTATCTACGTTAATCAAACCAAAGTCCACAAAGTTTTCTTGTGGCAAATCTGTCTGAGTCATATTAACGAGGTGATGCTCGATATAACTACTAGCGGTAATCTCTTCTGCTGACATATCTTGTCCCAATCTCTGAATTTTATTACTTACATATCGTGCTTCAAATATTTATGGCCAAACCCTGTAATCATCATTGGTAGAAACACTGTCACCACTATTGCTGCCAAAAATGCCACCCAGTTTGGATCTTTTAAATATAAGACACTGCCCGCAAGCAGTAATGCACTGATAAATTTATTAACAAATGCGCCTAACCAAAATATTGCTTGTTTGCTTTTAATCAAAAAGGATAAAAACACCACAAAAACATTTGGCAAGGTAATGGAAAGTCCTGCCCAAAAGTAAGACCTTCCAACACTTTCCCCTAATACCAGCCAAAGCACAATTGAGGCACTTAGCGTAATGATCAATTGGATCGTTATTACTTGCTTCATCACATCAAAATACCTTTGGCAAAAGTAGCTCGATTATAAGCAGTTAGCCTTTAAAGTCAATCTTTTTAACACTGATATTGAATAAAAAAGTTAACAGATGTCCATTTATTGATCACGGATCTTTTGTAAAATCCCGTCTAACTGATCGAGAGAATCATAGTGAATAATCATCTTGCCTTTGCCTTGTGGATTTGATTGAAATCCAACCTTCGCACCAAAATATTCACTCCAAGCGTTTTCCAATTTTTTCACATCATTGTCCACTTTTTTTATGGTGGCTTTATCTGCTTTTTGTGAGCGAGCAGCCACAATGCGTTCAACTTCACGCACCGTTAGATTCTCTGCCATGATGCGCTCGGCTAACTGCACTTGTTCCGCATGTGACAAAGAGAGCATTGCACGGCCGTGGCCCATATCCAGCAATTTGTCTAATAACCATGTTTGCACTTGAGGTGCTAATTCTAATAAACGCACCACATTGCTCACTGATGAACGTGAGCGGCCAATCAAATCGCCCACCTCTTGATGGGTTAAATCAAATTCACTGATGAAACGCGCAATCGCTTCGGCTTCTTCAATCGGGCTTAAATCTTCACGCTGAATGTTCTCAATGAGTGCAACCGCCAAAGCTTCTTGGTCCGTCAATGATTGCATGATCACCGGCACTTTCTCAAGTTTAGCGATCTGCGAAGCGCGCCATCTGCGCTCACCGGCTAAGATTTCATATTTTTTCTGACCATCACGCAAAACTTCACGCACAACAAGCGGCTGAATGATCCCTTGAGAGCGAATGGAATCTGCCAAGGTTTCCAATGCATGGGCATCAAACACTTTACGTGGCTGATAAATCCCCGGTACTAAAAACTCAATGGGCAACTCTTTAATGGCGCCTAAAATGGCTTCTGATGATGGTTTGTCTTTATTATTTGTTGCCGCATCCATGGGTAATTTTGTTTTATTCAACAAAACATCCAATCCGCGACCTAATCCACGCTTTTTCAAATCAGTTTCCTCAGTTTATCTTCGTTTGCTTCGGCGGCTGATCTCTTTCGCCAATTCTGCATATGCCACAGCCCCTTTAGATGCTGCATCATATTTGACAATGGATTCACCAAATCCGGGCGCTTCGGCTAAACGCACGTTACGCGGAATGATGGTTTCCAATAATTGATCCCCAAAGTGGGCTTGTAAATTTTCGGACACTTGTAATGATAAGGCGTTACGGCCATCGTACATGGTGCGCAAAATTCCCAAAATGGATAAGTCAGGATTTGTGGTGCTTTTGACCTCTTCAACCGTGCCCATCAATGCCGATAAACCTTCTAACGCATAATACTCACATTGCACAGGCACAACCGCATAATCGGCCGCCGTCAACGCATTAAGGGTCAGCATGTTTAAAGATGGCGGACAATCAATGATGATGTAGTTAAAGTTACTTTGAATGCTAGAGAGCGCTTCTTTAAGCACAAATGCGCCCTGCTCTCTTTGTGTCAATAACACTTCAGCACCGGTTAAGTCGCCATTGGCACCAATTAAACGAATGGCATTTTCATCGAGCTCAATGATTGCTTCATTAATGGGCACATCGTCTAATAAAAGATCCACAACACCCAATTCCAATGAATGCTTATCCACGCCCATGCCAGTTGTGGCATTGCCTTGAGGATCTAAGTCTAACAATAAGACATTCGGGCGCGCCTTCATGCTTGCTAAAGAGGCCGCTAAGTTAACGGCAGTCGTGGTTTTGCCCACGCCGCCTTTTTGATTTGTTACTGCTATGATTGCCACTGAAATATCCTACTCATCAAATTATTAATTATTACGCGGGAAGTATATCAAATTACGATCGCGACAAAAAAACCAAATGTCTGGCATCATTCAAGCGCGGCACTTTCAATTCAACCACATTGGTTTGATATTCACCGCTGGCAAACTGCCATTCACTCGGCGTAATGTGCCCTTTCATGGCAGCAAATACCCCCTGCCCTGCCAACAAATGCTCGGACCAATGCACCATATCTTCAGCGCTCGCAAAGGCGCGCGATAAAATCACATCAAACAATTCAGTCGGATGGTAATCCTGCACACGCGAATGGATGATCTCCACATTTTGAATGCCAAGTTCCATTTTCATCTGTGTCATAAAGCGCGTGCGTTTGCTGTTGGTGTCTAATAACGTGAAATGAGATTCAGGCATCGCAATGGCCAATAAAAAGCCAGGCAATCCTGCGCCGGTACCCACATCAATCAAGCGATCATGTTTGATATTTTCTAAATGTGGCACCAAAACCAGCGAGTCAAACAGATGCTTGACCACCATTTCATCGGGCTCTGTGATGGAGGTTAAGTTATAAGCTTTATTCCATAAACGAATGCCATTTAAATAATGGGTCCAAGCTTTGACTTTGGCCTCATCAAAAGTAAATCCTTCTGCGCTGAGCGCCTGCTGAATGTATTCAGTTGTGATCATAGTGTGACTTTATATTAATGAATGGGATAAAAATTAAGGGTCATGCCTTCGCTGACGGCCGTATTTGGCGTGATTTCAATTAAACAATTGGCGACGGCTAAACCTGATAGCATTGCAGAGCCCTGCCCTTTAGCGATCGTCAAATCAAAGCCGCCATTGGGATTTTCTGTGTACATGCCACGCAAAAATTCACGGCGCGGTTCTAATTTTTCACGCGTAAAATGGGCGGTGCCTTTCATAAAGGTGGCCGCTGTTGCACCAATGCTTTGCTGTAAAAATGGATAGACAAAGAGATAAAACGTCACATAGGCTGAAACAGGATTACCCGGCAACATAAACACATGGGCATTGCCAATTTTTCCCCAGCCAAAAGGTTTTCCGGGCTTAATGGCGATCTTCCAACCATTGAGTTCACCAACTTCTGCAATCGCTTTGCCCACGTGATCCTCTTCGCCCACAGAAGCGCCGCCACTTAATAAAATGACATCATGCTTTGCGGCCAACTCAAGCAATGTGGCTTTGGTCTCTTCGTAATTGTCTTTAATGATGCCGCCATCGAACACATGATGTTGCTTTTTCAACCACGCTTGTAGCATAAAACGGTTGGCATCATAAATTTTACCAGGACTTAATGCGGTTTCTTGCGGAATCAATTCACTGCCTGTGGATAACACAGCAATGGATAAGCCATCAAACACAGGAATCGTGGCATAACCTTGGGATGCACATAACGCAATCGTTGCCGCCGTCATCTCGCGATGTTTGGCCAACAATAGATCGCCCTTTTTCACCTCTTCACCTTGATAGCGAATGTTCATATTCGCGCGGTGCGGCTCGGTTAAATGGATTTCATCGGCCACGCGCTCAACATGCTCTTGCATGATCACGGTGGTGGCACCTTTGGGCGTCGGCGCACCTGTGAAAATACGCACCGCTTCCCCTGCTTGCAATGTCATTGGTGCTAAATCACCGGCGGCAATGCGTCCGATGACCTTAAAGATTAAGCAATCCCCATTGGGATCACACACAGCATAACCATCCATCGCGCTGTTATCAAAGAGCGGCGCATCATAATGAGCCACTAAATCTTCGCTCACATAATGACCTAAGCTGTCCACCAACGATGCTTGACGTGTTTTAGATGGCAACTGAACCGCTTTTGCCAATTCTTCGAGTGCGACATGAAAATCTAACATGTTTTATCCTTTAAAATTGTTGCGATGCGTTCAAGCGCCGGCGAATCATTGCCATTGATAAAGGCTGTCGGATCGGCAAATGGCACAGCATCACTGTTCATTTGTGTTAAAAAATCGCGAATTCTGCGCTGCTGATTCCTCAATAATTGCGTCAGCTGTGGCAAACATCGCCCTTTGACCATCAATAAGCCATAATGATCACGCTCGCCATCAAATGGCCACACTGCATCTAATTGATGGGCGCGTAAATAATTTTGCTGCACAATGACTAAATCACGCGGCAAAAGCGGCACATCACACGTCACCACCTGAATAAGATCATCATCGGCCACATGCGGGATTAAACTTTGCAATCCGGCAAGCGGACCATCACGATAAAATTCGGGTTGATCATGGATGATGTTTATGCAAATCTGTCGATATGCAGCTTGATCATGATTGGCCGATACATAAACTTCATCCACTTGCGGCGCAAGACGATCATAAACATGCGCGGCCAAAGGCTTGCCGGCTATTTCGACCAATCCTTTATTGACGCCGCCTAAACGGCTGCCCGCGCCACCGGATAAAATGAGCCCAATGACGTTACTCATGCCAACGCTGCTTACGCTGTTGATCACTCGCCTTCGCTTCTACCCAGTGATCAGTATTGTCATCAAATACCTCTTTTTTCCAAAAAGGCGCATCTGCTTTTAAATAATCCATGATGAATTCTGTGGCATGAAACGCCGCTTCACGATGTGCAGCAATCGTGGCCACCAAAACAATCGGCTCACCCACAGGAATTTCTCCCACACGATGCACCACGCGGCAACCTGTGATCGGCCAGCGAGTTTTGGCAATTTCAATGATGCGTAAAATCTCGCGCTCCGTCAGCCCTGCATAATGCTCTAAAAAGAGCGCACGCAAATCTTTGGCATGATCATGCCCACGCACATAGCCCACAAAGCTACTTGATGCACCAATGTTATGGGCATCTTTCATCAATCGCGCCAATTCATCATCATGGACAAATTTTTCCGTTTGAATCACCACCGAAAACATTTAGCCTCCTGTCACGGGCGGTAAAATGGCCACGCGATCCCCAGATTGAATGTTAGTGGCTTGATAAATGATTTCATCATTGACCACCACACGAAACACGCGCTCAGGCGCCAAAGCGGCTTGCCATTCGTCACTTCTGGCACGCAGCGCATTTAATAATGCATCCGTATCGCCATCTACCCATTCGATGGACTCTTCTGTCACACCTAAACGATCTTTTAACACACCAAAATATTGAATTGTGATCATCACCATCTCCTACGCGGTTTTATGCTTTAAGCGAAACACCCGCGTTAAAATGCCCCCTGAACGACCAAAGAGCAGTGAAAAAAAGTAGAGGATGCCCGCAACACCAATGATGGCCGGTCCACTTGGCACATCTAAATAAAATGAGGACAACAAACCAAAATATGCAATCAAAAAGCCTAAAATGACAATCACGATGAACAGCCCTTCGATCGAGCGCACCCACAATTGTCCAATGATCACCGGCAACATCAATAATCCCACCGCCATCAATGAGCCGAGCGCCTGAAAACCAGCAATCAAGTTAATCACCACAATGAATAAGAAAATGGCGTAATAGCTGATGCCACGAATCTTCATGGATTGTAAGAAAATGGGATCGATGATAAACAACACAAGCGGACGATAAATGATCGCCACTGCAAGGAGCGTAATGCACATGATCGCCCATAAAAAAACCAGCATTGCATTGTCAATCGTTAAAACTGAGCCAAATAAAATGTGCAATAAATCCACTTGGGAGCCGATTTTAGAGATGATCACAACGCCGATCGCCAATGAAATCAAATAAAATGCCGCAAAGCTTGCATCCTCATTGAGTTTTGTAAAACGTGAGACCACAAAGGCCAATAGTGCAATGAGTGCGCCGGCAATCACGCCACCGATGCCCATTGCCACAAGGTTAAAGCCATAAAACATAAAGCCCAAAGCAATCCCCGGCAAAATGCCGTGACTCAATGCATCGCCCACTAAACTCATCCGGCGCATCACTAAAAAGCTCCCCACAATGCCAGAGGAGATCGCCACCATTAAAGATGCCAATAATGCACGCTGCATGAAAGGAAAGGTGATGAAGGGCGTGATGAAAAAATCCCACATGTTTTATGATTCTCCCGGTTGAGGCGTTGAGCAAACATCTGCATGATCATCCCAATAGAGGGAGGCTGAATAGGCTTTTTCAAAGTTTTGTTCGTTTAAGACGGTTTGCGTTGTGCCAAATGCCACTTTTTCACATGCAATCATCAATGTGTAATCAAAATGCGCTTTGGCCACATGAAAATCATGAATCACCGCAATCACAGTTTTACCCTGTTTGCGCCAATTATTAATCACGCTGCATAAATCCAAATTTGTTTTTGCATCCACCGCATTAAAAGGCTCATCTAATAAAATCACATCGGCATCTTGCACGATGATGCGAGCAAAGAGCGCGCGCTGAAATTGACCGTTAGATAAATTATTAATGGTGCGATTTTCAAAGCCCGTTAATCCCACAATGGCCAAAGCCTCTGCCACTTTTTCCATCGCAGCTTTGGTGATTTTAGCAAATAATGAGCCATGCGCCAAAAAGCCCGTGGCCACTAAATCTTCCACCGTAATCGGCAATGAACGATCAATGTCTGATTGCTGCGGCAAATAGCTCACCGTTTCATCGTGATGGAAGGTGACTTTGCCTTCATCGGGCGAGAGCATGCCCATCATCACTTTTAAAAGTGTACTTTTGCCGGCACCATTTGGCCCAATGATTGCATTGGTATGGCCACACGGAAAATCCACACTCACATGGTGCACCACAGGATGACGATGATAACTCACCGTCACATTGTCAACAGTAATACAAGGGTCCAACATTTCCATCATCACTTTTTTATATCGATCGAGTAGTATAATATAAACCACAAACATTCGATAATGACATTTATATCCATATGTTTGCTTTATACCAAATCCATTTAAATCACGTATAATATTGCGATGAAATTTCAGGTTGCGAGTACATAATGAATAAAACAGCATTAATTATAGATGATAGTGCAACAGCTAGAATCGGCATTAAAAACATGCTCCAGAATTTGGGCTACACCGCGCATACGGCCAACAATGGCTTAGATGCCCTTGAGCGTGTGCTCAGCGTTCAACCCGATGTAATTTTATTAGATCTTTCCATGCCTGTTTTAGAAGGCACCGATGTGCTCTCACTACTCAAACAGCACGCAACCACACAACAGATCCCTGTCATCATTTTATCTGGCAAAGAAGGCATTTGTGATCGCATTCGCGCCCAAACATTAGGCGCAGCAGGCTTTTTAGGCAAGCCTTGTAAGGCAGAGTTATTAACCGATCTATTGACTTCTCTCAATTTAACCGCATAAAGGCTGACGCATGAACATTAGAGGCATTGTTTACACCATCGATAACATTCTGTGCATCACAAAGATTGATGACATCTCAGAAGTGGTTCAAGGCATCAAACCCACGCCTGTGCCTTTGACAAAAGATTGGTTGGTGGGCACGATTCAGCTTCGTGGGAACATCGTCCCTGTGACAGACATTTTAAAATTTTCCAATCAATCCATCATCAACCGCTCTTCTGAACAGCATAAAAATAACATTTTAATCATTCAGAAAAATGAGTGGCAGTTTGGCATTAAAGTCAATCGTTTGATGGGGATTCGTGTCATCCGCGCAACGCAACAAGCTGCGCATCAATTGCCGCCTGAATTTTCAGGGGTCCCCGAGATTGTTCAAGGGATGTATGAGATCGATGAAGGTTACTTGTACAACATTAACCTCACCAAATTGATCGATCATCCACAATTTATGCATCCAGAACTCCTATAGATCACGTTTAATTTAATGAGGCAAGCAACCATGTCCAAATCCAACAGCTTTTTTTCCACTCACATTCCCCATATTCTGTGCGCCATTGCGCTTGTTGTATTCACAGGTCTTAGCATCGCACTCATGATGACAAAACATGATGAAACCTATGAAAATCGCAACAGCATTTTGCAATCACAATTGACGAGCAGCCACTTAAATGAGAAAAACACCGTCAAATTGCTCAATGCCATCAAATCTGACAACGATGAACAAGCCATCGAAGCTTTAGCCGCCCTTCAACAAAGCTTACAAGCACAAAATCAAAGCTTAGCGAACGTGAATCAAAGCCTCAAACAAGAATCTGACACAGTCGAATTTCATGGCATTGAATTGCCAAGCTACACCATCTATATTTTATGGGGTTTAGCAGCATTGAGCTTGTTGATTTTATTGGCATTAATGTCCCGCAATAACAACACGGTTTCTGTTGAAGACACGCAATCTTTGCATGCTCAGCAACACACGCAGCAAGCCTTACTTGAGTTTTTAGAAGTGATTCAAGCCCTCTCTGAAGGTGATTTAACGGTGCAAGCTCAAGTGTCTGATGACATCACAGGTACACTTGCTGACTCCTTTAACTATTCAGTCGAAGAACTTCGCAACCTTGTATCTATGGTGAATCAATCCACGAAAAAACTCTCTGAAGCGGTTGGTGATTCATCCACCGTTGCCGAAGACTTACTCAACGCCTCCACAGAACAGGCGCGCCGTATTGCAGAAGCATCAAACACGGTGATTCACGTCACAGAAGCGATGATCGATGTATCGGATCAAACCTCCTCTGCCGTTGACATTGCCATGAGCTCCACCGAAGTGGCGCGCTCTGGTTCTGAGCGTGTGCGCTCAACCATTTCAGGTATGGATCAAATCCGCGATCACATCCAAGAAACCTCTAAACGCATCAAGCGCTTAGGTGAATCTTCTCAAGAGATTGGGGACATTGTTGAACTCATCAATGACATCGCCGACCAAACGCACATTCTCGCATTGAACGCCTCCATTCAGGCGGCGGCAGCGGGCGATGCTGGCCGAGGTTTTGCGGTGGTTGCCGATGAAATCCAGCGCTTAGCGGAACGTACGGGTAACGCAACACGCCGCGTTGAAAACATCGTTAAAGCGATCCAAACGGATACCAACGAAGCGATCTTTGCGATGGAAAAAAGCACTAGCGAAGTGGTCAATGGTGCCAATCTTGCTGAGCGCGCAGGTGAGTCCTTAAACGAAATTGAATCAGTGTCCACGCAATTGGCCTCCATGATTCAAAACGTCTCGAAATCTTCCCGCGAAGTGTCATCCCTTGGCAATAAAATGAAAGACAGTATCGATTCGATCAAGAAATTGACGGAACAAAACGTAACCAGTACACAAATCACCAATCGTTCTGTTGAGAAAATCAACGAATTGGCCAATGAGTTACGTGAATCCATCAGTGGCTTTAAAATCAAATAATCAATTGAGCATCCCAAGGGGCTTTATGCCCCTTCACATCGAACATAGGAACTAATCAATGGCAGCATTGCGTGATGAGTTAACAACAGCCGTTAAACGTTTACGAGCATTTTTAATTCGTAAGATTTGGAGCACCTCGTCCTCGGAAAAAAACCAACAAGCTGTGGATTCATTTGACCTAGAATCGCTCCTTGAACTCATTGAACAAGATCCTGAACATGCTGACATTTGGCAACGCTTTTATGCCTTTCATCAGCGCCGTGATCAACGTTATTTCCAGCACAATGAGCAAAAGCGGATTCATGCCCTCATCCAATGCCTCAAACAGATCGAACACGGGCATTTTCCAAGCACCGACGCGATGATTGAGCACTTTGATGCCCTCAACATTGCGCCGTTGGTGCCGCCCGTTCGTGCGCCGATTGTGGAAGCCGTTGCCATTGAGCCTGAGATCATCGAAGCGTCAGAGCCAATGGCGTTGGCCCTTCATGAGCTGCCCATCGATGTGTTGCAAAAACTGATTTTAGAGATCAACACCCAAGGCCAATTGCCAGAGCATGCGCTTGAATGCTTAGCGCCTTATCATGCCGCCTTGTGTGAGATTTACACCAATGCGCCCGACATTAACCAAACAGCCACAGAGCAACAACTCATTGCTGTGATTGAAATTGCAGACTTCTTTGAGCATTCCGCGGCCCTGAATCATTATGGCGTCGGGGATGATTTTGCCAAAGATCTTGCCGAGCGCCAATGCTTGATGACCCACAAACGCTATTTTGATGCCGTTGAGCGTTTAAAAAATGCGCCAAAAGAGAACACAAAATACCTCAAAGATGTGCATGATCTTGTCAGTGCTGCACAATCTCAACTTCTGTTTACGCCATCAAAAGCCACACTCACGCTTTGTGAACGCTTCACGGATGAGGAAAATGCACAAAACGCCGCGCGTGTTTTAGACGCCTTGCATGCTGAATTAAGTCGCGTACTTGAAGCCTACATTCAAAAAGCCACACCGATTGTAGAGACTCAACCCACGATTGAGGCGCCGGCGAACACAACATCTGAACACACCAAACATCCGTATTACATTACTGGCCATTTGACGCCAACTTTCAAAGAGTGCCCACAATACGATGATGAGTTGATTGCCGAACTTAAAGAGAGCTTCTTAGAAGAGTCACAAGATGAGATTTTCCCGCTCATTGAAATCTCTGTACAAAATTTGCGTGCCAATCCCTATAAAGAGACAGACATTTTAGACCTTCGCCGCTGCTTCCATACATTAAAAGGCAGCGGTTACACTGCCTCAATGCCAATGATTGGCGAAATCGGCTGGCAAGTTGAGCGTGTCATCAATGGCGTGCGTGATAATCATTATCCCTTCAGCGATGCCATTTTATATCATGCATTAGATGGCTATCATGCCATTCGCGCCTTGATTGCCGAGCCATCGAACGACATGACAGAGCTCGAGCGCATTGCCTATCAAGCCCAATATTTGATTGATCACAAAGGTCAGGTCGATCCTGCCGATGTCTCAATGCCCTCTGAGGCCATTGAACCCGCGCCCGTCGCTAGCAATGACACCACAGAACACTTTGAAAACTTTGATGCCATTCCTTTTGGTTACATTTCCCCTTATCATCTTGAAGGCAGCGCTGAAGCTGAACCTTCTGAAGCCACGCAGTTAGATGAAGATTTGGTGGTGGTGCTTAAAGAAAACATGCTCGAAGAGACGCAGCGCGAAATTTTGCCTGCCCTGAACGATGTTTCGAGCGCATTTTTAAAAGATGCGGCCACACAAAGCGACTTTGAACGCGCGCGCCGCGCCTTTCATACCATTAAAGGCAATGCCCGCATGATCGGGCTCAATGTGCTCGGTGAAATCACAGGCACAGCTGAAAAATTACTCGATAAAATCTTATCGGGCGCCCATAAATTAACACCGGCCACCACTGCGCATTTAGCCGACATTTACTTGATGGTGAAGGCACAAATTTCCAATCAAACCGTGCCTGATGAAGAGATTGCGCGCTTACTCAATCAAGGCAACATGCTCTTAGCCCACAAAGGGGATTTATCGGCGTTTTTAAATGTCGCGCCGCCTGTTGTCAACATCGTGCCAGAAGTCATCAACGAGACTGAAACCGATCCAAACCCTGCCTCCACAGAAGATCTGATCTCAGAAAAACGTCAAGCGATGTTTGAAAACATTCAAAGTGTGATCGAACAAAGTGAAATGCATGAGCGCGATTATAAGCTTCATGATGAAGAGCTAAATCTTACCAATGAAGAGCTCAGCCAAAAATTGATCTCAGGCTTCACCAAATGTGAAACGCGCACCTATTCAACGTTAAAACGCTACAGCCAAGATGTGGGCTTATGTTTGTTGCACCCCAATTTCTCTAAAGATTTCCCACTGCATCAGGCGCTCATTTCTGCTTACCATAAGCATTTGCTTTTGTTCCGTGCTCATGGTTTGACGCCGCTCGATGAACGCTTGATCTTCTGGGGTAAAGTGCTGACTGCTGTTTTGACCATCATCAAAACCAACACCATTGATGAAAAAATCGCACAAAACTACATCGAAGAGTTAAAAAAACCAATTTTAACCATCGAGCAAGCCGAAGCATCGCCTGCGCCACAACACATTGAGGAGGCGCAAGAAGAGATTGACCCTGAAATTATGCAAGCCTTTACTGAAGAGGCACATGAAGTGCTTGAACAAGCCGATGAGCTCATTCAGGCATGGCAAGGGGAAAACTTTAACCCACAATCGGATCTCATCTCTGAACTGCGCCGCCAAATGCACACGTTAAAAGGTGGCGCGCGAATGGTGGGCAAAGAAGGCTTAGGCCAGCTCAGTCACGCCCTTGAATCCTTGTTAGACGCCAATTACATCACGCTCTTTGACTCCGATCCAAAACGTTTTGAAGTGTTGCAACGTGCCCTTGATCACTTACAAGTGCTGCTTGAAAGCCCAGCTAAAACTTTAGATCGCGAAGGCTTTAACCTCCTCTCTGCCCTTCATCTATTGCTTGGCCATGAAAATCCGCCAGAGATGAACATCGAAGGTGAAGTGATCACAGAGAGCAATGCCACTGTGGTTTCTGAACAAACGGCCATTGCCGCTCAAGCAGAGCTCAGTACCTTAAAAATCACGCCAATGCAGCTATCACGCATCAGTGAAAAAGTGTCTGAAAATAATATTCTGACAACGCAATATAACAATGCAGTTTCCAGCATCATCAATACGCTCTCTGAGCTGACGCGCACCATGCAATACCTCAATATGACCGCGCGTAACATTGAGATTGAAACAGAAGCACAAATGATCTCCCGTCACGCGAAAGCTTCCCAAAATAAAGAGAGCTTTGACCCATTAGAACTGGATCAATTCTCTGAATTACAGCATTTGGCGCGTTCGATTTCTGAATCCATTGAAGATGTGAACGAATTCCATCGTCACATTGCTGAATCTGTGGAATCGATGAATGCATCTTTATCAAAATTCTCCGGCAATCAGACGTTGATTTCAGACACGTTAACCGACATCGGTACAGTCAGCTTTAATCACATTGTGCCCCGTTTACGCCGCATCGTGCGTCAGGTGAGTAAATCTAACAATAAACAGGTGGATTTAGTGGCCATCGGCGCCGATACACAAGTGGAACGTTTGGTCCTTGAACAGATGACAGCCGCCTTTGAACACATGATTCGTAATGCCATTGTGCATGGCATTGAATCACCTGAAGAGCGCATCAGCGCTGGCAAATCTCCAAATGGCACCATCACGTTACGCGTCATGAAAACAGGTTCTGATCTATCCATTGAAATCAGTGATGATGGCCGCGGTTTTAATGTGGAAAAAATCCGTGAAAAAGCCATTGCACAAGGATTGGTGACCGAAGCGCACACCTTAACAGATCATGATCTGGTGAATTTGATCATGTTACCAGGTTTTACCACTGCCACTAAACTCTCGCAAGATGCAGGGCGCGGCGTGGGGCTCGATGTGTTGGCCAAAGCCATGACGATTTTAAAAGGCAATGCACAATTGTCCTTTGTGCCCAATCAAGGCGTGACCTTTAAAATCTCCATTCCTGCCACCTTGATGATTGTACAATCTTTGATCGTAAGCGCCGATGGCCAAAAATATGCCATCCCGATTGATGACATCATTGGCGTAACGCAAGAGAAAGATGTGATCTTTGATCGTAAACGCACGCACTTTGTCTATCACAATGAAAAATATGATGTCTATGATCTCGATCGCATCTATTCAGGTGCCCATGCCGGTCATTTAAACTATATTTATCTGCTCTTTGAATTCAATGGTCAGCCGATTGCTTTAGGCGCAGAATCCATCATCTCGCAGCTTGAAGTGATCATGCATCCGCTCAATCCACAAATCGCGCACATTCCCGGTTTAACAGGCAGCGCAGTGACGCCAGATGGGGAAACAATTTTCACAGTGGACATTTCTGCCTTCACGAAAACGGATTTCAAACTTGCGCACAAACGAGATCATGTCCAAGAGAAGATTCAAGAGAGCAAAGAAGCTCAACCGCACAAACCGCTTGTAATGGTGGTTGATGACTCAATTACCATGCGCCGCGTCAGTCAGCGCATGCTTGAGCGCGCAGGTTACGAGGTGATTCTAGCCAAAGATGGTTTAGAGGCAATTGAAACTTTAGTCAATGTAACGCCGGATTTAATCATGCTGGATATTGAAATGCCGCGCATGGATGGATTTGAGGTCTTAACCCGCATCCGCGAGACAGAAAAGCTTATGAAAACCCCTGTGATGATGGTAACATCTCGCTCAGGTGAGAAGCACCGAATGCGTGCATTTGACATCGGAGCCAATGAGTATTGCGGTAAGCCGTATCAAGAGGAAGAGATCCTCAAAGTCATCGATCAACTATTGAATGCCAAAGCTTAAGGAGCAGACATGAGTGTTAAGCAAATGCAGCTTGAGTTCAAAGATTTTGAACAAGTTGCCAACGTTTATATGGATTTTGTAGTCGGCGGTGGTTTCTTCATCCCGATGCAAACCGTTAATTATCAATTGGGCGACGAAATCTTCATCGCGCTGATTTTACCGGATGATCCCGGTAAGCGTAATCCTGCGGCCACAAAAGTTGTTTGGATCAATACTGAAAATTCACGCAAAGGAAAACCTGGGATCGGTGTACAATTGACGGGTATGAATGCAGGACCTTTAAATGAGCGTTTGAAAAAATGCGTGGGTTCTGCCAAGAAAAAATCCCCGTTTACCTTAACGATGTAGTGATATGTTAATAGATTCCCATTGCCACTTAGATCGCATTGATCTGACCACATTTGACCATAACTTTGCCAATTTGATGCAAACGAACCGCGAAGCGGACATCAGCCACATGTTGTGTGTTGCCGTGCATCCCGATGATTGGCAAAACATGGCGGATTTAACCCAGCCGTATGACAATGTTTTTCTCTCCTTTGGGATTCATCCAGGGGACATTAAAGCCAAAGATTTAGATTTTGATGTGGCACAATTTGCCCCATTTATGCAAGATTCCCGCGTCATTGCGGTGGGAGAAACCGGGCTTGATTACCATTATGGCGACAATCCAAAAGAGCAACAAATCCTCTTTGCCCGCCAAATTGAAGTGGCCAATGTACACAATAAACCTCTGATCATTCATACGCGTGATGCCAGAGAAGACACCATCGCCATCATGAAGGAAAATCATGCCGATCGCTGCGGCGGCGTCATGCATTGCTTTACAGAAAACTGGGCAATGGCAAAAGCGGCGCTGGACTTGGGCTTTTACATCTCTTTTTCTGGCATTGTGACCTTTAATAACGCCGAAGAACTGCGCGATGTTGCCAAAAAAGTGCCCATCGATCGCTTATTGGTGGAAACCGATTCTCCGTATTTAACACCTGTGCCCTATCGTGGCAAAGTCAATTATCCTGCCCGCGTCCATCATGTGGCACAAAAACTCGCCGACCTTAAAGAAGTGAGTTTTGACACCATGGCCAATGCCACCACCGAAAATTTTAAAACCCTATTTAAAGTGCTTGGGGGTTAACCATGAGCCAAGCTTTGATCACTGTGATTGGCGATTTAATGCTCGATCGCTATTGGTTTGGCGCTGCAAAACGCATCTCGCCTGAAGCGCCGATTCCCGTCATCAACATTCAAGAGACAGAAGATCGATTAGGCGGCGCGGCAAACGTTGCTTTAAATCTATGCTCACTCGATCAATCTGTGGTGCTTGCTGGCGCCATTGGCAATGATGCCGATGGTGAGCGCTTTATGGCATTGTGCAATGCGCATCACATTCCCACAGAATGCTGGACAAATCATGCACTCCCAACCATCACAAAGCTTCGCATCATCAGCCGTCAGCAACATATGTTGCGCTGTGATTTTGAGGAAACAGGCATCACCCATCAAACCGATGAAGCATACCATGCGCGATTGCTCCAATGGATTGAGCAATCGGCCATTGTAATTTTATCGGATTATCAAAAGGGCTTTTTAAGTGATCCTGCCACTTATATTGACCATGCCAAAGCCCATAACGTTCCTGTGATCATTGATCCTAAAGGCTTAGACTTTACAAAATATCGTGGGGCAACGTTGTTAACGCCCAATCGCTCTGAATTTGAAGCCGTAGTAGGCACATGTCAATCTGAAGATGAATTCATTGCTAAAGCACAAAAACTCAGAACAGAACTTAATTTAACCGCCCTACTCATCACGCGCAGTGAAGAAGGCATGACGCTGATTCAAGGAAATGAAGCGCCATTTACCATTCCTGCTAAAGCACAAGATGTTTATGATGTCACAGGTGCAGGCGATACCGTCATTGCTACGCTCGCAGCGATGCTGGCAGAACAAAAACCACTCACTGAAGCGGCTGTGATTGCCAACATTGCCGCATCGATTGTGGTGGGCAAGCTTGGCGCTTCTCAAGTGACGCTCGATGAGCTCAATGCCGCCATCACATCCCGTGAGCGCGCGCATCATTTGGTTTTAACCCTTGATGAATTACAAGCTGAGTTAAAAGCCGCGCGTGCCAATAATGAAACCATCGTAATGACCAATGGCTGCTTTGACATTTTACACAAAGGGCACGTGACCTATTTAAATGAAGCAAGACAATTGGGCGATCGCCTTATTGTGGCGCTCAATTCTGATCGCTCCATCAAAGCGCTCAAAGGAGACAATCGCCCCATTATGGATCAAGAGAGCCGTGCCACTGTGCTGGCCTCTTTAAGTGCCGTCGATTGGGTGATCATTTTTGATGAAGAGACGCCAGAAAATCTTATCAATGCATTGCTGCCAGATGTTTTGGTCAAAGGCAGTGATTACACTGTGGATCAAATTGCAGGGGCACAAGCTGTCCTCAACAATGGTGGGCGCGTTGAATTGTTAAGCTTTGTGGAAGGTTATTCCACCACAAAAGCGATCGAAAAAATAAAACATAACTCAAAGTAATATCACTATTCCTTGGTTATATTTATGTTATAATCGTTGTTAAATCTTTCTAATAATAAGGGTGACTTCAATGGATGAGAATAAACGCAAAGCACTCCAAGCTGCGCTTGGTCAAATTGATAAGCAGTTTGGTAAAGGCTCAGTGATGCGCTTTGGCGATCAAACTGAGAATACAGACATTATCCCTGTCTCTACAGGCTCATTAGGTTTAGACATCGCCCTTGGCATTGGTGGTTTACCTCGTGGCCGCATCATTGAAATTTATGGCCCTGAATCTTCAGGTAAAACCACATTAACTTTGCACGCAATTGCAGAAGCACAAAAAGCAGGCGGCACAGCAGCATTCATCGATGCTGAACATGCATTAGATCCTGTCTATGCTGCAAAATTGGGCGTGGATGTGGAAAATCTCTACATTTCTCAGCCGGACAATGGTGAACAAGCCCTTGAAATTGCAGATACATTGGTGCGTTCTGGCGCCCTTGACATTGTGGTGATTGACTCTGTGGCTGCATTGACGCCAAAAGCGGAAATCGAAGGTGACATGGGTGATTCACACATGGGTTTACAAGCACGTTTGATGAGTCAGGCGCTGCGTAAACTCACTGCCAACATCAAAAAATCCAACACATTGGTGATTTTTATTAACCAAATTCGTATGAAGATTGGCGTGATGTTCGGTAACCCTGAAACCACAACCGGTGGTAATGCCCTTAAATTCTATGCTTCTGTGCGTTTAGACATTCGTCGCATTGGTTCGATCAAAAAAGGCGATGAAGTGATCGGTGCAGAAACACGTGTAAAAGTGGTGAAAAATAAAGTCTCGCCACCATTTAAACAAACAGAATTTGACATCATGTATGGCGAAGGCATCTCGCGCGTGGGTGAAATCATTGATTTGGCTGTAAAAGCAGACATCATTGAGAAATCTGGATCTTGGTACAGCTATGGTGATAAACGCATTGGCCAAGGTAAAGAGAATGTGAAGCAGTTCTTAAAAGACAATGCTGACATTGCACAAACAATCGAAAATCAAGTGCGTGAATACTTCCTTGCGCGCCCACTAGATGGCATAATGCTTGCGACCGATGAAGATGGTTTTGAAGCAGCCCTTGATGATTAATCCTTAATCATTCATATGCATACAAAAGCCACCGCCATCGGTGGCTTCCTTAATTTTGAGTACTGAAATTTATGTCTAATCCCGAAGAAACCCGCACACAAGTCCGCTTTGAAACTGTCAATGAACACCAAGATGGGCAACGTGTTGACAACTTTTTAATGGCACAATTTCGCACCTTACCGAAAAGTCGCATCTATCAAATGATCCGCAAAGGCGAAGTGCGTGTGAATAAAGGCCGCGTCAAACCCGAAAGCCGCTTATCGGCAGGTGATGTGGTGCGCATTCCCCCAGTCTCCATCAATCCGGAAGCCGCCAATGAGATTCCTGCCTTCTGGAAAGAGCGTTTACGCAACAGCATCATCCATGAAGATGATCGCTTACTCGTGATTAACAAACCTTCCGGCATTGCGGTCCATAAAGGCAGCGGTTTACCTTACGGTGTGATTGAAGTGTTACGCGCAGCGCGCCCTGAGCTTGAATTTTTAGAATTGGTGCACCGCTTAGACAAAGACACCAGCGGTTGCTTGGTGTTGGCAAAAACCGGCAAAATTCTACGTGAATTACAAAAAGCCACCATGAAAAAACGTTATTTGTGCTTAGTCAAAGGCTTCTGGGACAAAGGCCGCTTTGATCAGCATGCCAAATTAGACATCGAAAACCGTGAACATGGCGAACGCCATGTGGTGGTTTCTCCTAAAGGGAAAGATGCCCATACGCGCTTTAACATCATTGAACATTATCCAAAATCATCATTATTAGAGGCAGAGCTCTTTACAGGGCGCACGCATCAAATCCGTGTGCATGCCGCAAGCTTGGGCTTTCCACTCCTTGGCGATGATCGTTATGGCGATGTCGATGCCAACAAACGCATGAAGCAATATGGCTTAAATCGCATTTTTTTACATGCGCACAGCTTAATGATTGACATGCCACCGTATGATTATGCTTTTAGTGCACCTTTACCGGATGAATTGAATCAATTCTTAAACAATATGCGCTAATCACTAAAACAACAAAGCCCTGAATCATCAGGGCTTTATCTTATTCGGATTTTAAAATTTGCACTTGCCCTGCGGCCACCAATGGAATGGGCTCAGGATTGGGCAAGAACGAACACGCTGCATCTGCGCATTTACCGCAACATGTGGCAACGCCTAAGGACATTTGGAGATCAGATAATTGTGTTGCACCGTTTGCAACTGCATCTTTAATCTCTGTATCAGTGATACCATTACAAATACAAATATACATACACAACCTCAATCAACTGGATTGATGAAATGATAGTGATAATCATTGCTATTTGCAAGTATTTTATTTATGAGACGCTTTTATCTTTTAAATCATCCACCGAATTCAAGGCGATGAATCCCATCGGCTACTTGATGATGAATGAGCTGACGATCATACACAGCTTTGACGGTGTGGCCATTCATCACGCCTTTATCAATCAAGGGTTCAGATAAATGCCCTTCTTGAATCAAAGTTTCTTGAAGCTCACGCACTAAATAACCTTCTGAGCCCATCAATAAACGATCAGCTTGCCAACCTTGTGCAATGGCAGATAAATGACGCACATGCATCAACAAATATTGATACGGTAAATGGATCTCTAATTCTGATGGCACAGCAGATTGTCCGGCTAAAATACGAAATTGCTGATATTGCCCTGTGGGCATCGGTGCTTGATGAAAGCCTGAAATCACTTGGCAGCCTGCGGATAGAAAATCAGTTGCCTCTGAACCTGCGGCATGAATGTGATCATTGGGCACGCAGCTGTCAAGCATCACCGCTTCCCCAAAATCACGCCAAGCCGGCACAGGAATCATGCGTGTTAAACGAAAGGCGCCCTCTTCATTTGGGCGGCCATCTGGTTCATGGGCGCCCACAAAATAGTGATACAAACCTTGAGAGAGTTGATTGCTGATCTTTTTCAAAGGATATTGGCGCTGCTTTTGCACATTTTTAATGTGTGGCACCGTCGAACCATTAAAGACAGCAATTTTATGCTGCTTTCGATCCCAAATGCCAATTAAACAACGCATGTGCTCATAATCCAAGGCTTGCTCATGCACAGTGATGGCATTGAGCCATTGCCCCAATGGCGCATCGGTTGCAGCCGCACGCAAACCAAACAATACGCGATCGCCTTGTAAGCGATAATGACATTGCTCTGCTAAACGCACAAAATGAGCCGATGACAGCACAAATGGCGCCGCTAAATGACCAAAAGGTAAATGTTGGGTATCAATCTCACCCATAAATGGTGCTGTCATCTTCGCTCCTTCTTATGCTTTTTTCATAAATTCAGACTTCAGTTGTAAACTTGTGCCATTGACTTTGCAATCTAAATTGTGATCACCTTCAACGATGCGAATGTTTTTGATCATCGTGCCTTGTTTGACCACCATCGATGAACCACGCACTTTGAGATCTTTAATCACAGTGACAGAATCCCCATCACGCAGTTCATTGCCATGAGCATCGCGCGCGGTTAACACATCTTCAGCTTCATCTGCATCGGACCATTCATGAGCACATTCTGGGCAAACATAATGCTCACCATCTTGGTAGGTATATTCCGAGTGACATTTCGGGCAATTGGGCATTGTCATGATATTTCTCCTAAAAAAGCCACCATAAAACATGGACAGCCATTCTAAGCGGTTTGCCCAACATTCACAACCGGGGAAAACTCCCCATCACATGGGTGGAATGTAGTATCATAATCCTTTGTTCATTTCATTGATCGTTGTTGAATTCACCATGCTGACTTACAAACACATTCCTGATTATTTAAAATTGATCCGCTTTGATAAACCCATTGGCACGCTGTTATTGCTGTGGCCAACAGTGTGGGCTTTGTGGATTGCCAGCGATGGCGCGCCTGATCTTGGCATTTTAATCATCTTTGTGCTTGGCGTATTCATCATGCGTTCAGCTGGCTGCATCATGAATGATATTGCCGATAAAGATTTTGACCCGCATGTGGAACGTACCAAAGATCGACCATTGGCTGCGCGCCGCGTCACCGTCAAAGAGGCCTATCAATTGTTGCTGCTCTTTGTCATTGTGGCATTTATTCTGGCGTTAATGCTCTCTTGGCAGACGATTTTGCTCGCCATTCCCGCGCTCATTTTGGCGCTCTCATATCCGTTTGCCAAACGTTATCACTCGCTGCCCCAAGCTCATTTAGGCATTGCATTTTCCTTTGGCATTCCAATGGCTTTTATGCAAATTACAGGCGCTGTGCCTTTAGAAGCTTGGCTCATTTTTGCCATGAACATTTTATGGACGCTCTCTTATGATACTGAATACGCCATGAGTGATCGCGAGGATGATAAATCCATCAACATTAAGTCAAGCGCCTTATTGTTTGAGCGACTGTTGGGCAAGCATGACTATTTCATCATCATTGGCATGCAATCGGTGATCATTGCGCTTTTGATCACGCTTGGTATTTACCTACACTTTTCATGGCCTTGGTGGTGCACAGTTGCTGTCGTGGCGGGTTTATTCATCCATCACATTAATATGATCAAAGATCATGATCGCCTGCGCTGCTTTCAAGCCTTTTTACACAATAACTGGGTGGGCGCTGCGATTTTCTTGGGTTTAGTGGCGCAATATGCCTTGAATGCGGGATAATGTATGGGCAATCGTTTATCTAAAATTGTGACAAAAACAGGCGATCAAGGCGATACGGGATTGATGGGCACAACGCGCGTCCCGAAAGATCATCCGCGCATTGAAGCCATTGGCACCGCTGATGAACTCAATGCCCAAGTTGGACTATTGATGGCGCATTTACCCCAATCACTGCCCAATATTCATCAAGAATTACTCATCATTCAGCACCATCTCTTTAATGTGGGTGGTGAATTGGTGATGCCAGAATACCCCATGATCACAGCGACAATGGTCGAATGGTTAGAAGCCTTAATCGTTCATTACAATGATGCGTTACCCTATTTAAAAGAGTTCATTTTACCGAGTGGATCATTGCCAACGTGTCATGCACATGTCTGCCGAACGGTAAGCCGCCGCTTAGAGCGCACCATGGTGACACTGCATCATGCAGAGCCATTAAATGCCGTCATCCTTCAATACATCAATCGTTTGTCCGATTACTTTTTTGTGCTCGCACGCACCCTTGCCCATCACACACAAAATCACGAAGTGCTATGGCAAAAAACTTTGGCTGAATGATCCATGACGCAATGCATCATCACACTCCCCATCAATACCGAGACATTAGATTGGGCATTAACACATTATCGCGAGCAACAAGTCACCGAATTTTCTACGCGGCGCAATCAATATCTATCATTAAGCCGTGCGATGCTGCGCCATTTATTAAGCACACAGTTTGGGATTGAATCACTGCCTGCGATGGCTTATGGTGAACATGGTAAGCCCTATTTTCCGGCATTACCAAACATTCACTTTAACATCACCCATACAGATGATGCGATGGCGATTGTGATGGCAGATACAGGATGTGTTGGCATTGACATTGAGCGCATTAAAACACGCCGTAATTTTGCAGGGCTTGCTGAGCGGGTCTTTTCATCACATGAACGTGCATATTTATCTGCTGCTACAAATTATCAGCAATGCTTTTTTCAATTGTGGTCAGCTAAAGAAGCATATTTAAAAGCGACGGGCACAGGATTGTCTGGCTTAGCTGGTTTATCATTAGATTTAACTCAAAATCGAGCCTATGGCGTGCTTAAAACAGGCACCTTATATTTGGCAGAAGATAGTGACAATATGAGCTTTGCACTCTATTTGCCAGATAAAACAGCGCCCATCGTCCATACTTTCGATGGGCTAATATTCACGCTTAAACACATCTCATGGCGCACATTGATGTGTTCACATCCATTAATCGCGAATTAAAAAATCATCCTTTGTTGCACCTTGCTCAATGAGATCGCGCATCCAAATAGGCATTTTACCGCGACCGCTCCATTGAATCGATGGATCGGTGGGGTGACGATATTTCATCGGCACTTTGTTGCTTCTAACGCCCATATCTTTTTCTGTATACACATCATCTAAACTCAAACCTGATTCTTGTAACAGATTCTCGATTTTCTGACGGATACTTTCAGCTTCTAGCTTCTTGCGCTCTTCAATCTCTTGGCTCACTTCCATCAAGATGCCTTCTAACTGAAGTAAAGAATACTTCTTATAATCAATTTTCATAAACTACCTGTTGATTTGGATCAAAACTACACATTATATAATACATAGAATATTATGTATTAATGCCATTTATTATACATAAATATACAACTCAATCTATAGTTTACAGTAGAATATTTCAGTAACCCATTCATAGAAAAGAATAAATTATTCATTTCCTAATTAAATGCAACAAAATGATTATATATAAAATTGGACAAAGTTAATATTTATTATTTTAATGAGTTAATCTGTCGCTAAAAGTCGCCAATCACATCAACTTTTGCTCAATTGCCTCATTTTAACAAATGGAAAAGAATTTCAATCATGCATTAAATTCCATGAAATGGAAAGTTTTATTCTCACAGAATGGGAGATTAAATAATCATATTTTATGATCTCATCGAGCGAATCAATTTTATTATCTTACGTATCCTATAAAATTTAATCATGAAAATTGCATGATTCATGATGATGGTTCTTTTTCTGGACAAATGAAAAAGCCCTCTTCGCTTGAAGAGGGCTATTCATGTTAGGCCCTGGAGATGACCTACTTTCACATGGGGAGGCCCCACACTATCATCGGCGCAGCTACGTTTCACTTCTGAGTTCGGAATGG
>NZ_NEFD01000008.1 GCF_002252155.1 Wohlfahrtiimonas sp. G9077
ATGGCAATCAGCCAAGTTCAACACTTTTGATCGATGAGCTCAATCCCCGCACTTTGGGGATGCTGATTGCACTGTATGAACATAAAGTGTTTGTACAATCGGTGATTTGGCGCATCAATCCTTTTGATCAATGGGGCGTTGAAAAGGGCAAGGCGATTGCCAATCAAATTTTGCCAATTTTAGCGGGGCAATCGATGGATACAACGGATCTTGATGGCTCAACGATCGGATTATTACAACAATTAATGGATAAACATCATGGCTAATATTTTAGTGACCGGGGGCGCAGGCTACATTGGCTCCCATACTTGCGTGGAATTGTTAGAAGCAGGGCACGATGTGGTGGTACTCGATAACTTATCAAACAGCTCAGAAGAATCATTGCGCCGCGTGACAGAATTAACTGGCCGCAGTGTGACCTTTATTCAAGGGGACATTCGTGATGAAGCGGCTTTAGATGCGCTGTTTAGCGATCATTCAATCGATGCGGTGATTCACTTTGCAGGTTTAAAAGCGGTGGGCGAAAGCCAAGAGATTCCTCTTGTTTACTTTGACAATAACATTGCAGGCTCAATTGCCTTGACCAAAGCGATGGCAAAAGCAGGTGTGTTTCATTTGGTATTCAGTTCATCGGCCACGGTGTATGATGAAGCGAATGTTTCACCACTGAATGAAGAGATGCCAACGGGCATGCCATCGAACAATTATGGCTACACAAAATTGATTGTGGAGCAGTTATTGCAAAAGCTCTCCATGGCTGATGCGCGCTGGTCGATCGCTTTATTGCGTTATTTTAATCCGGTGGGCGCCCATAAAAGTGGCCGCATTGGGGAAGATCCGCAAGGCATCCCAAATAACCTCATGCCGTACATCACGCAAGTGGCCGTTGGCATGCGTGCGGAACTCTCCATTTTTGGCAATGATTATGACACCATTGATGGTACCGGCGTGCGCGATTATATTCATGTGGTGGATTTGGCCAAAGCGCATTTGTGTGCACTCAATAATCGTTTAAATGAAACGGGTTGCCGCGCATGGAACATCGGAACGGGGAACGGCCATTCAGTCTTACAGGTAAAAAATGCTTTTGAAGCAGTCAATGGCGTGCCTGTGCCTTTTAAATTTGCACCACGCAGAGCAGGGGATGTGGCGACTTCATACGCAGATTGCAGCCGCGCCAATCGTGAGCTCAATTGGCATGCAGAACACACATTAGAAGACATGCTCCGTGACAGCTGGCATTGGCAGCAGCAAAATCCGAAGGGTTATCGATCGTAAGACATGAAAAAGCCGAGCATTGCTCGGCTTTGTGTTACTCGGTGATGAGTGTTGTGAGTTCATCCACATAATCCTGCATTGCTCGAGGATTCATAGCCGCATTGGTTTCAATATTCAGGCGCAGCAATGGCTCGGTGTTCGATGCACGAATGTTAAAGCGCCATGCACCAAAATCAAGCCCAAAGCC
Organism: Wohlfahrtiimonas sp. G9077; assembly: GCF_002252155.1. GTDB lineage: Bacteria > Pseudomonadota > Gammaproteobacteria > Cardiobacteriales > Wohlfahrtiimonadaceae > Wohlfahrtiimonas. The sequence goes on from NZ_NEFD01000008.1 coordinate 1,466, forward strand.
ATCTGTGGTATCGATCACAGGATTAAGTGGCTTGTAGTGATTGACGATCTTTTCGATGGTGGCTTCTGTATCTGTAACCGTGAAATTAATCTCCCCGCTGCATGGGAATTTCGCGATCATGTTTTCCACAAGCGTGGATAGATTTTGCTGGGTTTCTGACAATAACATGGTCACCAATAACCACGGAATCATGCCGCTGTCGCAGTAGGCGAAATCTCTGAAATAGTGATGAGCGCTCATCTCACCACCATAAATGGCATTGTGCTCACGCATCACATCTTTCATATAAGCATGGCCGGATTTCGATTGCACGGCGATGCCATTGTATTCATTGATGACATCGATAGAGTTCCACACCAAGCGCGGATCATGCACGATTTTCTCACCTTTGGATTTTAATAAAAATGCTTGCGCCAAAAGGCCAACGATGTAGTAGCCTTCAATGAACTGACCTTTCTCATCAAATAGGAAACAGCGATCAAAATCGCCATCCCATGCAATGCCCATATCCGCTTGATGCTCAAGCACAGCTTCGCTTGTCACCGCGCGATTTTCAATTAAGATTGGGTTAGGAATGCCATTTGGGAAGGTGCCATCTGGATCATTGTGGATTTTGATGAGTTCAAGTGGAATATTGAGGGCTTTAAATTCAGCCTCGAGCGCATCAACCACGTGGCCAGCGGCACCGTTCCCAGCATTCACCACCAATTTAAGGGGGCGAATTTTACTGGGCTCGATATAGGATAATAGATGAGCAATGTATTCAGGTAAAATGTTATAAGGCTTTGTGGTGCCTTGATGTAGTGATTCCGTAAAATCTTCGCTGATGACCAGATCACGAATGGCTTTAAGCCCAGTATCTAAGCCAATGGGGCGCGCATTCTCACGCACCAGCTTCATACCATTATAATCCATTGGATTGTGGCTGGCCGTCACTTCAATACCGCCTTGAACATCTAAATGAAACGCACCAAAATAGACCTCTTCGGTGCCCGTTAAGCCTAAATCAAGCACATCAACGCCGGCATCATTTAAACCGCGGCTGAGGGCTTTTTTTAAGCCTTCGCTTGTTAGGCGTACATCAGCGCCCACAACGATGGTTTTAGGTTGATAAATTTGACCATAAGCACGGCCGACTTTATAGGCCAATTCTTCTGTGATTTCTGTGCCAAGTTTGCCGCGAATGTCGTAGGCTTTGAAGCAAGATGGAAGTGATACAGAATTAAAATGATATTTGTATAACATATTATAAGTTGATCGATAATTTATAAAGTTTGAGTGCATATGAGTGATATTAAAGTTAGTCACTTCCAAATAGATCTCGTGTATAAACTTTTTCTTGAATATCTAATAGGTCATCAGTCATTCTATTGGTTATTACAAGGTCACTCATGGTTTTAAACTCATTGAGATCTGTAATAATATCAAAACCATTGAATGAGTGTGTTTGAATATTGGGTTCGAAAATTATAAGGTTAATTCCATGTATATGCAGTCTTTTCATAATACTTTGAATTGCTGATTTTCTAAAATTATCAGAACCTTGTTTCATTATTAGACGATACACTCCTACAACTTTAGGATTATGTTTTAAAATTTGATTTGTAATAAAGTCTTTTCGGGTACGATTTGAGCTAATAATTGCTTCGATTAAATTCTGTGGTACATCTTGATAATTTGCTAGCAATTGTTTTGTATCTTTTGGAAGACAATAACCACCATATCCAAAAGAGGGATTGTTATAATGATTCCCAATACGAGGATCGAGACAGACAGCTCTAATCACATCTTTACTATTTAAATGCCTACTTTCACAGTAACTATCCAATTCATTAAAATATGCCACTCGCATAGCAAGATATGTATTAGAAAATAATTTAACAGCCTCTGCTTCTGTTGGGTTCAATAATAAAACCTCAACACTATCTTTTAAACAAGCCTCGCAAAAAAGATCACCAATTTCTCTACCTATTTCAGTTTTATCACCGATTACAATTCTAGATGGATACAGATTATCATATAAGGCCTTGCCTTCCCTTAGAAACTCTGGAGAGAAAACAATCGTTAAACTAGGATATTGTTTTTTAACTTTTTCGGTAAAGCCCACCGGAATTGTCGACTTAATTACAATTTTAGCCTTACATTTACGAGAAGATAAATTTGATAAAACCTGCTCTATCGATGATGTATCAAAGAAATTTCGCTGTTCATCATAATTTGTTGGAGTCGCAATAATAACAATATCGGGATCTTTATAAGCTAAATCTTCAGATAACGTTGCCTGAAAAGAAGTCGTTACTTCTAAATATTCTTGAATTAAACCATCTTGAATGGGAGATATCTTAGCATTCAACTGATTAACTTTATCCTCATCAATATCTAGCGCAATAACATTGTGCTTTTTTGAAAAAAGCATTGCATTAGATAAACCAACATACCCTGTTCCAACTACTGTAATTTTCATGATAAAACTCATCTGTTATGCTTTTCTAGAAATTCCATTCCAAGCATGGTTAATTAAACAATAAAGAGATTTAAGCAAGCTTAAATTTTCAATCTCTCGATATAATCGCCACTGGTATTTTAACACTTTAAGCTTGTTTCCGGATAAAGATCTTTTAGATGAGCGATACTTAGCAAGAACTTCATCAATCCCTTGTGCTGGCCCAAATTTTTTAGTAATTTTAAGCCATAGACCATAATCTTGGCGTTTTAAAATGTTAGGCATATATTGTTTTCCACATATTTCAGTGTTGTACATTGCAGTTAAACATCCTATACGATTAACTCTAATTAATTCTCTATATGATAACTCTAACGGTGCCTCTCGTGTTCCAAGATATGTCCCTTCTTCATCTACCACATTATAATTGGTGTATGAAAGCGGACATTGTGTCTTTTCCATAAAAGCTACTTGTTTCTCTAATTTATCAGGAAGCCAAGTATCATCTGCATCTAAAAAAGCAATATATTTTCCTTTAGCTTCACTGATACCTCTATTTCGTGTAACTGCTGGACCCGCATTCCAAGAGCGCTTAATAAATAATATCTTAGGATCACTATCAATAATCTCTAATAGTTCTTCAGAAAAAGGCTTTGTTGAACAATCATCAATGATGATATGTTCATAGTCTTTAAAAGATTGTACTTGTATACTTCTAATAGTGTTTATTAGTTCTTTATTTGGATTAAAGCAAGGAGTAATAATTGAAAGTGTAGGTTTCATAGTTTAAAGGATTTTATTATATTTTTAATGGCTTTATTTTTAGTGATTGTAGGAAGCTTTTTAATTAAGAACAATATGTACAGAAAAAAACCTATATATGTATTATGAGCGCGCATAAACATGTGTTTTTTTGTAGCTAACTTCAATGGTGTTGAATAAAAATCCTGTCCGGATGTCACTGATGGATGAAAACAGGTGGTGAGATTAGTTTGCCATATTATCTTATCTTGTTTGAGCATATTACAACAAAAAATATATTCTTCTCCAGATGGGAATTTCCCTCCAAGTCCAAAATCTTCATCAAACCTCATCGAGCCGATAGCTGTTCTTTTTATCAACATCTTAATGGAAGAGACAGACATTGTGCTTAAATAATTTAATTTTTTTTCATACAAATAATTATGTTGAATCTTTTTTTTATCAGAATCATAATTTAATACGTATATATCGGCATTGTGATTAACTATATACTTCTGCAATACCTCTTTTGCATCAGAATAGATCTCTACATCATCATCCATTATCCATATATAGTCACCAGTTGCATTCTCTATCCCAATATTTCGGCTTATTGATAAACCTGAGGTATTTGATTGGACATAGTTGACCCCAATCTTTTTTAGTTCATTTTTTTTGGATTCATATTTAGGTAAGTCAGATAGATTAGGTATTTGGTGAACGATGGTATATTTAAAATTAGGATTTAGTTTCAAACTAAAAATACCGTCATTCATTGTTGATAGAACTATTTCTATTAATGGGAAATCAGTTGAACAATATTTCATTTTTTTGGGCTTTCAGGCTTCGGTTTTTTAAAAGGGTATAAAAACTTATTAAAAAAAGTATTTTCATATAGTCTACTGCAAAAAATACTACTTCTCCTTTATAGTGAAAAATAAAGGTCATTATTATACTTAGTAAGTATAGCTTTAAAATTTGTTTGCTATTATATTTAATTACGATATAAAAACAAAAGAATAAAAAAGCAAAGTAAGGGATAAGACTACCTAATAGACCGTAGTACAACATAAAGCGCATATAACCTGAATCTGTCCCCATATAATACAAATCATGATTAGATGGGTCTACATATCTTGCATCCCCAATTATGAAGGTATCAATTGGTGGCATAAAATACATTGATTCTAAAGATTTTAAAGATGATACTTTAAAACTACCTGTATCTAAAAAATGCATAATGGGTTGAAAGACATAAGCGCTATATTTATCAAAAATCGTACGAAATAATAGGTTATCTTCATATAGATATATAAAAACTATTATAAATAGCGGGCATAAAACTAAAAATACAATAGTATTTTTCTTATTAAATACATAAGGAAAGACAAAAATTATTCCTAATATATATCCTAAAATTGCAGTTCTTCCAGCTGATAGGGAGGCAAAAAAGCATATAAAAAAGAAAATATACCTTAAAAAGATATTAATTTTTGAATATTTAAATAGCCAAATTGTACTAAAAAAACCGAGGCAAGACATCGTAGTTGCCAATCCAAACGCTATAGAACCTGAAATCGCAATTCCTCTAATGCCACCGTACACAGCCATTCTTTCAATTTCAGCTTGAGTTCTAATCAGGGCTTGTACAGTATTAGATAATTCTGGCATTAAAATTGCGATAAAGATATATAGGGCTTGAATAAGCAATACATAGAATAAAAATTTTTCAAAGCGGTCCTTTTGAGAAAAAAAGGATATGTAAAGAGTTATAAGTAATATAGATCCAACGACACTAATAGCATTATTAATCCAAGGTTTTATTATATAAAAATCATAAGTACCGCTAATATAAGCGATAGCCATCGAGTACGTTATAATAAAAACATAAAATAAAATTATAAAGATAGATATTTTTTCTTTTAAAAAAGCGTATGCAATTGATCTTCTTGAGCAGTTACATATAACTATAATAAAAGCTATAGTGGTAGCCAAATGGCTACTATTTAATAATCCAAATAGAGGTATAGAATATATAAACATGAATAATAATATTGTATATATGCATGTTTTTTTTATTAAGCTAATATTTATTTTCATAAAGTTAATCTTTATTTGATAAGATCCCTTTTATATGATGTCTTACATTACATATAATTATTACAAAGGTCGGAATGTTCCTTAGCATATAAAATGCTTTTTGATTCCAATTATATTTTTTTATTGAATAAGATTTCTTAATAAAATGTTTTAAGTCCTGTTTATTTTTAAACAGTGCACTTTGATATGCAAACTCAAAAAACTTTTTTGCGTATACCTCTATTAAGAAACTATCATTAAGATATTGATTTTCAATAGCTTGTTGATATATCTTTTCTACTTCTAATGGGATAATAGGATTCAGCCCTTGTTTTACTGTAGCAATGCCAATACTTTCTCTATAAATTCCAAGAGAATCATCTATATGGTATATATCTCCTACCTTTGCTTGAGCTACGTGAACAGTCACATCTAAAGCCGTCTTTGAAAATTGATCCCAAAAACCCTCTTCTTGATTATTTCGAAACATTTTCGAGGAGTGTGCAAAAAAAGGAAGCTGTTTGTATAAGTCTAATAAAGTATAAATCCCCTCTGCTTTTTTTCTAAATGTTCGCCCTGTCATTTGTCCATTCCATAGTAAAACATTATGTGAACAAATCATACAATCAGGATTTGCATCTAACGTATCTGCTTGTATCTGTAGTTTTCCAGGTAAGGCCATATCATCACCATCTAAGTGCGCAATATATTCACCGTTAGCTTTTTTATAGATATCCACCATATTTTCAACAGGACCTATATTTTTTTGTCGCAATACAGGAATAACAATATCAGGATATTTTTGTTGGTACTGTAAAATAATATTTGGGGTATTATCTGTAGACGCATCATCACCCACTATAATCTCGAAAGGAAAGTTTGTTTCTTGAGTGACTAGACTCTCAAGACATTCTCCAATATATTTTTCTTGGTTGTATGTAACAACACATACAGACACCTTAATGTTTGAATTTGAGTTTTGCATATTGAATAGCTTCAGAACGAAAATTGGAAAGAGAAAATGTAATTATTAAAGTGACGATGGATATAAGAGTTACATAAAATAAGTTAACCCATCTATTTAGTGATAGTGGTAGTAATAACGAAATTAAGTATACGATAATTGCTGTTGGAATTATTGTCTTAAGAATATAGTGGAAGAACCATTTAAAGTGATAATCATAGCCAATTTTTTTATGAACAAACGGAGTCCAAAATAGTAGTGTAACAATATTTAAAATAGTCCATACAAAGCCAGTGCCAATAGCACCGTAGGCATGAGCAAAAATTATAATTGAAGGTATTAGGATAATGACAGTAAAGATATTACTTAATAGATGATATTTTAAGTTTCCGTGAGCATATTGCCAATAGTAAGGGAAAGCATTCCAAGCAAGAAGAGCGTTGCCAAAAGTATACAGCTGTAAAATAGATGATGACTCCTCAATAATTACAGGATTATTCGTCCATGCAATTAATGTTTCTTTCGCCATAACAATTAATGTAATTGCCGCACTTCCGATAATTATCGTAATCATTTGTGTTGCTTTTTCATACGTGCTTATTAAACCTTTATTATTATTTTGCGCATGTAAATGTGCCATTCTTGGCATAATTACAGTGCTGATAGGGCCGCTAATAATAGTTAAACCGCTAGCTAAGCTAACAGCTAAAATAAAATAACCATATTGGTCTAAAGGTAGGATACCTGAAAGAATAAATTTATCTGACTGTGTAATGAGAACCCATACCGCAGATGTAAAAGCTATTGTTAAAGTGAATTTCAAAATAGGCTTTATAGGTGCTAACGATAGTTTTATTGATTGAATGGGTAAGCTTAAAGTTGTAACAGCTTTATAACGCATCCCGATAAACTCGATGATCGCAATAATCAATTGATATATAAAGTATACCTTAATAGTATATCCCCATATATACATAACAACAAAAACTGCGATAAATCTTAAAGTTGCAATAATAATATTGAAATAACTTATCCAAGCAATTTTTTCAGATCCTGTAATAATGCCTTTATAAAGACCGGAAACCCACCTCAAAGCTATGGAGATAGACATTACTTGTATAGAGAAAATAACATCTGAAACATTTAGTTCTTCAATAGTTAACCAATGATCAGCTATATATGATGATAGAGTTATTAATACTCCTCCTCCAACAACAGCAATAGCAATAAAGAGGAGATGCAGAACTTTGTAGAGCTGTTTAAATTCTAATGGTAATATAGCCTTAGCTTGGTATCTTGCTGTTTCTCGACTAATTGTTGGCGTTAACCCTAAATCTAAGAGCATAAATATGGACTGCATCATCGTGAAAAAACCGATGAGTCCATAGGCCTCAGCCCCCATATATTGAACGTACAGAGGTAGGATTAATATCCCTATAAGAGCGGTATATATCTGGCTTATATAGTTAGCTAGCAGATTATGCTTCAAGTTTTTTTAGTCCTTTAATTCTTTTAATGACTGGAGGTATTCTATCTCTAATTCTAATAAATCTTTTCTTCTTCTTTTTAGTCTTTTAGCAGGTCTTCCGGCATAAATAGACCAAGCCTCTGTACTCTTATTAACAAGAGATAAAGCGCCAACAGCAGTACCTTCTGCTAAATGAACACCAGGGAAAATAATAGAATTAGTTCCTACAATTGAGTGCTTACCTATAATGATATTTTTTTCAGATAACCCCTTGTATTGGATAGGAATTGTAGGGTTAGTTAATGTTTTACCACTATAGTCATCCGTACCTGTAAATACATGACATCCATAAGCCAAACCAGAAAAATCATGTAACTGGATATTACATTCTCCAGCAGATAAATTGGAAAAAGCAGCGATGTGAACATTATTTCCTAGTGAAATTCTACCTGATAATAAACAAAAATCATCAATTCGGCAATTATCTCCGATTAGCATTTCATCCGGTCTATATATTGCGGCTCTTGTGCTAATTTTCACATTTTTACCAAGTCTTTTAAACCCAATATTTTTTAATTCATCATCTGAATAAAAAGCCATATTAGTTATTCCTTTATCAAATAAGAGTATATTCTTTAATTAATTTATGAGTTTCTTCTATAGAGTTGAACATCAAGACATCTATAATTGATAGATTGGGTACAAAGTCATTAGAAAACTGAGGATAACTAATACTTCCGCTTTTTAAAAAAAACAACTCGATGTTTTTTTCCTTAAACTGATCTTTTGAATATAGGGTTTGCCCACCGATTGGATTAATATAAACATCTGCTTTTTCTTGTATACAAATATTTAATATGCGTTCAGAACCAGTAGTGTCATGTGAATGATTGAGCTTACTACTGAGAATAAACTTTGTCGGCAAATTTAGGTATTCCGAAATTTGAATTACACTTTGGGTCGCTAGCTGGGAGACATTAGATATAGGTTTATTTAAAACAGATTGAATAATATTAAAAACATTTGAAAAGTTGGGCGCTTTTTTGTAGTTAAATTCTAAAGTTTTTAAAAAAATATTCTTCCATTTATAAAATGCTTCTTCACTAACTTTTGTGTTATTGATCTTGCTATTTTGACTTGCTTTATGCAAGGGAACAGTGAATAAAGATGATGAGTTATTAACTAGAAGATTATTCCTATTAATCCAGCCTTTTTTTATAAAGCTCACATCATCATAAAATATGAATTTATCTACGGCATAAATTAATTGAAAGTAGCCAATATATGGAAAAAAATAAGGTTGCATTATAGCCAGTTTCATAATTTTCCTTTAATTACTTGAATGACTCTATGAATATCTTGATCTGTTAAAGTTGGATAAATAGGTAAACACAAAACTTGTTCTGATGCTTTAGCTGCTATCGGCAATGAAACATCTGAATAATTCTTATAAGCAGCGAAATCAGTTATCAGAGGATAAAAATACCGTCTTGCATAGATTTCATGTTTTTTTAATTCCTCATATAGCCAGTCTCGTTCTTTACCATATTGCAATTCATTAATGAGAATAGGGAAATAAGAGTAGTTATGTTTTTGTATCTTTAAATCTAGGATACATGATATACCTGGAATTTCTTTTAATTGTTCCATATAAATATCGGCAATTTTTTTGCGAGAATTTATAAATTGATCGACATAATTTAGTTGCAATAAACCAAATGCAGCATTAACTTCACTCATCTTTCCGTTGCTACCTATCTCTGTTACTTCTACTTCATTTGAGATACCAAAATTTTTGAGCCGGTCAATATGTTGTTTGGTTTCTAGATCATGAGAAATTATTGCGCCACCTTCAAAAGTATTAAATACTTTTGTAGCATGAAAGCTTAAAATACTAAGATCCCCATAATTGAGAATACTACCATTTTGATCTTCAACCCCAAATGCATGGGCAGCATCATAAATTACCTTTAAATTATGTTGTTGAGCAATTTTGGAAATTTCTTCCGCATTACAGGGATTTCCATAACAGTGAACAGCTAAGATTGCGGTTGTTTTGTCAGTAATAGCTTCTTCTATTTTACCGGGATCTATGTTGAGAGTTATCGGATCAATATCAATGAAAATAGGGGTTAAATTATTCCACACTAATGCATGAGATGTAGCAACAAAAGAATAAGGCGTTGTAATGACTTCTCCAGATAAACCATAGCATTGTAATGCCGTTAATAACGCATTTGTACCGTTATTGAATAGTGAGATGTAAGGAACACCTAAATGTTTACATAAAGCCTGCTCTAAAGCTTGATGCATTGGCCCATTATTAGTAAGGAATTTACTATCCCATATTTTTTCCAGATAAGGAATAAATTCTTCTAATGGTGGAAGCGATGGTTGAGTAACAAAAATTTTATGATCTTGAGACATTTAACTTCCTTTGACCAATGAAATCAAATATTGCCCATAAGCATTTTTACTCATGCTTTGCCCGATTTTGAGTAGATCCTCTTTCGATAACCAGCCATTATTAAAAGCAATCTCTTCTAAACATGCGATTTTATAGCCTTGTCGTTTTTCGATGGTTTCTACAAACATCCCTGCTTCTAATAAGCTTTCATGCGTGCCTGTATCTAACCAAGCAAAACCACGTCCCATCAATTCAACGTGCAAATCACCGCGCTGTAAATACGCTTGGTTAATGCTTGTGATCTCTAATTCGCCACGTGGTGAAGGTTGTACATTCTTCGCCATTTCCACCACATCATTGTCATAAAAATATAAACCGGTTACTGCGAAATTTGATCGGGGTTTTGTGGGCTTTTCTTCAATCGAAATGGCTTGTTTATGTTCATTAAACTCAACCACACCAAAACGCTCTGGATCTTTCACCTGATAACCAAAAACTGTCGCACCTGTCGATCGATTCATTGCTTCTTTCAGCATTGGGGTAAAGCCTTGGCCATAAAAAATATTATCCCCAAGCACTAAGCAAACATTGCTATCACCAATGAATTCTTCACCAATTAAAAAAGCTTGCGCCAAGCCATCTGGACTTGGTTGAATGGCATAGCTGATTGTAATCCCAAATTGGGAGCCATCATCCAACAAACGTTGGTAACCTTCCATATCTTCTGGCGTACTGATCACTAAAACTTCACGAATGCCCGCAAGCATTAAGACAGATAAAGGATAATAAATCATGGGTTTATCATAAATGGGCAGAAGCTGTTTTGATACACCCTTGGTAATGGGATACAAACGCGTCCCTGAACCACCTGCTAGAATAATGCCCTTTGTTTGTTTCATGATACATTTGCTCCTAATCTTTCTCTTTGATAGCTACCATCTTGTACATTGCGACACCAATCTAAATGATTGAGGTACCACTCAACTGTTTTACGAATGCCACTCTCAAAAGTTTCTTTTGGTACCCAGCCCAATTCTCTTTGAATTTTACTCGCATCAATGGCATAACGTAAATCATGTCCTGGGCGATCTTTTACAAATGTGATTAAATCGGCATAGTGCTTGCCATCATTACGCGGTTTTAATTCATCTAAAATACGACAAATCGTTTTCACAACTTCAATATTTGCTTTTTCATTATGGCCACCAATGTTATAAGTTTGTGCCACTTTTCCTTCTGTGACCACTTTATATAAAGCGCGTGCATGATCTTCAACATACAACCAATCACGAATTTGCTGACCATCACCATAAATGGGCAAAGGTTTACCATCCAATGCATTGAGAATCATCAGTGGAATTAATTTTTCAGGAAAATGATATGGCCCATAATTATTAGAACAATTGGTCACAATTGTGGGTAAACCATATGTTCTCTCCCACGCGCGCACTAAGTGATCTGAACTCGCTTTGCTGGCTGAATATGGGGAACTCGGTGCATAAGCCGTGGTTTCTGTAAATAAATCATTGGTGCCTGCTAAATCACCATAAACTTCATCTGTTGAGATGTGATGAAATCTAAAAGCGCTTTTGTTAGCATCATCTAAAGTGAGCCAATATTGACGAGCCGCTTCTAGTAATGTGTATGTGCCCACAATGTTGGTTTCGATGAATGCAGCTGGCCCATCAATTGAGCGATCAACATGAGACTCTGCCGCTAAATGCATCACACAATCAGGCTGAAAGGATTCAAACACTTCATTTAAAGCAACTCTGTCACAAATATCAATTTGTTTAAATTGATAACGCGAATGATTTTCTATTGAACGCAGCGACTCTAAATTACCTGCATATGTGAGTTTATCAATGTTGCATACATGATCTTGTGTGTGTTCAATGATATGACGGACAACTGCAGAGCCAATAAACCCTGCGCCGCCTGTGATGAGAATTTTCATAATTATTTCTCCGTGCATAATTATATTTTACGATTACGCACCGCTTGGCGAATCAACACAATCATACAGCCGAGCATGCCACCTAACAAAAAGCCAATAATTGTAATTAAAGCTTTATTAGGCTTACTTGCTTTGAGAGGCATTTGTGCTTTTTCATCAATACTGACCACAGAAAAACGGGTAATGTTAGGATTGATGGTATTGAGTTTCGCAATTTGTTTTTCGATCAAGGTAATGTCGGCTAAAAATAGGTCATGATTTTCACGAATCTTCAGCAATTCAACTTTACGGTTGTTTTGCAGTAACATTAATTCTTTTTCGATTTCAGCAATGCGCGGATTGGTGAAATCATCATTGGTTCGGCTGAGTAATGCATCACGTTCAGCGGTTAAGGCTTCTGTACCCATAAAATATAGGGGTAAAGATTGGTTGTTGATTTCTGTTAAAATCACGTTGCCATTGATCTCAGCAGAACCCTTTTTATCAGATGCCGCGCTTAAAGAGGTTGGTTTAATGTAGTTGAGCTTTGTGGCAATACTGATGGCTTCATTGAGCTGGGCAATGCGATTTTCTCGCTTAAGCTTTAATTCTAAACGAAGGGCAGACAACTCATCTTTCAGCATGGCAGTTCTGAGTTTATCTTGTTCATTGAGCACCGCAATTTGTGAGTCAATGTCAAGTTTATAACTTGCACGCAATGCTGTGATTTGATCTTTGAGTTCTTGTTTTCTTTGGTCAATGCGGTTTTGGATGAGGTTTGGGATCTCTTCTTTAACGGCAGAAGAGACTTTCTTCACAAAACCATTGACAATTTGTACACCATCGATGCCTTTCGGGTAAGTGAGCTCAATTGTAATCGAGCGAATCGGATCATCTTTTTTAGAAGGTGTGATTTTAAAGTTATTTGCATCAAATGCCGCAATCACTTGTTCGGTGGATAAAGAAGTGTTTTCAAGTAAAGGCTGTAATAAATTTTGATTGTCTAATAAATAGTTTTCACGGCCTTGATAAGAATAGACTTCCTGTTCAACATCATTAAAGAGTGCTTCAGGTGTAGTGCTATACACGCCCGTATCATTAATGGCAAAAATTTTGTCATTATTGACAGGTTTTAACACGCTTTTGACTTTATAAACAGGTGTCATCATGAGTGATGCAATGATGGCAATCACTGTACATGCAAATGTCACCCCCACAATCAGCCATTTGCCGCGCCATAATGTGGCCACTAATTCAAATAAATCAATCTCGTCATTATTTTGTTGGGGTAAATTATTTTGTTGAGGATTATTCATATTGATGGAGTACCTAGTGCACACAAGCACCGCTTGTATGATTAAATTTATTGAATAAAAAAGCGTGCCATATTCTAATCTAAAGGTTTGCAATGGTCAAAATTATCTCACACAGCATCTCCTTTACAAATCATGTAAAATCACCGCATCCCACATCAACTTTTGGAAGATTATGTCTAAGCAAACCTTTTTAATCATCGATGGTTCTAATTTTCTTTTTCGTGCTTATCACGCATTGCCGCCATTAACCACGCGCGCAGGGCAGCCAACAGGCGCCATTCGTGGCGTGATTACGATGTTTCAAAAGCTTTTAGACACTTTTAATCCAGCCTATGCTGCGGTGACATTTGATGCGAAGGGCAAAAGCTTTCGCAGTGATTTATATGCAGAGTATAAAGCCCATCGCCCACCAATGCCGGATGACCTACGCGCGCAAATAGCGCCATTGATGGATGTGGTGGATTTTTTGGGTTTTCCGCGGTTGAGCATTGATGGCATTGAAGCTGATGATGTGATCGCAACCCTTGCACTTGAAGGCAAGGCGAAGGGATATGAAGTGATCATCGCATCGAGCGATAAGGATTTAGCTCAGCTTGTGGGCGGCCCCATTAAAATGTTTGATGGCATGAAAAACCTCATGCTCGATCGTGATGGCGTGTATGAGAAATTTGGGGTTTACCCGGAAGCCATTCGTGATTATTTGACCTTAATGGGCGATAAAGCCGATAACATTCCGGGCGTTGATGGCGTTGGGCCAAAAACGGCGGCAAAATGGTTGGCAGAGTATGAAACCCTTGATGGCATCATTGAAAATGCTGACAAAATTAAAGGCAAAGTGGGGGAGCGGTTACGCAGTTCATTGGCACAATTAGAATTATCCCGCCAATTGACCACATTGTTGATGGATGCAGATTTGCCGTATCGCGTGGAGGATTTAGCGCTGCGTGATCCCAACATTGATGAACTCACCAAACTATACACAGAATTTGAGTTTAACTCATTGTTAAAGCAGTTGATCTCAGGCAAGCCCACAAGCGGCTTTCAGCCGATGCTCAATTCGCAAGTGATCGCGCCGCGCACGCAAGAATGGATCATGCCAACGCCGCCAAACACCATCACATATACTGCAGTGACGGACATTGCCGTGTTAGATGCATTCATTGCGCGCGCTCATCAAGCCAATCGCGTGGCTGTGGATACTGAAACCGATGGTTTAGATGCCATGCAAGCAAAATTGGTGGGCATTTCTCTTGCAATCACTGGCGGGGAAGCGATTTATATTCCATTGCAGCATGATTTGTTGGTGGCGCCAGAGCAATTGCCGATGCAGGATGTGTTAGATCGCTTAGCCCCTTTATTAGAAGATCCAAATGTGGCGCTTGTAGGGCAAAATTTAAAATATGATTGGCACATCTTTAAACGTTATGGCATCACCTTAAATGGCATCGCCGATGATACGATGCTCGCAAGTTATGTATGGGATGCCACAGAAAAGCACAATATGGATGATTTGGCGCTGAACTATTTGGGGCACACCACAACGCCATTTGAAGAGATCGCCGGTAAAGGTAAAAAACAGAAAACCTTTAATGAAATTCCTGTGGAAACAGCAACCCATTATGCTGCAGAAGATGCGGACATTACGCTGCGTTTGTATCATGCATTATCGCCAAGAGTTGCGAGCATTGAGTCTTTAGAGAAGCTCTATCAAAACATCGAAATGCCATTATTAACGGTGCTTGCCAAAATGGAGCACGAAGGCATTTTGGTTAATGTCCCGCATTTAGAAGCATTGAGCCAAGAATTATCGCAGCGTTTAGATGCGCTCGAAGCTCAAGCGTATGAACTTGCCGGCGAAACCTTTAATCTTGGCTCACCCAAGCAATTGGGCGCGATTTTGTTTGAAAAATTAGGTTTGCCCGTTGTGAAAAAAACAGCCAAAGGCCAACCTTCCACCAATGAAGAAGTGCTGCAAGAGCTTGCCCTTGATTATCCATTGCCAAAGCTGTTGATCGAGTATCGCGAACTTTCTAAATTAAAATCCACTTATACAGATGCATTGGTGGCAGAAGTGAATCCGCACACCGGGCGCATTCATACCTCATTTAACCAAGCATTGACGTCTACAGGGCGTTTGTCGTCATCAAAGCCGAATCTACAAAACATTCCTGTACGTACAGAAGAAGGGCGAAAAATCCGTGAAGCCTTTATTGCCAAGCCCGGTTACCGCATGATTTCTGCCGACTATTCACAAATTGAGTTGCGCTTAATGGCGCATTTTTCCGGTGATGAAACGTTGATCAATGCCTTTAAAAATGACCTTGACATTCATAAAGCCACAGCAGCTGAAGTGTTTCATACGCCGCTGGATGAAGTCTCCGGTGAGCTTCGCCGCTCTGCTAAAGCCATTAACTTTGGTTTGATTTATGGCATGGGTGCTTTTGGCCTAGCGAAACAGCTTGGCATTTCGCGCACGCAAGCCCAAGAATACATTCAACGATATTTCAGCCGTTATCCCACCATTTTACAATTCATGGAAGATGCGAAAGAAAAAGCGCGTGCCAATGGCTATGTGGAAACATTGCTTGGGCGCCGCTTACCATTGCCAGAGATCAACAGCAGCAACGGCATGCAAAAAGCCGGCGCTGAGCGCATTGCCGTCAATGCGCCCTTACAAGGCACCGCTGCGGACATCATTAAGCTTGCCATGATCGAAGTGGATCAAAAGCTCCATGCAACCGGATTGGATGCCAAAGTATTGCTACAGGTGCACGATGAATTGGTGCTAGAGGCAAGCGAAGCCGATGCAGAAAAAGTGGCAGCTTTGCTGAAAACGGCGATGGAAAACGTCATCACTTTAAAAGTGCCATTAAAAGTGGATGTGGCGATTGGTCAAAATTGGGATGAAGTGCACTGATGTTTCAAAAATATTTTTCCATTGGCATTCTCAATACGCTGCTGCACTGGTTGATTTTTGCCATTGCTTTACAAGGTTTTGGCCTTGGGCAGGGCAGCGCAAATCTTATGGCCTTTGTGGTGGCGGTGACATTTTCCTTTTATATGAATGCCAAATATACCTTCAAAAAGCAGGCAACCGGCGTGCGATATCTGCTGTTTGTGAGCTTTATGGGGCTAATGAGTTATGGGGTTGGCGCATTGTCGGATCATTGGCAGCTCTATCCCATCATAACGTTGATTGTTTTTTCAGCTTTAAGCCTTGTGCTGGGCTATCTGTATTCTAAATTCATTGTTTTTCATTAACATTATAAAAATATAACCATGACCCAACCCATAAAAATATCTTTAGTGGTCCCTGTCTATAACGAAGAGGCAGCGTTGCCCATTTTTTACCAAGCGGTGCGAGAAGCGCCATTTCTGAAGGATTATGATCTTGAGATTGTGTTCATCAATGATGGCAGCCGTGATCAAACGGAAGCCATCATCAATGCATTGGCCATCTCGGATCATTGCGTTCAAGCTTTAAGTTTTACCCGCAATTTTGGTAAAGAGCCGGCGCTTTTTGCTGGGTTAGAGCATGCCACAGGTGATGCGGTGATTCCCATTGATGTGGATCTACAAGATCCCATTGAAGTCATTCCTGAACTGATTGAAAAATGGCAGGAAGGCTTTGATGTGGTGCTCGCTAAACGCATTGATCGCTCCTCGGACAGTTTTTTAAAGCGTCAATCTGCGGGATTATTTTATAAGCTTCACAATAAAATCAGCACACCGAAAATTGAAGAAAATGTTGGCGATTTTCGCTTAATGTCCCGAAATGTGGTGGAAAACATTAAAAAATTGCATGAACGTAATCTCTTTATGAAGGGCGTGCTCTCTTGGGTGGGCGGTCGAACAGCGGTGGTTGAATATGCGCGCGCAGAGCGCTCTGCTGGGGACACTAAATTCAATGCTTGGAAATTGTGGAATTTAGCCGTGGAGGGCATCACAAGCTTTTCGACGGCGCCTTTACGCATTTGGGCGTATTTGGGGTTTGTGGTGGCGCTGTTATCTTTTGCGTATGGCGCGTATATGATTTTTGAGAAGATTGTGTTTGGCAATCCCGTGCCAGGATATCCTTCGATCTTGGTGTCGATCCTATTTTTAGGGGGCGTGCAGCTCATTGGCATTGGCGTTCTCGGCGAATATGTGGGCAGGATTTATATGGAAAGCAAGCAGCGTCCACGGTATTTATTAAAACAGA
Source organism: Wohlfahrtiimonas sp. G9077 (assembly GCF_002252155.1). Classification (GTDB taxonomy): domain Bacteria; phylum Pseudomonadota; class Gammaproteobacteria; order Cardiobacteriales; family Wohlfahrtiimonadaceae; genus Wohlfahrtiimonas. The sequence goes on from NZ_NEFD01000008.1 coordinate 19,021, forward strand.
CGGGGAGTCAGAAACAATGATGAAAGCTTGGCCGCGTTATCTCAGTTATGCAGTCGCATTTGGATTGGTCTTTTACATTGCGTATTTAACACCGATTCATTCAGATGATTTTGCCTATTACAATATAGGGCTTCAGTGGTCTGCGCATTTGTCCCATTATCTTTCATGGAGTGGGCGATTGGTGTCTGACTATATCAGCCCAATTTTATTGCACTTAGAAAATGACATGCTGCGCAGTGGTATTTTGGCATTGGCAGTGGTGAGCATGATTGCATTGCTAGCAAAACTGCCTGCGTTGGTTTTAAAACAGCAAGCATCCGCATCGGTATTTGTGGGGTTATTTCTCATTTATTGGGTGACGAACCCAACGTTGGGGCAAACCATTTTTTGGACAGTGGGTGCTGCGAACTATTTGTTCACCAATTTAGCGATTGTGATTTATTTATATTGTTTGATTAAATATACGCAATCATCTCAATCCATTTTGTGGTGGGTGGGCGTATTAATAATTTCGCCTTTTGCAGCGTTTAGTAATGAAAACACCACTTGGATTGTTGTGTTGTTCTCGTTTGCCTCGACCTATTATTTGATGCGTTATCAGCAGGATCGTAAAATCTGGCTCTCTTCACTCATCATTGTGTTGGGCTTTTGTTTCTTTATTTTAAGCCCAGGCAATGCAGCACGTGCCGCCAGTGGTGCTTTTGATGAATTTTACGCCATGAGCTTTATGCATCGAGTTTGGGATTTTATGTTGTATCGTTACCCAACGGGCTTGAGCCGCATGGCTCCTGCCTTATTAATTTTTATTGTATTGTGGATGGTGGCAATGAAAAATCAAATGCCTGCACAGTATAAAAGAATCTCTATTGCTTTGGTCTTGATCGGCTTATTGAGTTTACTCTCTATGGTCATGTCGCCGTTATTAAGTGCACGCGCCACAAGTGGTCCGATTTTATTTGTACTTCTTGGCATCGCCGTTTTATTGCATTATTTGATGCATCATGTGATTACGCAGTGGCGATCTGTGTATCGTGTAACTTTGGTCATAATTGTTGCAATTTTTATTGTTTCTTATGGCATGATTGCCCATTCCTATCAACGATTATGTGTGCAAGGAAAGATGCTTGAAGATGCCATTAAAACAGCACATGCGCATGCAATGACAGCGCCAACTTTGCCAGAGTTTTATTATGTGCCCTCACTGCGTAAGCGTGATTCATATGATGCGCATTATAGCAGTGATTCGATGGCGACATATTATGGTTTTGACCGCATTGATCTAAGACCTATAGCATTTGATTACAGCATTATCAAAGAACATTTGCCACAGCAAGTATTGAATAATTCGCTTGGCATTCAAGGCATTTATCTTGTACCCGAAGGAATATTGGGACAAAAAACAACGGTTGTGTTGGATATGGTGGCACATCAAGAAACAAATAATGTGTTAGAGCTCATCATAACAAATCGTAGTGGTAAAACGGTGACATTATCATTGCCGATGGAATCTGTACCCATTGATGGGCAATGGATCATCGGTGGCGTTGTGAAAATGAAAGCGAAAGAAATTGTGCGCATTGAAGGCGTGCTACATTCTGCCAATGCAACCGTCACGCAGCCTATAAAAATTTATGGAGAATAATATGCAACTCATCACCTGGAACGTCAACTCCATCAATGTTCGTCAGCCTCAGCTTGAGGCCTTGTTAAAGGATGCTATGCCCGATGTGGTGGGGCTTCAAGAGATCAAGTGTGAAACGGCTCAATTTCCCTTTGATGCCATCACGCAATTGGGCTATTACGCAGTGGCCAGCGGGCAAAAGTCTTACAATGGCGTCGCGCTCATCAGCCGCGATGAACCAAAGGATGTCACGGTGGGTTTACCCAATTATAAGGATGCTCAGCAGCGCGTGATTGCAGCAACCATCAATGGCGTGCGCGTGGTGAATGTTTATGTGCCAAATGGCCAAGAAGTGGATTCAGAAAAATATGCCTATAAACTTGCGTGGCTCGATGCTTTTCATGAATATTTAGCCGATGTTCTCGCACAATATGATACTGTTGTGGTGATGGGGGATTTTAACATTGTGCCAACGGATCATGATGTGTATGCACCTGAGTTGTGGCGCGATAAAATCCTCTGTTCACCGCCGGAACGTGCGGCGTTTGAAGGATTATTGAGTTTAGGTCTGCAAGATGCGTTGCGTATTTTTGCCACGAATGATCCGCTCTTTACATGGTGGGATTATCGCCAAGGACAATTTGAGAAAGATGAAGGCATGCGCATTGATCATTTTTTATTGTCAAATTCAGCAAGCGCCCGAATGACGCGCGTAAAAGTGTACAGAGAGATTCGTGCACTTGAGCGCCCATCTGATCATGCACCGGTGGCTATTTACTTAAAAGATTAAATAAATTATTGTATTAAGAATTTGCATAAAAACAGTTATCCAATTGGGGGTTAGTGAATGTTTTCGGGAAGTATAGTTGCGATTGTTACACCAATGTATCCAGATGGCCGAGTTGATTATGGTGCGCTCGAAAAGTTGGTGGAATGGCACATTATTAATAAAACAGATGCCATTGTTGCCGTCGGCACCACCGGTGAGTCCGCAACTTTAGATTATGAAGAGCATCGTCAAGTGATTCGCAGTGTTGTAGAGTTTGCAGATGGCCGCGTGCCGGTGATTGCAGGCACAGGTTCAAACTCAACATTAGAAGCGTTGAAATTAACTCATTGGGCGGCTGAAGATGGTGCACAAGCCTGTTTATTGGTGACGCCATATTACAATAAACCCTCACAAGAAGGGTTGTTTCAGCACTATAAATTAATTGCAGAATCCGTGGACATCCCGCAAATTCTCTACAATGTGCCAGGTCGTACAGGTGTGGATTTATTGCCAGAGACTGTGGAGCGTTTAGCGAATTTTGAAAATATTGTGGGCATCAAAGAAGCCTCAACGTTAGAACGTGTTGATGTTTTACTGGATAAAGTTGGCGAGCGCATTGCGGTATTTACGGGCGAAGATGGCGAATCTTGTGAAGCGATTTTGCGCGGTGCAAAAGGCGTGATTTCTGTGTCTGCGAACGTTGCCCCTTTACAAATGCACAAAATGACACAAGCGGCGATGGCGGGCGATCGTGAAAAGGCCGAAGCATTGAATGAAGAGATCAAAGAGTTGCACCGTTTACTCTTCATTGAATCCAACCCAATTCCTGTCAAATGGGTGCTCAAAGAGATGGGTAAAATTCAAGGTGGCATTCGTTTGCCATTGATTGGATTGGATAAACAGTACCATTTGACGATGCAGGATTTGATCGCAAAATTACCGAATGCGTAATTTGTTGCTATAATGGCGCTCAATTTTAATCATTAATTTGTGTATTCAAACTATCCGGAAATTTATATGAAATATAACAAAGTGTTAATGGGTGGGCTGGCAAGTTTGGTTGTGCTTGCAGGTTGCTCGACTAGTACAATTCAGCCTAAAGGTAGATTGGATTATTTAAATGCATCTTCTGTCAATCCATTGGAGTTGCCACCTGATTTGGTGAGCAGCGGTCACCGCGTGGATAGTAACAACCGAGCCACACAAATGTTGAGCGAATATCAAAAACAAGTGAACAATCGCAACAACTTATCCGATCGCGTTTTGGTCTCTTCAGATGCAGTGCGCGTTGAACGAGCAGGTGACAATCGCTGGATTGTGACCACATTGCCGCCTGAATATGTTTGGTCGCGCTCTGTGCAGTTGTTCCAAGAAGTGGGCTTACCCATTGAAGTCAGCAATCCTGAGGCGGGCATTTTAGAATCCGGCTGGGCAGAAAACCGCGCCGATGTGCCAGATTCTTGGATTCGTCAATTATTGAAGAGCACATTAGACAATGTCTTTTCCTCACCAACGCGTGATAAATTCCGCATTCGTTTAGAGCGTGGCAATAAAGGCGAAGTGCTTGTCTATGTGACGCATTATGGTATGAAAGATCAAGCCTCTGGCCGTGACAATGAATACCACACATGGGTGGATCGTCCACGTGATGCTGAGTTAGAAGCGGAAATGGTGTCGCGTTTAGTGGCGAAATTGGGCGCAAAAGATGTCAAAGAGATCAACCGTGGCAATGCTGTGAACATCACAGAAACGCCAACAGGTGTTGTGATCAATCGCCCAGTAGATTCTTTGTGGGCGCAAGTGGGCAACGTGCTCGATGATGGCGCAATGTTCCAAGTGGAATCACAAAACAGTCAAGATCGCAGCTACATTGTGATGCAAAAAGATCCTAAGAAAACCACCGGTGGCGGTTTAGCGTTCTGGACGGATAAAAAACCGGTGTATTACCGCTTTAAAGTTCAGCTCGTGGACAACGGTAAAAACAGCACTGCCATCAACATCACGTCATTAGATGGTGAGAAAAATGGCGAAATTATCCAACGTTTAAGAACCAATCTTCACTAAGAAGAGTTGATGTAAAGAGCGCCTGTTTGACAGGCGTTTCTTTTTTGTGTGAATTATGAATAGAATCCAAAAATTATCCCCACAAGTCATCAATCAGATCGCGGCAGGCGAGGTGATCGAGCGGCCAGTTTCTGTGGTCAAAGAGCTTGTGGAAAACAGCATCGATGCCGGCGCCACAGAGATTGTGATTGAAATTGTCGAAGGTGGCATGAAAGAGATCACCATTCGGGATAATGGCAGCGGCATCCACGAAGCGGATCTTTTATTGGCATTGACGAGTCACGCCACCAGTAAAATTCGCGATGCACAAGATTTAGCGCGCGTTTCAAGCTTAGGCTTTCGTGGGGAAGCGTTGGCAAGCATTGCCTCTGTCTCTGAGCTCACCTTAACAACGCGCACGCAAGACGCGAGCCACGGTTTTAAAGTGCGCGGTGCGGGCAATGACACCATTGAAAAACCGATGCCAGCTGCGCATCCATTGGGCACAACCATTGAGGTCAAAGATCTTTTTTATAATGTGCCGGCGCGTAAAAAGTTTTTGCGCACCGAACGCACGGAGTTCAGTCACATTGAGGAGTTGGTCAAGCGTTTATCTTTGGTGCGTTTTGAGATTGCCTTTAAGCTGTTACACAATGGCAAAGTGGTGTTTGACACAAAGGCTTGTGCCACGCAAGAAGAGCAAGAGCTGCGCATTCGCACCATTTTTAGCCAAGAATTTTTGGATCAATGTTTTTACTTCACTCATACGATGGAAGACATTCGTGGGGATCTCACTTTAAAAGGTTGGATTGCCAAACCCACCTTTTCGCGCCCACAAACCGATTGGCAGTTTGTGTATGTCAATGGTCGGATGGTGAAAGATCGCCTTGTGGCGCATGCCATTAAACAAGCGTATCAAGATGTATTGTATGGTCAGCGCCATCCTGCGTTCATTGTTTATTTGACGATGGATCCTGAAGGTGTGGATGTCAATGCGCACCCTGCAAAGCATGAAGTGCGTTTTCGGGAATCGCGTTTTGTGCATGATTTTCTCTTTCGCACCATTCATCAAGTGGTGGCCAAACCCTTGTTGGAAATGGAAGCGCAGACCGAAAGCCCAATGCGACAAAGTGCACCCATTGAATCGATGCGCCCACAACAGCAAAGTCGCCTCAATTTTAAAGCAGCATACAGCAGCGGTCATTCTACATATGTGGCGCCGAAAAGTGAGCCAGTGAATGTCTATGCGGCCCTTGGCTTAGGGGAGAAAGATACACTCTCAAGCTTTGTGCCAAACTCTAAAGCAGCGGCGGCAACAGATGTGAGCGATGACGATGCGCCTTTAGGTTATGCCCTTGGGCAACTGCATGGCGCTTATATTTTGGCAGAGAATCAGCAAGGCTTGGTGCTGGTGGATATGCATGCGGCGCATGAGCGCATCATTTATGAGCGCTTTAAAAATAACATTCACAACGGTGAGCCATTGGTACGCCAACCTTTATTGATCCCGAAAGTGATCACTTTAAGTGCACGCCATGTGGCAACGGTGGCAGAGTTTAGGGCAGAATTAGAAGGCGTGGGCATTGTGGCAGATGTCTTTGGAGATAAAGAAGTGGTGATCCGTGAAGTGCCCGCTTCGCTTGTCAATGGTGATGTGGATGCCTTAATCACCGCAGTGATTGAGGATTTTGAGCGTTATGGTTCTAGCCAAAAGATCAAAGCGGCCATTAATGAAATTTTGAGCACAATGGCATGCCACAGCGCGATTCGTCATCACCGTAAAATGACATTGCCAGAGATGAATGCGCTGCTGCGTGACATTGAGCGCACCGAACGCGCTGATCAATGCAATCATGGGCGGCCAACTTGGATGTCCATTGGTTTAACGGAACTAGACAATCTATTTTTACGAGGACAATAAATGCAACCCATGTATGGCGTTTTAGGCAATCCGATTGCCCACTCTAAATCTCCGATGATTCATGCGGCCTTTGCAGCATTGACGAACATTGAGCTCGATTATTCTGCGTATTGTTTGCCAATCGATGATTTTGAAGGTGCGCTCAAAGCGCTCATGGATCAAGGCTTACAAGGTGCAAATGTTACGGTGCCTTTTAAGGAACATGCCTTTCGTTTAGCGAATCACTTAACGGTGGAAGCGAAAGAGGCCGGTGCCGTCAATACTCTTGCATTTAAAAAGGGTGAGATCTTTGGGCACAATACCGATGGCAATGGCTTGATGTGTGATTTGAAAGAGCGTTGTGGCGTTGAATTGAGCAATCGCCGCATTTTGGTGTTAGGGGCAGGGGGCGCTGCGAAAGGCATTTTAGGGCCGTTGTTGCGTCAGTTGCCGTCAGAAATTTTGATCAGCAATCGCACATTCAGTAAAGCTGTTGCGCTCGCTGAGCAATTTAATGCATCAGGCAATGTGTTTGCATTAGATTGGGCAGACTTAACAGGGCATTTTGATGTGATCATCAATGCCACAAGCAGTTCATTACATGGTGAATTCACGCCGCTCCCTTGTACGATGGATGCTCAAACCATTGGTTATGATTTGATGTATGGTGCAAAACCCACCGTCTTTATGGATTATTTAGCAAAACAGGGCGCGGGTAAAATTTATGATGGCTTAGGGATGCTTGTGGAGCAAGCGGCGCTCAGTTTTGAGTTTTGGCAGGGCATCAAACCACAAACTGAAACGGTTTATCAAGATTTGCGTCAAATTCTGCTATCATGATGCCCATAATTTTGCATGAAAGGAATGAGAGTCATGAGTGACAAAGAAAAAATCGACTTTGGCTATGAAACCATTGATAAAGATGAAAAAGAAGAGCGCGTTGCTGAAGTGTTTCACTCGGTTGCATCTAAATATGATGTAATGAATGATGTCATGAGCATGGGTGTGCACCGCTTATGGAAACGCACCATGATTGAATTAACAGGCGCGCGTAAAGGGCAAATGGCACTCGATTTAGCCGGTGGCACGGGCGAGATCGCCATGAAGGTGGCCAAGCGTGTGGGTGATGAAGGGCATGTGGTGTTATCGGACATTAACTCATCGATGCTTGAAGAGGGCAGAAAGCGCGTCATCAATTCAGGCTTTGGCGGAATGATCTCCTTTAAAATCATCAATGCAGAAGAGATTCCTTTTCCGGACAATACCTTTGATTTGGTCACCATCAGTTTTGGTTTACGCAATGTGACAGACAAACTCAAAGCCCTCAAAGAGATGCGCCGCGTGACAAAACCTGGCGGTCGCACTGTGGTGATGGAGTTTTCAAAACCCGTTGCCCCAGGCTTAGCGCCCATTTATGATTTTTACTCTTTTAAAGCTTTGCCATTGATGGGCAAAATCATCGCCAATGATGAAGACAGCTACCGCTATTTAGCAGAGTCCATCCGCATGCATCCGGATCAAGAAACCATGAAAGCGATGATGCTAGAAGCGGGCTTTGATGAAGTGGAATACAAAAATTTAACGGGCGGCATCGTGGCGATTCACCGCGGCTTTGTTTTTTAATCTAAAAGGGTAATCTATGTTCTCACGTTGGCTTCGTGCGTTAAAAATTCATTGGATTTTAATGCGTTATGGTTTGTATGAATTGGTGTTTTTGATTCCGTTCTTCAGACTCTTTGTGTTTTTAAAGCCCTTAGTCAACTTGCTGAATAAATATAAGGATACGCCGTTACCGGTGCGCATTCGTTTAGCCCTTGAAGCCCTTGGCCCCACATTTGTGAAGCTTGGGCAAGTGCTCTCTACACGTAATGATCTTTTTCCGGAAGATTACATTGAGGAGTTCTCAAAGCTTCAGGACAATGTGCCTGCTTTTGATTCAAACATTGCCATTGAGATTATTGAGCGCGCGTTAAAGCAGCCGATCAGTGAAGTGTTCCGTGAGTTTGATGAAGTGCCGATGGCGGCCGCATCAATCGCCCAAGTGCACAGCGCCATCCTTAAAAATGGTGATCACGTTGTGGTCAAAGTGGTGCGCCCAAACATCCAAAAAGTGATCCTACGGGATGTGCAATTGATGGAGATGATTGCTGAAGCGGTGGAGGAATATGTGGCCGGCGGTGATCGCCTTCGCCCAGTGGAAGTGGTGGCAGAATACAAACGCACCATTTTAAGCGAGCTTGATTTAACCCGTGAAGCGGCCAATGGTTTGCAATTAAAGCGCAACTTTGAAGGCAGCCACGAGATGTATGTGCCACACATTTATTTAGAATACACTTCTAAAAACATCATGGTGATGGAGAAAATCAGCGGCATTCCGGTGGATCATGTGGAAACGTTGCGTGACCTTGGCGTCAATATTCCTAAATTGGCAGAGCTCAGCGTGGAAGTCTTCTTTAAACAAGTGTTTGTGGACAGCTTTTTCCATGCAGACATGCATCCTGGGAATATTTTTGTGGATGCCACCGACCCTGCGAACCCTTCTTACATTGCGTTGGATTACGGCATCATTGGCACGCTCGGTGAAGAAGATAAACACTATTTGGCCAGTAACTTTTTGGCGTTCTTTAACCGTGATTATCGCCGCGTGGCAGAATTGCATGTGGAATCTGGTTGGGTGCCCGCAGATACTTCGATTGAAGAGTTAGAATCGGCCATTCGTTCCATTTGTGAGCCGATTTTCAATAAGCCGCTCAGTGAAATTTCTTTCGGTGGATTGTTGTTGAGCCTCTTTCAAACGGGGCGCCGTTTTAATATGGTGGTGCAGCCACAATTGGTATTGTTGCAAAAGACGCTCTTTAACATTGAAGGCATTGGGCGCAAACTCTATCCTGAATTGGATTTATGGAAAACGGCTAAACCCTTTTTAGTCAAATTTGTGAAAAATCAAAAGAGTGCCAAAACGGTGCTGCGTAAGTATCAAAATGCCATCCCAAGTTGGATTGATCATTTACCGGACGCCATGCAAAATCTCTATTTGATCTCTCAAGACATGGTGCGCGGGCAGTTTAAAACGGATCTTAATGAGAAAACGCTGGAAAAATATCAGAAAATTCAAGCCAAACAAACCACACGCAAAGTGTATGGATTGCTCGGTGCAGCAGCGCTGGTTGCCACGATCGTTAGTTGGCATAATTTAGAAGATTTCTTGGGCGTTTTTCTCATCTTATTGGCAGTTTTTGCATTTTATCAAGCACTTCGCGAGTAAAGGGCTGTAAAGAATTTAAACAATGCGGATATTTTCGTTATAATCACTCCGTGATCTGATCACACCGGTTGTCAAAATATTAATAATTTGGGAGTAAAATAATGAAGAAATTAGCATTATTGGCTGCTTTGTCTGTTGCCACGATGAGTGCAGGTTTTGCGCAAGATTTAGAACAAGCGAAAAAAGTGCGTCAAGCGATGTTCCAAGTGGCTGCATGGGAAATGGGCACATTAGCGGGCATGGCCAAAGGTGAAATTCCTTTTGATGCCGCTAAAGCTGAAAAAGCTGCAAAAGTGATGAATGCCATGGCCATCTCTTTAGATGAAGTGTTCATTCCAGGCAGCTACGCAGGTTCTAAAGTGCGCTCTGAAATCAATACAAAGCCTGAAGTGTTTGCAAAAGATGCTGCGAACTTTGTGAAAGAGAGCGAAGCGATGATCACAGCTGCAAGCTCTGAAGCCACATTAAAAGCACAATTGGGTAAATTAGGCAGTACTTGTAAGAGCTGCCATGACAGTTTCCGTGCGGACTAATCTGCTCGGTTAAACCATAAACAAGGTGCCCGTTCACCTTGTTTTTACTTTAATAGGAGAGGGAATTGATGACAACAATGGTTCGTAAACTTAGCCGCTTAGCTGCTTTGACCGGTTTAATGGCCTTAGGCACCACGGCATTTGCGAAAGAAGTGCGCATTTATAACTGGACGGATTATATTGATCCTGAGCTCGTCACCGAATTCACAAAACAGACGGGCATTGATGTGGTGTATGACACCTTTGACAGCAATGATGTATTGTTGGCAAAAAGTTTAGCGGGTAATTCAGGTTATGACATTGTTGTGCCTTCGGATTATACGGTGGCTTACCTCATTCAAGCGAATAAATTAGCGCCCATTGAAGCCGATAAAATCCCCAATCTTAAAAACATTTGGCCGTTTGTCACTGAGCGTTTAAGCGCCTTTAACGGGATGAATGAGCACTCTGTGCCGTATTTTTGGGGCACAACCGGAATTGCCTATGATGCCAATAAAATTAAAGAATTGATTCCGGATGCACCGACGGATTCTTTAGAACTCATCATGAATCCAAAATATGCTGAGAAATTGGCAAGCTGCGGCATTTACATGGTGGATAACCCAAGTGAAGTGTTGCCGGTGATCAATATGTATTTGGGCATTCCGGCAGAATCCACCGATCAAAAAGATTTAGACAAAGCGTATGATGCGTTAAAACAGATTCGTCCCTACATTAAAAAATTCCACTCCTCTGAATACATTTCAGCCTTGGCCAATGGCGATGCGTGTGTGGCGTTTGGTTGGTCGGGCGATGTTTATTTAGCCCGTGCGCGTGCGGAAGAGGCTAAAACCGGTGTGGACATTAAATACTTTGTGCCAAAAGAAGGCAGCCTGGTTTGGTTCGATCAGTTCACGATTTTAGATGATGCACCGAACAAAGATGAAGCCTACGCCTTCATTAATTTTATGTTAGATCCTCAAAACAATGCCCGTTCTGCGAACTATGTTGAGTATGCCACATCAAACGAAGCGGCCTTTCCTTATGTGAGTGAGCACCTTATTAATGACAAGATCTTGTATCCTGGTCAAGAAGATCTCAATAAACTTCACATTAAGCAACCTTACACGCGCTCAGATCAAAAAAAATTGGTAAAATTTTGGCAGAATCTAAAAAATAGGAAGTAAAGGGGAGAGTGTCATGGAGATAATGCGTCGTGAGGAGTTTTTGAGCTCCATCATTAACAAACAAGCGACAACGAACGATCATGTGTTGCGCATTCAGTTTGAACTCAAACATGGGGATGCGGAAAACTTAGTGGGCGCATTATTAGACTATTTCATTGTCTCAGATGCTGAATCGAGCATCGATCGCACTAAAGTGACGAAAGATGGTATGTTTCAATTAGATGACGATTGGTTGCTCTTTTTTTATGATCATTTAGAAAAGAGTGTGCATCCGTGTACACCTTTGCCACGCAGTTGTAAAAGTGTCTTGACAGAAGATGTGCAAGGCACCTTTGATTTTATTGCCAACCCTTATTGATTTGATCGAGCATGAACATAGCCATAGAACTGTTAGGCGCCGATGCTAGGTTTCGCGCGAGCATTGCCCAATTTTTGAAATTAAAATCAAAAGATCGTTTTGTCCTTGCAGATAAAGGGACAATCACATTGATTGATGCCGACTCCATTGAAGGGAAAAAGGCATTACAAAAACATTTAGATGATCACACCATTATTCTCTCTGTCATGCCAGAACAGTGGGATCATCCCTTTTTTGTGAAAAAGCCCATCAAAATTGATGAACTCATGGCGGTGCTTGAAAAAGTTGCGGCCAAAGCGCCATCAATGATCCCGCCCATTCAAGAAGCACCGAATGACGCGATGGTTGATGCCAAAGTCTCCGGCAATCCTTTTGCCAAATTTTTAGACCCAAGTTACATTGCCAAACATAAAGCTGGGCAAAACACCTTTGCCGCCATTGTGGAAAAAGGTCATCAAGCGCCTGAGTTACTAGTTGAAGCGGTGCCTAAACAAGAGGATTATCGTCTGTTTAGCACATGGCAAGATGAACTTGTTGAGCGCAAAGGGCTGACCAAATATACATATGACAATTATTTAGAACAAACGGCCGGGAAAGATTTATATGACTCTTCGTGTCTATATGGCAATCAAGAAGAGTGCTTTGTGGACATGAAAGAGCATGCCAGCGTTTGGCTTTTTGAAAAAGTGCTTAAAATGGATCCAAAAGGGCCGATCTACTACTTTGATTATCTCGATGGTATTGTATTTATATTTGCCGATGGTATTGTATTATCAAACTTAGCAGTGGAAAGATTGCATGATTTTTCAAAAGCCACAAAAGATGAGATCGTCCTAAAAGCCGTGGCCTCTGAGGCAGAATTTTTATCATTGCTCAATCGGTATGAGCAATATTCGTATGGGAATGCGCTTGGCATTATGTGCCGAGCAGTGTTGATGGGGGCAAATGGCCGAATCATCAATGGTAAAGACATCAAAGAGCCCTTAGGTTTAATGAAGCACGATGGGCAAGCGAAGATGGTTTTAACGCTGCCTCATGCAAAAGAGATGGAGAACATTTGGCGCTATCGCAATGTGTCATTGCGCGATACTGCGGAATTACTCACGGAAGTCAATCCGTACCACATCTTTTCCTATTACACGATGTGCGATCTTTACGGTTATTTTGATCGCAAAGTTGAGGATCATAAAAACAGGAATCAATTGGATTTAAATACGTTGTTGTCAGAGTTACAAAAGCTATAAAGCAATTAAAGGTATAAATCAATGAAACAATATAAGATATTATTTGTCGGTCCTGTTGCCAGCGGTAAAACCACCGCAGTCAAAAGCTTATGCGGCGAAGATAATGTTGTGACAACTTGTAAAAAAACCAGTGATGAAGTGGCGTCAATTAAAGGCGATACGACAGTCTCTTTAGACTATGGTATTTTGCCGTTCAATAGTGGCTTGAAATTGCATATTTATGCCGCGCCCGGTCAAGAGCGTTTTCATTTTATGCATGACATTTTAATGCAAGGCACCATTGGCACCATTTTATTACTGAGCATGCGCCACATTAAAGTCGAAGAAGTGGGTCAAATTTTATATGAATATTTGCAAGTGATCGAAAGCACGCCTTGCATTGTGGGTGTGACACAATCTGAAGGGTTTGATCAGGGCGAAATCGATCTATTTTTAAACGCAATTTTTCAATATCACCCATCGCTTTCTGATACAATGACCGCGGACGTTAGGAAAAAACATGATGTTCTTAAACTGGTCGAGAAGATGGTTGTAAAGGCTAACGAACGATGATAGGAAAAAAATATATTACAGTAACGGCCCAAGGCGCGTTATATGCAGTACAGAAGTCAACGACCAATCAGGCGGTGCGTAATGTCTTGTTGAAGTTGCTGAGTATGAAGGAAAGTCCCGAATTGTCGGATGATTTGATTTGTCAATTGACCGGCTTTGATGCTGATAAAATCAAATTGGCTAAAGCCATTTTTTACCAGTTAGAGATTATGCATTTCATTCAGGCCGAGACCAAAGTTGTCTCTGTGCCAATGATTAACTTCGAGAATGATCTGCCGTCAATGTTATCAATGTATTCTAGTTTAGGGAAAGCGTTACTTTCGGATCAACTAGGGTTTTTATTAGGTAACGTTGGTTTTCCTGATGAAGAGCTGAACGGAATAGCAGCAATGAGTACGCGTTTAGCCGCTTTATATGATGATAGTTACGCAACGGTTTCTAATATTTTAGGCGGGCATAGTCATGTCGGTGTTGGTATTACTAACTATCAGGGTATGACGCAGTTGGGTATTTATGCTATGGACGTTTCAGGTAATCAATTTACCTTGACGATTGCGGGTATCCCTTTTTTAAATCAAAAAGCTTTTCGAGATTTAATATGGGTGTTAGTATATCGATATGGCAATGTTAAGTTCAAAAAGAACTAGAGATATAATAAAAGGATAAAAGTATATGCGTGAAGAAGTGTTGAACTCAATTTTAAGTGAATTGAATGGTACATCTGCGGATATAGAGGCTTCTGCGATTATTTCGACAGATGGTTTAATCATGAGTTCACTCTTGCCGGCAAGTATGGACGAAGATCACGTCGGTGCGATGAGTGCGGCAATGTTATCTTTAGGTGAACGTATCGCTAAGGAATTAGCGAGAGGTGAGTTAGAGCAAGTGTTGGTTAAAGGGGCTTCTGGTTATGTCATTATGACATCTGCGGGTAATGATGCTGTTTTATCAGTCATGTGTAAGTCAAATGCTCGTTTAGGTTTGATCTTCCTTGACATCAAACGAGCATCCGAAGCAATTAAGCCGATGCTATAAGATGGCTAAAAAAGAAGCCCACTTTGACAGTGGGTTTTTTTGCGCCCTTAAAAAGTGAAATCTTTTGTATAATGAAACTTTTGGCTGAGATGGACAACTATGAGTGAACGAATCAAACATCCATTGATCATATTAGGATCAGGTCCTGCGGGATATACAGCGGCATTGTATGCGGCGCGTGCAAATTTAAAACCTGTGATCATCACAGGGATTCAGCAGGGCGGTCAATTAATGACCACCACAGAAATTGACAACTGGCCAGGCGGCGAAGCAGGTTTAACAGGGCCAGCATTAATGGCGCGTTTAGCAGAACATGCAGAGCGCTTTGGCACAGAGATGATTTGGGATCACATTGAAAAAGTCGATCTTTCAGGTTCTACATTCATCTTAGAAGGCGGCAGCAGTACATATGAATGTGATGCCTTGATCATCGCAACGGGCGCGACCGCAAAATATTTAGGTTTACCCTCTGAAGAGGCTTATAAAGGCAAGGGCGTCTCTGCTTGTGCCACATGTGATGGTTTTTTCTATAAAGATCAAGAAGTCGTTGTGGTGGGCGGTGGTAACACTGCGGTGGAAGAAGCGCTCTATTTAAGTGGCATTGCCTCAAAAGTGCATGTGATTCATCGCCGCGATACATTCCGCGCTGAAAAAATCATGGTGGAAAAGTTATACCAAAAGGTTGAAGAAGGTAAAATTGAGCTCCATCTCAATAGCGTGTTGCATGAAGTGACGGGCGATGGCGCTGTGGTGCAAGGCGTGAATATTTTGGATGTGGCAACGGATGCCGTGAAATCTGTGCCGGTGCAAGGCGTGTTCATTGCCATTGGTCATCACCCAAATACGGATATGTTTGCAGGGCAATTAGAGATGGTGGACGGCTATATTAAAGTGCGTTCAGGCATCGAAGGCAATGCCACAGCGACAAGTGTTGCGGGCGTTTTTGCCTGTGGTGATGTAATGGATTCGGTGTATCGCCAAGCCATTACATCCGCAGGAACCGGCTGCATGGCAGCATTGGATGTAGAAAAATACTTAGAAACAATCAATTAAGGAGTTTATTATGCGTTACAACAAAATGGAAAATTTGGACCTCGTTGGTAAAACCGTATTGATTCGCGAAGATTTAAACGTGCCGATTCATGATGGCAAAATCACCTCTGATGCGCGTTTAGTGGCATCCATGCAAACCATTGAGCAAGCCTTAAAGCAAGGCGCGGGCGTATTGGTGATGTCCCATTTAGGTCGTCCTGAAGAAGGTGTTTTCAATGAAGAATACAGCCTTGCACCGGTGGCCACTTGGCTCAGCGACAAATTGGGCTTTGACGTACCGTTAGTAAAAGATTGGATCGATGGCGTCACCGTTGAGCCAGGTAAAGTCAAATTATTAGAAAACACGCGCTTTTTAGTGGGTGAAGGGAAAAACAATCCTGAATTGGCCCAAAAAATGGCGGCTTTGTGTGATGTGTTTGTCATGGATGCATTTGCCACAGCGCACCGTTCGGCAGCTTCCACTGTGGGCGTTGGCGACGCTGCAAAAGTGGCCTGTGCTGGCATGGTGTTGTCCCAAGAGTTGGATGCTTTGAAAAAGGGCTTAATGGCGCCTGAGCATCCGATCGTTGCGATTGTGGGCGGCTCAAAAGTCTCCACTAAACTCACTGTATTGAATCAATTGTTAGATAAAGTGGATGTGCTCATCACCGGTGGCGGCATCACCAATACTTTGTTATTGGCAGAAGGCTTTAGCGTGGGCAAAAGCTTAGCAGAAGCAGATTTAGTGGCCGATGCCAAAGCATTGCTTGAAAAAGCCAAAGCCACTGGCAAAAACATTCCGTTGCCGGTTGATGTTGTGGTGGGTAAAGCCTTTGATGCAAACACAGAAGCCACAGTGAAGAAAATTGCTGATGTATCAAGCGATGACATGATCATGGACATTGGGCCTGAGACGGCAAAACTCTATGCAGATCTCATCAAAACTTCGAAAACCGTTGTCTGGAATGGTCCTGTGGGCGTGTTTGAATTTGCAAGCTTTGCAGAAGGGACAAAAGCGGTGGGCGAAGCGATTAAAAACAGCAGCGCATTCTCCATTGCTGGCGGCGGTGATACAGTTGCGGCGATTGAGCAATTTGGTTTAACGCCCAGCATCTCTTACATTTCTACAGCAGGCGGCGCCTTCTTAGAATTTTTAGAAGGCAAAGAGTTACCTGCCGTGGCCATGTTAGAAAGAAAAGCGAACTAAAGGATGAATATGAGTGACGAAATCTTAATTAATAAAACGCCATACGAAACGCGCGCAGCGGTGATGCGAGATGGTGTTTTACAAGAAATATTAATTGAGAGGACGGATCGAAACCTTTTGGTGGGCAATATTTATAAGGGCAAAGTTGTCCGAGTATTGCCCGGCATGGAAGCAGCCTTTGTAGACATTGGTCTAGAACGGGCTGCTTTCTTGCATGTCAATGACATTCATACGGTGCGCAATTCGTTAGAGTTGGAAAAGCAAGTGTTACCCGATGAAGATGAAGGCAGCACCAATGACGAAAAACCTGTGATCGCGCCGCCAAAAGCGGACATCACAGCCATTTTGCATCAAGGTCAAGAAGTGGTGGTGCAGGTGATCAAAGATCCCCTTGGCACTAAAGGCGCACGCTTGACCACACAAATTTCCATTCCCTCTTGTTATTTAGTCTATTTGGCCGAAAGCGACGTGATCGGCGTCTCCATTCGCATTGAGCAAGAGGAAGAACGCACGCGTTTAAAAGAGCATTTAACCCAATATCAAGCAGAATTGGGCGGCGCTTACATTGCCAGAACAGCCGCAGAAGGCGTGGATCCTTGGGTTTTACGGGCGGACATGCAGTTTTTATCACGCCTTTGGGACAATGTCTCTGAGCGCATCAAGCAATCAAAAGCGGGCGATCTCATTTATGGCAATTTCCCGTTAGAGCTTCGCATTTTGCGCGATTACGTTGGGCGCGGCATTCAGCAAATTCGCGTGGATGCGGCCGAACCTTTTGAGAAAATGCGCGGCTTTGCAGAGGATTTTCTGCCAGAAACGCTGGACAATTTGCAGCTCTATAAAGGTTCGCGCCCCATTTTTGATCTCTATAACATTGAAGAGGAGATTGAAAAGGCGCTCTCTAACCATGTCTCTTTAAAGTCCGGCGGCTACATCATCATCGAGCAAACCGAAGCGATGACCACAATTGACGTCAATACGGGCGCATATGTGGGGCACCGCAATTTAGAAGAGACCATTTTTAAAACCAATTTAGAGGCGGCAGGCGCCATTGCCCATCAAGTGCGGTTACGCAATTTAGGCGGCATGATCATCATCGATTTTATTGACATGACCAATCCTGAGCATCAGCAAAGTGTGCTTGATGAATTGCAATCCCACTTAGCGATGGACAACGCGCGCACCACGATCAGCGCGGTGACGTCCCTTGGTTTGGTGGAAATGACCCGTAAACGCACGCGCGAAAGTTTAGAGCATATTTTGTGTGAAAAGTGCCCAACTTGCCAAGGCAAAGGGTACATTAAAACCAAAGAGAGCATCTGCTATGAGATTTTCCGCGAAGTGGTCAGGGAAGCCAAGCAATATCCAAACATCAGCGGCATTTTGATTTTAGCCTCTGCCGATGTGATCGAGCAGCTTCTCGATGAAGAGGCGCATCATTTAGCAGAATTGCAAACCTTCACGAAACTCAACATTAAACTGCAAGCCGAAGCCTTATATAATGTGGAGCAGTTTGACATCATTTTACTGTAGGAACTTATGACAAAGATTGTGGTGGCCATCACCGGCAGTATTGCCGCGTATAAAGCAGCGCACTTGGTGCGTTTATTGAGAAAAGCTGACTGTGAAGTGCGCGTAGTGATGACCAAAGGCGCAAAGGCCTTCATCGCGCCGATGACGCTGCAAGCTTTGTCTGGTCATCCTGTGGTGGATGACATTTTAGATCCCGCCCATGAAATGGGCATGGGGCACATTGAATTGTCGCGCTGGGCGGATCAAATCATCATTGCGCCGTGCAGTGCAAACATGCTGGCGAAATTGGCGCACGGTTTGGCCGATGATTTAGTGAGCGCAATGTGCTTAGCTTCTCCAAAGCCCATTCACATTGCCCCAAGCATGAACCGCTTGATGTGGGCAAACCCGATGACGGTGAACAATGTCCAAACATTAACGGGCAGCGGGCGCTATGTGATGATCGCGCCAGAAAGCGGCGAGCAAGCCTGCGGTGAAGTGGGCGAAGGGCGCATGGCAGAGCCGGAGCACATTGCAGCGCGTTTAATGGCGGATCATGATCCTAAGGATTTACCGCTTAAAGGGAAAAAAGTTGTGATCACCGGCGGGCCAACGCGCGAAGCCATTGATCCTGTCCGTTACATCAGTAACCATTCCAGCGGTAAAATGGCGGCAGCGTTGGCCGATGCTTTTTGTGCAGCGGGCGCGGATGTCACGTTGGTGCTTGGCCCTTGTGAAGCAAAGCCCACAAAATCCGTTCGCATTTTACCGGTGCAAAGCGCGCAGGAGATGCTCGCAGCGGTGGAATCTATCATCACGGATGCTGCCATTTTTGTGGGCGCAGCAGCTGTTGCCGATTACCGCGTAGAAACCATTGCCACACACAAAATGAAAAAAACAGCAGGCAATGAAACACTCACGTTAACGTTGGTGAAAAACCCAGACATTTTGGCCACCATTGCTGCGCGTAAGGATAAACCCTTTGTGATTGGCTTTGCGGCAGAAACGGACAACGTCATCGAATATGCCAAAGGCAAACTTGTGGCAAAAGGGCTCGATCTCATTTGTGCCAATGATGTCTCGCACGGTAAAGTCTTTGGGCAAGATGAGAATCATATTGTCATTATTGATACAAATCACACCGAATATGAACTGAAAACCGACACAAAACAAAACCAAGCAAAAGAAATTGTCCGTTTGGCGATAAAAAAGTTGGCAGCGCAAAAATAGATGTATCCTAAATACAACAATATAAATTATTGATTTATATTAAATAAATTTAAAAAAACTTTTCTGTGTAAATAATGCAACAACAAAATGTATTAAAAATGAAAAAAATAGTTGCATTAAAGTCACAAATAGTATTAAATTAGCCACATGGATAGATATGAGAGTTGACTCATTAAATATCTAAATTATTTTTAATCAATTTGGAGCTTAAGATATGAAAAAGAGCTTAGTAGTAGTAGCATTAGCGGGTGCAATGGCATTCACAGCAGCATCTGCTGAAACAGTTTTATACGGTTCTATCCGTTTAGGCGCAGAAGTTCAAAAGAACCATTTCAATAAAGAAGGTGAATTGAACAAACGTGGTCTTCAAATGAAAGATTTCGGTTCTCGTTTAGGCTTAAAAGGTTCTGAAGATTTAGGTAACGGCACTAAAGTTATCTATCAATTAGAATGGGGCTTTGATGGCATGGATGGTGGTCAAAACGGTAAAGGCTTCGAAAACCGTTTGGCTTACGTTGGTTTAACAGGTGACTGGGGTACAGTTGCTTTAGGTCGTCAAAACAACCCATTCACTGAATCTTTGAACGCTGGCACAATCGCTGACGAATTCAACGGTAGTTACACTTCTGCATTGCGCATTGCAACAGGTGCAGTATTTGCAACACCATATGCTGGTGTAAACGTAATTACAGATCCATTAACAGGTGCTGTTACTGGATTTAAAAAACCATCGAGTGATGATATTGGTTTCGATTCAATGGATACTCGCGTAGGTAACTCTATTGCTTACGTATCACCTTCTTTCTCAGGCTTCAGCTTCACTGTAGCAGGCATTGCTAAAGCACCTAAAGCAGATGCAGATAGCTATGATGCTGCATATAACTCAAGCAAAGGTTTTGACATCTACACAGTAGGTTTAAACTATGAGCACGAATCAGGCTTCTACGCAAAAGCTGCATACTTAGGCGCTGATGTGTATGAAGATGCAAAACGTGGTAACGCTTATGGTTTGAACGTTGGTTTTGCTAACGAACAATTCGGCGTAAATGCTGACTTCGGTGCTGCAGAACGTGGTCGTAAAAACGAAAACCAAGCTAAAATCTCTTCTAAAGGTTGGGACGTGGGCGCACAATTCTCATTCGGTCCTGATTACTTCAGCACAGTACGTGCAACTGTAGGTCAATCTACAACTAACTACAAATATGCTGCTGAATTAGATCAAGATAAAGTAAAAGATAAAATGACTGTTTGGGCATTGGGCTTTGAACAAAAATTATCCACTCGTACAAAAGTATGGGCTGAATTTGCTAAACAAAACAGCAAAGTTAAAGGTTTAGAAGTAGAATCTAAAAAACGTCACAACGATGTGTTCTCTTTAGGTATCCGTCACGATTTCTAATCTGACCTGACTAAAGTCACATAACGTTATATACTATAAGGCCCGCATTGCGGGCTTTATTTTTATGGGGAGAATGTATGATTGGCGTGATCGGCAGCGGTTCTTGGGGCAGTGCATTGGCCATTCACATCGCAAAATGTCAAGATGTGATGCTGTGGGGATTTAACAACGAAGATGTAGAAAGCATCAACAACACCCGCACCAACCCACGATATTTAGGGGACATTGTCTATCCTGAGAACATCACCGCCACGACACAATTAAAAGAAGTGGTGGATCAGTGTGATCAATTGGTGTTTGTGGTGCCATCTTTTGCCTTGCAAGGCATTTTACAGGAGATCAAGGAATATCAGCGTCCGGGCTTATCTTTCATCAATGCGACGAAGGGTTTAGAGCATGATAGCAATCGCTTTTTTTCAACCTTGATTGATGAGTTGTTTGATTATCCTGTGCAAGCGGTGTTATCGGGCCCAAGCTTTGCATCGGAAGTGGCGCGTCATTTACCCACCGCCATCACCATTGCCTCGAAAAACGAGCGCGATGCCAAATCCTTTTTGCCGCTCTTTCATCATCACCACATGCGGGTGTATTTAAACTCAGATCCTATTGGCGTACAGTTGGCGGGCACGTATAAAAACGTGATTGCAATCGCAGCAGGGATTTCTGCCGGTTTAGGTTTTGGTTGTAATGCGCGCGCCGCCTTAATCACCCGAGGTTTAGCAGAGATGACGCGCCTTGGCACATCGCTTGGTGCATCGGTGGAAACATTTTTAGGGCTTGCGGGCGTCGGTGATCTCACCTTAACCGCCACCAGCACAGAGTCACGCAATTACCGCTTTGGGCAATTCATCGGGCAGGGCTTGACGAAAGAGGAAGCCTTTGAGAAGGTCTTTCAAGTGGTGGAAGGTGCGAACAACGTCATCAATATGAAGCTTCTTGGTGAAGCGCAGGGCATCGAACTGCCAATTGTCAATGAAGTGTATCAAATCTTAATGGAGAATTTGCCGCCTCATTTAGCAATGAGCCATCTGTTAGAGCGCTCAGCAAAAAGCGAATAAGAAAAAAGCCTCGATTGCTCGAGGCTTTGATGCATTTTATACAGTTAACAAATCAACGACTATTTGTAACGAGTTTTTGCGAAATAACGGTCAAACTGTGCTTGTGTATTTAATGCGATGCTTTTAGCGTCATTTGCAGTTGCTAATGCTTCGTCAGCTGTTTTTTGTGCGTTTGTTGCACAGCCTGTAGCCACTAAACCTAAAGCGATTAAACCTGTTACTTTTAATAAACCTTTCATTGTATAACTCCTTGTTAAAGTTGGATAACAAATTGACTGTATTATCATGCCTTGTTTCTGGCATAAAATCAATTCTCCAAGTGAATTATAGTCTATTTTAGAAAATCATACAGCCATGCATAAATTAAATCATTTTGCACAATATAGCTACTGTGGTCGTGATCTTTTAGCATAAATAATTGCGCGCCCTCAATGTTGTGGGCAATGGTTTCAAATGTTCCCTCGATGTATACATCGTTTTCTCCGCCCATGATGAGGGTTTTTGCGGTAATCGCATGCAAATCCTCCGGCAAAATGTTCGGTTCTTCGAGCATCATTTTGTACAAAGGATTCGGATCTAAGCGATACATGCGCTCAACATAGCGCGTGCACGCGGGCGTAAAATCCTTTGGCGAGAGATTCGGTCCAAGGAGCACAATGCGCTCGGCCATGTTTGGGTATTGCATGGCCAAGAGCATCGTGATGATTGAGCCATCACTGAAGCCCACAATGCGCACCGGCGCAAGATCTAAAGCGGTGATGAAGGCATGAACATCCTTCATCATGGCATCATAATGATAATCAGGGTGCGCAGCACTTTTGCCGTGATTGCGGCTATCGATGGCATAGCAGGTAAAATCACGGCTCAATTGAGCAATGAGCGGCGTAAAGATGGTGTGATCCTCACCATTGCCATGCAAAAAGATTAGCGGCGGCCCTTCGCCGGTTTGTGTGTAGTAAAGCTCAATGCCGTTGATTAAAATGGTTGCCATGTTCGCCTCGTGCAAAGCCCAATCATATCATTCCCAAGCGGGTGGCAGGTTATAAAAGGCTGGGAAGTTTGCCTTCACATATGCTTTATAATCCTCACTATTGACGATTTCCACCAATGCTTGTGCCCAATCGCTGCTTTGCTGCCCATCTTTGACCACAATCCAGTTCACAAAGAGTTTGCCGGGCTCAGTTTTTAAGATGTACTCATCAGGAATTTTGGCATCTTGGGCAAAGTTCCCGTTGATGATGGCATAATCTAAATCCACGCGCGAGCGCACCACTTGCGCCGCATCAATGGCCACGATTTTGACCTTTTGTGGGTTGTGGATGATGTCTTTTTCAGAAACGGTGATCGGGTTGGCATTCGGATCTAATTCAATCCAGCCCAGTGATTCTAAAATGCGTAAGCCGCGAGCGAAGTTGGTGACGTTATTTGGAATGCCAATGCTGCTGCCTTCTTTAACATCCGAAAGGCTGGATAACCGCGCGCGATAAATGGCCAGCGGCGCCGTTGGCACTTGGGCAAGTGGCACCAAATCCCCTTTGACTTGGGCATTGTATTCCTCTAAATAGGGCTTGTGTTGAAAGAGGTTGGCCTCTGCTGAGCCTTCAATCACCGCTTGATTCGGTAAAATGCCATTGGTGGTTTCACTCAATTGATAACGAAAGCCGCGCTTTTCAAGTTCAGGGCCAATGTGCTGGCGGATCATGTCGGCAAAATCACCAGGCGATGAGATTAAACGCACCGTTGGTTGTGTGGTTTGTGCCTTTGGTGCGGGATCAGAGCAAGCGGTTAAGCTCAATAAAGCAGAGAGCAACAATAAGATTTTTTTCATATTCATCATTCCTTAAAATTGGGCCAAAAGGTCAGCATAATGGGCGCGTGCCACATCGGGATGCGAGCGCAAGCGACCTTTGAGGAAGTTTTTACCAATCTCTGTAAAGAGCGGATTTTTGGGGTCTTGCGTGATGGCAAAATTGGCAGCCTGCAAATGTGCCGGTAACGATAAAAGCGGCACGGTGGCATCTAATTGAGAGGTTAAAAAGAAGGCCAATGAGTAGCGATCTGTGCCCACAGGCGGCGTTGTGACGCGGTGCTGCGTGGCCTTTAAATAGCCTTGGGAGGCAATCTCTAAAAGCTCACCGATGTTCACCACAAAGGTGCCGCGAATGGGCGTTGCCGTGATCCATTGATCGCCTTTTAACACCTCAAGCCCGGATGCTTCATCTTGGGAAACAAACGTCAAATAGCCCGCATCTTTATGGATGCCAACGCCTTGCTTGGTATCTTCTGTACCCGGGTAATGGATCGCTTTACAGAGCACAGAAGGCTTGTGTGCATATGTGTGGGCAAAGGCATCCGCCGGTTGGCCAAGGGCGAGTGCAAAGGCGCTGAGGAGCTCTTTGGCCAATGCCACTTGTGCCGTTTGTAGGGCAAGCAATGTGGGTTTAAGCGCTGGCAATTGTGCCGGCCATTGATTGGGCCCTTGAAGGCGCAGCCAAGGCTGATTGTCAGGAATGGAGGCTTGCGGCAAGGCTTCATATTCAGGCATGTAGTCTAATTGCTCGCGGCCATCGGGGCGTTCACGGGTGATCTCATTATAAAGGCGCGTATAGCCTCTAAAGTGGCGCGAATGGATCATCTCGATGGCCAGCTTATCTTCAATGGGCAGTGCAAAAAAGGCTTTGGATAAGTTGAGCGCCTCATCAATCAATGTTTGATCAATGCCGTGGTTTTTGAGGTAAAAAAAACCAATGTTGTGAGTGACGTCTGCAAGCTTGGCAATGAAATCCGCCTGCGCTTCGCCGCCAGCACGAAACTGAGAAAAATCTAAAATGGGTAATGCATGTGACATGGGAATCTCCTAACAAAATCAATTCAACCATGCCGATTGATTTGACTTGCCCATACGTGAAGCACGTAAGGAAGATCCCTAAAAAGAGATGGACGCTTTAGCTGTTATGCCCGCAAGCTGTTTTTTCAAATCGGCATACACATAGAATTAAAGTAAAAAATGAGGGATGTCAAACATTTCTCGAAAATTTTCCATCATTGATTTTGTTGATACTGCCAAAGTGAGGCATACAGCCCATTTTGAGCCACTAAATCTGCATGTGTGCCACTTTCAATGACCGCGCCATCATCAATCACCACCAAGCGATCCATTTTGGCAATGGTGGATAAACGGTGGGCAATGGCGATCACTGTTTTGCCGGCCATCAAAGTTTCAAGGTGCTCTTGGATCACCGCTTCAGATTCAGAATCAAGGGCGGATGTGGCTTCATCTAGCACCAAAATGGGGGCATTTTTCAATAAAACGCGGGCAATGGCAATGCGCTGACGCTGCCCGCCAGAGAGTTTAACGCCATTTTCCCCCACAATGGCATCAAGCCCTTTGTTGCCATATTGATCCACAAGATCATTCACAAAATCTAAGGCTTTGGTTTGGATGAGCACGGCGTTGATCATCTCATCGCTGGCATTCGGTTGCCCATAAAGGATGTTGTCACGAATGGAGCAGTGAAAGAGCGCTGTATCTTGCGCCACAACGCCAATGTGATGTCGTAGGCTCTCTTGCGTGACCTCGGTGATGGCTTGTCCATCGATGGTGATGCGCCCTTGCTGCACGTCATACAAGCGTAACAATAGATTCACCAAAGTGGTTTTTCCGGCGCCCGATGGCCCCACTAACGCCACTTTTTCGCCAGGCGCAATGGTTAAGGAGAGATCTTGATAAATGGGTTTATCCGCATGATAATGAAAATGAATGTGCTCAAAGGCAATGGCACCTTGCGTCACTTGAAGCGTTTTTGCATTCGGTGCATCGGTGATCTCGTGCTCAGCCGTCATGATTTTAATGCCATCTTGCACGCTGCCGATGTCCTCAAAAATTGCATTGACCACCTTCATCACCCAAGTGGACATGGTGTTGATGCGGATCACTAAACTCAAGGTAAAGGCGATGGCGCCCGCAGTGATGAGGGCATTTTGCCAAAGCAGCAATGAGATCACGATGGTGCAGGCGATCAATAAACTATTGAGCATTGTGAGAGAGAAATCAAGGGCGGTCACTAAGCGCGTCGAATGCAGCGCCATGTTTGTTTGATGACGCATGTGTTCGTGGGTTTTGGCAGATTCACGATCTGAATGGGCAAAGAGCTTTAAAGTCAAAATATTGCTGTAGCTGTCCACAATGTGCCCCATTAAGCGTGAACGGGCTTTTGCGGAGCGATGAGAGCGCTCGCGGGTTTTGGGCAAAAAGTAGCGCAGCAATAGAATGTACGCCACGATCCATATCAACATCGGTAACGCAAGCCAAACATTGAGTTCCACAAAGAGCACAACCGTTGTCACCGCATAAATGGTGACGCGCCACATTGAATCGGTGAGCATTAAGACGGAATTGCGGATCGATTGCCCTGTGCTCATCACGCGGCTGGCAATCCCGCCTGAAAAATTACTGTGAAAGAAATTCAGGCTTTGCTTAATCAAATGATTATGCTGCTGCCAACGAATGAGGGATGTGAAGTTTGTGGTGAGCACTTGATTCATCAATAGATCATGAATGAGAGAAACCATCGGACGAATGAGGACAATCACCACCATCATCCAAATAAACGTGCTTGCGTGCTCAGCAAAAAGCTCAGAAGGATCCTTGACGGATTGGATGATGTCCACAATCTCGCCGATGTATTTAAATAGGGCAATTTCCAAAATCGCTGTGAAAAAACCCACAATGAATAGAGCAATGAGCGGGCCTTTCACCTGCTTTAAATAAAAGGCATAAAAGCCCCATAAGCTTGTGGGCGGCGTTTGAGTGGGCGCAGGTTGAAACGGTTGGATGATCTTTTCGAAGTAATTGAGTTTTTTCATGGCATCGGCTAAAGCGGCAAAGGCCATAGCTTATGCCAAATGGTAATTATTATCAAATGACAATCAAAAAGGGGATGTCATTCATCCCCTTCATTTTAATTACAAAAAGAGCTCGTAGGCAGGATTGTCCGTCTCTTCGATGTAGTCATAACCCAATTTAGATAAAAACTCTTGGAAGATGGCTTCATTTTCTTCTGTCACGGCAAAGCCCACCAATGCACGGCCATAATCTGAACCATGATTGCGATAATGGAACAGCGTGATGTTGAGCTGTACATTGAGTGTATGCAAAAATTGGAAAAGGGCATTCGGCTGCTGTGGGAAGATGATGCGCAATAAGCGCTCGCCTTTAATCGAACGTGGTTTTTTCCCGCCCACCATGTGACGAATGTGGAGTTTTGCCAATTCATTGTCACTCAAATCCACCACCGCTAAACCGTGGCCTTCAAGCGCTTCGATGACGTTTTCTTTTTCTGTTTTGCCATGCTGCAATTGAATGCCCACATAGACGATCGCTTGGCGATCACTGGAATAGCGATAGTTAAACTCTGTGATGTGGCGTTTACCAATCACATTGACAAAGTTTAAGAAGCTGCCGGGCTCTTCTTGAATGGTGACGGCCAATAAAGCTTCGCGTCCTTCGCCAAGTTCTGTGCGTTCTGCCACGTATTGTAAACGGTCAAAGTTGATGTTTGCGCCACTTAAAATGTTGCCCACATTTTTAAAGCCAATGTCGGGATACATCTCTAAATATTTTTTAATGCCGGCAACGCCAAGGGCGCCAGAAGGCTCTGTGATGGCGCGCGTGTCTTCAAAAATGTCTTTCATCGCCGCACAGATCTCATCTGTGGTGACGCACACAATGTCATCCACCAAGTTTTTGGCCACTTCAAAGGTGTTCTCGCCAATCTGTTTGACGGCGGTGCCATCGGCAAAAGTGCCCACTTGCTTGAGTTTAACGCGCTCATTTTGATCAAGCGCTGCTTTCATGGAGGCCGATTCCACAGGTTCCACGCCGATCACTTTGCAATGGGGCGCGATGAATTTGATGTAAGCGGCAACGCCAGCAATCAAACCGCCCCCGCCGACGGGCACAAAAATGGCATCTAAATCTGGTTGCTGCTCGATCATCTCTTTACCAATGGTGCCTTGGCCGGCGATCACATCCCAATCATCAAACGGGTGAATCAAGGTTTTGCCGCTTTCATTGGCAAGGCGCACTGCGTATTCGCTCGCATCATCAAATGTATCCCCGTAGAGCACCACATTCGCACCGCGCGCTTGGCAGGCATTGACTTTAAGGGCAGGGGCGGTAATGGGCATTACAATCGTGGTATCAATGCCAAGGGCTTGACCGCTCAATGCCACGCCTTGCGCATGGTTACCGGCAGAGACACAAATCACGCCTTTGCGGCGCGCTTCTTGAGAGAGCTGATAAATGCAGTTGTAAGCGCCGCGGATTTTAAAAGAGAAAACAGGTTGTGTGTCTTCACGCTTGATCCAAATATTGGTTTGTAGATTTTTTGATAAGCGTGGCATAAAGTCGAGTGATGTACGTTCAGCGACATCGTAAACACGCGCCGTGAGGATATTGCGGATTAAATTATCCATGGTGAAATAACCTTTGTCCTTATTTTGAGATTAGATTTTGATGGATCTAGTAAGTTAGCACCACTTTAATCAAAAAAATAGGGGTAAACTTCATCTAATAAGTAAGTTTTGTAAGCATCAGGATCGGTGCGCAATTTTGTGGCGGAGATATTGATGGCAGCGCGATCAGGATCAATGAGTTGCACGGGCAATTGAAAGTATTCTTCATAGGGTGCAACATCTTGTGGCTCGCTACTGAAAATCACATCGGCATGAATGTTTTGAGCTGTCAAAACGGCTTTAACGCGGTTTGACCACTCAAGCCAGCCATTGGGATAAAATGGGATGCCATCTTCATTAAAGTCGATCGGGTGAAGGTTTGGATGCTTGGCCACTAAAGGGGCAAACCAAGCCAAGCGTTCTTGGCGTGTGGGCATTTTGATCATCTTACTCTGTTCAAACAATGCTTGATCCCGTTCTGTATCGCTGCACACAAAAACATAGAGCTCATTGACAGTTGATAAAGCTTTTTCCATCATAAGGACATGGCCGGGATGAAGTGGGAAAAATTTACCGAAAATGAGGCCCGTTTGATATTTTTTCATAGATTTTCAATCCATTGACTATACTGTTGAGTAAACTCATAAAAGAACAAGGAATATAAATGCAAGCGCTGTTCGACGATATTATCACAAACTGGGGTACATACATGGGGGTTTTCACGATCCTCTACTTTTTGGCCATTTTGACGGTGACGGTGATCATCATCAACAATGAAGAGGGCGCCACCAAAACGTTGGGCTATTTAACCTTAATTTGGTTTGTGCCGCTGTTTGGTGTGATTTTATATTTTTCTCTCGGCGTCAATTATCGCAATAATCAAATGTACTCTAAAAAATTATTGATGAATAAAGATTTAGAGAAAGGGGCAGAGGCGTACATTGAGAAAATATCAACCGAGGCTTTAAGTTATAAAAGTGCCGCGGTGGATCAATTTAAAAGTTTAGCCACGTTGGTGGGGCATGATTTTGCCGATCAAATCAGCATTGGCAATAAAGTGAAGATTTTGATCAATGGGGAAAATGCATTTCCCAACATCATCGAAGCCCTTGAAAATGCTAAAGAGACCATTCACCTTGAGTATTACATCATCCGTAATGACAAAATTGGCAATCAAATCAAAGAGATTTTGATCCGTAAAGCCAAAGAAGGCGTGACGGTTCGCCTCATTTATGATGATTTTGGCAGTAAAGCGATCCGCGGCGATTATGTGGCGGAGCTCAAAGCAAATGGCGTGCTTGTGTACCCATTTCGTAAAATCATCTGGATTGCATTGGCCAACCGCTTAAATTATCGCAATCACCGTAAAATCATCGTGGTTGATGGCCGCATTGGCTTTGTGGGCGGCATCAACATTGGCGATGATTACATTAATCTGCCGGATTCAAAAGTGTATCATCGTGACATGCACATGCGTGTTGAAGGGCCCGTTGTCTATTCATTGCAATACATTTTCCTTTGCGATTGGCAATTTTGTGCCAAAGAGAAGTTGAATGTTGATCCGCTGTTCCCAAGTCATGTGCGCCAAGAAGAGGGCACCATTGCACAGATTGCCGCAAGTGGCCCAGATTCTAAATATCCGATGATCATGTATACAGTGCTGCGTGCCATTATGTTGGCCAAAGAAGAGATCCTCATCACAACGCCATACTTTGTGCCCTCTGAAAGCGTGATGGAGGCGATTAAAAACGCGGCATTAAGCGGTGTTAAAGTTAAACTTTTGGTGCCGTATGCCACCAACTCTTTCATTACGCAGCTTGCTTCAGCCTCTTATTACACGGCGTTGATGAATGCGGGCGTTGAGATTTATCGTTATAAAAAAGGGTTCATCCATGCGAAAACCTCGGTGTTTGATGGAAAATTCAGCATCGTTGGGACAGCGAATATGGATAACCGAAGCTTTAACCTTAACTTTGAAGTCAATGGCATGCTGTACGATGAAGCGCTGGGTCAGCAAATGTGCGATGAGTTCAATAAAGATCTTGAGCAATCGGTGCGCTTAGATCCCGTTGAGTGGGAACGCCGCAGTGCAACGCAGCGCTTTATTGAGAAAGTGGCGCGTTTAACCTCATCATTATTATAAAAATAAACGTCTTTGGAGGATGTATGAACGTCAAACTATTGGGTTGGGTGGCCACGTGTACGGCAGTTGGGATGTATGTGTCTTACATCCCGCAAATTATGGACAATCTAACGGGGCATAAAGGCAATCCTGTTCAGCCTTTTGCCGCGATGGTGAACTGTTTATTGTGGGTGATCTATGGTTTAAAGCAAAAAGATTACCCGATTGCGGTTGCCAATGCGCCGGGTGTTCTTTTTGGAGCCGCAGCATTTTTAACCGCGCTGTAAAAAAATTAAATGGGCAAAAAAATTGCCCAAAATTTTAGTCAAAAAAAGGCTTGATCCATTGAAATATTGCAGTTTTGAGTTGAATCCTATAGACTTATTTAAATGAGAATCATTTTTATTTGAAATTTATGAAATTTCTGACAAATTTTTAAATATCAATAAGTTATTAAGTATCAACTTTTGTCAATAGGGACAATGAGGGTATAAAAAGATCAAATTTTTTTTTTCTAAAATGCTATAATGCGCGCCTTTCCTAAGTGGTCATAATTCACCACTTGGGAATAAATTTTTTAGAGGCGAGGAAGCTTCTATAAGCGACTTGGCAATGACAGTGTGCTTTTTGTTTTCCTCGCTTTTTTATTTTTTTACAGTTCAAAAACGTGGGTGAGGGAAATGATTCGATACATTTTAAAAAGCAGTGGCGAACGCGAAGAGTTTGATGCTGAAAAACTGAATAAATGGGCGGAGTTTGCAGCACATTATGAAGTTGATTGGAGTGCCATTGTTTTAGAAGCGTATCGCAAGTGCTATGACGGCTGCACAACCCTTGAACTCCATAAAGCGATGATCGATGCATGCGTTGAGCGTGAAGATCACAAGCATCTTAAAATGGCCGGCCGCTTTTTGATTGGTTCGATCTATAAAGAAGCGTTTGGTGGTTTTCGTAAAATTCCATCCTTGACTGTGTTTTATCACCACATGATTCAATTGGGTCATTGGGAAAAGATGGATTACACCGATGAAGAGCTCATCGAGTTAGATCGCGTGTTAGATCACACCATCGACATCAACTATAACTACACCACGTTGCGTCAAATGAAAGATAAGTATTTGATTCAAAACCGTGTGACGGGTTATTGTTTGGAATCTCCGCAATTTATGTTCATGGGCATGGCGATGCAAAACATGCAAAATCAGCCAAAATCACGCCGCATGGAAGACATCAAAAAGCTTTATCGCTATTTAAATGAACTGAAAATCAATACCCCAACCCCAATGTTGATCAACATGCGTACGCCACATAAAGGCTATGCATCTTGCTGCGTTTACACCACTGGCGACAATGTGGACAGCTTATCCACAGGCGATCACATTGCCTATATGATGACGTGCGCATCTGCAGGGATCGGCGCCCATTTACTCACCCGTTCAAAAGGTGATCCTGTTAAACAAGGCCGCGTGATCCATCAAGGTAAATTGCCATATTACCGCATGATCCAAAGCGCGGTGCATGCAAACATGCAATCAAGCCGTGGCGGTAGCGCAACCGTTTACTTTAACGTGTTAGATCCTGAAATTTATGATTTATTGGTGTTGAAAAACCCAACCACCGTTTTACAAAAACGCATTCGTGACATCGATTACGCGATGCTCTCAAACCGCTTGTTTGTAGAAAAAGTGGCGAAAAATGAAGATTGGATGCTCATCAGCTATCAAATCGCGCCAGATTTATACGATGCATTTTATGCCAATGATTATGACAAATTTAAATCATTGTATGAATTCTACTTTGCCAAAGATTGCAAAAAACAGATCGTTAAAGCCCGTGACATTGCGGTTAAAGCCTTAACTGAATCGGCTGAAACTGGCCGAATTTACATGACGTACATCGATGAGATGAACCGTCACACGCCATTTAAAGACACCATTTATTCAAGTAACTTGTGTTTAGAAATTGCATTGCCAACTAAGCCTTTCCGTGACATTCAAGATCTTTATTCTGAAAATCCTGAAGGTGAAATTGGTTTATGTAGTTTAGCTTCTATTGTGGTGGGTCGCGTTGAGCCTGAAGAATATGAAGATGTGGCGTATTACACTGCATTGATGATCGATAACGTGATCGAATTGATGGAATATCCATTCCCATCATTGAAAACAACAGCGCAAGCGCGTCGCTCCATTGGCGTTGGCATCACAAACCTTGCCCACGAAATGGCGAAACAAAAATTAAGTTATGCCTCTAAAGAGGGTAAAAACTACATCCATCAAATTGCAGAGCGCCACAGCTATTGGTTGCACAGAGCATCGCTTCGTTTAGCAAAAGAGAAGGGCAATGCCAAATGGATTGGTAAAACCAAATATCCAGAAGGTTGGTTGCCAATTGATACGTATTGCAAAGCAGTGGATGATGTGCACAATCAAGCCTTGTTGTTCGATTGGGAAACCCTTCGTAAAGAGATCAAAGCGCAAGGCGGCATCCGTCACAGCGTATTAGAAGCAATGATGCCAGTTGAGTCATCAAGTCAATTGACCAACACCACCAATGGCGTTTACCCGATTCGTAACCTTCGTGTGATGAAAACATCAAGCAACAATAAAAACTTGTTGTTAGCACCAGACTTAGATGAATTGGGACCATTTTATGACATCGCATGGAATTTAGAGTCGAAAGACCTCATTGACATGTATGCAATCATTCAGAAGTTTACAGGCCAAGCCATCTCGGCGGATCTTTATTTAAACTTAAAAGAAGAGGGAAATATCTCCACAAGTAAGTTGCTCAAAGATTACATCTATATGATGAAGATGGGCTGTAAAACGCGTTATTATTTAAACAGCGCCTCAGGCATCATCCATGAATCTTTTGTTGAAACCGTGGAAGATAAAGGGTGTGCGGGCGGCGCTTGTACTTTATAGGAGAATACCATGCAAGAGAGTAAGCCAGCCTCAATTTTTAACCAGGACAACAGCGCCTGGCAAACAGGCCGTTATCCATTAGTGTTAGGTGAAGCGCTCGGTTTATACGACAGCGTCAATGTACCTTATCCAAAGTTGTTTGATTTGTATAAGTTACAAAAATCCATGGACTGGACAGAAGATGAAGTGAATCTTGAACAGTCGCGCATGGATTTGTTGAACTGCTCAAAAAATAACTATGACATCATGGTCAAAACCCTTGCGTTCCAGTGGGAATTAGACTCTGTGGCGGCGCGTGCCATTGCACCATTGTTTGCACCTTTTGTGTCAAACAGTGAGCTTTGGGCGATGCTCTCTAAGCAATCTGAAGTTGAGAACTTACATGCATTGACGTATTCAGAAATCATTCGTCAATGCATCTCTGATCCTAAAGAAGTGTTCCAAGAAGTGATGAAGAACGATGAAGTGTTAAATCGTTCCACCACTGTGATTGAAACCTTCAATGAGTTGTCTAAATATGGTGCGCTCTATAAATTGGGTCAAGTGGATAAAAATGATCCTAAGTTAAAACAAGTGGTGCTCAAAGGCTTTGTGGCATTGTATTGTTTGGAAAAAGTTGAGTTCATGAGCTCATTTGCTTGTACATTTGCCTTAGCTGAGCAAAACATTTTCCAAGGCATTGCAAAATTGGTGCAAAAAATTGCCCAAGATGAGCAAGTACATGTGATGATGGATGAGGCCATTTTAGAGATTCTCTTAGCGGATGAAGAGTGGCAAGTGGTGCTCAGTGAAATTCGTGGCGATGTGGAAAACATCATTCGTGAAGTGATTGAGCAAGAGTTCTCATGGAACAAATATTTGTTCAGTGAAAATCGTTCCATCGTGGGTTTGAATGAAACATTATTGAATGAATGGGTGTTGTATAACGCTCAAGATTTATATCGTTTCTTAGGCGTGGACAATCCTTATCCTGTGATCAAAACCAAACCATTGGTTTGGATGGACAACTGGTTAGATTTGAACAAAACGCAAAACGCGAACCAAGAGTCAGACAACACTAACTACCGCTTAAACAGCGTGTTAGATGACTCAGAAGACGAAATTTTTGACATTTAATGACATGAGGGCTTGAATGAGATTCGATCAGTGGATTCAGCAAATAAATGAAGAACCTGATGACATCATCGCTTTTTTGTCCGCGATTACGGATGAAGAGATTCAAGCCCTTAAAAATAATAAACACCAAAAAGAATTACAAAAACTGAATGAATACATTGAAGACGTTTTAATGATGCTTCAAATGACAGCATCCGGCGGCCACTTGATTGATGTGGCAAGGCTTCGGCAATTGCAGGATGCAATCTTTAGAGAATTGTAAATCGATGTGTTGCAAAAATTAAAGCCCAATCGAAACGACTGAGCTTTAACAGCGGTTAAACCGCTTTGGTCTATTCATAATAAGATTACAAACAGAATATTGGCGTATTTATTGTATCTTATAAGGTAGATCATAATCAAATCAAGACTGCTAAGCTATTGATTGGTCATTGCGTAATGATTGGTCAATCTGTGAGGCAGCCCTTATAACATGCATAAATGCAGGAGGAGTTGTATGAGTTCCAAACAATTTATGTGCTATATCGTTGTCCAATTTTTAGTTGTGGACTTACCAGTAGGCATACAAAATTGGTTATCACTGATTGATACATTGTAATTTAGCGCTGATTAAGGCAGCCCGAAAGGGCTGTCTAAAACTAATAAGCCACACAGTGATATAAGATATTTTCATTCATTGCCAAGGTTTTAAATAGTGATGTCGCCAACTCTAAGCGCACATGGTAGGCAATGGTGTGATCTTTTGCTTGTATGAACTGCTCAATGGCAGATTGCATAAAGGGGATGATGGCTGCCATCACAACGGGAGCAAGGCGATCTTGTGACTGTAATTCACCGAGTGCCCATAAGGTATTGGCATATTTTTCATGGGTGGAGTTTGGACAATCAAAAAAGTTACGCAACCATGCGGTGGCAAGATGTTTAACCATGGATTCAGATAATTCGGGGAAATACATACCGGCATGTGATTGCCAATCTAAATAAAAATCATTCGATAATCTTGGGATGATCTCATGCAGATTTGCGCTGATGAGATGCATTTTATCCATGTCAAACTGCGACATTTCATTGAATACAACAAATTTCTCTACATTTTTACTGATTTCTGCATTGATCATAAATAACCCTCAATAATATTTTTTAATTTATATTTGAAATATTTGGCTGATAAATAGATATATCAGATAAAAAATGAATCTCAGAATAAATTTTATTTATCATTATCAAAACATAGGAAAACACGGGTGGTTATGGATGAAAAAGTCTTATAATCTAAGAATGAGGCATTAAAAAAACTCGCCGAAGCGAGTTTGTAATCAAATGTTCACCATAAGATTATGCAACGCAATCGTATAAAATCGACTCATTCATCTCTAATGTTTTCAGTAAAGATGCCGCCAATTCCAATTTTAATGTGTATGGCAAGGCTGAATCATTTTGTACTAAGCATTGTTTCACTGTCTCTTTCATAAATGGAATCGCAGCGGCAAGCACAACGGGTGAAAGGCGATGTTCTGCATGTAATTCGCCCATGGTCCATAATGCTTCTGTGTATTTTTGTGGGGCAGTCGTTGGGCAGCTCAATACGCTTTTGATCCATGTGTTAAAGATCACTTCTACAGCCGTTTGAGAGAGCTCAGGGAAATTCATGCCCAAAGAAGGCGCCCATGCAGAGCGATAAAAATCTTCTGTTAATCCCGGAATCACATTTTGTAAATGTGCATTGATTAAATGCATTTTATCAATGTCATTTTGTGATAATTCATTTAAAACAGCCAATTCGTTGATGTGTTTCTTAACTTCTGTACAAATCATGATCGCTTCTGCCTTCATTTAAGTGGATTGTATGAGTGATTATCAAGGCGAGATTAGAATGAATGGACCCTGATGAATCTCTTGTTTCAAACATTGAGCATGCTCAATATCTATACGATATGGGCTATTGTAATACAAAAAATAAATATTACTAGTTTTGTTATTAAATATTTTTATTATTTTAGAAGTGTAAGTTTTAGAGGTTGTATTAACTCTTTGATCAATATAAATATGATCTATGTCAAAAAAATGAGTGTTCTCGATTTTTTGAATGTAAAGAACGCATCGCCTTGAATGCGTCAGGGCAACCCTTTAGGCCGGTTGATTGCGTTGAGCAAGTTGCACCCAGCGACGAAAGCCAAAAATGGAGGCAACGAAATAGATGAAAAAGAGGAAGCTTGAGGCGTATTCCATTTGTCCATAGAGAATCACACAGGTGAATAAATTTGCCGGAATGAGTAAACACCATTGTTCTGCCCAGCGTTTAGCCGCCATCCAGATGGCCACCACGCTCAAAGCGGTGGCAATGGTATCTCCCATGATCATTTCCATGGTATTGTCCGTCAGGAGCTTTAAAAGCAGGAAGATCGCGACCGATGCCACCAGAAAGAGGCGCGCAATCACAGCGCTGTATTGATGGGGCATGCGCATGATGGGCACCACTTTTTTACGCCGTGTCACTTTATGCCATTCGCGCCAACCATTGATGGAGGCAAAAAAGAAATAGACATAAATGAGGCTCATCGCGTACATTTTGCTCTCCATGAAAATGTAAATGTACAGCACGGCCATAATGAGGCTGACAATCCACATGCTTTTTTGAGCATTGAATTCAAGGTAGAGATAAATCAGGCCAATGACCATGCCAATGACGTCAAAGGTGTGTGTGGCAAGATAGTTGAGGATGGCATCCATAGTGATATCCATAAATTTAAGGGGAACAGCCGCCCACTTTGCCCACCGTTAAGACAGCAGCAAAGCCAGAGAGCAATTGACGAATGGCTTGGATCGAACCTGTGATGAGCAATAATGCGCCGGGAATGAGGTTGCGAAGGGTATCAAATGGGTGCATCAATGCCCCAATGAAAACGCCAAGCACGGAGTAAATGAGCCCAAGCGCCAGTTCAACCAAATCAATGCCGATGCCTAAAATGGCATCTAAAATTTGTGTGGAACGACCTGAGCCGAGTAAAGAGAGTTGATAGAGGAGATAATTGAGCTCTTTTTGAGGATAGTTGACAAGGCTTGTCCAACCGGTCACTAAATGGGTGACAGCATCCCAGCGATATAAATTCAATTTACCGCGCCCATGATGATCATAAGTCACAAAATGAAAACCATTGGCCCAAGTGCCGATCATGTAACCGCGCTCTAAATTTTTGCTGCCAAAGAGCCTAAACATCGGACGCTGGTTTTTCCAAGGTTTACAGGAGGAGCGGTCTAAATAATCGTGTAGATGCGTGTTGATCCAAATGGTGTTGAGCTGATTGCCGCCGCCTTTAATGCGTTGGATGATGTGTTGCGACTCGCAGCTTGTATTGCGTTTGGTAATGATGAATTCCACTGGATGGCGCAACATGCAATAGCCTTTGCCCACGCTTTTTGGAATCGCATAGACATTATTCGGGATGAAAAGATACCAGAAAAACCGAAGGAGTCGAGAGAGTGACTTCATGAAAACCTAAATAGATGTACTGCAAAAGATCTATGTAGTATAGCGCAAAAGCGCCCTGATCGGGCGCTTCGCTTAGGATTGATGCATTATGGGGTTTTGATGAAGATCTTTTTAAAGAGCGCCGCATAACTTAATGTAAAGAGCGGAATCGTCCAAATTAAGCCAATGCCTAAGGGAATGGCAGAAATCGATAGAATGATGCCAAGAATTAAATTTAAGAAGAAAAATTTAAACCAATGGCGCGTGACGATTTTTCGGGAAGCTTCCATGATGTTCCAAAAGCCCGCATCCGGATGGATGATCAAAATCCAATAGGTGAGAGAATAGGCGGTGACTAAATAGATGCCGGGAATGATGAGCAGCATAAAACCAATTGTGGTGACAATGCCAGTCACGATCACCATTAAGCACAACGGCCAAAAGTAATGTCTAAAGGAGAGAAAATCTTGCCAAACATTCACGGTTTCACGATTAGAGAGTTTTAAGCTCACAATGATTAGGCCAAACCCCAATGTAAAGGCGATGAGCTCAATGGGAAAAATGGCAATGGCCGCCGCTTGTTCAGAAATCCCTGAGAAAATGACACCGGCCAACACATACAAAAGAATGGTGGCCACCATAATGATGAGCCCGATTAAGAAAATGGGCAGTTTTGCACCTTTGACAGAGGCCCAGCCTTCACTGATGATCTCGCTGATGGAAAAATCATATGAGTAATCAATGGCTTCTTGCAAGGTGCGATAATGTGTTTGATCTGTACGCATGTTTCAATCTCCGTTTGTTATTGTCAAGTTGATGGAAAGGAAATCAGGAAGCTTCAAATTT
This sequence comes from Wohlfahrtiimonas sp. G9077, assembly GCF_002252155.1. Lineage (GTDB taxonomy): Bacteria > Pseudomonadota > Gammaproteobacteria > Cardiobacteriales > Wohlfahrtiimonadaceae > Wohlfahrtiimonas. The sequence continues at coordinate 57,878 of NZ_NEFD01000008.1, forward strand.
CTGATTGAATTGACCATTTTATGCTTTACAAAATTTCATGAAATTGCTAATAATCGATGAGTGCCAACATCGCGATACATAGCACCTTTTCACTCATTTTATTGTTTTTATTCAATCATCATTGAAGGCTGTAGTATGCGCGTTTTAAATTTATTGTCTACCTTTGTGGGTAAGACATTTGCAATCTGGACACTGTTGTTTGCGGTTTTAGGTTTTGTTTTTCCCGAAGTGTTTGTCTCCTTAAAAGGCATGATCACCTATTTATTGGGCATTATTATGTTTGGGATGGGGCTGACGCTCACGCCGCATGATTTTTCTGAAGTGGTGAAAAAGCCCCTTCAAGTATTATTAGGTGTCTGCGCGCAGTTCATTGTGATGCCACTGTTAGCGCTCGCATTGGTGAAAATTTTTAACATTGATCCTTTATTGGCGTTGGGCATTGTATTGGTGGGCTCATGTCCCGGCGGTACATCAAGCAATGTGATCACTTATTTATCAAAAGGGGATGTGGCGCTCAGCGTAACGATCACGAGCATTTCAACATTATTGTCCCCAATCATGACCCCACTGTTAATCCAATTGTTGGCAGATAAAAGCATCGATGTGTCGTTTTATGCGATGATGATGTCCATCGTGAATATGGTGATTGTTCCGATTGTGCTTGGCGTTATCGTGCGCATGGTGTTGCGCTCAAAAGTGCAATATGTGACGCCCGTATTGCCACTGATTTCAGTCTTTGGCATTGTGATGATTGTATCAATTGTGGTGGGTTTAAATCAGGTGCGTTTAAAAGAAACGGGTATGCTATTAATCGGTTTAGTGATCCTACATAATACATTTGGTTATGTGATTGGCTATATTGTTGCTAGAATGATGGGCTTAGGATTGGCGCAGCGTAAAGCGATTGCCATCGAAGTGGGTATGCAAAACAGCGGCTTAGGTGCAAGTTTAGCAGTGAAACACTTCGATCCGATTGTGGCGGTACCGAGTGCAATTTTCAGCGTGTGGCATAATATCAGCGGAGCAATTTTGGCAAATATTTTTGCACGCATGGAAAATTCATCATCTGAGGAAAAAACCTTAAAAACGTCAGAAAAATTGGTATAATTGACAGAATTGACATTTGATATGTGTTAAAAGCGTTGAGGAATCCTGTGTATATTCTTGACGCAAACCAATTTTTTTTATACAATCACGTCCTTTTTATGGGCTGTTATTTCTGTTGTCAATTGTAGATATCAGTGAGATAGCAAAAAGAATTCAGATTCACTCAACTATTTGGAGCATTACAAATGTATGCTGTAATCAAAACAGGCGGTAAACAATACCGTGTTGCGGAAGGTCAAATCCTTCGCGTAGAAAAAATTGAAGGCGCTGCTGAAGGTTCTAATGTAGAATTTGCAGAAGTATTGTTAGTAGGTAAAGAAGGCGAAACAACTGTAGGTACTCCTGTTGTTGCAGGCGCTAAAGTAACGGCTGAAGTTGTTAAACAAGGTCGCGGACGCAAAATCGAAATTATCAAATTCCGTCGTCGTAAGCACTCTCGTAAACACCAAGGTCATCGTCAACACTTTACTGAAATTAAAATTTCTAGCATCTCTGCATAATTGCGAGATTCCTAGACGTATTAAGAGGATTTAAACATGGCACAGAAGAAAGGCGTCGGCTCGAGCCGTAACGGTCGCGATTCCGAAAGTAAACGCTTAGGGGTTAAGCGTTTTGGCGGTGAATTAGTACCAGCAGGTTCTATCATCGTTCGTCAACGTGGTACACGTTTCCACGCGGGCAGCAATGTAGGTTTAGGTAAAGACCACACTTTATTTGCTAAAGTAGATGGTCACGTTGTTTTTGAAGTTAAAGGACAACACAACCGTAAATTTGTAAGCATTCAACCAGTTGCTTAATCAACCGTTGATTGTTTGTAAAAGCCCCTTTTTTTGGGGCTTTTATTGTTTTTAGCCATCGAGTTCAAGGAGGGCGTATGAAGTTCGTTGATGAGGTAACCATTACAGTTGAAGCGGGTAATGGTGGTGATGGATGCTTGAGTTTTCGCCGCGAAAAATTCATTCCTTTCGGTGGGCCGGATGGTGGTGATGGCGGTGATGGTGGTAGCGTTTATTTAAAAGCATCCGATGCTGTCAACACATTGGTGGATTACCGTTTTGCCAAAAAATTTAAAGCGCAACGTGGTGAAAATGGCCGCGGGGCAAACTGTACTGGCGCTGCCGGTGAAGATTTGGTGTTGGTTGTGCCACTGGGGACGCAAGTGCATGATGCAGATACCAATGAGTTTATTTGCGATTTGACCGAAGATGGTCAAGTGGCAAAAGTGGCGCAGGGCGGGTTTCATGGTTTGGGCAATACACGCTTTAAATCATCCACCAACCGTGCACCACGTCAAACAAAACCGGGCACGCCAGGTGAAGAGCGCCGCATTCGTTTAGAGTTAAAAGTGTTGGCGGATGTGGGCTTATTAGGCTTGCCAAATGCAGGTAAATCCACATTGATTCGTGCGGTGTCGGCTGCGCGTCCAAAAGTGGCGGATTATCCATTCACAACATTGCACCCTAATTTAGGTGTGGTGAGCGTTGGGCCGTTAGACAGCTTTGTGATGGCAGACATCCCAGGCTTGATTGAAGGTGCTGCAGAAGGCGCTGGCCTTGGTCATAAATTCTTGCGTCACTTGTCGCGCACTTCCATCATGTTGCACTTAGTGGATTTATCCCCGTACAGCGACTCACAAGATCCTGTGGAAGATTTCCGCGTGATCACCAATGAGTTGGCGCAATATGATGAAGAAATGGCGAAAAAAGAGCGCTGGTTGGTATTGAACAAGCTTGATTTAATCCCTGAAAATGAACGCGAAGAGCGCGTGGCTGATTTCTTAAAAGAGATCAACTGGGAAGGTCCTTGTTTCCAAATCTCTGCCATTTCAGGCGAGAATACCAAGCCATTGACCAGTGCGATTATGGAGCACATCAATGCTGCGAAAGCTGAATTGAAAGCACAAGAGCAACCTGTTGCCATTGAAGTGGCCATTATGGATTAATGGGATATCAGTCCTAAATAGCAAAAAGCCCGCATGCGGGCTTTTTATTGTCTGATGATTTTTATGGTTTGAGGCAATTGTACGTCACCACATAACTTTCGCGCACTTTTGGCGTAATGATGGTGAGTAAGCCTTCACCCAGTTGATTGATCTCAAGGGCAAGGATGATCTTTTGAGCAGGATCATTCCAGAGCATCAAGTTTGGATTGTCAAAGCGCTTGCTGCTTGTGTCTTGTGTCAATGTGGTGATGCGTTGATCAAAATGGATCATTACATGATCAAAATTTTTGCCAATGCTGCGCACTAACGTATCAGGATAAGCGGATTCTGTATTGCTATTGATGGAGCAATAAGAAGGCACGCCGTTAGCATGTGCGGTATATGCTTGCTCGCTCACAGCATTTAAAACATTTGGCAAGGATTGAAGCGGTTGCCCATTGGCAAATGAGGCACAGGTTGCAAGGGCAATGAGAGTGGTTACGGCAAGTGATTTTTTCATAAAGCCATCCTTATCATTCTTGAATCATTGTGGTTGTTTGATTTTATCATATCAGATTTGTGTCTGATTTGAGTCTGCTCACTTTGTTATTGCTTTGAATTGTCTTATCATGAGTTTTTATCACGATTAAAAACAACACATGGAAAATCAGCAAACGCTTAAGCGTAGCCTAAAAAATAGGCACATTCAAATGATTGCCCTTGGTGGCTGTATTGGCACAGGGCTTTTTTATGGCACCGCAGAATCCATCCCTTTGGCAGGTCCTGGGTTGATTTTAGGGTATTTACTTGGCGGCTTTGTGATCTATATGATCATTCGCATGCTTGGGGAAATGGCGACACAAGAGCCAGTTTCAGGCGCATTTAGCCACTTTGCCAATAAATATTGTGGGCAATATGCAGGCTTTTTGGCCGGTTGGAACTATTGGCTGTTATACATTTTAGTGAGCATGGCAGAGTTGTCCGCCATTGGGCGCTATATTTATACATGGTTTCCGGATTTTCCCATTTGGCTGACGGTGCTGAGCACCATTGTCATCATCACTGCCATTAATCTGGCGAGCGTTAAATTCTTTGGTGAAACGGAATTTTGGCTCGCGCTCATTAAAGTTTTGGCTGTGGTGGGGATGATTGTGTTTGGTCTGTATTTAGTGGCCAAGGGCTTTGTGTCGGAGCAATCTAACGTTAAAATTTCGAATCTTTGGGAATTTGGTATTTTCCCGAATGGCGCTTGGGGCGTTTGGGTGTCTCTTGTGATCGTCATGTTCTCCTTTGGGGGGACAGAGATGATTGCCATTGCCGCCGCGGAAACTGACAATCCACAAAAAACGATTCCGCAAGCCATCAAACAAGTGATGTGGCGCATTCTGATTTTCTATATTGGATCCATCATCATCATGTTGGTGTTGGTGCCATGGCACGACATTAAGCAAGGCATCAGCCCATTTGTGTTGGTGTTTGATCAGCTCGGTTTACCAAATGTGGCAGGCATTTTAAACTTCATCATTTTAACGGCGGCGATCTCTGTCTATAACAGTGGCATTTACAGCAATGGTCGCATGTTGTTTGGTTTAGCCGAGCAAGGGCATGCTCCAAAAGTATTCATGAAATTAAGCCACAATCATGTACCATACGCAGCGATTGCATTTTCCTCTGCAGTGACGCTCATTGCGGTGGTCATCAATCTATTGGTACCAAATGGTGCATTTATGATTGTGATGTCTGTTGCCATTGCCGCAGCGGTCATCACTTGGGGGCTCATTGTGATCATGCACATGCGTTTTCGCCGTGCCCATCAAGCGGATCAATTGACATTTAAAACACCATTTTTCCCGTATGTGAACTACTTTTGTTTAATCTTCCTTGTGGTGGTGATTGGCGCAATGACGCAGCTTGATAGCTTCCGTCCTGCGGTGTATGTGATGCCTGTTTGGCTCATCCTCACGTATCTTGGATTTCGTTTAAAACAGAAGATGGATCGAAAACATTTAAAGTAACTTTGTAGACTGACAAATCATGTTAAAACACAATCAATTAGAGCTGTTAAGTCCTGCGCGCGACATTGAGATCGGGCGTGAGGCAATTTTGCATGGTGCAGATGCCGTGTATTTAGGTGGCCCAAGCTTTGGCGCGCGTTACAATGCGGATAATAGTGTCTCTGACATTGCAAAATTGGTGGAATTTGCCAATCCGTATCATGCCAAAGTTTTTGTGACCCTCAACACCATTTTGCATGATGATGAATTGCCAAAGGCGCAAAAGCTCATCACAGAATTGTATGATGCGGGTGTAGATGCCCTCATTGTGCAGGACATGGGCGTATTAAAGCTCGACATTCCACCGATTGAGCTGCATGCTTCCACGCAAACGGACATTCGTACCTTAGATCGCGCAAAATTCCTCTCACAAGTGGGTTTTTCGCAATTGGTGCTTGCCCGTGAACTCTCTTTAAAAGAGATCAGCGCCATTCATGAGGCGGTGGATACGCCGCTTGAATTCTTCATCCATGGCGCATTGTGTGTGGCATTCTCAGGGCAATGTTACATCTCTCATGCTGATACAGGGCGCAGCGCGAACCGCGGCGATTGTTCCCAAGCGTGTCGTCTACCTTATACCTTAAAGGACAAGGAAGGGCGCGTGGTGGCGTTTGAGAAGCATTTGCTCTCCATGAAGGATAACAACCAAACGGAAAATCTAGGTGCGCTTGTGGAAGCGGGCGTGCGTTCCTTTAAGATCGAAGGGCGTTATAAAGATATGGCGTATGTGAAAAACATCACCGCCCATTATCGTAAAATGCTTGATCAGTTCTTAGAGGGAAATCCAGGGTATACGAGAAGCTCTTTAGGGAAAACGGTGCATCACTTTGTGCCCAATCCCGATAAAACTTTTAACCGCGGCGCGACAGATTATTTCGTCAATGCCCGTAAAGATGACATTGGTGCTTTTGATTCACCGAAGTTTCGTGGCGTAGAAGTGGGCGAAGTCTTAAAATTTTGTGGCAATCATTTAGAGGTGAAAACATCCGAACCTTTGGCCAATGGCGATGGTTTAAACGTGCTCATCAAGCGTGAAGTGGTAGGATTTAGAGCCAGTGAAGTCAAAGAGATTGGCGATAAGCGCTATTTGGTCTATTGGCATGAAGAGGCGCCTGAGAACATTGAAAAAGTGCGCATTGGTCAGCCTTTGTATCGCAATGCTGACACTGCATGGCAAAAGATGCTCATGCGTGAATCCTCAACGCGTAAAATTGGTGTGGACATTGTTCTAACAGAAACAAACGGGCAGTATCAATTAACATTAACGGGTGAAGATGGCTTAATGGTGATTCATCCGATTGAGGGCGACTTTGAGGCGGCAAACAATGTGGAAAAAACCTTACAAAACCTCGAAGAGGGATTGCGTAAATTAGGTGACACCATTTTTGAAGCCACAAGCGTGGTGATTGATGTAAAAACGGCGCCCTTTATGCCCAAGAGCTTACTCAATCAAATCAGACGTGATGCCATTGCCCGCTTAGAAGATGCATATCGCGCGAGCAATGAGCGCGGTATTCGCATTTATGAGGGCGCTGATAAGGCTCAATATCCTTCTGAGCACATCACATATCTTGAAAATGTCTATAATCATAAAGCGCGTGAGTTTTATGAAGAGCATGGTGTCAAGCTTATTGAGCCTGCATATGAAGCCCATCAAGAAAAAGGTGAAGTGCCGGTGATGATCACCAAGCATTGTTTGCGCTTTGCGTATAATTTGTGTCCTAAACAAGCCAAAGGCATTAAGGGCGTACAAGGGCAGGTGCGCGCTGAACCGATGGTGTTGATGCACAACGATGAAGAGATTCGTCTAGAGTTCAAATGTCGCCCGTGTGAAATGCATGTGATGGGTAAAATTAAGCCCCATGTCTTGAAATCTGCATTGGTAGGCAGTGAAGCGTAAAAATTATGCAATTAAAAAGTTGACAGAGGCAGCATTCTTGATTATTATGCATACCTCTTTCGGGTAGTTAGCTCAGCTGGTAGAGCATCGCCCTTACAAGGCGAGGGTCGGGGGTTCGATCCCCTCACTACCCACCATATCGAAAGGCTAGAATTCAATTCTGGCTTTTTTATTGCCTAAGACGTTGGCAACGATTGGTGAAAAATTGATCAATGAAGTTTGTTGACAAGATTACATTCAATCGGTATTATACGCACCTCTTCGGGTAGTTAGCTCAGCTGGTAGAGCATCGCCCTTACAAGGCGAGGGTCGGGGGTTCGATCCCCTCACTACCCACCATATCGAAGAAAGCTAGATGAAAATCTAGCTTTTTTTGTGTCTGTACAAAAATTATAAATAAATCACGATTTACTTGCCTTTTTTCGTGACGGCATTACAATGCGCATTTTGCGATCAGGAGAACGCTAAAATGTCAGAGCCCGCTGTCAAGAATGATTTGATCTATGGTCTAGAGGATAGACCGCCGTTACCTCAAACACTATTTGCAGCCTGTCAGCACTTGTTGGCCATGTTTGTTGCTGTGATTACACCCGCGATGATCATCTGTCAGTCGCTCGGATTATCGGCACACGATACGCAGCGCATCATCAGCATGTCATTATTTGCATCCGGTTTAGCTTCTTTAATACAAATTCGCGCATGGGGACCAGTTGGATCTGGTCTTTTGTCTATTCAGGGCACGAGTTTTAACTTTGTTGCACCATTAATCATGGGGGGCACCGCCCTTAAAAATGGTGGTTTAGATGACAATGCCATGATGGCGGCACTCTTTGGCACATTGTTAGTGGCAGCGATGACAGAAGTGATTTTATCGCGCGCCTTACATTTAGCCCGCCGCATCATTACGCCATTGGTGTCTGGTATTGTGGTGATGATCATCGGTTTATCCCTCATTCAAGTGGGTTTGACGTCCATCGGTGGCGGATATGATGCCTTGGCAGACAACACCTTTGGTGCGCCTAAATACCTATTATTGGCGGGCGTCGTTTTGGCGGTGATTGTCTTGCTCAATCGTCAGAAGAATCCATATTTACGCATTTCATCTTTAGTGATTGCCATGGGTGTGGGTTATTTAGCTGCATGGGCAACGGACATGCTGCCACACAAAGTATTGGAAGAAGTGCCATTGGTGGCAGTGCCTGAGCCTTTCTATTATGGCTTGAGCTTTGATTGGAACTTATTGCTGCCGCTCATTTTGATCTTTATGGTCACTTCTTTAGAAACCATTGGTGACATTACCGCAACATCGGATGTGTCAGCGCAGCCTGTGGAAGGTCCTTTATACATGAAGCGCCTTAAAGGTGGTGTATTGGCCAATGGCTTGAACTCAATGGTATCAGCCATTTTTAATACATTCCCGAACTCCTGCTTTGGGCAAAACAATGGCGTGATTCAATTGACAGGTGTGGCCAGTCGTTATGTGGGCTACGTGGTTGCGGGTATGTTGATTCTATTGGGTCTGTTCCCATCTGTGGCGCAATTGGTGCAACGCATTCCTGAGCCTGTGTTAGGCGGTGCGACATTGGTGATGTTTGGGACAATTGCCGCCTCTGGTGTGCGCATTGTTTCACGTGAAGCTTTAAATCGCCGCGCCATTATGATCATGGCATTGTCATTAGCCGTGGGTATGGGCGTTTCTCAACAGCCGGCCATTTTGCAATTTGCCCCAGATATGATTAAAACATTGTTCTCATCAGGCATTGCTGCCGGTGGTTTTACGGCGATTATTTTGAATCTGATCTTCCCAAGAGATGAAAAATAAATCATGTCGCATTGATTGAATCAAAAAACTCGCCAATCTGGCGAGTTTTTTAATGTGGGTGGATTAAAAATGATCCGCCATATACTGTTTCAGTGCGCGCCCTAAACGCAGCATGGCTTCCTCCATCTGATCGGCAGGTACAGATGAATAACAAAAACGTAAGGTAGAAAAGCACGGCTTATTGGTGTAAAAAGTTGCCCCGGGGATGAAAATCAATTTTTCTTTGATGGCATAAGGCAATAATTCTAGGGCATTGATGGATTGCTTTAATCGCGCCCATAAAAAAACACCGCCATCAGGCGGATGGTATGTCAAATGCTCCGAGAGATGTTCATCAATGGCTTTCGTTAGGGCAAAGCAGCGTTGATGATATGTGTGGCGCAGCCGATTGATTTGTGCATCGATGCGTCCGCTGTTCAGATACTGCTCAAGTGCCTTTTGGGATAAGCAGCTGCTGTTGATGTCAAGATATTGTTTCATGATCACAGCGGCTTGATAGAGCGGATCTTTAGCAATGAGCACCCCTAAGCGCAGGCTAGGGATGAAGGTTGTGGAAAAAGAGCCTAAAAAGAGCACCCGCTGCCCAAGCCCCATTTGTGACGCTAAGGTATAGATGCTCGGTAATACTTGGCCATCAAAACGCAGCGCGCAATAAGGATCATCTTCTATGATGATGAAATCATATAAATCCGCGAGCACAATTAAACGACGCCGCCGCTCAAGAGATAAGGTAATGCCGGTGGGATTGGCATTGTTAGACACCACATACAGCGCTTTGATGCGCTGCTGCTTTAAATGCTGTTCAAGGGCATCGGGAATGATGCCTTCCTCATCGCAAGCAATGGTGAGCATTCGAGCATGAGAAATTTGAAACGTTTGCATGGCCAATAGATAGGCTGCATCGGCAATGGCGATGGTGTCGCCAGGGTCTGTCAAAATGCGGCTGGCGATATGCAATGCTTGTTGGGCGCCAGAGGTGATGATCACCTCATTGGCTGAAGCATCAATGCCCCAATGCTTTTTGGCAAAGGGCAAGATGGCTTCACGGGTGCCGAGCAGTCCTTCGGTGAGTCCGTAACCGAAATCCTTTGTGGGCGCATCTAACGAGCACTGAATGGCGGTATGCACGCCATCAACATCATACAACTCAGCAGTGGTGACTTCTCCTGCCATGGAGATGACGTCAGGATTGTAACGCACATTACCCACCAGTTGGCGGGCCAGTGAACTGCTGATGCCTTGCAAGGGCTTCGCAATTAAATTGGTAATCTTCTGATTCATGGGCACACCTATGTATTATGTTGATCTTATATCGTTGTCTTATCTATATGTTGATTCCTTATGTTGCCTGTCCATTGTATCAAATCATTTTAATTTTGTTTGCCATAAGCTTGGATCAAAGCCAATAAAAATGGGCTGATCATCCTTCATCAGGATTGGGCGTTTAATCATGCTTAAGTTTGCCAGCAAAATGGGCAGAGCAGTTTTGACTGCTGCACATGCTGCTTGATCCTCTGCACTGAGTTTACGCCAAGTGGTGCCGCGTTTATTGATGACCACATCTAATCCAAAAGCATCGATCCACGTTTTTAATAGTTCAGCAGAAGGTGCGGATTTTTTAAAGTCGCTGAAAGTGTATTCAATGTTCTGTTCCGTGAGCCATGCACGGGCTTTTTTGACGGTGTCACAATTGGGGATGCCATAAATAATGAGCATAATGTACCTCATTTAAGATTCAGAAGATGGATATTCGCGACACACTTCACGATCATTTTCAATGCGTTTGACCCAGCCATCTTTTTCCATGCGGTTAAAAAGTGGGATCAGTTGTTTGCGAGAAAGATCGGTGCGTTCGCGGGCATCGGCAACGGTAAAGCGTTCGCCGAGTGTGCGGTTAAGCATGATGTTTTTCACCAATTGCTCATAGGCTTTGGTGCTAAAGAAAATGTCATTTTCAGTGGGGACGATGAGTTCTTTTTCCGTCAAAGCCCTCAGTAAACGTTTGATGCCCACAATGCGAGATTTACCGGCTTCAAAGCCTGCGCTGCCACAATCATCGATGGCATCATACAACTGCTGAAGGTTGTCCGGCAGTGTGTCGCTCGCCAGGTTAAAGGCATTGACAATGCCGCCTTTAATGCGCTGCCATTCACCTTTTTGGCAACCTTGCTCAATCATCGCTTCAGTCAGTGACAAGGGATGTTGAATTTGCTTGGCAATTTCTTCAACCGTCATGGCGCTGATGGCTTGATTGAGCACATCACTACAAGCTTGATGCAGTTTTTCAAGGGCGGCAGGTAAAATCCACCATTGCCCAAGGACAAGGGCGGTTTCAGGTTGTTTGACATCCGCATGGCGCTCTGTAAAACCATTGATCTGAATTTCGAGTGCCAGTTTTGATTCTAAATCGGCGCTTTGAATGGTCAAAGTGGTGAGGGCTTGTTGCAATACATCGCGCATAGAACGATCAAGGGGATGCATCCATGCAATTTTACCTGCGCCAATGATGTGGCTGCCGCCGTGCTGAATGATGAGCATCGGTTGCCCCCAAAAGGCAGGAATGGCCTCTTTGAGTTGTAGGCGCGCCAATTGTCCATCGGCATAGGTGAAGCATTTAGCATGTGTGTGCGTGGTGCCAAGCGCCACTTCCACCATGCCTTGTTTTTTTAAGGTGCTGCTAAATTGTGGGTCAAGCTGAATGATCCAATCATCGCTCATGGTGATGCTGCTACTGTCGGCGACTAAGCAGCTGCCACGTTTGAGGAGTTTTCTATTCACCTGTTTTAAGCCAACGGCGGTGCGTGAATAGGGCACGGCGGTTTCAACTTGTGTGTGATAACTCTGAAGCGAGCGCACTTTAACAGGCATATTGCCCGGAAAGAGTGTTAATGTGACGTTTTCAGTCAATGGTGCGCCGCGAAGCGTGCCGGTAACTGTGGTGCCAATGCCATTGACGGAAAAAACACGATCCACATACAAATGGGCGCCATGATCGAGTTCATCACGAGCTGGTAGATCATTGACTTTGCTTTCAATGAGGGTTTTGAGCTCTGTTAAACCGGTGCCTTGAATGCTGCTGACATGCACCACATCGGGCAGCGTGTTCATGGTGTCTAAAAAGCGCTCAAGGGCATCATCTTCCACCGCTTGGCGGCGTTGATCATCTACCAAATCACATTTGGTGAGCACCAAAATGCATTGATGTTTGCCCATTGCGGTGATGATGCGTAAATGTTCTTCAGATAAAGCTGCCCAGCCTTCATCGGCTGCCACCACGAATAAGACCAAATCCAAGCCCCAGACGGCGCTCACCATATTGCGGATGAAGCGTTCATGGCCGGGCACATCGATGATGCCAATTTTACTGCCATCGGTTGCTGTGAAATTGGCAAAACCAAGATCAATGGTCATGGCGCGCTCACGCTCTTCTGGCAAGCGCGAAGGGTGGATGCCGGTTAAGGCATGAATCAAAGAGGATTTACCGTGATCAACATGACCTGCGGTGCCAATGACAGCATTCATAACTCATCCTTTAGCTCAGCGAGTGTGCGAGCGACATAATCATATTCAGAGGGAAGAAGGGAGACAGGATAGATCACCACGCGCCCTTGTTGGATGACGCCAATGATGGGCGGCGTTTGTGCACGTAGATGGCTCAGCAGCACATCGGCCGGAGCAGGATGATCAATCGCTAAGGCATAGGTTGGGTATTTTGCGCGCGGCGTTGTGCCACCGCCCACCAAATATTCTGTTTTAATGATGCGAGTGCGGCCATTGGTTTGTTCAGCGAGCACTTCTGCCAAAATTTTATGGTGATTCAGTGGTTGGGCAATCGTCCATGCAGCGCGATTAACCGCGCTGTGTTTGTCATTCATTTGCGTGAGAAGTAGATTTTCTAATAAGGCATACGTCTCTTTGCCTGGACGAAATACACGCATCATGGGGTGCTTTTGGATTTTTTGGATGTATTGTGTTTTGCCAATGATGATGCCGGCTTGGGGGCCACCCACCATTTTATCCCCGGAAAAGGCGATCAAATCCGCACCTAATTTTTCATAATAACTGACGGTGGTTTCTCCGATCAAATGGGGTGATTGATTGCCTGAACCTTGATCCACTACGAGCATGACATGAGCAGGCAATGCATCGCGCAATGCTTTAGGGTCCACTTGCTCGGTAAATCCTTCAATGTAATAGTTTGACTGATGCACCAATAGCACCATGGCCGTGTTGTCTGTGATGGCATTTAAGTAATCGTCTAAAGTTGTGATGTTTGTGCTGCCCACATCTTTTAAAATTGCACCTGATTCTGCCAGAATCTCCGGAATGCGAAAGCCACCGCCAATTTGCACCTGTTCACCGCGTGAGACGATCACCTCTTTACCAATTGCGAAGGTTTTTAAAATCAAATGAATCGCTGCGGCATTGTTATTGACCACAACATTATCCTCGCCCCCAAAATAAGTACGGATCACGCGACTGAGCATGCCCATGCGGCTGCCACGCTTGCCATTGATGAGGTTAAATTCTAAATTTGAGTAACGGCAAACAGTGTCGCCCGCTTTATTCCAAAGAGTGCGATCAATCGGCGCGCGCCCAAGATTGGTGTGCACTAAAATCCCCGTGGCATTGATGACCGGTTGTGTTTTCTCCCGCGCAATGATGGTAAGTTCAGTGAGGATGATCACGAGAAGATCATCTAAATCAACATTGCCTTGTTCGCGGATTAAGGTTTGTTTGTAGTCATCGATGCTGCGGCGCACGATCTCAGTGACGATCGGGCGGCTCAATGTTTCAATGTAAGGGATGAGTTGTGGATGATTCAGTAACTTGCCCACTTGAATGATGTTAGATAATTGCACGTTGTTTGCCTAGTTGATGGATCACTTTAACCCTTAATTATAATAGAAATTGGGCAATAAATCTGTGCAAGAAACAGGAGGATTAACATTTGAGAATTGCCAGATGCAATGGTATAGTACACGCGGAAGTAAATGGGTCCTGGGGGCCCCGCGGTCTTCAACACCGTTGTCAGCCTATCGGCTGAGGTAGGTTCGATTCCTGCTGCTTCCGCCAAATAATACTAAAAAGCCCTTATATATCAAGGGTTTTTATCTTTTCTGGTTCTTTTATACCCTTATCTGTACCCTTATTTTTATTGATTGATATCAGATCATGGGGCGATTGATTGGAATAAATTAGGTTACAAAATTTTTGTAATAAAGATTGATATTTATACTTTCAATGCGTTTTTATATCTTGATATTGTATCTTTCGCGCGCGCGTATGTGACGGAAAACCCTCTTCATTAAATCATAGCCGTAATCTTGCCGTGATTCCTTGTGGTAATCTTGTTGTTCTAAGATGCCCGAAAAGCCTTTTTTATGGACTCTAAAAACTTAGTGCTATAACGTGTCTGAAAACTCTTTTTTTATGGAGTCCGCAAAACTCTTTTTTATAGCGTTCGTTTACTTCCTTTTTTATGGACTCTTAAAACCTAGTATTTAATATTCATCTGCTCTTAAATCTATATTAGATAACAGGTATAGGCTTGCTAATAAATAGCATACATATGGCTATATATATAAAGGACACCATATTCTGTGGGCTGAAATAGTAAAAAATAGTCTTAATAGCACCATATTCTGTAGGCTAAGTATTCTATTTTGATATTCAGCCGTTAAAATCTGTGGGCTACTTTGCTTCTAGCCTATAAAAAATGGTGTACTTAAATTAATTTTTAAGAGCATTTTTCCAATCATCAGGGGCTTTTTTCGTTGGCTTAATATCAATCTTAGAGAATCCATCTTTATTTAAACAATCATTAATCTTGTAAAAGCTTAGGGCGTATAGATTGGGGCGATTGTTTCGCCCACCTTGTCGGCTTAATATTAAAAAATTAGCATCTAGTAATTCTTTAATGGCTTTTCTTAGTGTGGTTTCTGATTTCCATCCTCGATCTTTCATGATCGAAAAAGCAAAAGATAAATCGCCGTTGTTTAATCTGTTATAAATTGCCATAGCATCTACAAGCAATTTAACGGCAATAGGCGAAAGGGAATAATATTCCTTACTGTTGAATACATCATGCCTAAACATAGAAAATTTAGCGCCATTAATCTCTTCCTGTGCTTTTAATTTGCTTTTCTTGTAGGCTTGTTTTTTTGCATAACTCATAATGATAAATCTCATCATTTAGAAAACTATAGCTCGATTGTTCAAAGTTGAAAATTAAGCTATAGTTTTATGACTGAATAAATTATTTATTTAGTACCTGAATGGGGCGCTTTTACTTTGGACGGTTGAGCGCTTTTTTCTTTCCTGTATTCATCCAGTTCTTTTTGAAGATGCTCAGGGATAAAAATTAAATAATATCGCCTGAATTTTGATTCAGAGCCAAAACGGTTGGGAATTATTTCATCTATATGATCAAACTTGCATCCTTTAGCTTCTAATTCGCTTTTAGTGGTGTTTATGCACGTGTCACCATATCTCGGAGCTTCTAATTTATTTAAGCTTGTATGGCTTAAAATATCGAGCATATAAACAAGCTTATTTGTAAGAGATTTCTTTGTCATATTAAATCCCTCCTGATTGATCATAATTTTTGATTGAATTGGTTATGCTAATCATTTCCTTAGTCATGTTTATGATTTGCTCATTTACCGCATGTTTAAGGCTTAATAATGTAATGAGATCTAGCTTCATTTCTTGAAGTTGATATAAACAATTTTCTTTAGCTGTTAAAAATGTGCCTATCGGGATATGCTCGGATTTAGCGACTAGGCATAAATTCACATCATTACTCATTGCTGTGATTACAGAATCTAATAGCCATTCATTACCATGAAAAGTATCTCCTTCATTTAGCCAGGCTCTGATATTGTCTCGTCTAGCATCTGTAATAAATTCGATGATTTGGCTTGTATAAATATCCTGTAATGCTTCGATCATATCCTCAGTTGTATTTCTTCGAGCTTGATCTTGTGATTTATTAAGGTTTTGAATAGGCATGATTAAATACCTCCCTGAGCTGTATCACGCTCTGTAAGGCGATCATTAATCCATGTTTGGATCTCTGAGTATTCCCATAATGAATTTTTGCCAAATTTTGCAGGCTTTGGGAATCTACTTTCTTGAATGTAGTTATAAATACTTGCTCGTGATAAGCCAGTGAGATTGATAACTTGATTTAACCTAATAAACTGTTTTTCTGTATTCATCTTAAAACCTCTGTATGGATGTGATTAGAGGTTTTAAGAATATAAAAAATGAATATGGAAATATCCTAATTAGGTTTTTTTTATGATTTAGGATAGTTTTCGATAGCTTCCTCTATAATTTTATTAATCGTATCATCTGATAGATTTACACCGAATAATTCTCCTTGTCTTTTTAGAATCCCAGCGGTTTTAAATGTCATGCCCAATGGTAGTTTTGTGTCGCTATATAATAAAATCGATATTAGTTTGAGCATGCTGTTGTGACGTTTTTTGTAAGCTATATTTTGTTTTATGTTTTTTTTATGGTTTACGATAAATAGCTCTAAATTCTCGGGGCGTATAATTATGATGCTACCTAAGGGCAGTTCATTTGCGGGTATATCAGTATCGGGAATGTAAGAATTATTTTCTTCAATATATCGTTCGGGTATATGAAGTTGTAATTCAGCATATTCTGATTTATCTATAGATCTAAGGTATATTCCATATTCGGGAAAATTTTCTTCATAAAATTCATCATTTTTTGTAATGAATAATGATCGTAATAATTCGGTGCTGTGATGAATATTTATAATATCCCATATACCTTCAATATTTTTTAATGTCTTTTGGGTGCTGAAATTATTTATTATATCTCGACCTATTTCAGGTGCTGTTGGATAGAAGGTTTGTATGTAATCATTTTCTTCATCTTTATTCATAGGATATTTCAATAAAATTGTATCGCTCCCTTTATTTTTAACAAAAGCAGGAAATAGCTCTCTATTTGGTAACATAACAGATAAAATTAATTGGTTATTCATTGCTAATCTATACAGATCAGCTTCCAATATTTCTTCGTTTAACTTTAAAGAGAGGTATCGTACGGTAATCCCCCCTAAAAATAATAGGATTCAAAAGTAGAATTTTCGCTTAATATTAATTTAAATAAGTTAGGAGATTCTTAATGAAAACATCTAAATTTACTGATAGCCAAATCATGGCAATTTTAAA
>NZ_NEFD01000009.1 GCF_002252155.1 Wohlfahrtiimonas sp. G9077
AGATTATGCAACTCAATGGCTTTGGCATTATAATCATGAAAGGCCACACCAAGCTAATCAAGGACGACCACCTTTAATGGCTGCTTAACCTCTACTTTTAACTTCGGTTATTTATGGGAGGATTACCAATACCGCTGACGGCGGGCATGAATGTAACGGCTGAGATTAAGATCAGAGAACGCCGAGTGATAGATTACTTCTTGAGCCCACTTCAAACGAAGGTGGATGAGAGTATGCGTGAATTATAGAAATAGATTTGAAGCCTAAGGAGAAAAATATATGTTGAAGAAAAGTTTAATAGGACTGGTCATTATTGTAGTTATTGGAGGAGGTTACTTTGGTTATATAAAATATATGACATATAAAGAGGTGGAAAGACAAGAAACCATTGCTGCCTTGGAGCGATTAGATAAAGAGTATCGAGAAAAAAAACTGATAGAACTCAGAGCAGAACGTGCTGAGCAGGAGAAAAAAAGAATATTTGAAGCAGACCATTTTTCTAAAGTTCTAAGTGGTACAGGAAATATTGAAAAAAAAGTTGTAATAGATGAAAAAGGGATTAAGCGAGCAGAATACCAATTGATAGATGGCCATATTGGTGGTCCATATCGTTTATGGAGAGAAGATGGTACAAAAAAAGAAGAAGGCTCTTTACTAACAGCAGAAAAATATAGTAATGGCCAATTCAAAAAAACACGATATTTTAGTGAAAAGCATGAATATGATGAAAAAAATACTTTGAGAACTATCATTGCTTATAGCAACGATGGGAGTCGGTTATGGGATCAGACGTTTTATTCAAATGGTTCAAAAAAAAGCATGTTCATTCATGATTACCCTGGTAGCCAATCAGGAGAAGATTTTGCTTGGTACGAAAATGGGCAGGCTATGTTTAAAAAACATAAACAGACTAGTTCAGCTAATCATGGATGGGCTGAGTATTGGCATAGTAATGGTGAGAAAAGATGTGAAGGAATGTACGATTCAGATGGATTGTGGGCAAATGATAGGGTGGGGATTTGGAAAGTTTGGGATGAAGTTGGGGGTTTGATTGCAGAAGGTTATTTCTCCGATAATAAAATAGATATAAACAAACCTCATTTAGGAACAGAAGAAATGATTAAAGAGTGTTCCAATTTAAATATATTAATAAAACAGGATAATTAAGGATAAATTATGAGTATTTATAAACAAATGGAAGATGTGATTGGAGCTGAGCTATGCTGAAGAACTTAGACACTAAAACTTGGTAATATTATCTCATAACCAAGGAATTATTTTATGACTAAACGTGAAAAGTACACAGCAGAATTTAGAGCGCAAGCTGTTAAAAAAGTAGAAGAACATAATGGCAATATCAGCCTAATCTCTCGTGAGTTGGGACTGCCGATGCAAACTCTATTTAATTGGTGTAACAAAGCCAATAAAGGCCAACTGATTGGTACTGAACAATATGACCCAGATATCATGGCTATTCTAGAAGAAAATAAACAACTAAAACGTGCTTTGCGCATAGCTGAAGAAGAGCGTGAAATCCTAAAAAAGGCCACAGCATACTTCGCAAAAAACAGTTAGAGAAGTATGCTTTTGTACAAAATAACTCTAAAAGGTTCAGTATTAATCGAATGTGCAAGGTATTTGATGTACACGTTTCTGGTTATTACCAATGGATTAATAAAAAAATAAGTATCCAATCGACTCATCGTAATCGTTGTGAATTGATAGTTAAAGCGGCACATCAAGCCAAAAATGGTTTGTATGGTCATGAACGCTTACATCAATATTTATTGATTCAGGGTTACAGTATTAGCCTGTACATGGTGCGTACTATTCGAGAAAAGCTAGGCATTCGGTGCACTAAGCATCGTAGATATAAGCAAACAACTCAATCAAAACATAATAAACCTATTTACACTAATTTATTAGGCCAATATTTTGAATATAGTCAGCCGAATCAGGCTTGGTGCAGTGATATTACTTATATCTGGACTGCTGAAGGTTGGTTGTATGTTGCAGGTATTAAAGATCTTTTTACTCATGAAATTGTCGGTTATGCAATTGATAAACATATGATTTCCCAATTAGTGTGTGATGCACTGAATATGGCAATTCGCAATCAAAAGCCATCCAAAGAATTAATTGTGCACTCGGATCGTGGTAGCCAATATTGCAGTAAAGCTTATCGATCTATTATTCAGAGACATAAGTTTTTAGGTTCAATGAGCCGTAAAGGCAATTGCTATGACAATGCACCAATTGAAAGTTTTTGGGGAACTTTAAAGAATGAATTGGTGTATCACAAAGATTACAAAACGAGAGGTGAAGCTAAAGCTGATATTACTCAGTATATTGAACTTGAATACAATCAAACTAGGATTCAAAAAGGATTAGGGTGGATGTCGCCAAGACAACTGGCAAATTTATATTATGAACGTCATGCTGCATAATGAAAATCTCCCAAGTTAAAGTGTCTACATTTGACAGCATAGGTCAATTTTGTCATTGAATAAAATATTATAAAATCAATGTGTTGTATTGATTTCAGGATGAATCTTTATTACTCGGTAACAACCCTGACCATTCTCACAATGGTCAGGGTTTTTTATTGATGCTGTGATGAAAGCGCAATAAAAAAACCGATGACACATGAGCATCATCGGTAGTATTGGTTGATTAAAAATTGTTGTTAGAATCGAGCTTCAAACGAAATCATAAAGTTACGTTTAGGCGCTGTGAAACGATTTAAGCCTTTACCTTTTGGATCCACGCGATTTGTTGTACCATAAGTAGGAATGTCTCGTAAACTGTCCCATGTGGTGTAACTGCGATTAAAGAGATTGAACACACCAAAGTTGATGGTCATGTCTTTATCAATGTTCACTTGTCCTGTTAAATCCACTACAAAATAAGATGGGCTTAACCAAGGCCACTCTTTTTCCTCAACACCGCGCCATGAATATTGTGTTTCTTTGGTGTCTTTACCTTTTTTTGCGGCACTGTAACGCCCTGTTAAGGATAGGTTCCAGCGCTCAGAAGGTGCTTGATATTCAATGCCTACTAATGCGCTCCAAGGTTGAATGGATTTGAGTGGATCACCATCTTGATTTTTACCGCGACTGTATTGTGCTTTAGCGTTAAAAGTCCAGCTGTCCGATAATCCCAATAATTCACCATTGATTGAGCCATTGACTTCAATGCCTTTGATTTTTGCGCGGGCAATGTTTACAAACTGGATTTGATTCACGAAAAGGTATTGACGTCCGCCGTGTGAAGCATAATATGGATTAAGCATTTGCCCCTCTGAAACACGCTCATCAATAAAGTTACGGTAGCGGCTTTCAAAAATGCCAATGCCAAATTGACTGTAATCATTTTGGAATTGGTAGGTGATCTCTTGATTGAGGGCTGTTTCAGGTTTCAGTTGTGGATTTGGCATAAAGTGATTGGCGCCGCCTTTACCAAATTCAAAAAAGAGTTCTTCAATTTTAGGGGCTCTAAAGCCTGTGCTGATTTTATAGCCGATTTGATGCTCTGGCGTAAAGTTATAGGTTGCGCCGATTGACCAAGATGGGCGCGAGAAATGTTTTTTACTATCGTCAAAACTGATGGGGAATTTGTTGCTGCCATCTAATTTTGGGCTGTATGTGTATTGATCATAACGGGCACCTAGGGACAAATGTAATTCAGGGGTGACTTGAATCTCATCTTGCAAAGAGAGTGCGAGCACTTTTGAGCTGACGGGCGTCATGATGCTGTATTTTGACGGATGTACGCTGTCTGTTAAATATAAAACATCATAGTTTTGATTTTTAAGGTGCCCTTTACGGAACTCTAATTTGCCTTGGAAGGTATGCTCGATGCCACCAAGATTGATGGCTTGTGTAAAGAGTTGTGCTTTGAGTAATTTTTGTCGCTGTTCAAACTCACGAAAATAGCGTTGATCCACTTTAAAATCGCGTTGATTCACATTATAAGTGTGCGCTTGCATTTTGATTTTCTGATCAGCGGCGATGATGTTAATGGTGTCTAACCATGTGGAATCGGTGGCAAAGTAGTCATACTCTAAGCCATAGCGGCGATAAGGTGCAGTATCTGAAGCAAAGCGGTGCGTATTCCAGCCATCAAATGTTTTTTCCTCAGTAAATTGACGGTGTGCACGATCCTCATAAAAAGCGGTGATGCGGTTTGACTCATTGAGCTCATAGCCAAGTTTTGTCAGCCATGATGTGGTGCGGAATTTTGAAGGATCCGGGCGGCCACGTGTCCAGCCATACACATCATCCCCTCGACCATTATTTTTCGTTTCATGGCCGCGGCGTTGCGTCAATTGTGCAAAACCAAAAAAGCGATTGACTTTAAAGCCTGCCCCTAACACATAGCGCCACTCTTTATTTTTAGAGGAATACGCCCCTTTGGTGTAGAGCCCGAGTTTTTCACCGGGTTTGACAAAATCATCCACAGTTTTGGTTTTAAAGTAAACAGAGCCACCGACAGCGCCACTGCCATCACTGACGGAGTTTGCACCTTTATTCACGGTCACAGAGCTGATGTTTTCAAATTCTGTGTTATTGATGCTGCCATTGAAATAGCCATAACCTTTATAGATGGAAGGCATAAAGGTTTCAGCTTGGGGTAAACCATCGACAATGACGGCCACGCGCTCTTTATCCACACCGCGAATGGCATAACCATTGCTGCCGGCGCGGCCACTTTCAGTGACGCCCACACTTAATTCATTGCGAAAGAGATCGCGCTCATCTTGCACCATATTTTTGGTGATGTCTGCCGCAGTTTGCGTGGATTTAAAGACAGCTTGTGGTTTGACCTCACCAATGACCACAACCTTATCAAGGTTAATGGCTTTGTTGTCCTCATCATCTGAGGAGGGTTCAGCAAATGTAAAGTGGGGGAGCAGCAATGAGGACATCGCTAAAACAGTGGTCACAGAATATTTAGGGTGCATGTAAATTAGGTCCAAATGTTAATGGGAATCATTATCGCATGCAAATGTATCATGATAGTATTTGATTATCAATCTCATTAATGATTCAAATTGTCATAATTTTTATACAGTTATCAATCGGTTCTTATGAAAAGGGCGCTATAATGATGCTCCATTTGTGCAAAACACAGGAAGAATGTTAGTGAAAAAAATCGGATGGGGCGTTGGACTCTTGCTCTTATCTTCGGTCTTTGCCGATGAAGTGGCTCTGAAAAATGGCGATCGTTTATCAGGGCAAGTCACATATTTAGAAGGGCCATATCTCTTTTTAAAAACAGATTACGCAGGCACCGTGAAGATTGATCAATCACAAGTGGTCAATTTTACAATCACGCATGCCGTTAATGTGAAGCGGGATCTTTTTTCTTCTGAAATTGTGGGGCATGGCGCTGAGTTTAAGATTGTCAAAAAAGAAGGCAAGCGGGTGCAACGATTGCTGTTGGTGGATACTGATGATGGAGTTGTGCAAATGCCGATGAATGAGCAAATTTCATTGGCGAAGGTCAATGAAAAGATGCCTAAGCGCGAAGATTTTAAAGTCACGGGCAATGTCACTTTTGGTGCTTATATTGATCGAGACAGTACAAAAACAGCGCGTTACAATTGGGCCAATACCATTAAAATTGAGCATGGATTGTGGCGGCATACATTGAACGGCGCGTTTTATCGAAAAACAGAGAGTGATCGCACTAAGAGCTATTATTATAATTTAGGTTATTCAGTGGATCGCTTTTTCTCATCTCATTTTTTCTGGCAAAGCGCGATGAGTTATCAGCATGATTGGATAGAAGAGATTCGTGAAAATACCATGGTGGGTACAGGTCCCGGTTGGCAGCTTTGGAACAATGAGCGCTCAGCCTTTTCAGTGGCAACGCTCTTAAATTATCAGGTGCTTGAATATCGCAATGGGGATCATCGTGAAAACCCACAAGCCTCATTAAAGTGGGATTATCGCCAAGCCTTGATGAATCAATCCATTAAATTCAGCACAACTGGTGAGGTGGGTCGAAGCTTTAATCAAGCGGTGACGCTCGATTTAAATTTAGGGGCGACGCTTTCCTATCAATTGACGGATGCCATTTCCGTCAATACAGGTGTCAGTTATGAAAAGATTCGCTCAAAAGATGGTGAATCGAGAAATCGCAGTGTCCATTTTGGATTGGGGTATCATTGGTGATTTTTATGGATAAGGAGTGTTTCGATGCGATGGTTTCATGAGGATCAGCTGCACACAGAACTCACACAAGCCGGTTTATCAATTGAGCTGTATGAGCCATTGCTCACCATTCAATCATTGACGGTGGGGTTAGAGGCTTTAAAGGATGACTTTAGCGTCAATGTGCTCTTTTTAGGGGATAAAGGAGATGCCTTTAGCCGGCAAGTGGCATTGCGATTGTCTGGCATAGATGTCATTTGGGCAGAAAGCGAGTGTGATCAACAGGCGCACTTTTGGTGTGATTATTTAAACTGCGGCACGCAATCATTGGGACGTAAGCTCTTCAGTGGCGAGAATGTGATTGAGCGCTCAGCATTTTGTTATCAAATCTTTGAGCACTCTGCCTTACCAAGTGCTTTGCGTGCGTATTGTCAAAAACCGTTGACCACAGTCGTGGCTCGCTGCTCTACGTTTTATATCAATCAAGAAAGTTTGACATTAACGGAGTATTATCTGCCCACATTGCAGCAGTTTGCCCCAAAATCTTAAGAGATGTGAATAGGGGATGAAACCTTTGTGTAAATCACTATAATGGCGAGATCTCCCTAAAAAGTCTTCGAAGAATAAAGATTATGACTCACGAATTAATGATTGTGTTAGGGCTGCTCCTTGCGGCCGTGATTGCATTTATGATCAACAAACCGCGCATGGATGTGGTTGCTGTGTGTGCGCTGCTTGCCTTGCCTGTAACAGGCAGCGTCACCCTTGATCAAGCGTTGGCCGGCTTTAGTGACACAAGTGTCATCATTGTGGCGGTGTTTTTCATCATTGGTGATGGCCTTGTGCGCACAGGCGTTGCTTTTCGCGTGGGTGACTGGCTGATTCGCCAATCTAAAAACAGTGAAACACGACTCATTGTATTGTTGATGTTGTCGGTGGCGATTTTAGGCTCCGTGATGAGCTCAACAGGGATTGTGGCAATTTTCATTCCGATTGTGCTGAGCATTGCGGCAAAAATGAAGGCAGATGTCCGTCGATTGATGATGCCGCTCAGTTTTGCAGGGCTCATCAGTGGCATGATGACGTTGGTGGCAACGCCGCCAAACTTAGTTGTATCTGGGCAATTGCAGTTGTCAGGTCACGCGGGCTTTGAGTTTTTCTCATTCACACCGATTGGCTTAATGGTGCTCATCGTTGGTGTTGTGTACATGTTGTTTGCCCGCCGTTTGCTTGGGAAAAAAGCCGATGAAGCGACTAAAAAATCTCGTAAATCCCGCGTGGACATTGACTATTTAGTGAGTGAATATCAACTCAAAGGGCGCAATCACCGCGCGAGCGTTGGGAAAGATTCACCTTTAGTGGGGCGAAGATTGTCAGACATGCACCTACGGGAAAAGCATGGGGCGAATATCATTGCCGTAGAGCGCCGTTTGAGCCGCTTTAAAAATGTGGTGCTCGATGCTGTGCCGGATCGGATCATTCAAGAAAATGACATTTTGCTCTTTGACTTTTTCTATCCTGAAAAGATCAATCAATTTTGTTTAGAGTTTCATTTGATGTCGTTGCCGCTATTGAGCAGCTACTTCAATGAGCATGCGCGCGAAATTGGCATGGTGGAAGTGACGATTCATCCGGACTCACAACTCATTGATAAAACCATTTTAGAAAATGCCTTTCGCACCAATTACAATCTCAACGTGATCGGGTTGCGACGTCAAGGCAAAATTGTGGAAAATGAGCTGTTAGATGAGCGCTTAAAGCAGGGCGATACATTGTTGGTCATCGGGATGTGGAAGGCGATTCGTCAATTACAATCCTTAAAAGATGATTTTGTGGTGCTCACCATTCCGGCAGAAGTGGATGAAGTGGCGCCGGCCATGGAAAAAGCACCTTATGCTGTGGTGGCGCTGTTGATCACGGTGGGATTGATGATTTCCGGAATTTTTCCAACAGTGCTTGTGGCGATTTTTGGAGCGCTGTTAATGGGCGTATTTGGCTGCATTACGATGGACAGTGCTTATAAATCCATCCATTGGCAAAGCATTATCCTGATTGTAGGGATGTTTCCTTTTGCCATTGCCCTACAAAACACAGGCGGTGTGGATTTAGCGGTTAAATTTTTATTAGAGATCAGCGGGGATGCGAGTCCACGGATTTTATTGATGATTCTCTTTGGTGTCACGGCGCTCACCGGGCTCTTTATTTCCAATACCGCCACAGCGGTTTTATTGGCACCGATCGCCATTCAAACAGCATCAGTGCTTGGTTTATCCCCGTATCCATTTGCCATGATTGTGGCCATTGCCTCATCGGCCGCTTTCATTACGCCAGTGTCATCACCTGTTAATACTTTGGTAATCGCGCCGGGTAATTACAGCTTTGGGGACTTTGTGAAGGTCGGTTTACCTTTTGCGATGATTGTGATGTTGATTGCTGTGCTTTTCGTTCCGCTCCTCTTTCCGTTATCATTGAGTCCTGTCTCACCTTAAATTGAGGAAACATTGATGAACAATTTTATGTATGCCAATCCCACTGAGATCATTTTTGGTCAAGGGATGATTGAAAAACTCAAAGATGTGGTGCCAAAATCGGCACGCGTGTTGATGATTTATGGCGGCGGGAGCATTTTGCGTAATGGCGTGTATGATCAAGTGAAGGCCGCTTTGAGTGCGCATGAAGTGGTTGAGTTTGCAGGCATTGAGCCAAATCCACATTATGAAACGTGCTTAAAGGCTGTGGCATGCATTCATGCACAAAACATTGACTTTTTGCTCGCGGTGGGCGGTGGTTCTGTGCTTGATGCCACCAAATTCATTGCAGCAGCTGCCTGTTATCAGGGGGATGATCCTTGGCAAATTTTGGTGGATCGCGGTAGCAGCATTGATCAAGCGTTACCGTTTGGTGCGGTGATGACATTGCCCGCGACAGGTTCGGAGATGAATGATGGTGGCGTCATCACGCGTGCCGCAACACAAGAGAAATTATCGTTTTCCAGTGCGCACACTTTTCCAAAATTCTCTGTGCTGGATCCATTGACCACATATACACTGCCAAAACGCCAATTGGCCAATGGATTGGTGGATGCATTCATTCATGTGATGGAGCAATATTTAACCGATCAACATCAAGCCTTGGTACAAGATTATATGGCAGAAGCGGTGGTGAAGGTATTGATTGAAACCTCAGATGCCATCATTCATCAAGCACCGGAATACAATTCGCGCGCCAATTTTATGTGGGCGGCCACCTGGGCGCTCAATGGTTGGATTGGAGTGGGCGTGCCCAATGACTGGGCAACGCATGCCATTGGGCATGAATTGACGGCATTGTATGGATTGGATCATGCACAAACGTTAGCCATTGTGTTACCGGGCGTGATGGTGATGGAAAAAGACCACAAAGCCCGTAAGATCATGCAACTTGGGCGCAATGTGTTTGGCATTCATGAAACAAATGATGATGGGCAAATCACGCAAACCATTGCGGCGGTTGAAGCATGGTTTGACAGCGTTGGTATGAAAACGCGCTTGAGTGATTATGGGCTAGATGCCACAGCCATCGATATCATTTGTGCCCGCTTTGCTGAGCGAGGCTGGCAGCTCGGGGAGCATCAATCGATTGATGCTGAGCGCGTGCGTGAGATTTTAACGTTGCGTCTATAATGAAAAAAAGCCCTGTATTGACAGGGCTTTTGACATCAAAGGATGATTTTAAATGTCTTCATTGCGCCATGCGCGCCCGAGTCGATCGGCTGTTAACAGTGCGGCATAGACATCTTCCACTTTAACTTCAAATGGCATGTTGTGGATGGTTTCACCCTTTGCACAGCTTAACTCAGCGGCTGCATGCAATAATTCATGATAATTTGGCGCATCCATTGTTAAGCCAAGCTCCGCTAAGGTCACCGGCAAGCCCAC
Organism: Wohlfahrtiimonas sp. G9077; assembly: GCF_002252155.1. GTDB lineage: Bacteria > Pseudomonadota > Gammaproteobacteria > Cardiobacteriales > Wohlfahrtiimonadaceae > Wohlfahrtiimonas. The sequence goes on from NZ_NEFD01000009.1 coordinate 10,076, forward strand.
TTGTGTACAAAAATCGAGCACTTCCTCGATCTCTTCCATCGGGCTGTTTTCAAGCACCAATTGCACCAATGTACCAAAGGCCACTTTTTCACCATGATAACGATCATGGCACGCTTCAATCACCGTTAAACCATTGTGAATGGCATGTGCTGCCGCTAAGCCTGCGCTTTCAAAGCCTAACCCACTGAGGAGCGTATTGGCCTCGACAATGTTTTCCACGGCTTTGGTGCTCACTTTATTTTCCACCGCCAATTTGGCCTTCAATCCTTCTTCAAGCAGGGTTTCATAGCATAAAGTGGCCAGTGACATTGCCGCTAATGAAGTGAGCCCGCCTGCCATGGTGGTTTTTTGTGCCTCTGAGCAGCTTCTGGCTTCAAAATAAGTGGCAAGCGCATCGCCCATGCCTGCCACAAATAGACGCACGGGTGCATTGGCAATGATGCGCGTATCCATCAATACAACATCAGGATTTTTAGGGTAGAGCAGATAGCTCTCAAACTCGCCATTATCTGTATAGATGACAGAGAGCGCGCTTGTTGGCGCATCGGTTGAGGCAATGGTGGGTGCAATGATGATGGGTGCATGACCATAATGGGCCACAGCCTTGGCGGCATCTAAGGTTTTACCGCCACCAATGCCAACCACAATGTCCGCGCCGCTCTGTTGAAAGGCAGCACTTAAGCGATCGATCTCTTTTGCTGAGCATTCGCCCTGAAAGATCGCTTCACTGTAAGGAATGTTTTGGGATTGACAACTTTTTTCCACAATCTCTTTGACAAGGCCAAAGACAAATTCATCGGCAATCACGAAGGCTTTTTTGCCAAGCGGTGCAATGTAATCTGCGATGGCGGCAAGGGCATCAGGACCTTGAACATATTTACCGGGGGATTGTAATACTTTTAGCATACGAAGCTCCTTATGTTTATGTTGTTGTATCGATGTGAATCGTGTTGCAACTTTGTTGTGACTTCAATTTCAGTATAACAGATCTGTGTGACAAATTTGAGTTCGAGGAATGATGGTTTAATTTTGGTAGCCGATCGGTTATATTGAGATCATTTTGTTCAATCTGGAGTGAATCACGTGAATCTACTAACAAAAAGAGTGATGCTTGCAACGATGGTTGCCGCCTCTGTGAATTTAGCGAATGCTTGGCAATTAGAGGTGTCCGCAGGGCACACCGGGCAAAGTGAAAATACATTTCGCATTGGCGCAAGATCGCCTTGGGAAGGGAAATATTTTGACACATCTGTGGGTTATTTATCAGGTTATTGGGATGTGGCGTACACTTATTGGGAAAAAGGCAAATATGGTAAAGATGTGAGCTCGATCTCTTTAAGTCCCGTGTTAACCTATAACTTTTATACGGGGAGCGGTATGGAGCCCTTTATTGAATTGGGGGTTGGGATCGCGGCGTTTTCGAAAACCAAAGTGGGGGATCAAAATCTAGGCAGCAGTGTGAATTTTGAGGATCGCATTGGAATAGGGGCAACCATTGGCGCACACACTTTTGGTGCACGCGCCATCCACTATTCAAATGCGGGCTTGAAAAGGCCCAATGAAGGCATTGAGAGCTATGCGCTCTATTATGCTTATGAGTTTTAACCATCCGTGGAGGATTGAGAGATGAAATACGCAAACCCAATCATTGTATTTGTCGATGTACAAGAGAAACTCACACAAGTGATGCACAATCAAGATGAACTTGTGCCACAACTTGAAAAATTACTCAAAGGCGCACAAATCTTGGATGTGCCTGTTTTATGGTTAGAGCAATATCCTCAAGGCTTAGGGGAAACGGTGGGCTCTTTAAAAGAGATTTTAGTGGCAGGTGGGTATTCCCCCATCATTAAAAATTGTTTCAGTGCGATGGGTTCAGCTGAGTTTCGCCGTGCATTGGCAGAATCAGGGGCAGATCATGTGTTGCTTGCAGGCATTGAATCCCATGTGTGCGTCTTTCAAACCGCGCGTGATTTATTGTTAGAAGAGAATGATGTGACGGTAGATGTGGTGGTCGATTGTGTCTCTTCACGCACAAAAGAGAACAAAGAGATTGGCATTGATCGCATGGTCGGTTATGGCGCCGGCGTGACATCATTAGAATCTTTGCTGTTTGAATTGTTAGAAACGGCAGAACATCCGAAGTTTAAAGAGATCAGCCGTTTAATTAAATAATAAAGCGCATGAACGATCGCCGCATAAGGGCTGCCTGATGCGGCGATTTTATGAAAAATTGTTTTAAATCATTTTTATTGAAGTTGTGCTTTTAAATGGTAGGATCATCCCCATAATATGAGTTATCACATAGCAATAATGATCTTTTGGAGTGAATGAATGAGCGAATTGAATTATCAAGATGGCATGGTTGTGGAAAATCGAGATCATGCCATTTTTATTGAAGCAAATTTTAAAACAGAGGATATGGATGCCATCAAAGATGCCATCGCTGAGTTTATGGCGCGCATTCGCTCATACAAAACCCGTTATGGTCACATGGGCATTGCCTCTGTGATGGCATTTGGCCAACAAGCATGGAAAAAATTATCCGGCAATGATGACAGTGCCCCTGAATTATTTGATCTCACAGATAAAGCCCATGGCATGGTCGCCGGTACGCAGCGCGATCTCTTTGTGCATTTAGTGTCAAACGAACATAAAATGAATTTCACACTTGCCCAAGAATTTGTCCGTATCTTTAAAGATGTGGTGACGATTGAAGAAGAAGTGCATGGTTTTCGTTGGTTAGATGCGCGTGATTTAGGCGGTTTTGTCGATGGCACAGAAAATCCTAAAGGCATACAGGATCGCGTGGATGTTGCGGTCATCAATGATGGCATCGATGCGGGCGGCAGCTACGTGATTGCCCAACGTTGGGAACATCATTTAGAGCAGTTTCACCACTTAGATTTAGCCACACAAGAGGGCACCTTTGGGCGCACAAAACAAGATGACATCGAAATGGGTGATGATGAAAAACCTGTCGGTGCACACACAGAGCGAGTGGTGATTGAAGAAGATGGCGAGGAGCTTGAAATCGTACGTCAAAGCTTGCCCTATGGTCAAGCAAGCGGCAAACATGGTTTATATTTTGTGGGTTATTGCGCGCATTTGACGGCGATTGATGCGATGCTCACCAATATGTGTGGTGAAAAAGATGAGCATTTTGATCGTATGTTCTGTTACACCCATGCGGTGACCGGCAGTTATCTGTATGCACCCTCGGTGGATCAATTAGATGCCTTAGGGGATGATTAAACATTGTACGAATCGGATTTATCCCTTCTCATTTCTCAGAATCTGTATTAATGTGAAGGGTAAGTAACAGCTACACAGTCACAACAAAACGTTTCAACGTCGATTATAAAAGGAGTAGTTATGAACATTAACATTACTGGTGATGGTTTAGAATTAACCGCTGCAATCCAAGAACATGTCAAAGAACGTTTAAGCAAAATCGAGCGCCATCGTGATCAAATCACTCAAGTGGACGTGGTGCTATCTGTGGAAAACAAACGCCAAAAAGCTGAAATCAGCATGAATGTTCCCCATGCGGCAGACATTAATGCAGAAGCTACAACCGATGATCTCTATGTATCGATTGATGAAGCCGTCAATAAGCTTGAAAAGCAATATCTGAAAATGAAAGATAAAGCGATGACGCTTCAACGTCAACGTCAAGAACACGAGAAAGAAGCACTTGAGACTGACGAAGAATAATTGCACATTCTCTTAAAACCTTAAAAATGGTACTCTGTTTTTAAGGTTTTTTTATGCGCGTTAATTTTAGGAATCATGAATAAAATCATCATCGGCTGTGGACTCTTGCTGTGCACAGCTTTGGGCATTTTTTGGCAAAGTCAGCACATTGCTTCTGTGCATGACCCTATGGCGCCGCGCCTTTGGCTAAAATCTCATCAGCGTCTTGATGGGGCAAAGCGCACGTTAATCAGTGAGGATGCGCTATGCTTTAGTCAGGATGAATTTGCCAAAATTTTCTCAGTGGATAAAGATTCAGCGCAGTTGGCGCAATTTTGTGACAATTTGATTGAAAATCACCGAGATGGGTATAAAATTTCCGGCACTTGTCAAAATGTCTCGGCGCGCTTTTTTGTGAAGGTTTTACTGAAGCATCAGCCCCATCAAAAAGTGTGGCAACGGACGATTTTTGACAAAGATCATGCTGTATTGCAGCAAGAAACAATTACATTTAAAGAGCGAGGCGCTTGTCATGTTTCCGATTGAGGAATCAGCTAAACATTTAGTGGTGGGTTTTGGGATCACGGGCTTATCTTTGGTCAAAGCCTTAAAAGAGCTTGGGGCAGCCCATATCTATGCGATGGATTCAAGAGATGCACCGCCGAATCATTCAGAGATTGCAGCATTGGGTGCAGATTGTCATGTCGGTGGCTTTTGTGCAGCTTGGCTCGATGAGTGTGATTATTTATGGTTAAGTCCAGGTGTGCCGCTAGCAACGCCTGAATTGCAAAGTTGTTTAGCTCGTTTGCCACAAGATCACATCGGCGGAGACATTGAGCTTTTTGCGCATCTGACACAAGGTCAAACGATTGTGGGCATTACAGGGACAAATGGTAAAAGTACCGTGACAACATTGGTGGCGGACATTTTAGCGAAAGATGATCGCGCTGTATTTGTGGGCGGCAATCTGGGTGAACCTGCGCTCAATTTATGGTTAAACGCTAAGGCGCAAGGTGCCATTCAGCCTGTGTATGTGTTAGAGCTTTCAAGCTTTCAATTAGAAACCACAGAGCATTTAGATGTGACAGTGGCGGCGATTTTGAATTTAGCGCCGGATCATTTAGATCGCTATCGTGATTTTGACCATTATGCACATTCTAAATTTAAATTATTGCACATGGCCAAACAATCGGTGGTGAATGTAGATGATGCCTATTTAATGGATTATGTGTCTCATCAATCCTTGAGCACAACAACATTTAGCCTTAAAAATGATGCCGCCACTTGGCACATGCAATGGCAAAACGGATTGCCCATTGCCATTACCGATGGTGACATCGCCATTGACCTTGCCAACATTAGCCTTGGCGGATTGCACAACTACGCAAATGTGATGGCCGCATGCGCCATTACCCGTGCCTTGGGTGTTAAAGAAGCGGCGCTTCGTGATGCCATTGCCCATTATCAAGCGTTGCCGCACCGCTGCGCATTGGTGGCTGTGATCGATGGCGTGCGTTATCACAATGACTCAAAGGCCACCAATTTACCCTCAACGGTTGCAGCCATTGAAGGATTTTTAGAGCCTAAATGGCTCATTTTAGGCGGCGTGACCAAAGATCAGGACTTTTCCGAATTAAAAACATTATTAGATGATGACAATATGCTTGGCGTGTATTTGATCGGTGAGGACATTTCCTCCATCACGCCGCACATTCCTGTCACGTGCGAGTCTGTTTATAGTCGTGATTTACAAAGTGCTGTCACAGCCATTGCAAAACGTGCCAAAGCAGGCGAAGTGGTGTTGTTTTCACCAGCCTGTGCAAGTTTTGATCAATTCAAAAGTTTTAATGACCGTGGTGAGCATTTTGAGCGCTACGTTCGTGCATTAGTGAAGGAGCCTTATGTTTAACGAAGCCCTGCGCGTGCCAAAACGTGTGTATGTGGATCCATGGTTGATTAGCGCCGTAACGGTGTTATTGGTGATCGGTATTTTAATGGTGACCTCGGCCTCATCCTACACCACAGAACGCTATGAAGTGATCTGGTATCACTATACGCGTCAACAGGCCATCTTCATTGTGGGCGGCATTTTTTTGGGCTGGGTGGCGTTTTGTATGCGTTTGACGTTTTGGCGCAACATGCACTTTGTGGCCGGTTTTGCAGCGGCAATTTTATTGGCATTGGTATTGATTCCGGGGATTGGGCGCGAGATCAACGGTTCGATGCGTTGGATTCCGATAGGTCCCATTAACTTTCAGCCCTCAGAGATGGCTAAGCTTTTGATCTTTATCTATGTGGCAGCTTTTTTAGATGCCCATTATCAAAAATTACGTAAAGAATGGGTGCATTTAGGCTCTATTTTGCTGGTGTTGGGATTTTATGGCGTGCTATTGCTCCTTGAGCCGGACTTTGGTTCAACGGTGGTGATGCTTGGCGTGGGTTTAAGCATGGTGTTCATTGCAGGGGTTTCGATGCGAAACTTTTTAGTGGTGATCATTGCAACGGTCAGCGGTATGTTATTTGTACTGTTTAGCGCATCCTATCGCGTGGCACGTTTAAAGACCTTCTTAAATCCGTGGGATGATCAATATGGCGAAGGCTTTCAGCTCATCAACTCCTTAATGGCCATTGGCCGCGGTGAATGGATGGGCGTGGGCATTGGTGAAGGGGTTCAAAAATTGGGCTATCTACCCGAATCCCATACAGACTTTATTTTTGCAGTCTATGCAGAAGAGACAGGATTGCTTGGCGTGGTGATTTTGATCGCCATCTTTACCATTTTATTGTCTCGCGCATTCATCATCGGTAAACGTGCTGAGTTTTGCAATATGCGCTTTGGTGCCTATTTAAGTTATGGCATTGGCATGTGGATTGTGGGACAAGCCTTTATTAATTTAGCAGTGGCGATGGGGCGTTTACCCACGAAGGGATTGACCTTGCCTTTATTGAGTTATGGTGGCTCTAGCATTGTGACTTTATTGATTGCCATTGGCATTTTATGTCGCATTGATGTGGAGTCGCAGCACGAGTTGATTAAACGAACACAAGTAAAGGTGGAGAAAGATGAAGCAAACAGCGAAGCAGGTTGATGTGGTCATCATGGCAGGCGGCACGGGCGGACACATCTTCCCAGGGCTTGCGGTGGCAGAAAAATTACGCGCACAAGGTTACAGCGTGGCTTGGCTTGGCGCGCATGGTTTAGAGACAACATTGGTGCCTAAACATAACATTGAGCTCTATTCATTGAGCATTAAGGGTTTACGCGGCAATGGTTTAAAAGGTTGGTTGATGTTGCCCTTTAAAATGCTCAAAGCAGTGCGGGAAGCAAAAGCCATTTTAAGAGCATTGTCTCCAAAATGTGTGATTGGCTTTGGCGGCTTTGCATCAGGGCCCGGGGGATTGGCCGCCAATACTTTAAAAATTCCACTCATGATTCATGAGCAAAATGCAGTGCCGGGCATGACCAATCGTTATTTGGCGAAAATGAGCCAACATGTGATGACGGGCTTTCCGTTGCCAGAATGGGCCAACAGTCAATATGTTGGCAATCCTGTGCGTGAGGCACTGTTTAAATTGCCGGAAATTTCAGCACGTTTTGCAGATCGTGATGCAAAAACGTTGCGTGTCTTGGTGGTGGGCGGCTCGCAAGGCTCACGCTTTTTAAACACCATCGTGCCCACTGTGATTGCAGGTTCAAAACGTAACATTGCAGTGTGGCATCAAACGGGACAAAAGCTCTTTGACGAAGCGAATGCAAGTTGGCAGAAAACAGGCATAACGCCATTACGCATGGCTCCTTTCATTGAGGATATGGATCAAGCATACGCGTGGGCGGACATCATCATTTGTCGAGCAGGCGCGTTGACTTTAGCGGAATTGACAGCAGTGGGGCTTGGCAGCATTTTGATTCCATTGCCAACGGCGGTAGATGATCATCAGCGTAAAAATGCCGCGTTCTTGGTTCAAAGCGATGCAGCGTATTGCATTGATGAAAAAACTTTTGATGCACAACAGATGATTACGATTTTGGATGGCATAACACTTGAACGCGCCCAAGAAATGGCGGAAAATGCACACAAAAATGCGAAACCCAAGGCAGTGGATGAAATTGCTGAGGCAATTGAGCGTACTTTCTAGTCCTCAATTTATTTAAAAAGGATGTTATTTTGACACAGACAATGCACTACAAACGCGCAGGTAACATGCGCCGAATCAATCGTATTCATTTCATCGGTATTGGTGGCACAGGGATGTGTGGGATTGCCGAGGTGTGTTTGAATCTTGGTTATGAGGTGACAGGTTCAGACATTAATTTATCCACCACCGTTGAGCACTTGATTGCTTTAGGTGCCTTGGTGAAGATTGGCCATGATGCCAGTCATGTGGTGGGCGCTGATGTTGTTGTGGTTTCAACGGCTGTGCACAATGACAATCCTGAAGTGGTGGCGGCAAAAGAGTTTGGCATTCCGATCATTGCACGTGCGCAAATGCTTGGCGAATTGATGCGCTTTCATTATGGCATTGCAGTGGCGGGTACACATGGTAAAACCACCACAACAAGTTTATTGGCATCGATTTTAGAAGAAGCGGGGCTTGATCCCACGTTTGTGGTGGGCGGTCGTTTTAATAAGTCCAATAATTTATCGAGCTCACAATTGGGCTTAGGTGAATACTTTGTGGCAGAAGCCGATGAATCTGACGCCTCCTTCCTTTATTTGCGTCCCATGGCAGCGATTGTCACCAACATCGATAAAGATCATATGTCCACTTATGATGGCGACTTTAATACGCTTAAACAGACATTTGTGAACTTTTTGCATCATTTACCTTTTTATGGTTTAGTGGTGATGTGTGTGGATAATGCGGGTGTGCGTGAGATCATTCCTGCTTTGCAGCGCCCGGTGATCACATATGGTGAATCAGAAGATGCTGATTTCCAATTGTTGGAATATCGCTCGAATAAAATGAGCACGGAGTTTTTGGTGAAAACGCCCTTTGGTGTGAGCGAATTTACGGTGGCATTGCCTGGTAAACACAGTGCCTTAAACAGCATTGCAGCCATTGCCATTGCCACAGATTTAGGGGTGAGTGCCCCTGCGATTCGTCGTGGTTTGATGAAATTTAAAGGCGTGGGTCGCCGTTTTCAATTCCATCCGGATGTGCCCTTAAAAACCGGTGGCAATGTCTCTGTGATGGAAGATTATGGCCATCATCCAACTGAAATTCAGAGCGTGATGAATGCCTTGACAGAAGCGTATCCTAAAAAACGTGTGGTATTGGCATTTCAACCCCACCGTTATTCACGCACAGAAGAGTTGTTTGATGAGTTTGTGGCGGTGTTGAAAAACTATCCGGACATGATTTTAACGGACATTTATCCGGCCGGTGAGCAGCCTAAAGATGGCGTGAGCATTGATAAATTGATTGCGGCGATTGAAGCAGCAGCTGGGCATAAAGTGAATTTTGCACCAACATTACAAGATATTCGAACGGTCTATCAAGGCATGGCAAAAGAAGATGATCTCATCGTGATGATGGGCGCAGGCAGCATTGGCGGCATTGCCGCAAACTTTTATAAGGGAGGCGCACTCTAATGACAATCGATGTCAATCAATTTGGTAAAGTGGCGGTATTGTTGGGCGGAGAATCCTCTGAGCGTCAAGTCTCTTTGTGGTCCGGTGAGGCGGTATTGGCCGCATTAAAACGTCAAGGTGTGGATGCATATGGCATCGATCCAAGTGAAGTGAACATTGCCGCGTATCTGCCTGAACATGGTTTTGATCGCGTGATGAACAGCTTACATGGCGGTGCGGGTGAAGATGGCACCATTCAAGCGGTGCTGGATTATTTGAAGATTCCGTACACAGGCAGCGGCACATTGGGTTGTGCGGTGGGCATGGATAAAGTCTTCACCAAAGCGATTTGGCAAGCGAAAGGTTTGCCAGTGTTGCAAACCTATGAGATGCACAATGAGGCCGATGTGGCGCATGTCGCGAGCTTAGGGATTTTTCCATTGGCAGTGAAGCCAAGCGCAGATGGTTCTAGCGTTGGTGTCAGCAAAGTTGAGCGCGCAGAAGATCTTTTGGCCGCTTGGCACAATGCAAAAGGGAAAAGTGGCTTGGTGTTTGCAGAGCCTTGGATCATTGGGAAAGGTGAATACACATGTGGTATTTTAAATGACCAAGCATTGCCATTGATCCGCATGGAAACCGATTTAACGTTTTATGATTTTGACGCCAAATATTTGCGTGATGATACGCGTTATTTTTGTCCGTGCGGTTTAGATGAAGCCAAAGAGCAAGAGATTCGCACTTTGTGTGAACAGGCTTTTCACGCTGTGGGCGGAAAAAGCTGGGGGCGCGTGGATCTTGTGTTAGATGCACAAGGTTTGCCTTGGTTGTTAGAGGTGAACATGTCGCCTGGCATGACGGGACACTCATTGGTGCCGATGGCGGCCAATGCTGTGGGAATGAATTATGATGCCCTTTGCATCGAAATATTAAAGACAACTTTATAATTGATGAAGCATGCCAAATCTGTTGGTGCCGAGCGCATCAATACGCCCAATGACACTTGGACATGGGCTCGTAAAAAGCGCGGGGCACATTATAAAAAGCCATTTCAATGGGGCGAAATGTTTCGCGCCATTTTGCGTCACATTCGTTTTGCCATTGTGGTTTTAACGGTGATTGTGGTGTGCACATCGCCCATATGGGGCTGGATGTATTTGTCTGTCAATAATCTATTTCCTGTGAAAAATGTGATGTTTCATACCATTAATGGCCCTGAGCATTATGTGGTGGGGAATCATAAACAGCGCATCATCAATGAGTTGATGGGGCAAAACTTGGTCAGCTATGATTTAATGCAACAGCGCGATCAATTACTGGCTCATCCTTGGGTGAAAACAGCTCATGTGGTGCGCCATTGGCCTGAATCCATTGAGTTGTTGATTGAAGAGCGCCGTCCGGTTGCCATGTGGAATGATCTATATTTGATTGAAGCCGATGGTGAGATTTTTGAGCCCGATCTGATTCCAAATGTCAATTGGATCAACCTAGTTGGGCCAGAGGCTCAGCGCATGAAAATGCTCGATGGCATGAAGCAGATCACACAAGAGATGCGCACCATTGGTCTTAAAGTGGATAAAATTATTCTCGATTATCGAGGTGCTTGGACCATCATTCTAGAAAATAATGTAGAATTGTATTTAGGTTCAAGTTTATTTGAAGAAAGGTTAAGAAGATTTGTTTTGCACTATCCTTCTTCGATTCGAGCAAAAATGGATAGCATCATGGCGATCGATTTTCGATATGATCATGGATATGCATTGAAATGGAAACAGTAAAGTTATGGCAGATAATAAACAAGTCGTGAATGAAGAAAAGCCAAGCTTAGTGGTTGGTTTAGACATCGGGACCAGCAAAGTGTTGGCAGTGGTGGCAGAAGTGAATGATCAGCATGTGATCATTCGTGGATTGAGCCGCCAAAAAACATATGGCGTTAATGCCGGTGAAATCTCGGACATTGAACAGGTGGCTGCGGCGGTTAAAAATGCAATCACCGATTTAGAGCAGCAAAGTGAATGCAAAATTTATTCGCTCTCAGCATCGTTGTCTGGTAAGCACATTGAGTGCTATGAAACCGGCGGTATGGTGCCGATTAATCGCAAGGAAGTGACGTATAAAGATAAGCAAGATGTGTTAACCGCAGCTTATGATATGGCGCTGCCTCAGGGCTCTGAAATCATCAATATGATTCCTCAAGAGTATGAGATTGATAAGCAAAAAGGCATCACCAATCCCATTGGCATGGCGGGCATTCGCTTAGCGGTCAAAGCATTAGCAATCGCTGCAGCGAGCAATGCGTTAGACAATACACGTAAATGTATCCGTCGCTGTAATTTTGATGTGGATCACTTCGTGTTTCAAGGGTTGGCCTCAGCCATTGCTGTTTTAACAGAAGATGAAAAACGCTTAGGCGTCTGTTTAGTGGACATTGGCAGTGGCACTTTAGATTTAGCCATTTACATCAATGGTCAATTAAAAGATGTGGTGAGCATTCCATTTGGTGGTGACTTTGTCACCATGGACATTGCCCGCGTGATGCATATGAGTACGGACCTTGCAGAAAGCTTTAAAGTCAAATATGGTTCAGCGAGCGTTGATCGCGTGCCTCATGGTGAGATGGTGAGCATGCCAGTGCATCAAGGTGTAAAAACCGTCTCGCGTGCTGATTTAGCTGCCATCATCGAGCCACGCTATGATGATTTCTTTGGGCTCATTCGTCAAACCCTCAAAAGCAACTATTATGATCACATGTTAGGGGCAGGGCTTGTCTTTACAGGGGGCGCTGCTAATATTGATGGTTTCGTGGATGCTGCGATCAGCTATTTTGACCAACCGGTGCGTGTTGGGTATGTGAAAAATGTGCAGCTTGATCCAAAACTGCGTGAAAAAAATATCAATATTAGTGATCCAGAGTATGCAAATGTGATAGGATTGCTAAGAACGCAGCAAGAATATTTGATACATCATCGTGGGCTGATTGAAGAGGCACCGAAGTTGACCTTCCTTCAAAAAGTCAAAAAGGGGCTAAAGCAATATTTTTAATATTTAAGAATATTTTGCTATAATGGCGTGAATTTTATTTTTTATGGGGTTTTATAGATGCCAGTTTTTGAATTACACCAAGACTTTGAAGACCAAAAACCAATTATAAAAATTATTGGCGTTGGTGGCGCTGGTGGCAACGCTGTAACTCATATGGTTGATTCAGGTTTAAAAGGTGTTCACTTTTTATCCGCTAATACTGACTCGCAAGCACTTAAAAAAACCAAAGCAGAAATCATGATCCAATTGGGATCATCATTGACCAAAGGTTTAGGTGCTGGTGCAAACCCTGAGATCGGTCGTCAAGCCGCTCTAGAAGATAAAGAGCGCATCAAAGAAGCATTAGATGGTGCGAACATGGTTTTTGTGGCAGCCGGCATGGGCGGTGGTACCGGAACAGGTGCTGCACCAGTGATTGCTGAAATTGCCCGCGAGATGGGTATTTTGACCGTTGCTGTGGTTTCAAGACCATTTAGCTTTGAAGGTAAAAAACGCGAAAAAGCCGCCAATGATGGTTTAAAAGTATTGGCAGATCATGTGGATTCTTTGATCACCATTCCAAACGAACGTTTATTAACAGTGTTGGGTAAAACAGCCAGTTTAGTTGAAGCATTTGCGGCGGCTAACAATGTGTTGTACAACGCTGTGCAAGGCATCTCTGAGAGCATCATTAAGCCAGGTTTAATCAACCTTGACTTTAATGACGTGAAAACAGTGATGAGCCAGCAAGGCATGGCGATGATGGGCGTTGGCTCAGCATCCGGTGACAATCGTGCGCGTGAAGCGACACAAGAAGCCATTGCTTCGCCATTGTTAGACAACATTAACTTAGCGGGCGCTAAGGGTATTTTAGTGAACATTACAGGTGGCATGGGCCTCTCCATTGGTGAATACAATGAAGTGGGTCAAATGATCAGTGAATATGCATCGGATGATGCCACTGTGATCATTGGTACAGCCATTGAAGAAGAGTTGGGTGATGAATTACGTGTCACCATTATTGCGACTGGTTTAGATGCACCAAAAGACACCACAACGGCACCAACCACACGTCGCCGTGTTGCGGCAACTGTGGAGGAGCAGGAGGAAGAGCATCCTGTCGAGCGTCGCGGTTCTCAGCAAGACAAATTGTTTGGTGAAATCTTAGATATTCCCGCCTTTTTGAGAAAGCAATCAAATTAATGATTAAGCAAAGAACGTTAAAACAGACCATTTCAACCGTTGGCATCGGTTTACATTCAGGGAAGAAAGTCTCCTTGACATTGCATCCTATGCCGGTTGATTTTGGGATTCAATTCAAACGCAGTGACATGCCTAACAGTACGCCATTTAAAGTGTCTGCTGAAGGTGTGATCGAGACCATGCTTGCCACGAAAATTGCAAGTGGTCCGGACTCAAAAGAAACTGTGTCCACCGTTGAACACTTGATGGCAGCCCTTGCTGCTTTCGGGATTGACAACGTGTTGATTGAAGTGAGTGCTGCAGAAGTGCCCATTATGGATGGCAGTTCCGCACCATTTGTTTACTTATTGCAATCAGCGGGCACCGTTGATCAAGAGGCGCCAAAGCGTTTCATTAAAATTAAGAAAACAGTGAGCGTTAAAGAAGATGATAAAGTGGCAAAATTAGAGCCATACAATGGCTTTGCCTTAGACTTTACCATCAACTTTAATCATCCTGTTTTAAATCGTACCGGCGATCATGTTGCGTGTGATTTTTCTGCAAAAGTTTTCATCGAAGAGTTTTCACGCGCGCGAACTTTTGGTTTCATGCGTGACTTTGAAAAGATGCGCGAATATAACTTAGGTTTAGGTGGCAGTTTAGACAATGCCATTGTGGTAGATGATTACCGCATTTTAAACGAAGGTGGTTTGCGTTATCCAGATGAATTTGTGCGTCATAAATTGTTGGATGCGGTCGGTGACTTATATCAATTGGGTTATCCGATTTTAGGTAAATTTGTGGGCTATAAGGCAGGGCATCGATTGAACAATCTTTTGATTCGTGAATTGATGAGCCAGCCAGATGCATATGAATGGGTGACATGCGAAGAAGAAGAGTTCTCTATTTTTGCACAATTTACATTGCCAACATTTGTACACGCTTAAATATTTTCTTTTTCTAACTTTTGTAGTAGAATGAGATGTTATTTTTGTGCTTCTCTATGTATCGTGTCTCTATATTTTAAAAGAAGTACTGTGTTATTTAATTATTGATATTTTTAGGATTTTTATTTTATGGTTACAATTCGTTTAGCACGTGGTGGATCTAAGAAGCGCCCTTTCTATCAAGTCGTTGCTGCAGACAGCAGAAATGTTGCAACAGGTCGTTATATTGAACGTTTAGGTTTCTTTAACCCAATCGCTTCAGGTCAAGAAGAACGTGTACGCATTGATATGGATCGTTTAAACTATTGGAAAGGTGTGGGTGCACAACCAACTGATCGTGTTAAACAATTAATTAACGAGTTAAACAAAAAAGCTCAATAATTAATTTTGAATAATAGAAATACCTCATTCGCTCGAGTGAGGTTTTTTTTTGAAGGCGATTTATATGGACAATCACGATAAAATTGTTGTGGGTAAAATTAACGGTTTTTACGGCCTAAAAGGTTTTGTGAAAGTATTTTCTGAAACGCGCCCAAGAGATGCCATCTTTGACTATGATCATCTATATGTCTTCAGAAATAATGAGTGGCAAACATTGGTGGTGGAAAAGGCACAATATGCGGGTAAAAGCTTGGTGATCAAGTTTGAAGGCTTCATTGATCGCACTGCCATTGAACCTTATTATGGCCTACAGCTGTTCATTGAGCGCGATCAATTAGAAGATCTCAAAGAAGGCGAATTTTACTGGGCAGATTTATTGGGCATTACAGTTAAAAATACTGAAGGTCATATCTTTGGTGAAGTGTCTGAGTTTTTAGAAACGGGCGCAAATGATGTGATGATCGTGAAAAAAGGTGGTGCAACCACATTGATTCCTTTCACGCGTGGTCATGCCATTTTAGATGTGGACTTGGAAAATCGTGTCATTTTAGTGGATTGGGATGAAGATGATCTTTGATGTCATCACGCTTTTTCCTGAATTGATTGAGGGTTACTGTGAGCTTGGTGTTGTCGGGCGTGCCCATCAAAAGGGCAGCATTGAAACCCGTTGCTGGAATCCTCGTCAATACACCACAGACATTCATCATACGGTGGATGATCGCCCATATGGTGGTGGTCCTGGCATGGTGATGAAGTATCAGCCTTTAAAAGATGCTTTTGATGAGATTACCAAAACCCGTCAAGCACGCGGTTATCGCATTTATCTCTCGCCGCGCGGTCGATTATTGGATCAACAACTGGTGCAAAAATTGTCTGAGCAGTCTCACATTGTATTGTTGTGCGGTCGGTATGAAGGTGTGGATGAGCGGATCATTGACAGCGAAATCGATTTAGAATTATCCATTGGTGATTATGTATTGTCCGGCGGTGAGTTGGCGGCAAATGTAGTGATCGATTCAGTGGCGCGCTTGTTACCGGATGTATTATCCAATCATGAATCCTTTGAGCAGGATTCTTTTAGCAATGGTTTATTGGATTGCCCGCATTATACGCGCCCAGAAGAGATTAACGGCATGCGTGTGCCGGATGTTTTATTGTCCGGCAATCATAAAAACATTGCCAAATGGCGAGCAGAGCGCTCTTTAGCGGATACTCAAGAACGTCGTCCGGATTTATGGGAAAAATTAAATCTCCACACGAAGTAAATCGTGGGCTAAGTGGCTGTTTGGAAAGATGGATCTGCATTCATCAATCAATTGCTGCTGTAATGTTTGATTGTAATAACGTGAGCTGATGTGGGTCATATAAAGTTTACCCACATTGGCTTTGTGTGCAGTTGTCGCTGTTTGTACAGTTGTTGAGTGAGCACGCTGTAACGCGAGCTCTTCAAACTCTGCTGCGTATGTGGTTTCATGCACCATAAAATCAGCATCTTTGGCAATGGTGATGGCATTATCGCAAGGATAAGTGTCCCCAAAGATGACCACCGTTTTTCCTTCGCGATGCGGATGATGTTCCTCAATGCGATAGGCAAACGATTGTACTCGGTGCTGTAATTCAATGGCAGTGACGCGAATGGTGTCATCTTCAAACACAGTAAACGGCTGACTTGGATCGCTGCTGGGTGTCAATTCCACAATTTCAAAGGGAAAGAGCATAAAGGATTCAGAAATCTCGATTACGGTTTCTAAAATTTTACGGATGCCTTTAGGTCCATACAGCGTCAATGGCTTTTGGCAGCCGGACATTGAACGGCTTGTTAAAAACCCAAAGAGCCCAAAGATATGGTCACCATGCAAATGAGTGATGAAAATTTTAGAAATTTTGGGCAATGTGATGCCCGTTAATTGACTATTATTTTTAGATTCTTGCTGTTGTAACCGTTGAATTTGATGGCCTGTTGCCTCGCCGCAATCAAATAGCCACATCTCATGACGTTCTTTGGTTAAATCTAAAACCATACTGGTGACGTTGCGTTGTAAAGATGGACGGCCAGCGCCGGTGCCTAAGAATGTGAGATTCATGCGAGTGCCCTGAGTTGACGGATTTGGGCATTATAACAGAATTTAAAATCTCAGGTTTGATTGAGGTGCTGCCCATAGATTGCTATAGTATGCGACTTTTAATGATACAAATGGCATAAAAGATGGCGAAAAAACCACAAAAACCTGTGACCCCACAAGATTTATCCCGCTTGTGGACGCAATTTCAACGACGTCCCTTACAAACGGTCGCGATGATCGTCTTTGCATTAATTGCCTCATTTTTTGGTGGCAAAACCATCATCGAGCAGAGTGACAAAGGTGACTCGCGTGACGTGCAAACCTTTGCAAAAGCCAAAACCAAATTGATCAAACTCTATAAAGAAAATCCCAACATCAAAGAGTTTTATTGTGGATGTGATTTCACTTATGAAGAGCGTAAATCGAGCTTGGATTTTAAAAAGTGTGGCTATCAAGTGCGTAATCAAAGCAACATTGCCCGGGCTAATCGCATTGAGTGGGAACATGTGATGCCGGCCCATAACTTTGGTAAAAACTT
Source organism: Wohlfahrtiimonas sp. G9077 (assembly GCF_002252155.1). GTDB lineage: Bacteria > Pseudomonadota > Gammaproteobacteria > Cardiobacteriales > Wohlfahrtiimonadaceae > Wohlfahrtiimonas. The sequence continues at coordinate 27,474 of NZ_NEFD01000009.1, forward strand.
ACAGTGTTGGCAAGAGGGCGGCCGTAAAAATTGCCAAGATTATGCCAAATTTAATGTGATGGAAGGCGATATGCACAATTTGCAGCCTGCCATCGGCGAGGTCAATGGTGATCGCTCTAATTTCCGTTACAGTGAGTTTACAAAGCGCTTTGGTCAGTATGGCAAATGCCATTTTGCTGTGGATCCTAAAAAGCGCCAAGTGCAGCCACGCAATGAGATCAAAGGCGTGATTGCCCGCACTTATTTATACATGGAAGCGCGTTATGGCATCAAAGTGGCTGAGCAAGAGAAAAAACTCATGAATGAGTGGAATCGCGCGTATCCTGTAGATGCTTGGGAATGCCGTCGCAATGAGATCATCGCTAAAATGCAAGGCAATGATAATCCATTTATCACTTCGCAATGTAAAAAGTAAAGCAATGTCAGTTTTTTTAAGCTTCAACAAAGGCGCTGTATGGCGCTTTTTGTTGATTTGTCGATGTATTTTGTCAAACTTAGATAGAGATGTTCTATAATATAAAAGTTAAATTGCGTAAAGTGCGAGGTTGTCTGAATGTGGGCACTTTGATTTAAAGCAATTTTTTATAAATTATATGATGGTTGAGCACTATATTATGAGATTTTTCAGTACCATAACGGAACGATCACTTTAGGTTCGATCATAGAATTGACAGTCATTTATAACAAATTAGGGTATCGAGAGTCATCCATGAAACAGCAAACATTATTGATAAAAATGTTACTCGCCTTAGCCCCCGTTGCCATCGGGTCGCTAGCCTTTTCTGAAGAAAAAAAAGAATTTGTGCCATCGACGGAGCCTGTGTTTAATACCGCCCAAGCGAAACCGAATATTCATATGGTGCTTGATGATTCAGGATCAATGAAATCACGAGATATTTTAGATCGCCCAGGTGGTCGGTATATATTGCGAACTAAAGCATTAGACGATGCTGTACAAAGTTTATTATATAAATATCGTGACAAAGCATATTTGGGCATTACTTTAATCTATCAATATCGTAATGAATCTGGATTGATTCAACTGCCTTTAGATGATTATTCAAAAATGAGTGAATATGATTTTAAATGGGATGTGATTGACAGAATTTCAAGATTATTAGAACGCTCTCCGGGCAATACACCCATTCGTCCTGCGGTTTACGATACATTGAAAATGTTTCGAGGCATGCCAGTGTCTGCGCGTGGTGGGATGAACGCGAATGGTACCATTCAATATGAGTCATATCGAGCTAGATATTATGAGGGCAGACAATTAGAAACACCATTAAGATATCGTTGTCAGCAAAATCATATGATTGTGATGACAGATGGACAACCCTATGGTGATACCTCTGTGGGCATTGCTGAGGTTGATAGGCATTTATTTGGTCGTTTTGTCAATTCTTTAAATACCAATACAGATGTGATCAGTAATGGTGTGATTTTAAGCAGCTCAGTTGAACTGGGTAGATTTGGTTCGACATTGGGTTATATTGCCGCCAATACAGATTTACGTGATGCATTTAAACCAAAACTATTGGGTTTAGATCAATGGCGTAGAGAAGTTTGGGGCATTAAAGATAAGGATGATGCAGGTAAAGATTGGCATGATGAATTTTCAACCAAAATGCCCATTACAGTGCACAGTGTGAGTTTGTACATTAAGCCCACAGCAGATGTTTATACGGAATTAACCAGTGCCAGTAAAGGGATGAATTTAGGGTTTGAAAAAAATAAGGGAACGGCTCAAGATCTTTTATTGGCCTTTGATACGATTTTCTCTGCTATTATCAAAAGTACCAGTAGTACGAAAGCCATGAATGATAAGGCGAATGCTGATATTTTATTTGGTGCGCCTAAGAGAGGTGATTTGTCATCCATGGGTGCCATTCGATATGATACAACATATAACTTTAGACAACGATTCGGCACCATTCGTGCCATGGTGCCTTATATCAGTGACTGGACTGAAGATGCTTCAGGCAAAAAAATCCCGCAAGTAGATGCGGCAGGTAAGCCAAAACAGGCAACTTTAGAGTTATGGAATACAGATCAAACGGTTAAAAGTAATCAGGGCCGATACGTTACATTAGGCGGACTTTTGAGCGATGATCGATCCATTCGTGCCATGAATGAAATTTATAAAAAGGCATATCCTGATTCAGGTAACAATTATGACAGAACATATGTGACATGGTTGACAGATCATGAGGTGACAACACATGCACACAATTTACGTGGGCGTTTAACACCCATTGGCAGTGTGACAAACTCAGACATTAAATTGGCGAATAAAGATGAATTGTATATTGATATTACGCCTAAAAAAATGGGTAATGAGTTAAGAGAAAATTTGGTTCAATGGTTGTTGTTTAAAGCGAAAAATCAACCGGTAAATCATTTGGTTGTGGGTGATAATAATGGCTTTATTAACTTTATTAATGCAGAAAGAGGACTAGCCAGAGGTTATCGAGCAGGTGAACGCAATACAGCCTATTTCCCAAAAATGTTGGCCAGCAGAATTGATGATATTGCTAAAGTGAATCGTTCAGCAACGTTGGTGATGGAAGGACGAACCAATTTTGTGGATGCCAAAGTGGGTGCAAATCAATATGCAACCATTGGTTTAACATCTATGGGCAGTGGTGGTAAAGGGCTGGTGGGTTACAGCATCTTTGAGGGCACAACCAATAATGGTAAATTGTTTACCGCTACATCCACTCAAATTAAACCATTGTTTGAAATCATTAACGAAGGACCTACAGAGTTTAGAACCAAAGGTTTTGAAAATTTAGGCTATACGTATTCAGGTTTTGAGTTTTTTAACAAAACCTCGCCATTAAATGGTGTCAGAGTGGGTCAAGCCGTTGCTGTATTTGGCAATGGCTTTGGTGCAAAAAAATCTAGCCTCTATTTCATTGATGCCCATACGGGTGAAAAAATTCGTGAAATTGTTCTCAATCCACAAGGTGGTGGTGCATCAACGCCTTCGATGTTGGTGCGCGCTGAAGGTGCAGGTCAAATGGTGGATCGCATTTATGTGGGCGATTACTCAGGTACACTTTATCGAGTTGATTTTAATGGTAAAGGATTGAAAGATAGTGATGTCACAGTCACCGCTTTATTTAAAGCACCGGAAAAAGGTTTTGGACAATCCGCCATTTCCATTAAACCTTTATTATTGAAAAATGACATCACGGGCAAAGTGACGGTTTATTTCGGTACAGGGATGGCTGCGAGTAAAGAGCTTGATCGTGGTGAAAAATCTTTGGTTGAACACAGTATTTATGCAGTGGTTGACTCTAATCAAACCAGTGCTGCTTCAACAGCAAAAGCAAGCGCAATGAGCTCTAATGCAGCCTCAGTGTTATTGCCTGTCTTAACTCAAAAAGATCTGAGTCCAGGTAATGTTGAATATGCTAATAAGGCTAATGTTAACTATACGGATACAGGAACACATCAATTAGAGATTAAAGCACCTGCTAATGTCGCTAATAAAGATGGATGGTATTTACGTTTGATAGCTGATGGTGAAAAAAGTGGTGAACGCGTCATTCAAGAGCCAAAATATGATGCACGTCATAAAGCGATTACGTTTTCAACATGGGGTGTCCATGAGCGTGAAGGTGGTAAACCCATTGAAGGTCTAGATGATCCCTGTTTATCAGATGCGGCATTTGGTAAATCTTTGGCCATTGATGTGAAAACAGGTGGGGCATCCAATAAAATTGGTTTAAGTAATAAAGGTAAAACCAATAATGCTCCTGGTGGTTTAACAGGTGATGAATTATATGCAGCACCAGAAGGTAACAGCAGCACAAAAATTGATGATATTAAGAAAATTGATTCAAAAGTGGCGGAGGATTTAATCGTCGCAGTGGGTGAAGAGAACAGTACACATGCCACGGACCCTGAAGGTTATGCCGCTTATTGTGAAGGTGATTTAACAGGTGGTTTAGAGTGCGATTTATATGATCGTAGTTTGTTAAATCAGAAAGTCTTAGATCCTAAACGCATCGGCATTCAGAAAATCTTTAGCTTCTAATGATTGACGGCTGAATACAAAAATCCCTTGCCATGGCAAGGGATTTTTTTATGTGTTCATGAAGAGAGAATTAAAAATTGGGTGCGCCAATTTCAGCAAATGCTTCAGCGGTGAGGTTGCGCGGTTGATCATCACAAATGACGATGTTGTCCTCATCACGAATGCCGCCATAGCTCATCATCGGGTTGATGCGCTCAAGATTTAGATGTGGTGCGATCTCAGGATTTTCTAACGCTTGAGTGATCAAGGTGTCATTGAAATAGATGCCGGGCTCAATGGTGAGCACCATATTGTTTTGGAGTGATTGCGTTAGGCGCAGGGTTTTAAAGGTTTCATTACTCTCTTTTAAGGATTTGGCAATGCTTGGCGTATCGTGTGTATTTAAGCCCAATAAATGGCCGATGCCATGTGGGAAGAATACACGCACAATGCCTTTATCCACCGCTTCAGATAAGTCAATGTTTACGATGAATTGATGCTCAATGAGCAATTCACCAATGAGTTTTAACGCATAACGGTGAATGTCCATGTAAGAAACGCCCGCTTTACACTCATCAATCAACGCAAGTTTGATGGTACGCATTTGTTTTAAAAGCGTGATGAAAAATGGATCAGCATCTTCGCCCGGATGGGTGCGCGTAATGTCAGAAATGTAACCATCATACACAGCGCCAGCATCAATTAAGAAACTGTTTAACACAGCCGGCGGCGTTTGATCTAAATCTTGATAGTGCAAAATACTGCCATGATCGTTATAAGCGATGATGTTGCCATATGGTAATTCAGATTCACGCAGCCCTGTGACATCTAAATAATCTAAATTCATCTGAAATTCGCTGATGTATTCACTGAGTGATTCACGCACGGCAACATGGGCAGAGGCCGCACGAATGGAGGCCAATTTCATGCATTCAATTTCAAACTCAGTTTTAATGAGGCGCCAACTGTCGATGGCCATTTTTTGTGTTTGTGTGGCCAGATTGTGGGCAAATTCAGCGGGTACATCAGGTCCTAACCAAACGGTTTTTTGTGTTTGTGTGGCATTGTTTAACGCCGCGAATAAACTGTCTAATGAATCGTGGGGTTCAAGTGTAAACGCTTCTGACCATGGACCAAAGTGCTCTTTAACCTTGAGCCAAAAATCTTTCGGGCGATGGCTATAGAGTGTGCGAGTATCTTTCGTAATCACTAAATATTGATGTGTGCCAATGTCTTCAGGGATCCAATGGCGTAAACTTGCGGGCATTTTGTGGGGAATCTCAATGTCATCATCGTAATAAAAATGAGGCATGCCCGCGGTGAGGATCAAAGCATCTAATTGTTCTGTGGCTAAAAAATCCGCCGCTTTGGCATGAAGTGTGTTTAAGTGATCAAGATAAAGGGACATAAATGGTTTCCTTGAGATGATTGAATGAATCAAAGTGTCATTTAAATGATAATGCACAGGGGCAAAATAACCAACCATCAAAGCGATCACAATGGGAATCTTTGTCGGTGGTTGCAAACCCTGGGGGGCTTTGTGATAAAATGCATTGATTTTGAGTGTACATGCAGTTAATTGTTAAAGTTTAAGGAGCTTTCTTCATGGCAGGTCATAGTAAATGGGCAAATATCCAACATCGTAAAGGCGCACAGGATGCGAAACGCGGTAAAATTTTTACGCGTTTGATCCGCGAAATCACCATCGCGACGCGCATGGCAGGCAATGGTGATCCTGCGAGCAATCCGCGTTTGCGTTTAGCGATGGATAAAGCGTTGTCTAACAACATGTCCAAGGATACGATGGAGCGTGCCATCAAGCGTGGTTTAGGCGGTGATTCTGACAGCGCGCAAGAAGAGATTCGTTATGAAGGTTATGGCCCAGGCGGTGTGGCTGTGATGGTGGATTGTGTGACAGATAACCGTAATCGCACCGCAGGTGAAGTGCGTCATGCCTTTACAAAATGTGGCGGTAATTTAGGCGTGTCTGGCTCTGTTGCTTTCCAATTTACAGAAACAGGCGTATTGTCTTATCCTGAAGGTGCCGATGAAGATGCCATCACAGATGCAGCGATTGAGGCAGGTGCTGATGACATCGTTGTCAATGATGATACTTCCATTGATGTGTTAACCACACCACAAAATTATGCAACGGTTTATAATTTTATGATGGAAAAAGGGTTAGAGCCTGAAGAGTCAGAAGTGACAATGCGTGCGGCCAACAACGTTGCTTTATCATTAGATGATGCTAAGCAAATGATCAAAATGTTAGACATGTTAGAAAATTTAGATGATACGCAAAACGTCTATTCAAATGCTGACATCTCTAGCGAGATTTTGAGTCAACTTTAATTGTGATTATCTTAGGCATTGACCCAGGCAGTCGCATCACTGGTTACGGCGTGATTGAATGGGCCAATCACAAAGCTAAATATATTGACAGTGGTTGCATTCGCATGGATGTGAACGCAACCACCGGCAATCGTTTAAAAACGATTTTTGAAGGGCTTGATCAATTGATCGGGCTCTATCAGCCGGATGTCTTATCCATTGAACAAGTCTTTGTTCATAAAAACCCTCAATCTGCCATTAAGTTAGGGCAAGCACGCGGTGTTGTGATGTGTGCGGCGGCTTTAGCGAATATTGAGATTCATGAATACACACCAACGCGCATTAAACAAACGGTTGTGGGCAATGGCCACGCCACAAAAGAGCAGGTGCAGCATATGGTGGAACATCTATTAAAATTAAGTCGAAAACCGCAAGCAGATGCCGCCGATGCATTGGCCATCGCCTTGACGCATGGTTTTCATGGGCCAATTTTGGGAGTGAAATAAAAAATGATTGCACGCTTAAAGGGATTGATTTGGGAAAAAATGCCACCGAACATTGTGATTTTAGATGTCGGTGGTGTTGGGTATGAGATTGAAGTGCCTGTGTCCACATTTTCCATGTTGCCGAAAGCTGGCGAGAGCACCACATTAGAAATTCAAAACATTGTGCGTGAAGATGCCAGTTTGCTTTATGGTTTTTATACGCAGGCAGAAAAAGAGGCATTTCGCTTATTGATTAAAGTCTCTGGCATTGGGCCAAAGAGTGCGATTGTGATTCTCTCTGGCTTATCAGTCAGTGAATTGTATGAAGTGATATCAAGTGAAGATGTGGCGCGCTTAACGCGTGTGCCAGGCATTGGCAAAAAGACAGCAGAGCGCCTCATTGTAGAATTAAAAGATAAGAGTAAAGGATTGTCTGTTGGGGTTGATCTCTTTAATGGACAAACACCCATGGCTGATCCGACCACAGATGCCGTATTGGCGTTGGCCACATTGGGCTATAAACAGAGCGATGCTGAGAAGATGATTAAAAAGATCGCGCAACCTGCAATGGCGGTGGATGAGCTCATCAAGCTTGCCTTGCAATCCTCTATGAAAAAATAAATGTGCTACTGATAAGGACCCTTATGAAAACAATTTCAAAATTTTTGCTATTGTTCCCTTTGTTTTTTGCGCCGGTGTTGGCAGAAGAGAAAAGTGATCAACCCACTGAATCGACCCCTGTGCAAAAACCTGAGGTGGTCAAACATGTTTATGGACACGATGAACAGGTGGTTTTGCCGCAGCTCAACAATATTCAATTGCACGCGAAATTAGACACGGGTGCAAAAACGGCCTCTTTGAGTGCAAAAGAGATCAAGATTTTCACTAAAAATAAAGAAAAGTGGGTGCGTTTTCAGCTAGAAAAAAACAATAAAACTTATGAATTTCCCATTAAGCGCATGAGCCGCATTAAGAATCGTGAAGGTGAGCGCATGCATGAGGGGGTGCCAACATCATCAGAGCGTCCTGTGATTGAGTTAGAGATCTGTCTTGGCAATCAGCGCAAGAAGATGGAAGTCAATTTACAAGATCGCTCACGCTTTCAATACCCGATATTGATTGGTAAAGTAGGACTGATCAAATTAAAAGCAGTGGTGGATCCCGCGTTGTCTGAAACCACACAACCGAATTGTCAACAATAGAAAGAGCAGATATGAAATCACTAACGTTGCATCTTAAAATATTAATTACTTTGTTATTGGTGATTGGCTTTGGCTCCATTGCCTATCAAGCATTGGTGCTTAAAATCCCATTGACGGAAGATTCTCGTGGATCTGTTTGGACGATTGATACCAAAATCAATTTTAATGTCCGTGGATCAAAACCGGTTAAAGTGAAATTGTTCATCCCATCGAAAGAAAATGGTTTAAGCACTGTGATTCTAGAAGATGACAATATCCTTGCCCGTAACTATGGCGTTGCCCGTGAGATTGACCCACTTGGCAATCAGCAATTGATTCTCTCATCACGCAGAGCCACCGGCGATCAAACGTTGTATTACCGCCTATTGGTCTCTGAAGAGGCCGGCAATGTGGAGCGTTACATTGGTCCTAAGGGCTTAGTGTACCGTGAACCCATTCCACTTGATGGCGCACAAAAAGTTGCGGCAGACTCCTTGATTGCCAGCATTCGTGAGCTCTCATCGGATACAGCAACCTTTGTCTCTGAAGCCATTCAAACGTTGAATGATCGTCGCAATGATTATGCCAAAACATTGTTAGAAGGTGATTACTCCATTGAGAATCGCGGTAAAGTTTTGGAGATTTTACTCTCCCAAGCGCGCATTCCGATTCAATTTGTGCACACTTTAAAACTTAGCATTGGTTCGAATCAAAAGCCACAAATGTTTGTGCGAAGCTACATTGAAAAATCTCAAGATGAGAAAAAATTGGGCGAATGGGTCTATTTTGACCTCAATTCTGGGCAACGTGGCCTGACGAATGATCGCCTCATTTGGTGGGTGGGCAATGATCCTTTATTGACCGTATCCAATGACATCAAAGCAAGCATTAATTTTAGCTTAGATGACCGCGAATTGACCTCAAAGGGCATCATTTCCAATAAAGTGAACAATGCAGAAGCCAGCAGTTTTTTAACTTATTCTCTTTATAGCTTACCGATTCAAATCCAAGAAACCTATTTGACCATGATTGTGATTCCATTCGGTGTTTTGGCCATTTTGATCTTCCGTAATATTGTGGGCGTACAAACACTTGGAACCTTTACGCCGGTATTGATCGCATTGGCATTTCGCGAAACAGGGCTTGTGTTCGGGATCTTCTTATTTAGCATCATTGTGGCCATTGGCCTTGCCATACGATCCTATCTTGAGCACTTAAAGCTGCAAATGTTGCCAAGGCTTTCGATTGTTTTAACATGCGTGGTGATTTTAATTGCCATCTTAAGCTTAGTGAGTCATAAGCTTGGTTTAGATCAAGGTTTATCTGTCACTTTATTCCCAATGGTGATTTTAACCATGACCATTGAACGTCTATCTGTGACATGGGAAGAGCGTGGCGGCGCCTTTGCCTTTAAAGTGGCATTAGGTACATTCTTCACCGGCTCGATCGCCTTTTATGTGATGAACTTAAATGAGCTCAGCTATTTTGCCTTTACGTTCCCTGGCATTTTATTGATCCTCATTGCCTTTATGTTGGCGATGGGTCGTTATCGTGGTTACCGTTTAACGGAATTGGTGCGCTTTAAAGCACTGGTGAAGGAAGGTTAATATGTTTGGCTATATTCAAACATGGAAGGATTTGAAAAAGCGCGGCATCATGGGGATCAATCAGCGCAATGGTGATTACATCCTCAAATACAATGACCGCCGCTATTATCCCTTAGTGGATGATAAAATCTTGACCAAAGCACGCGCGATGGAAGAAGGCATCAGCGTGCCTGAGCTCTATGGCATCATTGAGACGGAAAGCGAGATCACGCGCAATTTGCGTCACATTTTAAAAGATCGTCAAGATTTCGTCATCAAACCTGCCCAAGGCGCAGGCGGTGATGGCATTTTGGTGGTGGCTGATCGCTTTGATGACAATCGTTTTAAAACGATTTCCGGTAAGCTCATCACCATGAACGAAATTGAGTACCAAATCTCTAATATTTTGACGGGATTGTATTCACTGGGCGGCATGCGTGATCGCGCCATGATTGAGTACCGCGTGACGCCAGATCCTGTGTTTAAATCCATCAGTTTTGAAGGTGTGCCGGACATTCGCATCATTGTGCTCAAAGGTTATCCTGTGATGGCCATGTTGCGTTTGCCCACGCGTCAATCAAGCGGTAAAGCGAACCTTCACCAAGGCGCCATCGGGGCAGGAATCAACCTGCGCACCGGTAAAACGCTGCGTGGTACATGGCTCAATGACAAAATTGAACGCCATCCGGACACCAATAACAGCATTTTTGATCTGCAAATTCCCCATTGGGAGGATTTCATTTCGTTGGCAAGTCGCTGTTATGAGCTCTCTAACCTTGGCTACATTGGGGTGGATATGGTGCTTGACCAAGAAAAAGGGCCCATGATTCTTGAGCTCAATGCGCGTCCGGGTTTAAACATTCAGATCGCCAATGACTCAGGTTTAGCCGCACGTAATCAGAAGGTGGAGGCACGCTTAGCGATGCTCAAAGCCAAAGATTTACCCGAAGAAGATTTCGCAACGCGCATTCAATTTTCCCAAGAACAATTTGGATTTTAAAATGAATCAACAAATTTATCAGGTGGGTGGTGCGGTGCGCGACGAACTGCTTGGCAAGTCCGTCAAGGATCGTGATTGGGTTGTGGTGGGCGCAACGGCTGAAGATTTAGTGGCACAAGGCTATCAGCAAGTGGGCAAGGATTTCCCGGTCTTTTTGCATCCGAAAACGAAAGAAGAGTATGCACTTGCCCGCACAGAGCGTAAGCAAGGCCACGGTTATGGTGGCTTTGCTGTATTTGCAACGCCAGATGTCACGCTTGAAGAGGATTTATTACGCCGTGACTTGACCATCAATGCGATGGCAAAAGATGAGGACGGCAATTTATATGATCCTTATGGCGGGTACGATGATCTCAATGCGCGGATTTTACGCCATGTGAGTCCTGCTTTTGAAGAAGATCCATTGCGCGTGTTGCGCTTGGCGCGTTTTTATGCCCGTTTTTATGATGATGGCTTTACGATTGCTCAAGATACCGCACAATTGGTGCATAACATGATCAAAAGCGGCGAGCTTGATCACTTGGTGGCCGAGCGCATTTGGCTTGAGACGCACAAAGCTTTAAGCGAAGTGAATGCCAAACATTATTTTAAAGCGCTTTATGATTTAGGGGCATTAAATGTGGTATTTCCTGCATTGCAATCCTATTTTGACGCAAACATGAGCGCAGTGGATAGCATGTTTACAGCGCTTCGCATCAGCATAAAAACAGGGCAGGGCATGCACATTCGTGTGGCGCTGTTATTGTCACTGTTTGAAACGATGGATGAAGTGCGGGCATTTGCAGCTCGTTATCGTTTACCTGTACATGAAAAAGCCGCGGCAGAGAAATTACATGCATGGAAAGATTGGCCAACGCGAGATTTAACAGCCGCACAAACATGGTTGGATCTCTTATTGGGTTTAGATGCCTTTCGTAAGCCGGATCAATTGCATGATTATTTAGCAAGCATGGCAATTTTAGCTGAATTAAAAGGTGAGCAATTGGCATTCAATGCGTGGTCAACGCAATTATTATCCATTTATCAAGTGTTGAGCAAGGTGGATGTTAAGCCATTGATTGAAAATGTATTACCGAAAGAAATCCCGCAGAAAATTGCCGCGCATCGTTTGGTAATCATCAATAAAATGATTAAATTTTAAACACATGTTTGACAGGGTTTAAAATTCGCTATATAGTAGCGTCCTCTTTTAGAGAACATGATTAACGGGGCATAGCGCAGTCTGGTAGCGCAACTGGTTTGGGACCAGTGGGTCGGGGGTTCGAATCCCTCTGCCCCGACCAATTTTTAAGAGTAAGCTTGGACCTGAGCGCTCGTAGCTCATCCGGATAGAGCATCGGCCTTCTAAGCCGAGGGTAGCAGGTTCGAGTCCTGCCGAGCGCGCCATTCTCGATTACTCTGGCAACAAACAATGGTGGACGTAGCTCAGTTGGTAGAGCCCTGGATTGTGATTCCAGTTGTCGCGGGTTCGATCCCCGTCGTTCACCCCACTATTCATAACCCTTCGAGATCTCGAAGGGTTATATCGATTTCGGGGCATAGCGCAGTCTGGTAGCGCAACTGGTTTGGGACCAGTGGGTCGGGGGTTCGAATCCCTCTGCCCCGACCATCTTTTAAATCCTTAATGTATCTTTTCACCACTTAAACTTTATGGTTTTGAGTGGTATTCTGTTATCCATTATTTGTGACAGAGACAGACATTATGGCCAATTCGATTGTATCCGAGCGATCTAAAGCAGTATTGCCGTGGATTTTAGGGGTTACCATCTTTATGCAGATGTTAGAGACCACCATTTTAAATACCGCGTTGCCCACGATGGCCAAAGATCTTGGCGAATCGCCGCTACAGATGCAATCTACCATCATCAGTTATGCACTCACATTGGCGATTTGTACGCCATTAAGTGGCATCATCTCCGATAAATTTGGCACAAAGTATACCTTCATCATTTCCTTATTTGTGTTTACATTAGGCTCGCTCTTTTGTGCATTGTCCATGAACTTAACGCAATTGAATCTTTCCCGCGTATTACAAGGCGTCGGCGGGGCATTGTCGATTCCTGTGGCGCGCTTATCGATTTTTAAAACCTATCCTAAGTCAGACATTTTACGCATCATGAATTATGCGATTACCCCTGCATTGATTGGGCCGATGCTAGGGCCCATTTTAGGCGGTTATTTGGTGCAATATCTCTCTTGGCATTGGGTGTTTTTGATCAATTTGCCGATTGGTTTGATCTGTTTGAGCCTTGCAATTTTCTTTATGCCGGACTATAAAGCGGACAATGTGAAGATGGACTATGTGGGTTATGTGCTCTTTGCCGCTTCCATCTCGTTATTGATTTTGGGATTGCAGTTCATCAGCCGTCAGAATAACGAAGTGTTTTCCATGATGCTCCTCTGTTTAGGCTTGTTGTTATTGGTGAGTTATTGGATTTATGCCTATTACAGCACGTCACCTTTGTATTCTGTGGAGTTATTTAAGATTCGCACCTTTGTAGTGGGGATTTTTGGTGGCATTTTAGCGCGTCTTGGCATTGCCTCCATTCCGTTTGTGGTGCCTTTATTGCTGCAAGTCGGGATGGGCTATACACCTGAACTTTCCGGTTGGATGCTTGTGCCATTGGCTTTGGCCAATCTCATCAATAAACCCATGGTGACCACGATTATGCGTTGGTATGGCTATAAAAAAGTTCTGATCATCAATACGCTGTTGATCAGCATTTTGATCATGGTGATGGGCTTTGTGGCGCCACATGTTCATGCCGCTGTGTTGATTGCATTATTGTTTGCTTTAGGGTTTTGTAACTCCATTCAATTTAGCGCCATGAATACCTTAACCATCGCGGATCTAACGGATGACAATGTGAGCAGCGGTAACAGTTTAATGTTGGTGGTGCAACAAGCGTCATTGACATTGGCAATTGCTTTTGCGGCCATTTTTATGAACATTTTTGCCCATGTGCCAATGGCTTATTTTGATCACAAAACCGAGCCCTTTCAAGCCACGATGATCATCATGGGGCTCTTTACATTGTTTTCCACGTTAGTGTTTGTGATTTTAAAAGGCACTGATGGGGATAATATGGCCAATCGCACCATTAAGCGCTGATGAATGGCAATAAAAAAGCACCCTTTAGGGTGCTTTTTTAATTTAAGGGGTCAAATTAGGATGCCCAGCCACGTGCTTGTACGGCTTCTTTAACGCGTGTGATCGCGATGGTGTATGCCGCATCACGCAGATTGATGTCTTTTTCTTTCGCAACGTTATAAACATTCTCAAAGGCATTGTTCATGAAGGTTTGCAATTTAGAGAGCACTTCTTCTTTATCCCAATAGAAATTGGTGTTGCCTTGAACTTGTTCAAAGTAGCTACAAGTGACGCCGCCAGCATTGCATAAAAAGTCAGGAATGATGGTCACTCCGCGCTCAAATAACGCTGCATCGGCTTCATATGCCGTTGGACCATTGGCACCTTCACAAATGATTTGTACATTTTTGGACATTTTGGCCATGGATTCTAAGGTGATTTGGTTTTCAAGGGCTGCAGGAATGAGGATGTCTACATCTTGTTCAATCCAAGCTTCACCCGGTAGAATTTCAATGCCAAGGGCTTTGGCTTTATCAATGTCTAAGCTGCCAAAGGCATCTTTAATTTCAAAAAGTTTAGCTACATCTAGGCCATTTAAGTCGCGGAAAGTATAGCTTTTTTGATCTTTTTGATTCCAACAAGAAACCGCAACCACTTTACCACCTAATTGGCTGTATAGCTCTGCGGCGTATTGTGCCACATTCCCAAAACCTTGGATGCTGGCGCGTGTGTTTTCAATTTTCAGATCTTTTTTTGCCAGTAGTGCAAGCAGGTGATACACAACGCCATAACCTGTGGCTTCTGTACGGCCTTGTGAACCGCCTAAATTGACAGGTTTGCCTGTAATCATGCCAGGAAAATGGCCTTGATTGATGGTTTCAAATTCATCGAGCATCCACACCATGTGTTGGCCATTGGTCATCACATCTGGGGCAGGGACATCGGTATTGGGTCCAAAAAGTGTGTGAATTTGACGGACATATCCGCGACAAATGCGCTCTTGCTCTGCTAAAGATAATGTTTGTGGATCACAAATGACGCCGCCTTTACCGCCGCCTAATGGCAAGCCAACAACTGCACATTTCCATGTCATCCACATGGACAATGCACGCACTGTGTCGACGCTTTCATGAGGATGGAAACGAATGCCGCCTTTAGCTGGGCCTAAAGCTTCATTGTGCTTCATACGGAAACCTTTGAACACGCGCGTTGAACCATCGTCCATTTTAATCGGGATGGAAAAGTGAATCTCTTTCATCGGTGAGCGAAGAAGGTCCTTCATGCCTTCTTCAAGATGTAACGAGGTTGCCACATGATCAAATTGTTTTTGAGCATGCGTGAAAGGATTATAAGCGTCGTGTTCCATTGAGTGTTCCCCTACTGTGGTTATAATTTTGTCTACCTTTCGATTCTATTATCAATTTATTTTTAATTGCAAGCCATAAGGTAAAATTTTTTCATGTCCAGTTTATTGTATAATTCCGGATCATTCACTAGAACTCAGTAAAATTATGATGTCATTATCGAAAGTATTTAATCTCAAGGCTTTTTTGTATCATTTTTTATTCAGCATTGCATTGATCGGTGGGCTTGCGTTGTTCATTGTGCACCTTTGGTATCCTGGCATTTGGGCCACAGAGATCGGTGGTTATCAATTGGTTTGGATGATTGTGATGGTGGATCTGTGTGTGGGGCCATTGTGCGTCGGTTTTGCTTATAAAGCCCATAAGTCTCGTAAAGAGAAGGTGCTAGATATCTCTGTCATCACGCTGTGTCAGCTGGCATTTTTTGCATGGGGGGCTTGGACCATCTCCATCTCGCGTCCTGTATTCATTGCCTTTGATGTTGACCGCTTTGAATTGGTGGTGGATCAAGAAGTGAGTGCTGAAAATCTCTCAGCACATGCGCCATTTGATCGAATTCCACTGTTTGAAGGCTTAAAAATGGCGGTGGTGGATGTAGATCAAACAGTGCCGGATCCAGAGGCGCGCATTCAAATCAATAATGATGCACTCTTTGGGTTAGACATCACAAAGCAGCCAAAATATTATGTGCCGTATGAAGCGAACATCGATCGCGTGCTAACAATGGCCAAAGGCTATGATGTGTTTGCCAAAAGTGATGCCGCGACACAAGCGGCGAATGATTTGATGGCCAAACATGGCCTAGAAAAATCCGAGTTTTTGTGGTTGCCCATCCGTTATTTTTCACCAAAAGAGCAGGCACCGCTCTTCATGACGGCAGTGATTGATCCAAAAACAGCACAAATCATCGACTATATTGTGATGGATCCCTACGAGATTGGCGAGTAAAGCCATGGATTTTATTTTAGCGCGCACCTTGATGATCCGCTTTGTTGTGTGCTTTAATCAATCCCGTTCTTTCAATTGATCAGTTTGGAATGGAAAATATCATGCAATTTATTAGTACCCGAGGAAAAAGCGAGCCGCAGGCGTTTTCGGATGTTGTTTTAGAAGGATTGGCCAAAGATGGCGGTTTAGCCATGCCAGAGATGGTGCCAACCGTAGATACCAACACTTTACAAGCATGGCAATCCCTCAGCTATCCTGAGCTTGCCTTTAACGTGATGTCCCGCTTTATTACGGACATTCCAGCTGATGACTTAAAAGGCATTTTAGAGCGCGCATACACCGCTGAAAAATTTGGGATGGATGAGATTGTCAGTCTCTCTAAACTCAATGAAGATTATGTGGTGGGTCTGTCAAATGGCCCAACGTTTGCTTTTAAAGATATGGCAATGCAGTTTTTGGGTGAATTGTTCCCTTATTTACTTGAAAAACGTGATCAACAATTGAACATTGTCGGGGCAACGTCTGGTGACACCGGTTCAAGTGCCATTCATGCCATGCGTGGCAAACCACGCATCAATGTATTCATGCTCAGCCCATTTGGCCGCATGAGTGATTTCCAAACGGCGCAAATGTACTCTGTGCAAGATGACAACGTTTTTAACATTGCCGTTGAAGGCGTGTTTGATGATTGCCAAGATTTGGTCAAAGCCCTCAATAACGATGCGGAATTTAAAGCAGCGAACCATTTAGGTGCCGTGAACTCCATTAACTGGGCACGCATTTTAGCGCAAATCGTTTATTACTTTAAAGCCTATTTAGCGGCGGCAAAAGAGATCGGCGAGCCGATGGATTTTGTCATTCCATCGGGTAACTTTGGCAATATTTTTGCGGGCATTTATGCACGTGCAATGGGTTTACCGATTCGTAAACTCATCTTGGCCACCAATGAAAATAATGTGCTCGATGAATTCTTTAAAACAGGCATTTATCGCCCGCGTGCTTCTAAAGATGTGCATTTGACCTCAAGCCCATCAATGGACATTGCTAAGGCAAGTAACTTTGAACGCTTCATCTATTTATTGCTTGGGGCAGAGCGCACGCATCAATTATGGCAACAAATTGAAACACAAGGTTATTTTGATTTAACCAATGATCCAGTTTGGGCAGAACGTGCCAATTGGAACATTGAGTCTGGTCAGAGTTTGCATGACAATCGTGTGGAAACCATTCGTAAGGTGTATGATGACTTCAATGTGGTGGTGGATCCCCACACCGCAGATGGTATTTTTGTGGCCGCACAATACAAGGATGCAGGCATTCCACAAATGTATTTAGAGACTGCTCAGCCGATTAAATTTGCACAAACTGTTGAGCAAGCCTTAGGTTTTGTGCCAGAGCGTCCTGCTGACTATGCAGAGATTGAAGCATTGCCGCAGCGCTTTGAGAAGTTGCCGGTCGATGCACAGTTATTGAAACAATATGTTGTTACGCAATTAAGCTAAAAAGGATTGGACCAAATGTACTCATTAGCTAAAGAAAAGATTAAGATCGTTTTATTTGAAGGCATTCACCCTTCTGCCGTGGAATGTTTGCATAAATCTGGTTACACCAATGTTGTAACGTATGCAAAAGCCCTTGAAGGTGCAGAATTAATCGAAGCCTTAAAAGATGCTCACATCATCGGGATTCGTTCGCGCACGCGCATCACCAAAGAAGTGCTCGACCAAGCGCCTAAATTGATGGCCATTGGTTGCTTCTGTATTGGTACGAATCAAGTGGATCTAGAAGAGACCTTAGCACGCGCCATTCCTGTGTTTAATGCGCCATATTCAAACACGCGCTCTGTGGCTGAATTGGTGATTGCAGAGATGATCATGCTCATGCGTGGCATTCCTGAGAAAAACTATGTGTGTCATGAAGGTGGTTGGTTGAAATCTGCCAATGGCTCACATGAAGTGCGCGGTAAAACATTGGGCATCATCGGTTATGGTCACATCGGGACACAAGTGAGCATTCTGGCAGAAAGCTTTGGTATGAATGTTGTGTATTATGATACAGAGACAAAATTGGCACTTGGTAACTCTGAACCATTGGATTTGCACCGTTTGTTAGAAGTGTCTGACATTGTGACATTGCATGTGCCAGAAGATGCATCCACGAAGAACTTAATGAGCCGTGAAAACCTCAATCGCATGAAAAAAGGCGCGGTGTTATTAAACGCTTCTCGCGGGACAGTGGTGGATTTACAAGCATTGGCAGATTTGATTGAGTCTAAACATTTAGCGGGCGCGGCAATTGACGTTTTCCCTGTTGAACCAAAATCAAACCAAGATGAGTTCATCACGCCACTTCGTAACTTCCGCAACGTGATTTTAACGCCACATATTGGCGGTTCAACCATGGAAGCGCAAGAAAATATTGCCGTAGAAGTTGCTGTTAAATTGGTGAAATACTCAGACAATGGTTCAACCATTACAGCGGTGAACTTCCCTGAAGTTTCCTTGCCTGTGAACCCTGACAGCCACCGTATTTTACACATTCACCACAATGTCCCAGGCATTTTACGCACCATGAACAACTTAGTGTCTAACTATGACATGAACATTGATGCGCAGTACCTGCAAACAAGCGGCGATATTGGTTATGTGGTGTTAGATGTCAAATCCACAGAGCAAGATGCCGAAGCATTGTATAAAGAGATGCAGCATGTTGATGGCACGATTCGTTGCCGTTTGTTGTTCTAATTTGATTGAAAAGTAAGAGGGAAGAATCGTGTCATTGCGTGATCAACTTTTAAAAGTCGGCGTTGTCAGTGAAGAACGCGCTAAGAAAGTCGACCAAGAGAGAAAAAAAGCGAAGCATCAAGCGCATCGCAACAAGGATGTAAAAGCTCAGCTTGAGGCAGAGCAAAAGGCTCAAAAGGATGCGGTTCTTGCCCGCGAGGCTCAAGAGAAAGCAAAGTCAGCACAAGCGAATCAAGCGGTGCAAGCAAAACAGCAACGCAAAGCATTGCGTGTTGAGGCGCGCCGCATCATTGATGAAAAACGTGTCAATGTTGACAGTGCAACCGATCGCTTTAACTTTAGCCCCGATGGAAAAAAGATCCGTTACGTGAATGTGACCGCCGAGCAGCGCAAACAGCTTGGTAATGGTACATTGGCCATTTGTCGCAATGATCGTGACGGATTTGACATTCCTTTGATTCCAAAGGAAAACGCTGAGCGTTTATTGGAAATTGAAAAATTGATGGAAGAGCGTTGGGTATATTTATTGGTGGATCCAACAGAAGAAGTGGATAACGCTGATGAGTGGGCTGCATGGGATGCTTATGAGGCGGAACTGGCCAAAGAAAAATAAATAAGCCATTGGATTACGGTGGGGAATAATGGAACTTGCCACATTTATTTGTGACATTATTTTCCCATTTGTATTAGAATAATCGATATTTTGAATATCAATGACAGAAAAAAAGTGTAGGAGAATTATTGTGCTGTCTTATAATCGTCTATTATTAGCACTCGGTACCTTAGGACTCACCATGGCATTATCAAATGCACAAAACTTGGTGGGCAATGCAGATGATGCGAAAAAAATCGTAGAAACACAGTGTGCCGCGTGTCATGGGGTTTATGGTGAAGGTGTTGCCTCATTACCACATCAAGCTAAATTAGCAGGTCAGCACGAAAATTATCTTCGTGTTCAATTGCATGCATTAAAAGAATCAAAAGATGCCACGGGTTCTCGTTTTGAAATGACCATGAGCCCGCAAGCGAGCATGTTGTCTGATCAAGACATTGCCAACATCTCTGCTTACTACAGCAAACAACCCATGTTGTTTTATCATTTAGATGAAGATTTCAGCGCCAAACGCACACAAGCGGCGACGGATTTGGAAAAAGCTAAAAATGATTTAGCAGCGTTAGAGGCAAAAGAAGCTGAATTAAAAGCATTGGTGAAAGCCGATGCAAACAATGCAGATGCTGCTAAAGAATTAAAAGCCATGTCCCGTGATTTACGTGGTGCGAAAAGTGCGGTGCGTAAAGCAGAAGGTGCCAATGATGAAATCGCAGCAGCCGAAGCAAAAGCTAAAGCTTTGATGGTGCGCGGTGAGCAAATCTATTTTGGTGGTGACATGAACAAACGCATCCCTGCATGTGCAGCATGTCATAGCCCATCTGGTACAGGTAATGGCCCTGCGGCATATCCTGCATTGATCGGCCAAAACTATGAGTACTTAACCAATCAATTGTACAACTTTAAAACTTATAAACGCAGCAACGATCCTGCGGGCATGATGCGTGACATTGCAGAACGCATGAGTGATGCTGAGATCGAAGCGGTGGCAACGTACATCAAGTACATGCAGCCAAAATAAGTCAATCCTTTAATCAAGAGAGAGTGAAGCTATGTCTTTAAGATCAATGTCACAAAAACTCTTAGGTACCACATTATTGGTGGGCTCTATGTTGTTTGCCGGTGCACAATCGGTTAAATTGCCAGAAAAAGCACAGTTGGTGAAAACTTCTAATCCTGAACAAGTGGAAGTGGTGGAAGTCTTTTCTTACACTTGTGGTCACTGTTATCAGTTAGAAGCGCCGGTGGCAAACTGGTTAAAAACAAAGCCTGACGATGTGAACTTTGTGCGCATTCATATGCCAGGGGAAGGCGTCTGGGGTCAACTGTCCCGCACGTTTTTCACGTTAGAGGCGATGGGTGAATTGGAAAAAGCCCACCCTGTGATGTATCAAGCATTGATGGTGGATCGCATGCGTGATTTTGATCCTCAAAACATTGCGGCATATTTACAGAAAAATGCAGGCATTGATGAAGCGACCTTCTTAAAGACATGGAATTCATTTCCTGTCACAGCGAGTTATAACCGCGCGTTAGACTTAGTACAAAATCAATATCAGCAAGATTACACGCCATTTTTCATCATTGATGGTGAATATTTAGTGAACGGTGAAACCTCTAAAGCAACTTCTTATGAAGGCATTGTGGAAGCGGTGGATCAAGTGTCTAAATCTTTACTCAAAGAAAAACAAGCCAAAGCGCCTGAACAGGCTGCAACAGCACAGTAATCCATGCTGCCTCATTGACCAGCAAAGGGCTTTCGTTGAATAGCCCTTTTTTATTGAAATTGGAAATTGATATGATATTTACGCCGCAGATTGATCCTGTGATTTTTGCCATCGGCCCAGTAGCGGTGCGTTGGTACTCTTTGATGTACATTGTGGCATTGCTCATTGCCATTGGCCTTGGCAATTATCGTGCGAAAAAGCCGGGCTCGACTTGGACAAAAGAGAATGTGGGCGATGCTGCCTTTTATCTCTTCATTGGTGCTGTGTTAGGCGGGCGAATTGGCTATGCCATTTTTTATGGTTGGGAACAAGTGCTGCAAAATCCGCTCTTTATTCTTGGTTGGAACGGACACACCATCGAGTGGAGTGGCATGAGTTTTCACGGTGGCTTATTGGGTACGTTGGTGGCAGCACTGTTGGTGCGTAGAAAAATCCAAAAGAGCTTTTGGCAAATCACCGATTTCTTCGCGCCGCTCTTACCATTAGGACTCTTTTTTGGACGCATTGGTAATTTCATCAATGGTGAACTTTGGGGAAAATATACCGATCAAACATGGGGTGTGCTTTTTGAACACGCACCTGTTGTCAATGGCTTGGTGTATCGGCATCCTTCTCAATTGTATGAAGCGATCACAGAAGGCTTATTGCTCTTTATTGTCCTTTGGTGGTACACAAACAAGCCACGACCACGCTGCGCCGCATCGGGAATGTTCTTAGCAGGTTACGGCATTGCACGTTTTGTTGTAGAATTCTTCCGCGAGCCGGATGCACATTTAGGTTATCGACTCGGAACCGATTGGCTCACCACGGGCATGATTCTCTGTATTCCGATGATCATTGCCGGCTTAGGATTAATGATTTACGCACATCGCAACAACAAAGGGCAATAGATGCAAACATATTTAGATTTACTGGCAAAGGTTAAAAATGAAGGCGCCTTCAAAGAGGACAGAACAGGCACAGGCACCTACTCCATCTTTGGGCATCAAATGCGTTTTGATTTGCAACAAGGCTTTCCTTTATTGACCACGAAAAAGTTGCACTTAAAATCCATCATTCATGAATTGTTATGGTTTTTAAAGGGCGATACGAACATTCAATATTTAACCGACAATGGCGTGCGCATTTGGAATGAATGGGCCGATGAAAACGGTGATTTAGGGCCGGTGTATGGTCATCAATGGCGCAGTTGGCCAACGCAAGATGGTCAAACCATCGATCAGATCACAGAAGTGGTTGAGCAGATTAAAACCAATCCCGATTCCCGTCGCCTCATTGTGAGCGCTTGGAATGTGGGTGAAGTGCCAAACATGGCGTTGCCACCTTGTCATTTATTGTTCCAATTTTATGTGGCCAATGGCAAATTATCCTGCCAATTGTATCAGCGCTCAGCGGATCTATTTTTAGGCGTGCCATTTAACATTGCCAGTTATGCGATTTTAACTCACATGATGGCGCAAGTGTGTGACTTAGAAGTGGGTGATTTTGTCTGGACAGGCGGGGATTGCCATTTATATGCCAATCACATTGAGCAAGCAGAATTGCAATTAACGCGCGAACCATTGCCATTGCCGCAGCTAAAGATCAATCCATTGAAAAAAGACATTTTTAGTTTTGAATTTGAGGATTTTGAGTTGGTCAATTATGAGTCTCATCCTCACATTAAAGCCACAGTTGCTGTGTGATGATGGATAAAGTCTATATTTATACCGATGGCGCATGCAGTGGCAATCCCGGCAAAGGCGGTTGGGGTTGCATTTTAAAGTATCACGGGCATGAAAAAGAGCTGTCAGGTTATTGTGCGGACACCACGAATAATCGCATGGAGCTGACGGCGGCCATTAAAGGTCTGCAAGCGCTGAAAAAACCTTGTCATGTGGCATTGATCACCGATTCTCGTTATGTGCAGCAGGGCATCAATGAATGGGTCAATGGCTGGATTGCACGCGGTTGGAAAACTGCAAGTAAGCAGCCTGTGAAAAATGTGGATCTATGGCAGCAGTTGGTGATCGAACGTGATCGTCATCTCTCCATTGATTGGCAATGGGTGAAAGGACATGCGGGACATCCTGAAAATGAGCGCGCCGATACATTGGCCACCGATGCTGTCAAAAATGAACGAGGGTTAAGCGATGAGTAGACAAATTGTACTCGATACAGAAACCACAGGCATGGATCCGTCAACGGGCGATCGCATTGTGGAGATCGGTTGTGTGGAAATGGTCGATCGCATGCTGACGGGCAATCACTTTCATGTGTACATCAATCCTGAGCGCGACATGCCAGTGGAAGCATTTAATGTGCATGGTTTAAGTGAAGAGTTTTTGAGTGATAAACCGGTTTTTGCGAGCATTGCACAAGATTTTGTGGATTATATTGATGGTGCTGAGCTCATTATCCACAATGCCGCATTTGACATGAAGTTCTTAGATCATGAATTGAAATTGCTGAAGATGCAAACCTTGAGCGCGCAATGCAGCGTGATCGACAGCTTAAAAATGGCGCGGGATATGTATCCTGGGCAGCGCAACAGCTTAGATGCTTTGTGCCGCCGTTTAGGGATTGATAACTCTAAGCGTACATTGCATGGCGCGTTACTTGACTCTGAGATCCTGGCACAAGTCTTTTTAGCCATGACAGGCGGACAAGACTCGCTCTTTGGTGGCGATGAAGATGAGGAGCGTACAGTAGTGTCGCTCGATTCATCTTTATTCGATGCCGCAGCTGTTTTACCTGAAGCTACGCGCGTGATTTATGCCACGGCTGAAGAGATCGCGGCCCACGATGCCTTTTGGGAAAAAATCAAAAAATAGATAGAAAAAAAGCCAGTACATACTGGCTTTTTTAACATTAGGCATTAAATGCGACGGATTTTCGCACCTAAGCTTGTCAATTTACACTCAATGCCATCATAACCACGATCTAAGTGATAAATTTGATCCATGGTTGTGGTACCATCGGCCACCAATCCCGCTAAGATGAGGGCGGCAGAGGCTCGTAAATCGGTGGCGGAGACTTCAGCGCCGGATAAATGATCAACACCTGTCACAATCGCCATGTGATCTTCAATGCGAATGTTTGCACCCATGCGGCTGAGCTCATTGGCATGCATGAAACGATTTTCAAAAATGGTTTCAATGATGGTGGATTTGCCTTCCGCAATCGTGGCCAATGCCATGAATTGGGCTTGCATATCGGTTGCAAACTTTGGATAAGGTTGCGTTTTGATATCAATGGCTTTGAGTTTTGTGGCTTTTGGGAAGACGCGAATGGCATGATTCATCACTTCAACGCCGCAGCCCGTTTGCAAGAGCGCTTCAATGGTGGCTTCTTGATGGATGGGCATACAATCATTGACGATGATGTCACCGTATGTCATGGCTCCTGCCACTAAGTAAGTCCCCACTTCAATGCGATCAGGCATGATGGTGTGTTCACCGCCGGTCAATTGCATGACGCCATCGATCACAAGGCGACTTGTACCAACGCCTTCAATTTGTGCGCCCAATGTGATGAGCATTTCACATAAATCCACCACTTCGGGCTCTTGTGCACAGTTATCTAACACCGTGCGACCATCGGCTAAAACTGCCGCCATGATGATGTTTTCAGCGCCTGTTACTGTAATCATATCAAAGGTGAAATGGTTGCCCGTCAGCTTTGTTTGATTGGGCGTTGATGCAAACACATAACCATTTTTAAGCTCAATGTTCGCGCCTAAAGCTTCTAACCCTTTTAAGTGCTGATCCACAGGTCGGCTGCCAATGGCACATCCGCCAGGTAAAGAGACTTCAGCTTCACCAAATTTACTGACCAATGGACCCAGCACCAAGATGGAAGCACGCATCAATTTCACCAAATTGTGGCTTGCACGAATTTTGGTGATGCTGCGAGGGTCAATCACAACGGTATTGCCATTGATCTCAACTTTTGCGCCCAAATCTTTTAAAAGATCGGTGAGCACAATCACATCTTGCAATTTAGGCACATTGTGTAAGGTGACAGGTTCTGAGGCTAAAATGGTGGCTGCTAAAATGGGCAAAACGGCGTTTTTTGCACCGCTTGCCACCACTTCACCAGACAATGGACCATTGCCCTCAATGATGAGTTTAGGAATGTTGCCATTAGAGTGCATGAACGCGCTCCCAATCTGTTGGCGTATAAGTGTGCACAGAGAGTGCATGGATCTCATCGGTTTGCATCGCATCACCTAAAGTTTCATACACCAATTTGTGTTGCTTTAATTTGCCAAGGCCTTCAAATGCCGCGCTCACAACGATGGCATCAAAATGACGGCCATCATCACCAGAGACGAGAATATAATCACATTTTAAACCGGCTTCGATTCTTTTTTGCACTTCTTCTTTAGTCATCATAATTACGGTCTCCTCAAATTAAATGGAAAGGGTAGAGAGAATGTTGTGCAATGCTTCGCGAGGATCTGCTGCACGGGTGATCGGTCGGCCGATCACTAAATAATTTGCACCAGCTGCCACCGCTTTTTGTGGCGTCATGATGCGCACTTGATCATCTGTTTTGACTGTATCATCTAAACGAATGCCAGGGCAAACAGTGAGTAAATTCGGTTGCAAGGATTTGATCATGCTCGCTTCATTAGCGGAAGAGACGACGCCATCTAATTCGCATTCGGCCACTAAATTGGCCAAGCGTGTCACGATCTCATCTTTATTGCCAAGTAAACCAATTTCATTGGCCATCTCATCACTCATGCTAGTGAGCAATGTCACAGCAATCAATAAAGGTGGATTTGAGTAGCCGCTTAACACCTCTTTGGCATCACACATCATTTTGCGGCCACCAAGGGCATGAACATCCACCATCCAAACGCCCAATTCAGCTGCCACTTTAACGGCGCTGGCCACAGTGTTTGGAATGTCATGGAATTTTAAATCTAAAAATACATCAAAGCCACGTTTTTGCATGGCTTCCACAATGCTCGGGCCCGCCATGGTAAAGAGCTCTTTGCCAACTTTTAAACGGCATAAAGCAGGATCAAGTGCATCCATTAAGTTCAATGCAGCTTGCGTATGATCAACATCGATGGCAACGATGATGGGTGATGTTGTTTGCATAGAGTCCTCTGTAACTATTTTTGAAGCGCTATAATATCAGAAACCGGCGCAGCTGTATTCCATGATTGGCAGCTTGGGCAGTGCCATTGTAGTGTTTTGCTGATGAAGCCACATTTCTCACAACGAAATTGTGCGTAGTAGTCAATTACATGATGAAAGGTTTCGTGATACAAGGTAAAAGTGGTTTGATGATCATCGTCATTAAGTGCATTGAGCTGATTGAGCAGCGTGATGCCTTTGAGATTTTTTGTTTCCATCAAGGCTTGATGTAAATAATCAATCGCAGCGGTCAGTGAATCATTCATCACAAGATGATGGGTTTTCCACAATTTCAAATAAAAGAAATGAGGGTGAGCATCAATCATGTTCTCTAGCCAAGGTGTAAAATGCTGTTGATCCACATTCATCATGGCGCGATACATAATGGGAACAATGAGGGCAATGAGCGATGGTTGTTGCTCCGATAATAGGGTTAAGGTTTCAATCACCTTATGGAAATCTTGATGCGTCAACGCAATGTAGGCGTTGATTAAACTTGCTCGCGCTAAGTTCTCATCCACTGCTAAGGCGCGTGCTGACCAAAAAATGGCTTGTTCTAAATCGTGATCCGTTAGCGCTTGCTCTGCAATCTCACAATAAAGATGGGCCACTTCTGTGGTGTAACGCGCCTTATAGTCATTGATGCGCTC
The DNA here is from genome assembly GCF_002252155.1 of Wohlfahrtiimonas sp. G9077. Taxonomy (GTDB): domain Bacteria; phylum Pseudomonadota; class Gammaproteobacteria; order Cardiobacteriales; family Wohlfahrtiimonadaceae; genus Wohlfahrtiimonas. Next base: position 54,347 of record NZ_NEFD01000009.1, read on the forward strand.
ATACATGCTGGCCGCTTGTAGCCAATCATTTTGCTGTTTATACAGCGCCGCCAATTTTAATGCAGCTTCATCATGATAAGCACTTGAGAGCAGTTCACGCAGAGTGCGTTCACTGCGATCAAAAATGCCCGCATGCACATAATCCTCAGCGAGCGAGATCAGCACTTCTGGGCGTTTTGCATCATCAATGTCTAATGAATTCAATAAATGTTCATGCATCTCGATCGCTTTATCCACTTCGCCGCGGCGACGATATGCATCGCCAAGGGTTAAAGTGAAATGAATCCCCTCATCTTCCACATTTAATGGAATGGCGGCGTCCGGTGTTGAGATCGGCGTTTTGACCTTCTCTTTATCTAGGTAATAACGCAGGTTTAAATATTGGTGGAGTTTGCGTTTACGAGAACTGTCAAGTTTTGCAGCATACCAACCAATGATCAAGCCAAGCGGTAAAAGGATCCAGATGTATTCAAACATAAATTAGAGGGCTTTCTCTTCTTGTAGTTTTTTGAGGGATTTTTTTGCAGCTTTCAATTCACGACGCTGACGGAAAGATTCACCAAAACTGCCAAGGCTTAAGAGCAATGACACGATGATGCCGCACACAGCGCCTGATAAAAAGATGATGCTGATGACAGCAGGCAAGGTTAACACGGCATCTCCAATTAAATAATCAAAGTGCACTTCAATGCCGCGGTTTAAATAAAGAACGAAGAAAATTAAGGTCAGAAAGACCAAAAAGACAACAAAGTTGATCCATTTAATAATCTTTTTCATTTATGATTCCTATGTTTGGTATGAAAATATCGATGGTTAGGATTATACCGAAGTTATACAACTTTTGTGCGCTGTGCGTGTGAAAAAAATGACAGCTGTGATATTATTCAGTATAGTAGTTGACGAATGAACTTCATAATGTTGGAGATGGCTTGATGGTTGATCAGCCCATAAGTTCTCCGTAATTGGTATAAGTTTTTACATATTGCATCCGACGATCAGGCTTTTCAGCTGCGGATGTCCTCAAGGAATTGTTATATAAAGTTTACGATGAGTAAAAAAGTTAATATTAGCTTGTGTGACGCATTAAGCGATCATATTCAGCAGGCCGTGGATCTTTATCCTGAGTTAGAACCGTTACATTTTACCTCTTTGCTCAATAAAGATGTCTTACAGTTGTTGCGAAATGATCACAAAGCATTGGCAGATCATCGCCGAATGATCGTGGTGACAAATTCTGTGTCTGAGTGTTTTGATGTGGCCATTTTATTGGCACGCATTTTAGGACAAGAGAGTGTAGCGGCCGTTTATCCGCATACTGTGGCAGAACATGTGTTTGCAACTTCTGTGATTGTCGCGCCGATGATGGCATTTCAAATTGGCGAGCGTCTCACGGAAGAAGTGTTGCAAGCTTCCCATTTTGTGATGACCATTACGCCTGAAAGCATGGATGACATGGCGGCGATTGTAGAGCCTTGTGTGACGCAATTATTGGCAGATTGTAAAATCGTACCATTGATGAGTGTTGCGCTCTCTGATTCTTTCAAAACATCAGAAAAAGCGGCACCGATTGTGCTAGAAATTGAGCCGATGATGGAAGACGCACCTGAAATTGTGGTCAAAGCACAAAGCGATGATAAGGCAATGCCGGAGATTAAAGTCTTTGTTGAGCCAGAGCCTGAAGTTGTGAGCCATGAAGTGGATGCAAGCGTTGCAGAAGCGGGGCATCACATTGTCTTGGTGGATCGCAATTATAAACGCGCTTATTTACGCAACGTGTTAAAGGGCAGTGAGGAAAAAACCTTAGTGATCACGCGTACACGTCACAATGCGCATCGCTTAGAAGAGTATTTGTATCAAGGTAAAGTGCGTTCACGCATTTTGCATGCAAATTTATCAGAAGAAGCGAAAGAGAAGGTCATTGAACAATTGCAATCTGGCGAGTTAAAAGTATTGTTATTGCCAGAATCTGTGGCACAAACCACAGATTTAAGCGACATTGGCAAAGTGATTTTCTTTGATCTACCGGATGTTGGCATTGAGTTTAAGGCGCGTGTTGAAACTTTTGGTGAAAAATTCAATGTGCCGAACACCATTTCCATTGTCACCAATGATGAAACGCCTTGGATTGATGCGATGGAAAGTGAGCTTAAATGGACACTGCCCATTGTGCAAGCAGCACCGCCGCAGCGTTCTCATAATATTTTGCGCCTAAAAGATCGCAATAATAAAGAGAAACCTGAGAAAACAGAAAAACGCGGCCGCGGCCTTCGTAAGTTGGGCGGCAAAAATACGCAGAAAAAGCGCAATACGCCATTTGGGCAACGCGCTGCTAAACCTGTGGAACATGAAGCACCTTATGAAGCGCAGCCACAAGACATTTCTCATCACAATGAAGATCCGTTTAACAGCAATCACGGCAATTCCATTGTGAATGAAAATCGTAATCCTTTTGCATTCGATTCGTTTGAGGCGAGCGTTGCTCGTCAAAATAAAAAACGAGTGAAGCAGCTTTTCAGTCGTCGTGAAGCGCCCGCGCGTGATGTGCAAGATGATTTTAATGCGCCTAAACCTGTGAAAAAGAGTGTAAAAGTGGTGCATCGTAAAAAACGCATGTTTGACATCGATGGGAATCAATAAATCAGAAATTAATCATCTCGATTGATTAAATAAATGATCGATAAAACAAGGGGCTAGCGCGATAAACAGCGGTGGCCCTTTTTATTGTTTAAAAAATGCCCGTCATTAATATTGCTTTTTTCTCAGTTTAATATATAAGGCTTTTATAAATTTATGAAAGGGAGGTTTTACATATGAAAACTGATTTTGAAGATGACAACGATTTAATGGATGAAGATTCTGTTGAAGAGGAAGAGATTCCTGAGGTTAAGGTTTCTCAGTCGCAAGCTTGGCGTGACATCGAAGCAAAGCGTGAAGAGCGTGCGCTCTTAAGACAACTTGAAAAAGAGTATGATTTAGATGGTTTAGAAGATTGGGATGATTAATCTCTTGAAAATCACAGATCAAACCTCATTATGAACAGACTATTCACTAAGTTTAGAAGGAAAAAACAGATGAGTAATGCTGAAAAAGAGAAAGAGATGGCACAAGCAGAAGATGCAGCGGTGGAAACATCGATGGATGAAGCGTGCGTAGAAGAACTTGCTGAGGACACAGATTTAGCAGACGAAGTGGTGAAATTAACGCAAGAGAAAGATGCTCTTTTTCAACGCTTATTGGCCTCAGAAGCGGATATGCAAAACTTGCGTCGTCGCACAGAGATCGATTTAGCCAATGCCCATAAGTTCGCCTTAGAAAAATTCGTTAAAGAATTATTGCCTTGCATTGATGCGTTAGAATTTGAAATCAACGCACTTGAAAAGCAAGAGAACTTATCTGAAGAGTTGGTTAAATTTAAAGAGGGCTCTGAGCTGACGTATCGCATGTTGTTAAATGCGGTGGAAAAATTTGGTGTCAAACAAGTGCGCCCAATGGGTGAAATGTTGAACCCTGAGTTCCATCAAGCCATCACCATGATTCCAAACACGGGTAAACCAAGCAATGAAATCGTGGATGTGGTGCAAACAGGCTATACATTGAACGATCGTTTAGTGCGTGCAGCTCAAGTGGTTGTTGCGCAATAAAAGACACGCTTAATTTGTCTAAATGTAAAATGATCTATATTATCTAAAAGGTAATATGGATCATTTTTATTGAGAGGGACATATGAAATTTTTACATACAATGGTACGCGTTGCGGATCTTGAAAAATCGTTGGATTTTTATTGTAATGTGCTCGGATTGATTGAGACACGCAGAAAAGAATACCCTCAGTGGGAATGTACATTGGTTTATTTGGCGTGCCCAAATGATCCAACAGGTGCGGAAGTTGAGTTAACCTATAATTGGAATTCAGATGAAACGTATGGCATTGGCCGTGCATTTGGTCATTTAGCCTTTGAAGTGGATAACATTTATGACGTTTGTCAGCGTGTGTTAGATGCTGGCATTGAATTAAATGTGCCACCGCGCGATGGTTGGATGGCATTTTTACGTTCACCGGATGATATTTCAATTGAGTTGTTGCAAAAAGGTGACAAACTTGAGCCGCAAGAGCCATGGATTAATATGGAAAATAAAGGTTGGTGGTAGTGATGCAAAAATTCCCAATGACAGTGGAAGGCGCAGAAGCGCTAAAGGCAGAAATTCATGAACTCAAAAGCGTGCAAAGACCTGCGATCATCGCAGCGATTGCAGAAGCAAGAGAACATGGCGATTTAAAAGAAAATGCTGAATATCATGCAGCGCGTGAACAGCAAGGTTTTGTAGAAGCGCGTTTGGCAGATTATGAAGCGCGTTTATCAAACGCACAAATCATCGATGTAAAATCCATCGAACCAACAGGAAAAGTGATCTTTGGCACCACCATCACATTGTTAAATTTAGACAGTGATGATGAGGTGACATATAAAATTGTTGGTGAACATGAAGCAAATGTTAAAAAAGGGTTGTTGTCGGTTACTTCCCCCATTGCAAGAGCATTAATTGGTAAAGAAGAGGGTGAAGAAGTTCGCATTGAGACACCGGGCGGTGTACAATTGTATGAAATTCTAACAGTCGAGCATCTCTAATAATGAATGTAAAGCATTCGGCAGCAGCATTGAAGCCACTTACTTACCATCCTGTAGGTAAGTGGCTGATTATTTTCCTGCTCTTTGCAGGTGTTTTCTTTTTTCATCAATTCTTTGCACCTGGTTTAGCGGCCATCATCATTGCAGTAGTAACATGGCCTGTGTATCGAGAATTGCTCCGCATGACGGGTGGTCGCTCCATCTCTTCGGCCACCATTGCCATCATCATCATTACACTTCTCATTGTTTTGCCTGTTTTTTGGTTGGGGCATTATCTATTGTTTGAATTTCATGGTTTGAGCAATTGGTTGGTCCAACTCAATCGTTATGGCAGCGTAACCCCTGAATGGATCAAGAATTTACCGCTCGTTGGGCATCAGCTCAATGAATTATGGTTAGAATATTTAGGTAAAGAAAATGGCCTCAATGAGCTTTTACAGTTGGCAGGATTGCAGCGTGTCACAAGCTTTGCCAATTACATTCTGTCGTTGGGTAAACAATTTGCGAGTATCGGCTTTCATCTATTGTTCATATTGATCATTTTGTTTTTCTTATATAAGGATGGCAAAAAGCTGCAAAGCAATTTAGCAAAAGTTGGGCACATTATGTTTTTAGATCGCTGGGAGCGCATCTCTGGCGTGGTGCCAATTATGATTCGTTCCACAGTGACCGGCATGGTGATCATTGCCATTGGTGAAGGCATTGTGTTCGGTCTAGTCTATTGGATGGTGGGCATTCCTTCCTCAACAGCCTTAACGCTTGGCATCATGACAGGGATTTTCGCATTGATTCCAGGTGGTGCACCATTGTCAATGACAATGGTCTCACTGTATTTAGTGGGCAGCGGCTTGGTAACGCAAGGCATCATTCTCTTTTCATGGGGCACATGCCAGCTCTTTATTGTGGATAAAACCATTCGTCCACGTTTGGTGGGCGGTCCTGCTAAACTCCCATTTTTACCAACCTTCTTTGGTTTAGTGGGAGGTTTACAAACCATGGGATTATTGGGTTTATTCATTGGTCCTGTATTAATGGCACTCTTATTAGTGATTTGGCGTGAATGGGTACACGATGAAGAGCACGTTAAAATGGAAGAAAAGATTGTGGGTCTGCGTAAAGGCACCCAAAAGAAAACAACCTTACGCCGTTTTATGCAAAGAAAACGTCCGGATGCTAAAAAAATTGGATGATCCATCCGCAAAACCCGCCAGAAGTGGCGGGTTTTTTTGTATCTATATCCATAATAGAGATAGAATAGGGCAGGGCTAAATCAGTATAAGACAACATTATTTTCAATTATTTTTATATTTTATCTCATTGTTAAATATCACTTTTGTGAAATAGTTTAAGATTAATTGAAAAAGAGTGTTGACACATCTCTGAATTTATCTATAATGAGCACCTCTTCTGAACGAGGCGCTGCTGAAAAGCGGTGAGTTTGAAGGGTTTTGAGAGGTTGAGATGGTGGTTTAGTCTACCTAGCTGAAAAAAACTTTTCAAATCAGGTGTTGACAAATGATTTAGATCATGTAAAATAGCCTGCTCTTCACGAGGTTGAGTCACTTGACTCCCTCGAGTTCTTTAACAGATTAATCTTAAGTGGTTTGTGTGGGAGCTTGTATTGAAGTGATTACAGAAATACAAGTTTCGAACCAAATCAATTCCAGCGTATATTTATATATACAGTAAT